>DASVVT010000009.1:0-121694 GCA_036386415.1 Pyrinomonadaceae bacterium
AGAGATGGTGATGCCCGGGGATAATGTGGCGATGGAGATCGAGTTGATCGCGCCGATAGCGATGGAGAAGGGCTTAAGGTTTGCGATCCGAGAGGGAGGCCGGACGGTGGGGGCGGGCACTGTCTCCGAAGTCGTTGAATAGCGGTCAGTGGTCAGTAGTCAGTTGTCCGTTGTTCTCTACGGCAGCTTGAAAAGTTTTCTGAGATAAGAGAAATAAAAACAACTGACCACGGACAACGGACAAACAATTATGCTGAACGAAAAGATCAGAATCAGACTCAAGGCTTACGATCACAGGGTGCTGGATCAGTCCACCTCTGAGATTGTCGAGACGGCCAAACGAACGGGCGCGCGCGTCGCGGGGCCGATCCCGCTCCCCACTTTGAAGAACAAGTGGACGGTGTTGCGCTCGCCGCACGTCGATAAAAAATCGCGCGAGCAGTTCGAGATCAGAACGCACAAGCGTCTGATGGACATCCTGGACCCGACGCCGCAGACGGTTGACGCGCTGATGAAGCTTGACCTTCCGGCGGGCGTCGATGTGGAAATCAAAGCGTTCGGCAAGGATAGGTAAATAAATAAGTCTGGAGTCCGAGAGTCCGAGAGTCTGGAGTCAAAAAACTGGCTTGTAGACTCGTGACTCCAGACTCTCGGACTCTAGACTGAGGTTGAGAGATGATTAACGGAATCATCGGTAGAAAAGTCGGCATGTCGCAGTTGTTCGCGGCAGATGGCACGGTTACTCCCGTGACGGTTATCAAAGCGGGGCCGTGCGTCGTGGTGCAGAAGAAGAGTGCGGCTGGGCGCGACGGCTACGACGCCGTCCAGTTGGGTCTGGTCGAGGACAAACCCGTCAAGCTGAAGAACGTCAACAAGCCCATGCGCGGCCACTTCGAGAAGACTGGCAATGGCCTTCCTCCGACCCGCATCCTGAAAGAGTTTCGCCTTGACGAAGCAAACGGCGGGATGAACGTGGGCGATAAGGTGCTCGTCGATCTGTTCAGCGATGGCGACATGGTCGATGTCATCGGGCGCTCCAAAGGACGTGGTTTTGCCGGTACGGTCAAGCGCCACAACTTCAGCCGTGGCCCGGAATCGCACGGCTCTATGAACGTGCGCAGGCCCGGCTCAATCGGCCAGTCTGCCTACCCGTCGCGTGTCATCAAGGGCACGCGCTCTTCGGGTCACATGGGCGACGAGCGTGTGACGGTGAAAAGCTTGACCGTGGCGCGCGTGGATGTCGAGAACAACCTGTTGATGGTGCGGGGCGCAGTGCCGGGCGCATCCGGCAGCGTCGTGGTTATCAAGAAATCTGCTAGACAGAAGAAGAAATAGTCTGGAGTCGTGAGTCTAGAGTCTGGAGTCCGCAAACCGATTTTGACTCTGGACTCATGACTCTCCAGACTCCTGACTCGAACGGAGTGAGCTATGCCTACCGTGAAGGTGCGCAATCTGAAGAATGAAGAGGTCGGCGACCTTGAATTATCCGATGCTATTTTCGGCGCGGAGCTGAACGAGCCGTTGATTCATGCCGCCGTGAGGAATTTCATGGCGAACGCTCGCGCCGGGACCGTGGGGACGAAGACGCGAGGCGATGTCTCAGGCTCAGGCCGCAAGCTCTGGAGGCAGAAGGGAACGGGACGTGCGCGTATCGCGTCGATCCGCTCGCCCCTGTGGAAAGGCGGCGGCAACGTACACGGGCCGCAGGCGCGCGACTGGTCTTATAACATGCCGAAGAAGATGCGGCGCGGCGCTCTGCGCTCTGCGCTGTCGGAGCGGCTGCGCGAAGGCAACCTCCTGGTCATAGATGCGTTCACGCTCAGCGAGCCGAAGACGAAGGAGTTCGTCAAGTCTCTCGGCACGCTCGAACTCGAAGGCCGGACGCTGATCGTCGATTCGCTTGATAACGATAACCTGATGCTGGCGGCGCGCAACGTCAAGCGCGCGAAGGTCGTCAACAGCTACGGCTTGAACATCTACGACCTGCTCTATCACGAAAAGCTAGTGCTCTCGCGCGCGGCTGCCGAGGAGTTAGTACAGTTGCTCGACCCTAAGTCGAAACGGGACGAAGCGGGCGCTGGAGAAGAAGAAGAAGAGAGGGCGGACGCCGCTCCTGCTGAGAGAGACGCCGCAGATACGGAAGAGGAGGCGGCCTAAGCGATGAGGACAGTTTGGGACATCATCAAGTCGCCCGTCATTACTGAAAAGGCGCTCGTCGCGAAGGAGGAGACGCAGGATGCGCGGCAGCTCCTGACCTTCCGCGTTGACCGGCGCGCGACCAAGCCTGAAATCAAGTCTGCGGTCGAGACGATCTTCCAGGTCAAGGTCGACCAGGTGCGCACGATCAACTACATGGGCAAGATGGCGCGTCGCGGGCGCTACGAAGGGCGCAAGCCGTCCTGGAAGAAAGCCTACGTGACGTTGAAGCAGGGCGAGAAGCCCATTGATTACGGCGAGTCAATCTGAAAAACAGTAGTCAGTAGCCAGCATAAAAACAGAATGCTTTTCTACTGACTACTGACTACTGGCTACTGACTACTAAAAGTTATGGGCATCAAGAAACTTACACCGACATCACCGTCGCGGCGTTACCAGACCTATCTGACGCGCGATGAGTTGACCGTGGGCGCAGAGCCCGAGAAGTCTCTGCTTGAGCCGAAGAAGCGCATTTCGGGTCGCAACAACGACGGGCGCATCACAGTGAGGCGGCGCGGCGGCGGCCACAAGCGTTTCTATCGCATCATCGACTTCAAGCGCGACAAAGAGGGCGTGCCCGGTCGCGTCACGCAGATCGAGTACGATCCGAATCGCTCGGCGCACATCGCGCTCATCAGCTATCTGGATGGCGAGAAGCGCTACATCATCGCGCCCGCCGGACTTGAGGTCGGCAAGACCGTGATGAGCGGCCCGGAAGCGGACATTCTGCCGGGCAACAGCCTCCCGATTCGCAACATTCCGCTGGGCACGCAGATTCACAACATAGAGCTGCGCCCAGGCAAGGGCGGGCAGATGGCTAGAAGCGCCGGAGCGTTTGCTCAACTGGTGGCGAAAGAGGGCGATTACGCGCAACTTCGTATGCCTTCGGGAGAAGTCCGCCGCGTCCCCGTAGTCTGCAAGGCGACTGTCGGCCAGGTCGGCAACGTCGAGCACGAGAACATCTCTTACGGCAAGGCCGGACGCACACGCTGGAAAGGTATACGCCCGCACGTGCGCGGCGTGGCGATGAACCCTGTCGATCACCCGCACGGCGGCGGCGAGGGTAAGACCTCCGGCGGGCGCAACCCCGTTACGCCCTGGGGGCAACCGACGCGCGGCTACAAGACGCGCAGCAACAAGCGCACGCAGAAGATGATCGTGCGGGATCGACGAGTGAAATAACAGATATTAGATGTCAGATGCTAGATGCTAGTCGAAAACTGACATCTGACATCCAGCCTCTGACATCTTGTGGAGCGAAGCGGAACATTATGGCGCGTTCAGTTAAAAAAGGGCCGTTTATTGACGGGAGTATAGCGAAGGCTGTGCAGCGTATTCGTGAGGGCACGGCGCGTCCACCGGCGATCAAGACGTGGTCGCGGCGTTCGACGATCACGCCGGACATGGTCGGGCTGACCTTCGGCGTGCATAACGGCAAGCGACACCTGCCCATCTACGTCACGGAGAACATGGTCGGACACAAGCTCGGCGAATTTGCGCCAACCCGAACCTTCAAAGGACATTCGGGCACGAAGGCTGAGAAGTCTTCGAAAGTAGCGAAGAAGTAAAGTACTGAGTGATGAGTACTGAGTACTCATCACTTTTTCACGGAGTGATTATGGAAGCAAAAGCGAGTGCAAAGTATCTTCGCGGATCGGCGCAGAAGGCGCGGCTCGTGGTCGATATGATTCGCGGCAAGAACGTCAACCAGGCGTTGGCGATCCTGCAATACACGAACAAGCGTGCGGCTGATGGGATCGAAGCCTGCGTTCGCTCGGCCATCGCCAATGCCTCTGAGGCGGCAGAGAAAGCGAACATCGCCATTGACCCGGATGAGTTGTGGGTCAAAGCGGCATTCGTTGATCGCGGGCCGACGAAGAATCGACGGCGCGTGCGCCCGGCGCCGCAGGGTCGCGCCTACCGCGAGCGTCGTCACTTCTGCCACATCACCGTGCTGCTTTCGAGCGACGAGAAGGTGGCAGCAGCAGACGCGAAGGGTAATGGCAAAGCCGCTGCCGGTCGGGCAACTAAGCCCGCCGAGAGCAAGAATCGTAAGCGCGGCGGAGCAGTCGCAGCGCCAAGAGCCAAGCGTACCGCAGCGCCAAAGGCAGAGGGCGAAAAGAGAGAGACCAGGGGCGCTGCGAGCGAAAAGAATGAGAGCGCCGCAGAAGAGACAGCGAGCGGCGAATAAACCATCTCTGATTTGAGATTTGAAAATTTCGGATTTGAGAATTTGAACCCTTAGCATTTGAGGTCTGAAATTGCAGCTCTCAAATCTCGAATTGCAGTCGGACTGAAACGGAGAAGAAGAGTGGGTCAGAAAGTTCATCCATACGGCTTCCGCTTAGGCTACAACAAGGACTGGCATTCGCACTGGTACGCGAAGAAGCAGTTCGGCGAGTACCTGCTGGAAGACTTGAAGCTGAAGGCTGTCTTGAAGCACCGCTTCGCAGGCGCGGGCGTCAGCCACGTCGATGTCGAGCGCGCGGCCAACCGCCTGAAGATCATCATCTACACCAGCCGGCCAGGCATCATCATCGGACGCAAGGGCGCGGAGATAGACAAGCTCAAAGCAGACCTTTCGGCCAAGACCGGGCGCGAGATTCTGGTCTCCATTCAGGAGATTCACAAGCCGGAATTGAACGCGCAATTGCAGGCCGAGAAGATCGGCGCGCAGCTTGAGAAGCGCATCGCCTTCCGCCGCGCCATGCGCAAAGCGGTCGAAGAGTCTCTGCGCTTCGGCGCGCAGGGCATCAAGGTCAAAGTCTCAGGTCGTCTGAACGGAGCCGAGATCGCGCGCAGCGAGTGGCACCTCCAAGGACAACTGCCGCTGCACACCCTGCGCGCGGACGTTGACTATGGCTTCGCAGAGGCGCACACGACCTTCGGCGTGATCGGCGTCAAGGTCTGGATTTACAGGGGCGAGATTCTCGATCCGAAGGCAGCGATGGCGCGCGGTACGGGCTCCGATCCGATCAACGAGCCGCGCGGCGACGGGCGTGAGCGCCGCCCGCGCACGCGCCGCGAGCGCGAAGGCCGCGACGGAGAGCGAGGCGAGCGCCGCCCGCGTGGAGAAAGAACCTAAAGGCTGTCAGTGGTCAGTAGTCAGTTGTCCGTTGTTCGCTAGGGTAACTTGAAAGGTTAAAGCGTAGCATCTGAGACAACGAACTAAAAACAACTGACAACGGACGACGGACAACGGACAAATAATTATGTTGATGCCGAAGAAAGTAAAGCACCGTAAGCAGATGAAGGGGCGTATGACGGGCAAGGCCCTGCGCGGTGCGGAGATCAGTTTCGGTGAATACGGTCTCAAAAGTCTGGAGCCCGCATGGATCACTGATCGCCAGATAGAGGCGGCGCGTATTGCTATGACGCGGCACATCAAGCGCGGCGGTAAAATCTGGATACGCATGTTCCCCGACAAGCCAATCACAAAGAAGCCTGCGGAAACACGTATGGGTAAGGGCAAGGGCGCGCCGGAATACTGGGTGGCGGTCGTCAAGCCTGGGCGCATCCTCTACGAGATTGAAGGAGTCACGGAGGAGGTGGCGCGCGAGGCGATGCGGCTGGCGGCGCAGAAGCTTCCGATCAAGACGAAGTTTGTGACCCGCGCGGAGCAAGAAGGAGGCGCGATTTAGCTATGAAGAAGCGCGAAGAACTGGACAAGCTGCGCGAGCTGGCCGACGAGGATTTGCACGGCGAAGCGGCGCGTTTGAAGGAGTCGCTCTTTCGTTTGAATTTCAAACTGGCGCTGGGCGAAGTTGATGCGATCAAGCGCATACGTCAGGAGAAGAAGTCGCTGGCGCGCATCCAGACGCTCGTGCGCGAGCGCGAGACGCAGGCAGCAAAATGAGGTGTCAGGTATCAGGCATCAGGTGACGGTCAAAGAAGAACCGAAACCCTGCGCCTGAGACCAGGCCACCTGTCCCGAGAGGTAAGAGATGGCAGAAGAGAATCAAGAAGCCGTGACGCCAGTTTCGACCGATGTCGAGCCGACATCGCCGGAGACAGAGGTGGCCGAGGCAGTGGTGTCGGGCGAGTCGCTGGCACATGAGGTCGCGCCGAACGTGGATGCGCAGGCGGGCAACGCCACGGGCACAGAAGCTGGCAAGCGTGGAAACCGCTCGCAAAAGGTCGGCGTCGTGGCCTCTGACAAGATGGAGAAGACGGTCGTCGTGCGCGTTGACCGCCTCGTCAAGCATCCGAAGTATCGTCGCTACGTGCGGCGCACATCCCGTTTCATGGCGCATGATGAGACGGGCGCGAGCGTGGGCGACAAGGTGCGTATCGTCGAGACGCGTCCCCTTTCGGCGCGTAAGCGCTGGCGCGTCGTCGAGATCGTGCAGAAGGCAGCAAAATAGGATTGTGGAGTGGCGGATTTCGGATTGCGGATGGAAAAGCGAAGGTTTTCTTCAATCCGCAATCCGCATTCCGAAATCCGCAATGAGGTGAGTCATGATTCAGATGCAGACCTCTCTGGAGGTAGCTGATAATTCGGGGGCGCGGCGCGTGGAGATGATCATGCCGATTGGCGGGTCGACTGGCAAGATCGCATCCCTGGGCGACCGCATCAAGGTCGCCGTCAAAGAGGCCACGCCCGATGGCACTATCAAGAAGGGCACGGTGCAATCAGCCGTCATCGTGCGCACACGCAAAGAGGTGCGGCGCAAGGACGGAACCTACATCCGCTTTGACCAGAATGCGGCGGTGCTCATCAAAGATGACGGCACGCCCATCGGGACGCGCGTTTTCGGCCCCGTGGCGCGCGAGCTGCGCGACAAGAACTATATGAAGATCGTGTCCTTAGCGCCGGAGGTGATATAAAAGTGGGACAGGGAACTAAGCGCGCAAAGATCAAGAAGAACGATCAGGTGGTCGTCATCGCTGGACGCGACAAGGGCAAGCGCGGTCGCGTGCTCGAAGTCCTGCCAGCCCGTGGCAAGGTCAAGGTCGAAGGCGCGGGCATGATTAAAAAACATCAGAAGGCCAATCGCCAGACCAATCGCGGCGGCGGCATCATCGATAAAGAAGCCTATATAGATATATCTAACGTGCAGTTGATCGACCCGCAATCGGGGAGCCCGACGCGCGTGAAATATGAGGTGCAGGGCGACGGCACGAAAATTCGCGTCGCGTCGCGCAGCGGGCATAGTGTTGAAAAGTAGCCTTTGAGCACGGAAACGAAGAGCCTGGAAACGTTTGAGCTGAGATTCTGAAATTCAAGAATCTTCAGGGGCGAGACCCAGGCGATAGGTGGGTGGAAGAAAATGGCAGCCAGATTAAAAGAGCGTTATCAGAAGGAGATTGCACCGGCAATCTCGAAAGAGTTCAGCATTACAAATCCGATGGCGGTGCCGCGCCTGGAGAAGATCGTCATCAACATGGGGATGGGCGAGGCGATTGCCAACGCGAAGATTCTCGATACGGCGTCGGACGAGCTGCGTTCGATCACGGGTCAGAAACCTGTCGTCACGAAGGCGAAGAAGTCCATCGCCTCCTTCAAGCTGCGTCAGGGGATGCCCATCGGCACGATGGTGACCTTGAGGGGCGACCGCATGTACGAGTTTCTGGATCGTCTCATCACGGTGGCGCTGCCACGCGTCAGAGACTTTCGCGGCGTCAGCCCAAAGGCGTTCGACGGGCGCGGCAATTACACGCTCGGCATCCGCGAGCAGTTGATCTTCCCCGAAATCGATTTCAATAAAGTGGACAAGACGCGCGGCATGAACATCTCGATTGTCACCAGCGCGCGCGACGACGAGCAGGCACGCGCGCTCCTGCGGGCGCTCGGCATGCCGTTCAGACAGTAACGGAGATGTTAGATGTCAGATGCTAGATGCTAGTCGCTGGCCTCTAGCTAACATCTGACATCTGACATCTAACATCTGAGGTTGTATGGCAAAGAAATCATTGATCGCGAAGGCGAACCGGAAACCTAAATTCGGAGTGCGCGCTTACACTCGCTGCAAGCGCTGCGGACGACCGCGCGGTTACCTGCGCAAGTTCAACCTGTGCCGCATCTGCTTCCGCGAGTTGGCGCTCCAAGGGCAGATCCCCGGCGTCGTCAAATCGAGCTGGTAGAAAAGCAGATGTCAGATGCTAGATGTTAGATGCTAGTAAAGAGCGTCTAACTAACATCTGACATCTAACATCTGGCATCTGTATTTGGAGTTGAGTAAATGACTGATCCTATCGCCGATATGCTGACGCGCATTCGCAATGCCATAGCTGCGAAGCACTCGCGCGTCGATATTCCGGCCTCGAAGCTGAAACTGGAGATCGCCCGTATTCTCAAAGAAGAGGGCTACATCAATAACTTCGTCACCAAGGGCGAAGGCGTCAAGCGCTCGATACGCATCTTCCTGCGTTACGACGCGCGCGGCACCTCCTCGATCACGCATCTGGAGAGAGTCTCGCGCCCCGGACGCCGCGTCTACGTCGGCGCGACGGAGATGCCGAGGGTGCTAGGCGGTTACGGCATCAACATCGTCTCGACCTCGCGCGGCCTGATGAGCGGTAAGACAGCCCGGCGTGAGAACGTCGGCGGCGAGGTGCTGGCACAAATCTATTAGGAGACAGTAGTCAGTAGTCTGTAGTCAGTAGAAAAACGAGAATCGACCGCTTTTCTACTGACTACTGACTACTGGCTACTGACTACCTTAACCGAAGGTTAAGAATTATGTCTCGTATTGGAAAGAAAGTTATCACCGTACCGGGCGGCGTCACGGTCAAGGTCGGCGAGCGCGAACTGGAAGTGAAGGGGCCGAAGGGGACGCTCACGACTCCGATCCCGGAAGGCATCAGCTTTACGCTCGAAGGCGATCAGTTGCAGGCCAATCGCGTGTCGGATGATCTGGCCGCGCAGCACGGTCTGGCGCGTGCCCTGGCGAACAACGCCATCGTCGGCGTGACCGAAGGATTCACACGGCAGATGGACGTCGTCGGCGTGGGCTACAAGGCGGACGTGCAGGGCAAGAGAATCGTCTTCTCGCTCGGCTACTCGCACCCGATAGAGTTCCCGCTGCCCGAAGGCGTCGACGCGCGCGCCGAGCGTATTGCGGCCAAGTCGAGCATTCAGCAGTACCAGACGACGCTCACGCTCTCCGGCATAGATAAGCAGAAACTGGGTCAGGTGGCCGCCGAAATGCACAATCTGCGCAAGCCAGATGCCTACAAAGGCAAAGGCGTGCGCTATGCGAATGTGCCGCTGAAGCTGAAACCGGGCAAGACTGGGAAATAAAAGATTGCGGAATGCGGATTTCGGATTGCGGATTGAAAAGAGGGCATACGCTTCCCTTAAATCCGCCATCCGCCATCCGCAATCCGAAATGGAGTTGGGATGGCAAACAAAGATAGAGCAGCGGTTCGCAATGCGGTACACCGTCGGATTCGTCGCAAGGTGCGCGGCTCGACAGAGCGCCCGCGCCTGGCGATCTACCGCAGCCTGAACCACATTTACGCTCAGTTGATAGATGACGAGCTGGGGCGTACACTCGCGTCCGCTTCGACGACGGAGAAAGATTTGCGCGGCGCCACGGGCGGCAATATAGAAGCAGCCGAGCGCGTCGGGCGAGCTATCGCAGAACGCGCCCAGGCCGCAGGGATCAGCCACGTCGTCTTTGATCGCGGCGGCTACCTGTATCATGGCCGCGTCAAGGCGCTGACGGATGCGGCGCGCGCCGCCGGATTGAATAAAGATGAGGCAGCAGCCCAAAATGGCGACGGTGGCGGCGAGAATAGTCAGGAATAAAGATGAGACAACCCAAGCAACGTATATCCGCGCAGGGACTTGATCTGAAGGATCAAGTCATCTCCATCAACCGTGTCACCAAAGTGGTCAAGGGCGGCAAGAACCTTTCCTTCGCGGCGCTCGTCGTCGTCGGAGACGAGTCGGGGCACGTCGGCTTCGGCACAGGCAAAGCGCGCGAAGTGCCCCTCGCAATCAAGAAGGGCATCGAAGCGGCCAAAAAGAATTTGATTCGCGTGCCGCTCATCAACAACACGCTGCCGCACCCTTTGATCGGCGAATATGGCGCGGGGCGCGTGCTGATGAAGCCTGCGTCGCAAGGCACGGGCGTGATCGCAGGCGGCGCCGTGCGTGCCGTCATGCAGGCGGCGGGCGTGCACGACGTGCGCACGAAGGTGCTCGGATCGAACAACCCGCACAACGTCGTGCGCGCCACCTTCGACGGCCTCCTGAGAATGAAAGACCCTATGGAGCTGGCGCGCCTGCGCGGTAAGCAGGTCGAGGAACTGTAAGCAGTTTTCAGTTTTCAGCGTCTGGCGAAGAACTGAAAACCGGAAACTGAAAACTCTAATGAGAGGTTTTTATGGCGGAGCAGGAAGATAATCAGCAGCAAGAGGGCGGCGGTGGTGGCGGCGGCACGATTCGCATCCAGTATTACAGGAGCTTCATCGCAGCCCCGAAAACGCATAAGCAGATCGTCAGGAGCATCGGCCTGACGAAGTTAAATCAAACGGTCGAGCGCCCGGACACGCCCGCGATGCGCGGCTTTGTCGCCAAAGTGCCTCACCTGCTGCGAATCATTGAATAGAAGTTTTCAGTTTCCGGTTTTCAGTTTTCAGAAGGAAGCGAAGAGCTTTAACTGAAAACTGAAAACTCAAAACTGAAGACTGCGAACGGAGTGAGCAATGGCTATCGGTCTTAATAATATTCACGCGCCGGAAGGCTCGACACATAAGAAGAAGCGTGTCGGGCGCGGCCCCGGCTCAGGCTTGGGCAAGACCTCAGGTCGCGGCGAGAAGGGTCAGAAGTCCCGCTCAGGTTATTCCGCCAAGATCGGCTTTGAGGGCGGCCAGATGCCCCTGCATCGTCGTCTGCCCAAGCGCGGCTTCACCAACATCTTCAAGAAAGAGTGGATCGAGGTGAGCCTCGCGTCCCTGGATCGGAGTTTCGAGTCGGGCGAAGAAGTGACCCCGGAACTCCTGCACGAGCGCGGGCTCATCAAGAAGGCCAAGCGCGATGTGGTCGTCCTCGGCACAGGCGAGATTTCAAAAGCGTTGCGCATCTCCGCGCACCGTTTCACCAGGAGCGCGCGCGAGAAGATAGAACAGGCGGGAGGGGCTGCCACCTTAATCACGAGGGAGCAGACGGCAGAGGCCGGACAAAAGTAGACAGTAGTCAGTAGCCAGTAGCCAGTAGAAAAGAAGAGCAGTTGCCTTTATTTCTACTGACTACTGGCTACTGTCTACTGTCTACTTCTTTTGCTTTCTTTCTTGACGCGAGCGATAATTGAAGTTGTTTCGGAAATCTGAAGTAAAGAGAGCGTAAGAGGTTTAGAGGTCATGGAAAAGTTTTTCGCCGCCGTTCGCAACATGTTCAATGTGCCGGACCTGCGTAAACGTATCTTCTTTACGCTCGGCCTGCTGATCGTCTATCGCCTCGGCGCGCACGTCAGCGCCCCAGGAATTAACAAGGCGCGCCTTGAACAGGTGTGGCACGACGTGAGCGGTACGCTGCTCGGCGTACTCGATCTGTTCTCCGGCGGCAACTTCCGCACGATCTCCGTTTTCGCGCTCGGCGTCACCCCCTACATCACGGCCTCGATCATCTTGCAGTTGATGACGGTCGTCTCTCCGCAGTTGAAGAAGTTGCAGGAAGAGGGCGAGATGGGGCGGCAGAAGATCAACCAGTGGACGCGCTACCTGACGGTCGGGCTCGCCTGCATTCAGACCTCTTTCGTCGCGCACTGGCTGCAAGTCAACGGCGTCGGCGACCCCGGCTGGAGCTTCCTGCTGACCACCGTCCTGACGCTGACGACTGGCACGATCTTCGTGATGTGGCTCGGCGAGCAGATCACGGAGCGCGGCGTCGGCAACGGTATCTCGCTGCTTATTTTCGCGGGCATCATCATCGGCCTGCCCAACGGCGTCACGCAGGTGTTCGAACGCGTCAGAGCCGGCGACGCTCTTCAGACCATCGGCGTGATCGCGCTGGTCTTGGCGCTCGTTGCGCTCATCGCCTTCATCGTGTTCGTCGAATCGGGACGACGTAAGATCGCCGTCAGCTATGCCAAGCGCCACGTCGGGCGTCAGATGGTCGGAGGCCAGCAGACGACCATGCCTTTGAAGGTCAACATGGGCGGCGTGATCCCAGTCATCTTCGCCTCCTCCGTGCTGGCGATGCCGCAGACGATCTTCTCGGCCTTTCCTCCCGACCCCGCTAATCCGAATTCAGTGTGGAGCAGGGTGTACGGATTCTTCTCCGTCTTCCACGGAGGCGATCCCTACTATGAGCTGATCTTTATCTCGCTCATCGTCATCTTCACCTTCTTCTACATCTCCATCGTCTTTAACGTCGAGGAGGTGGCCGACAACCTGCGCAAGCACGGCGGCTTTATGCCGGGCATACGCCCCGGACGTGCGACCGCCGAATATTTGAACACGATCATGACGCGGCTCACAACCGTGGGCGCTCTCTACCTGGCGCTGGTGGCGTTTATCCCGCAGATCATGCTCAGCGGCTTCAAGGTCGCGCGCATCCCCTTCGTCGGTGCAACCATCGATGCCTTTGTGAGCAACACGCCGGGGCTGACATGGATTCCGACGGGCATGGGCTACCAGTTCTACTTCGGCGGCACGAGCCTGCTGATTCTCGTCGGCGTCGCCATGGATACGGTCGCGCAGATCGAAGCGCAACTGGTGATGCGCAACTACGAAGGTTTCCTCGGCTCCGGCGGACGCTTGCGTGGACGAAGAGCATAAACACGGTAGACAGTAGTCAGTAGTCAGCATGAAAACAGAACGTGCGTTTCTACTGGCTACTGGCTACTGTCTACTGACGTATGTCAAAGATTATCGTCCTAATGGGTGCGCCTGGCGCGGGGAAGGGGACGCAGGCGCGTCTGCTTGAGGAGCGTTTGGGGCTGCCGCAGATTTCGACGGGCGACATGTTTCGCGCGCTGAAGGAGGAACGCACGCCGCTCGCAGATGAGGTCCGCGCCATCATGGAGGCCGGGCAGCTCGTCCCGGACGACGTGACGATCCGCGTCGTGCGCGAGCGCACGGGGCGCGACGACTGTAAACACGGCTACATCCTGGACGGCTTCCCGCGTACGCCCGCGCAGGCCGCGATGCTGGAGAAACTGGCCGTCGAGCAGGGGAACAGAATCCAGGCAATTCTCGTGGACGTGCCGCTTGAGATGTTGGAGAAGCGCATGACCGGACGGCGCACCTGTCCCGTCTGTGGCGAAATTTACAATATCTATTTCAAGCCGCCACGGAAGGATAACGTTTGCGACTTGCACCCGGACGCGCAGTTGACTCACCGCGCAGACGATAACCCTGAGACGGTGCAGGCACGGCTGCGCACCTTCGCGGAGCAGACGCGCCCGCTCCTGGATTATTATCAGGCATCCAATCTCCTGCGCCGCGTCGATGGCACGCGCGCGGCGGAAGAGATTTACGGGGACATCGAAAGAATAGTGACGAAATGAGTTTTCAGTTTTCGGTTTTCAGTGTTCCGTTAAAGCATTTCGTCCCGCTTCTGAAAACTGAAAACTGAAAACTCAAAACTGCTTTATGATTATCGGGAAGTCAAAAAAAGAGCTGGAGAAGATGCGCGCCGCCGGGCGGCTCGTCGGGCTTGTCCTTCAGGAGTTGCGGCGCATGGTCGAGCCGGGGATCACGACGATGGAAGTCGATGCGGCGGCAGAGAAGATGATTCGCGATGCCGGGGCGCTGCCGACCTTCAAAGGGTATCACGGTTACCCTTTCTCGATCTGCGCCTCCGTCAACGAGCAGGTCGTGCATGGCTTCCCTTCTCATTACAAGTTGAAGGAGGGCGATATCTTCTCGATAGATGTCGGCGCGACGCTCGACGGTTTCGTTGGCGACACGGCGACGACTGTGCCCGTCGGTCGTGTGTCGGAGGATAGGCTCAAGCTTATTCGCGTCACGGAAGAGTGCCTTGAGCATGCTATCGGGCAGTGCCGTGAGGGGAAACACTTAGGCGACATCGGATGGGCTGTCCAAAGCCACGCCGAAGCGCATGGCTATACGATTGTGCGCGACTACGTCGGGCACGGCATCGGGCGGCGTATGCATGAAGACCCGCAGATTCCCAACTACGGCACGCCGGACAAGGGCGCATTGATCAGAAACGGGTACGTCTTTGCCGTCGAGCCGATGGTCAATATGGGTACGCACCGCACGAAGGTGCTCTCAGACGGGTGGACGGTTGTGACGCTGGACGGGCAGCCGAGCGCGCACGCCGAGCATACGATTGCGATCACGGAAAATGGCCCCGAAGTCCTGACCCGCGTCGTCGAAGTGAATGAAAAGCAGCCCGTCGCTGCGACCGTCTGAGTCCCGCCCGCCTTGGCAAGAAAGAGCCTGTGTGCTACTATTTACAGTTTGTCGGCGTCAGCAAATTTATGCTCTAGAGTGTATGGCGAAGGAAGAAGCGATAGAGGTCATGGCGAAGGTGCTGGAGACCTTGCCGAACGCGATGTTTCGCGTCGAGTTGGAAGATAATCAGCATCAGGTGCTCGCGCATATTTCGGGCAAGATGCGCAAGCATTTCATACGTATTCTTCCCGGCGACCGCGTGCTCGTCGAACTCTCGCCTTATGATCTGAATCGCGGTCGGATCACTTACCGCTACAAGTAGACGCCAGTGTTTAAACGAGGCAACCCCAGGCGAGAGGTGAGGCGAGATGAAAGTACGGGCTTCAGTCAAAAAGATGTGTGATAACTGCAAGATCATCCACCGCAAAGGCGTGGTGCGCGTGATCTGCACCAACCCGAAGCATAAACAGCGACAAGGATGAAAGGATTGCGGATTGTAGATTGCGGAATGCGGATTGAAAAGACAGGCGCGTGCTTCTCTTAAATCCGCAATCCGAAATCAGCGATCCGAAATGGAAAAGTTATGGCTCGTGTGGCTGGTGTCGATCTTCCGCCTAACAAGCGCGCACAGATCGGCCTCACATACATTTACGGAATCGGACGCTCGCGCGCGACCTCGATCCTGCAACAGGCGCAGGTCAGCGTCGATACGCGTGTCAGGGATTTGAACGAGGACGAGCTGGGTCGCATCCGTGCTGTTCTCGAAGAGCAGGGCGAGATCGAAGGCGACCTGCGTAAGCGCGTGCAGATGGACATCAAGCGTTTGATGGACATCGGATGCTATCGGGGCTTGCGCCATCGTCGCGGCTTGCCCGTTCGCGGACAACGCACTCATACCAACGCGCGCACGCGCAAAGGCCCGCGCCGCGCCACCATCGCGAAGAAGAAAGCGCCGGGTAAGAAATAAACAGAAGTAGTCAGTAGTTAGTAGCCAGTAGTCAGTAGACAAGCTGACCGGCAGGGCTACCACCTACTGGCTACTGTTTACTGGCTACTGACTACTATTTTATGGCAAAAGCAGGCGGAAAGAAGAAGGTCTTTCGCAAGAAAGAGAAGAAGAATATTCCGGTCGGGATCGCTCATATCGCGGCGTCTTTCAATAACACGCTGATCTCGATCACCGATCTGGAAGGCAACCTGATCGCGCAGTCGTCTTCGGGCGCGCGCGGTTTCCGTGGTTCACGCAAGGGGACGCCGTTCGCCGCGCAGCAGGCTGCTTACGAGGCCGCCACCAAGGCCAGAGATGTTGGCATGCAGCAGTGCGAAGTGCGTGTGAAGGGGCCGGGCGGCGGGCGCGAGTCGGCGATTCGCGCTATCAACAACGCCGGTATTCGTGTCACGTTGATTCGCGACACGACGCCCATCCCGCACAACGGATGCCGTCCGCCGAAGCGTCGTAGAGTGTAACGATTTTGGAATGCGGATTTCGGATTGCGGATTGGTGCGGAGGTTAATCCGCAATCCGCGATCCGCAATCCGCAATGGATTAACCTAAAGGATGAAGGGCCTGGCGCACGCGTCTCGGAGGTGCACCGCCTGTAAACTTTTCCGTCTGGTTCGGCCAGACCGGAGGCAAAAAGATTGGCTAGGTATAGAGATGCGGTGTGCCGCTTGTGCCGCCGCGAAGGTGCAAAACTTTTCCTCAAAGGGGACCGTTGCTACAAGCCTTCGTGTCCGATTGAAAAACGCGGCACCCAGCCGCCCGGACAGCATGGCAACTCGATGCGTCGTGGCAAGACGCTCGTCGGCTACGGCCAGCAACTGCGCGAGAAGCAGAAGGTCAAACGCATTTACTTTATTCTCGAAGGACAGTTTCGCAACTACTTCGAGCGCGCTGCGCGCCAGAAGGGCATCACGGGCGAGAACCTTTTGTTCCTGCTCGAACGCCGACTGGACAACGCAGTCTATCGCGCGGGCTTCTCCACATCGCGCCGCCAGGCGCGCCAACTCGTCAACCACGGTCACATAGAGGTCAACGGGCGCAAGGTCGACATTCCTTCTTTCCAGGTGAAGATCGGCGATGTCATCGGCGTCCGTGAGCCGAGCCGTCGCAATCCGCACATTGAAGGCGCATGGCAGACGGCTGCCGGGCGCGGGCGACCCTCTTGGATCGCTCCGGCGGATGGGGCGGAGATGAGTGCGCGCATTATGAGCTTGCCGACGCGCGCCGATATAGACCGTTCGATCAACGAGCAATTGATCGTCGAACTTTATAGCAAGTAATAAGCAAAAGTCTGGAGTCCGGAGTCAATTGCTTCTCACTCCGGGCTCCGGCACTGCGGGACTTCTAGACTCAAAAAATTATGGCTATGGATCAAAACAATCTCTGGACAGGTTTTCAGATGCCGCGCCGCCTGGCGGCTGACACGGAGACGATGACCGACCGCTACGGGCGCTTTTCCGCGCAGCCTTTCGAGCGCGGCTTTGGCACGACTGTCGGCAACAGCTTGCGTCGTGCGCTGCTCTCTTCCATCGAGGGCGCGGCCATCACTGCCGTGAAGATCGAAGGCGTCGAACATGAGTTCTCGTCCATCGCGGGCGTCGTTGAAGATGCGACCGACGTGATTCTGAATCTGAAGCAGGTTCCTTTCAAACTGCACGGCAACGAGGCGAAGACGCTCACGATCAACAAGGAAGGGGCGGGGGAGGTGACCTCCGCAGACATCGAAGCGGACGCTGACGTCGAGGTGTTAGACCCTAGCGTGCACATCGCGACGGTCAGCGAGGGAGGGTCGCTTCGAATTGAGATGCGGTTGAAGCGGGGACGCGGCTACGTCTCCGCCGACCGCAATTTCGACGAAGACCTGAGCTTGGGCTACATCCCGATTGATTCCGTGCATACGCCTGTGAAGAAGGTCAACTATACGGTCGAGGCCGCGCGTTTGGGGCAGAACACGGAGTTCGACAAACTGACGATAGAGGTCTGGACGGACGGCTCTGTCAAGCCTGACGACGCGATTGGCCTGGCCGCCAAGCTGATTAAGGATCACATGTCGATCTTCATCAATTTTGAGGAGGACACGGACGATTACACCTACGCCAACATGGAGCGTCCGCCCTTGCCGCGCAACGACGTGCTCGACAAGTCCGTGGACGAGTTGGAGCTTTCGGTGCGCTCCTACAACTGCTTGAAGAACGCCGACATTCGCACCATACGCGACCTCGTGCAGCGCAGTGAGCGCGAGATGCTGGCGACAAAGAACTTCGGCAAGAAGTCCTTAAACGAGATCAAGGACATCCTCAACGGGATGGGGCTTGATTTCGGCATGGAGTTCGATGCGCAGGGCAATCCGATTCCGGGCACGGGCGGGCGCGACGGCGACCTCAGCGATTACGAAGATTTCGGCGACGAAGAGTAAAGGTAGAGGTTAGATGTCGGATGTTAGATGTCGGCTCAAGCTGGCGTTTTAACTAACATCTGACATCTGGCATCTGACATCTAGAGCTATGCGACATCAAAAAGCACATCGTAAACTGGGCCGCACGACGGCGCATCGCATGTCTATGCTGCGCAACCTTGCGACTTCGCTCATTAACGCGCGCGACGAGCGCATCATCACCACTTTGCCGAAGGCGAAAGAGTTGCGCCCCTTTGTCGAGCGCGCCATCACGCTCTCAAGGCATGCGCAGAATTTAGAGGGCGACGATGCGGGCGCGGCGCGCGGGGTTCACCTGCGCCGTCAGGCCGCCGCGTTCTTCCATTCGGGCAATCGCCAGCAAGCGCCTTCGACCGGGCGGCGGGCTTCCATGCGCGCGCCGCGCACGGCGGGCGTCGCGGCGCTGAAAAGGCTCTTCGATGAGCTGGGCGAACGCTACAAGGATCGTCCGGGCGGTTATACGCGCATCATCAAGCTGGGTCGGCGCGACGGCGATAACGCAGAGTTGGCGATCATCGAGCTGGTCGATAATCCGAAGGAGCGCGAGGCCATCGAGGCCGCGAACAAGCGTGCCAAGTCTGTCGCGAGCAGCAAGAAGAAGACGACGACCAGGGCGAGTGAATCCAAAGAAGCTGCGGGCGGGCGTCGCGGAGGCCGCAAAGCCGACCAGACTTTCGAGAAGGAAGAGACGACTGCGGCGCGCGGGCGTGGTGAGGACGCTGAGGTCGAAGAGCTAGAGGCCAACAAGCCCAAGGGCGGTCGTCGTGCCAAGAAGACGGAGCAGACTGCTGCCGAGCAGGAGACGGATAAGTAAGAGCTGTAGTCGAATCAATCGAGCGGTGCGCGAGCTTTAAGAGAGAAACGTAGGCGCTCAGTGGCCGCGAGCCCCAAACGACCTTCGGCGCGCACGAACGGGACTGTTGGGGCTCTTCGCTTTATTCGATGCGACAGGCGGTTTTGCGCGGCACGGCGCGCTCCAGGCGAGCAGGAGGAGGACGACCCCCTGCTCTATAGACAAATCAAAAGAATGAGCGATCAAGAAACGCTGCCAACACCAGGCAACGAACAATCACAAAAGGCAAGACCATCTGAGCGTGTCGGTGGTCGCGAGCGCTCGCGCCGCCGTCATCATCCGCAGCAGAATCAGCCGCGCCATCCAGAAGCCTCGCTCAACATGGATGAGCTGCGCGAGTTAGTCGAGCTGATCGCCAAACACGGTTTCACGGATTTTGAGCTTGAGCGCGAGGGCTTTCGCGTTCGCCTGGGACGCGAGTTGCCAGCTCAGATGCAAACCTCCGCGCCAGCCTCTTCCCTACCTCAGCAAATGGCAGCGACGGGTCAGACCTCCGCCGGGCCTACAGCCTCCGCGTCGCAGTCGTACGTCGAAGAAGCAGGAGGCGGCGTCCAGGCTCAGAGCGCGGCATTGGATTATGACGCCACCATATTGGAAGCGGGTGCGCAGCCGCAGCAGCAGGGAGCAGCCCCTTCAGAAGATGAAGGCTTACACATTATCCCTTCACCAATCGTCGGCACTTTCTATCGCTCGCCGTCTCCGACCGCAGAGCCTTTCGTGCGCCTCGGCAGTCAGGTTAATCCGGACACGGTTGTCTGCATCATCGAAGCGATGAAGCTGATGAACGAGATTCTGGCGGAGATGAGCGGCGAGGTGGTGAAGATTTACGTCGAGAACGGGCAGCCGGTTGAATACAATCAACCGCTCTTTGGAATCAAAAAGTGAGCAGTAAGCAGTGAGCAGTAAGCAGTTAAAAGCAGGTCAGACTGCTTACTGCTCACTGCTTACTGCTCACTGCTTACTGCTTACTATTATGAGCATAAGCACGCGCAAGTTCCGTAAGATTCTGATCGCCAATCGCGGCGAGATCGCGTGCCGGATCATCTGGACGTGCAAGGAGATGGGCATTCGCACGGTCGCCGTCCACAGTGAAGCCGACCGGGATTCGCTTCACGTGCGCTTCGCGGACGAGTCTGTCTGCATCGGCCCGCCTCCCTCCGCGCAGAGCTATCTGAACATTCCTGCGGTCATCAGTGCCGCCGAGATCACCAACGTTGATGCCATTCATCCGGGTTACGGCTTTCTCGCCGAATCCTCCTACTTCGCGGAAATCTGCGAGGCGTGCAACATCAAGTTCATAGGCCCGAGCGCAAGCGTCATTCGCCTGATGGGCGACAAGGTGGAGGCGCGTCGCGCGATGACAGAGGCTGGACTGCCTGTCCTGCCTGGAAGCCCCGACCCTCTGGAGTCTGAGGACGAGGCCTTGAGGCTGGCGCGCGAGATAGGCTTCCCCGTGATCGTCAAGGCGGCGGCGGGCGGCGGCGGACGCGGCATGCGCATCGTCCGTCAGGAAGGGGAGCTTGGACAGGCGCTTGAAACGGCTTCTACGGAAGCGGCAGCCGCCTTTAAGAACGGCGACATCTACATAGAGCGTTACATTGAGCGCCCGCGCCACATAGAGATACAGGTGCTCGCGGACGAGTATGGCGAGTGCATACATCTGGGCGAGCGTGAGTGCACGATTCAGCGTCGTCATCAAAAGCTATTAGAGGAAGCGCCCTCGCCTGTGCTCACGCCTGAGCTGCGCGAAGAGATGGGCGCGGCGGCGGTCGCTGCCTGTAAGGGCATCGGCTATTCGAGCGCGGGCACGATGGAGTTTCTGCTCGACGAAGACAGCCGTTTTTACTTCATGGAGATGAACACGCGCATACAGGTCGAGCATCCGGTGACAGAGATGGTCACACTGGCAGACATCGTGCGCAACCAGATCAGGATCGCGGAGGGTGAACCGCTCGGCTACAAGCAGTCGGATTTGGTCATCGTCGGCCATTCGATAGAGTGTCGCATCAACGCTGAAGACCCCGTCACGGGCACGCCCTGTCCGGGTCGCATCACGGCCTGCAACCTGCCGGGCGGCCCCGGCGTGCGCGTCGATACGGCTATCTACCCGGGCTACTTCGTGCCCCCTTATTACGATTCGATGATCGCCAAGGTCATTGTCCACGCGCGCACGCGTGAGCTGGCTATCGCGCGCATGCGCCGCTCTCTTGGGGCGATGGTCATCGAAGGGATCAAGACGACGATCCCGCTTCACCTGAAGATCATGAGCGATCCGAAGTTTCAGGCGGGCGACTTTTCGACCAAGTTCATGGAGAATTTCATGTCGAATAATGGCGCCAAAGGACAGGTCAAAATACCGCCCACCCTGCGTTGACGCTTCAACTCAAGACCTTTATAATAAACGACTTTTCGATAACAGGTGAGGCGCTCATCTGTGGAGGGTGATAAGGAAAATGGCATACGCAATAATCAGGAGTGGCGGCAAGCAGTTTCGTGTCGAAGAGGGCGGACAAGTGCGCGTCCCCTTGCTTGACAAGCAGGTCGGCGAGTCGGTCGAGCTTGATGTGTTGATGATCGCAGGCACTGACGAGCCGAAGATCGGTTCACCCTTAGTTGAAGGCGGGGGCGTGGCGGCGACCGTCGTCGATCACGGGCGCGACGCGAAGATCATCGTCTTCAAGAAGAAGCGCCGCAAGCACTACAAGCGCAAGCAAGGCCATCGCCAGAATTATACGACTTTGAAAATAGATTCGATTGGGTAAGAGCAGAATACAGAAGACAGAATACAGGAGACAGAATAAAAGCAATGATCGCTTTTATTTCTTCTGACTTCTGACTCCTGTGTTCTGTGTTCCCAAGGAGTTTTTATGGCACACAAAAAAGGGGTCGGTTCTTCGCGTAACGGTCGCGATTCGAACGCGCAGCGATTGGGGTTGAAGAAATTCGGCGGCGAGCACGTGCTCGGTGGAAACATTCTCGCGCGGCAACGCGGCACGAAGTGGAAGCCCGGCAAGAACGTCGGACGCGGCAAGGACGATACGTTGTTCGCGCTCATCGACGGTGTAGTTAAGTTCGAGGATAAGGGTCGTTCGGGTAAGTTCATCAGCGTCTATCCTGAAGCGACGGCTGCCGCGCCTGAACAAGCGCCTCCAGCGGCTGCCGCATAGGGCTTCAGGTCGAGCAGAAAAGCCCGCACCCAATGCGACGCCCGCGCCGAGTCCTTTAACTCTGAAGCGATGGGCGTCGCTTTCGATTTCGTAGTAGGCAGTAAGCGGTAACCAGTAGTCAGCACGAACACACAACCCGCTTTTCTACTGACTACTGGCTACTGACTACTGACTACTGAATGTTTATTGATCGCACCAAAATTCGCGTACAGGGGGGCACGGGCGGCAACGGCGTGACGGCCTTTCGTCGTGAAAAGTTCGTCCCGCGCGGCGGGCCTTCGGGCGGGGACGGCGGTCGCGGCGGCAGCGTCTGGCTGGAGGCGGACGAGTCTCTCAATACGCTCTTACACTTGCGTTACAATCCGGAGCATGTGGCCGAGCGCGGGCGTCATGGTGAAGGCTCTAACCGATCAGGGCGTGATGGTGTGGACACGACCGTGCGCGTTCCCGTCGGCACACAGGTCTTCGATGCCGCAACGGGTGATCTGCTGTACGACTTCACGCAGAATGGGGAACGCTGGCTCGCCGCGCGTGGGGGGCGCGGCGGTTTCGGCAACTCGCATTTCGCGACCTCGACCAACCGTGCGCCGCGCTATCACCAGGAGGGAAGCGTCGGCGAAGAGCTTGAGCTACAACTTGAGTTGAAACTGATCGCCGACGTGGGGCTCGTCGGATTCCCTAATGCAGGGAAATCCACGCTCATCTCGACGATCTCAGCCGCGAAGCCTAAGATCGCCGATTATCCCTTCACCACTCTGGAGCCGCACCTCGGCGTCGTCGATCTCGGTGAGTACCGCACGTTTGTCGTCGCCGATATTCCGGGGCTGATCGAAGGCGCGCACAGGGGCGCAGGCTTGGGCGACAGTTTTCTTCGTCACATCGAGCGAACCAAGCTCCTGCTACATCTCGTCGACGTCTCCTCGCTCTCGGGGCGTGACGCGGTCAGCGATTATGAGGCGATTAATCACGAACTGGGGGCATACGATGCTGGGCTCGCTGCGCGCCCGCAGATCGTCGTCGCAACGAAACTGGATGCGCTGGACGAGCCGGAGCGCCTGGAGAGATTGAGACGCCGCGCTGAAGAGGAAGGGAAGCCTTTTTATGCGATCTCTTCGGCGACGCGTGAAGGCGTTCGCGAGCTGATCAATGGAGTGGCGCGCCTCCTGGATGAGATTAACGCTTCAATGGCACGCGAATCGGATGAAGCTGCACATCGACTCGCGAGTTGAAGGAAGATTCTCTTTTGCGTCCTTTGCGTTTTCCTTCGCGTCCTTTGCGGTTAAAGCTTTTTTCTAAACGCAAAGGACGCAAAGGAATTTCGCAAAGATCGCTAAGACATTCCGAAGGCTCTGGTGGTGGAACGTTTGAAGCGGATAGCTCTTTACGGCGGGTCGTTTGATCCGGTTCATGCCGGGCACATCACGGTCGCCAGGCGACTCTTAAAGTTGTTCGCGCTCGACTCAGTTCTTTTCATTCCGGCGCACGTCGCGCCGCATAAGCGCGAGACGCGAGTCACGCCCGCCTTACAGCGTTACGCCATGCTCGTGCTGGCGACGCAGGGGGAAGCGCAGTTGAAGGTGTCGAGCATCGAGATCGACGCGCCCGAAAGGCCATACACCGTTGACACACTCTCGCGCTTGCAGACGGAGCTTGGACGCGAGGCTCAGCTCTTCTTCATCATGGGCGCGGATTCGTGGATGGAGATCACGACGTGGCGCGAGTGGGAGCGCGTGCTCTCGCTCGCGAATCATATAGTCGTCACGCGACCCGGCTACGAAGTGAGCGCGGCGCACGTCACGCCTTCGATACGCGAGCGCGTCATAGACTTGCAGGGCGCAGATGAGGATCGCGTCAAGCGAGAGGTTGATCGAAACGATGGCTTGAAAATTTATATCACAGACGCCGTGCGCATGGATGTTTCGGCGACGGCGATTCGAAAGCTCTTGCGTGAGGGCGACCGGGAAGCTGAAATAGCGGGGCTTGTCCCGCCAGCGGTCGCCGAGTTTATCAGAAAGTACAGGCTCTACAGAGATAAGCATGAATCAGAACTCTTCAATTAAAGAAAAGTCGCTGCACCCGGAGCAGGCCGCTCCTCCGGCGCTGGCGGCAGCAAAGACACACACGAAGACTGTCGAAGCGACGGACGAGTGCGTCGAAGCGCTTGACGAGCGGCTCTGCACGGCGCTGCGCGCGGCGAGCGATAAGAAGGCGCTTGAGATGGTCGTCCTAGACCTGCGCGAAGTAGCCAATTTTACAGACTATTTCCTGATTACGAGCGGCACCAACGTGCGCCAGGTGCAGGCCATCGCCGACGAAGTGGTCGAGCAGTTGAAGAAGCAAGGCACACGGGCCGCTCGCGTCGAAGGCTATCAGACGGCTGAATGGATACTCGTCGATTATGGTGATTTTGTCGTCCATGTCTTTGAGGATAAGGCGCGCCGATTCTACGACCTGGAAAGATTGTGGCGCGATGCTGCGCGCGTCAGCCTGCCCGCCGAACTGGGCGAGGCGGATGCCGGTTCTTTGAGAAAAGAAGAGTCGTGATCGAGATCATCGCGCAGTCCGAGGCCATGCGCGAGGTGATGCGTCTCGCACAGCGCGTCGCCACGACGGACGTTGACGTGCTCGTGACGGGCGAGTCGGGGACGGGCAAAGATGCGCTGGCGGTCTTCATCCACGCGCACTCACAACGCGCCCTTCAGCCGCTGGTGAAGATAGATTGCGCGGCGCTGCCAAGCGAGCTGCTTGAGGCTGAGCTCTTCGGCTACGAGCGGGGCGCGTTTACGGGCGCAACCGAAGCCAGACCCGGACGGCTTGAGGCGTCGCATAAGGGCACGCTGATCCTCGATGAGATTTCACATCTCTCGCTCGGCGCACAGGCGAAACTGCTGCGCGTGACGGAGCGGCGCGAGTTTGAGCGCCTGGGCGGGAGGCGGACTATCAAGATCAATGCGCGTTTGATAACGCTGACGAATGTCGATCTGGAAGATGCCGTCAAGCGTCGAGTGTTTCGGCAAGACCTCTACCAGCGTTTGAAGAAGTTCTTGATTTATGTGCCGCCCCTCAGCGAGCGTCGCGAAGATATAAGGAAGCTGGCCGGAGGGTTTTTGAAAATTTACGCAGCGAAGCATGGCCGCTCTCTGACGGGTATTGCACCGGCTGCGCTCTCCATTCTGGAAGCTTACGATTTCCCCGGCAACGTGCGCGAGTTGGCTAACACGATGGAGCGCGCGGTGATCGTCGCGAACGGATCAAGGATTGAGGAGACAGACCTGCCGCAAGCGATGCACGTCGCGGTCAGGGTCGGGCAGAAGCAGCGTGCGCGACGACAGACGCTCGCAGAGCTTGAAGCAGACTACATCTGCGAGACGCTTGAGGCAGCCCGTGGCAATAAGTCCGAAGCGGCGCGCATGCTCGGCATCAGCCGCAAGAACCTCTATGAGAAGCTTGCACGCTATAAAAAAGATGTCAGATGTCAGATGTCGGATGCTGGGGATGAGTAAGCTTCTGGTGCTCCAGCATCTCACATCCAGCACCTAGCATCTTGAGTTTATGCATTTGCGTTTCATCTGGGTCGGGAAGACGAAAAATGAGCACATGCGCGCGCTCATAGATGAATATTTGAAGAGACTGGTGCGGTTTGTGCGCTGCGAAATCTCGGAAGTCGGCGCGGTTAAGGCGCGCGACACGGGCGCAGGCATCGAAGAGGAGGGCAGGCGCATCAAAGGCGCGCTCCATCAGGATGCCTTGACGGTGCTGCTGGATGTTAAAGGGCAAGAGTGGAGCTCGACCGATCTGGCAGAAGAGCTTGCGCGCTGGCAAGTGAATGGCACAAAAGAGGTGGCCTTTATCATCGGCGGTCAGGATGGAGTCTCGACAGAGGTCGCGTCGAGCGCAAAGGTTCGCTGGTCGCTATCGCGTTTGACCTTAACACATGAGATGGCGCGTGTTCTATTGCTTGAACAGATCTATAGGGCCTACACGATCATACATGGGTGGCCGTATCAGAAGTAGCCAAGTAGACAGTAGTCAGTAGTCAGTAGAAAAGCAGATCGGTTGATACGTTTGAATATTAATCCCCTGAGTTATCGTAGACAGCCGAAGCGTGACGCTGCGGTTTTTCTACTGACTCCTGTCTACTGTTCTTATCGAGGAGTAAACGATGGATAAAAGGAAAGTGAAATCATACAGAGACAGGCTGCTGGGTCGTCGTGAGGGCTTGGTCGGACAGGTCATGGAGGCCGAGATGTATAGCCGCGAGCGGGATTCGGAGGCGACGCAAGACCCCGCCGACATGGCCGCCAACGCCTATACGAAAGAGCTATTAGTCTCCATGTCGGCCAATGATCGGCGGCTGCTCGAATTGATCGACGAGGCGCTGGAGCGTATCGAAGCGGGCGAATATGGCAACTGCGTGCACTGCGGCGAGCCTGTGCAGGAGAAGCGGCTGGAAGCCGTGCCGTGGGCGCGCCACTGCCTGCGCTGCCAGGATTTGCAGGAGCGCGGGTTGCTGACCGAAGAGGAAGAGTAACAGGCAGACCCAGACGAAGAGATTTCTGAATGACGGCCTCCCGGATCTGTGAGATGTAGTCCGGGAGGCTGTTCGTGTATAAGAACAGTAGACAGTAGTCAGTAGTCAGTAGCCAGTAGAACAGAAAAGCGATTGATGCGTTTTGATGTTGAGACTTTATAATCACATTAAGCCATTGAGCAGCAAGCTCTGTCTTTCTTTTCTACTGACTCCTGACTACTGTCTACTGTCTACTTCCCTATGACTTGGCTGACGCACACCACCAGTTCACTTTACGACGCGGCGCTGGCGCTCGTTTACCCGCAGGCGTGCGCCGTCTGCCATGCGCATGTCGAGTCGCGAGCAGATGGCGTAGCTTGTGCCCGGTGCTGGGAGACGACGCGCGTTTTTTCCGGCGCGGAGACGATGTGCTGGAAGTGCGGAGCGCTGGCCGGTGGGACGGTCGCTGAAGAAGAGCGTACGATGGTTCGTTGCCGTCGCTGCGATGTTGAAGCTTTTACGGCGGCGCGTGCGTGCGGCGTGTATGAAGGAGCTTTGCGCGCCTCGGTGCTGGCTCTCAAGCGCGAGGCGCACGTCCCCGCGCGACTCGCGCGCTTGATGTATGAAGCGCAGCAGAGAGCGCCGCTCGCCCTTGCCACACGCATCGTGCCCGTGCCGCTTCATCCTGAAAGGGCGCGCGAGCGTGGATTTAATCAGGCGGCGGTGCTGGCGGCCTCGCTCGCTCGCCGGACAGGATTGCCGCTGGACGACGGGAGTCTCGTTCGCACACTCCACACCGAGCGCCATCGTGCCGGAATGGATGCCCGCGCCAGGCGCGAAAGCGTCCAAGAAGCTTTCTCAGTCGAGCGTCCGCGCCTCGTCAGGGGCGAGCGCATCCTGCTCGTCGATGACGTGTTCACGACGGGGGCGACCGCGTCCTCCTGCGCTTGCGCGCTCAAAGCGGCTGGCGCGCAAGCGGTGTTTGTGCTCACCGTCGCACGACCCTAGATGTAGATGCCAGGTAGAGGTGCTGGCTGTGGGTTAAAAGTTGGTGGCTAACATCTGGCATCTGGCATCTGACATCTGTATCATGTGGTTATGAAAACACTATACGATCCGATTGAGCCTTTTGACAGAGGGCGGCTTCCGGTTTCATCAATTCACACGCTTTATTACGAACAGTGCGGCAACCCAGAGGGGCAGCCGGTAGTTTTTCTGCATGGTGGGCCGGGCGGCGGGCTCGTGCCGGACTACCGTCGCTATTTTGACCCTCAGGCGTATCGCGTCGTGCTGTTCGACCAGCGGGGCGCAGGCCAGAGCACGCCGCACGCCGAGCTGCAAGATAATACGACGTGGCACCTGGTCGCAGACATTGAGCGCCTGCGTGAGCATCTGGGCATCGAAAGCTGGATGGTGTTCGGCGGCTCCTGGGGCAGCACGCTCTCTTTGGCTTACGCTCAAACTCACCCGCAGCGCGCGCGCCAGCTCGTCCTGCGTGGAATCTTTCTGTGCCGCCCGAAGGAGATCGCCTGGTTCTACCAGGAAGGCGCGAGCGCCATCTACCCGGACGTGTGGGAAGAATATTTGAAGGTCATCCCGGAGGCCGAGCGCCAGGACATGTTGATGGCCTACTACAGACGCCTGACGAGCGATGATGAGGCTGTGCGCCTGGAAGCGGCGCGTGCCTGGAGCATCTGGGAGGGAAGCACCTCGAAGCTGTTCCCAGACCCCGACCTGATAGAGCATTTCGGCGAGCCGCACATGGCGCTCGCGCTGGCGCGCATCGAATGCCACTACTTCATGAATAATTCGTTCTTCGAGACAGACAATTACCTGATCGAACAGGTCGGAAAGATTCGTCATATCCCGACCGTCATCGTGCAGGGGCGTTACGACGTCGTGTGCCCGATGATGAGCGCCTGGGAGCTTCACCGCGCGTGGCCGGAAGCGGAGCTTCGCGTCATCCCCGACGCCGGACATTCCGTCAGCGAGCCCGGCATCATCGACGCGCTGGTCGAAGCTACAGACCGCTTCCGTGATGCGCGATAGCTCCAGTCCTGATGTGAAATGAAACCGAAAGTCTCACGCCAAGACGCAAAGGCGCAAAGAAAAGATTGCCTCTTAATCTTTGCGCCTTTGCGTCTTGGCGTGAGGTTCATATCTTTATGAAACGCTGCCCCAGATGCGAGCGCACATACGCGGATGAAGCCCTGAAGTTTTGCCGCCACGACGGCGCGCTCCTCGCGAGCGATTCGGCCTCTCTCTCCGACACTCAACCGACATTGGTCAAGCTTCCAACGCCGCAGCGTGACAGCGATTCGGTGGCGACGAAAATCTTTCCGTCAGGCGAAGTGTCGGCTGCGGCGGCGACGTCTTCATCTTTGACCGCGCCGCTCAAGGAGCGCAGGCGGCGTGGCGTGAAGTCCAAAGTGATAGACTCTCTCGCCGTTTTACCTTTGATTAACGAGAGCCGCGAAACGCATTCGGAATACTTGAGCGACGGCATCACGGAAAGCATCATCAACTCTCTTTCGAGATTGCCGAAACTACGCGTCGTTCCACGCAGCACGGTCTTTCGCTACAAGGGGCGGGAGATTGATCCGCAGCAGGTGGGAGACGAGCTGGGGGTGCGCGCGGTACTGATCGGAAGGGTCTTACAGCTTGGCGACATGCTGGTGGTCAAGGCCGAGTTGATCGACATCGCGCGCGAATCGCAGTTGTGGGGCGAACAGTACCGGCGCAAGCTGACGGACATCTTCGAGTTGCAGGAAGAGATTTCGCGCGAGATCAGCGAGAAGCTTCGCCTGCGCCTGAGCGGTGAAGATAAGCGGCGGCTCGTCAAACGCTACACAGAGAACACCGCTGCTTACCAGCTCTATCTGAAGGGTCGCTACTTCACGAACAAGCGCACCGGCGAATGGATCAAGAAGGGCATCGAATGCTTCCAGCAGGCGATTGATCTAGACCCCTCTTATGCGCTGGCCTACGCCGGAATGGCCGACGCCTACGCCTTTCTCGCCTCCTCTACGGGAGGGCTGCCGCCCGTCGAATGCTATCCGAAAGCTAAGGCCGCCGCGATGAAGGCGCTTGAGATCGACGACTCTCTGGGCGAAGCTCACGCCTCGCTCGGGTTCGCTCACCTCTTATACGACTGGGATTTCGCTGAAGCCGAGCGAGAGTTCAAGCGCGCCATCAAGCTCAACCCCAATTATGCGAATGCTCACGACGGCTACGGCTTCTATCTCAAAGCGACTGGACAAAGCGAAGCGGCCATACGCGCCTGCCAGCGAGCGCAGAAACTTGACCCGCTCTCCCTTTATGCCACCGTCAGCCTCGGCTGGGTCTACTACTTCGCGCGCCAGTACGAGCGCGCCGTCGAACAGGGACACAAAGCGCTTGAGATGGACCCGCGTTTCGACTTCGCACACTGGATCATTGGCCTCGCCTACGCGCAGCAGGGAAAGGCAAAGGATGCTGTCGCCGCGTTGAACCAGGCGGTCTTACTGACGGGCGGCGCGATCACCTTCATGGCATACCTCGGATACGCCTACGGAAGAGCTGGCCTGCACGAGGAGGCGCGCTTTGTGCTGGAAGATTTTAAGGAGACGGCGAAGGAGAGATATGTCCCGGCCTACTACTTCGCGATCATACATCTGGGCCTGGGCGAGCATGACCAGGCACTCACCTGGCTCGAACAAGCCTTCGAGGAGCGCTCCGGCTTCCTCGCCTACACAAAAGTCGAACCCATGCTTGACCCACTGCGCGACGATCCGCGCTTTGCCAGCCTGCTTCAGCGCGTCGGCTTCGCGTGATCGTTTGACCGTCCATCGCTGGCAGGTTGTGCCGAGCGTCCTTACTCTTCTGGATCACATAACCGGATAAACAGTATTTCCGGATTTGTTTAAGGTGATGGTGTGACCCTGCTTGATAAATGCTTTGGTGTCTTCAGGCCAGAGCTTTACGTCGTTGCCCACGGCTTTATCGCGTGTGTTAGGATACTCCAATGCGATCAGGGTACGCACATGAGTCTCCGGCATCCAGGTCGGGAACATCGTACTGACCTTGGTGACCTCGCTGTCGTTCCAGCGCCAGGTCAGACTATGAACTTTGCTGGCGGTGCCCTGTGTGTCCCCAACCTTCGTGATCGTGTTAGGCAACTTTTTATTCGTATAGGCATGAAGCCCACTGGGGTCATTGTGGTCTGCTTGCCCGCCCTCGGCTGGCAGCGCTTCGAAAATGTGTTTGTTGAGATTCTCCTTCAGGTTGTTGCCCAGTGCTTCGATGGTCTTTTGCGCACGCGCTTTGCTGCGCTGTTCTGCTGCTCTCTCCTCTTCAGTTTTGACGCGCTGAAGCACCGGCGCTTGTGCAGTATATTGAATGGACGCCTGAGCAGATAGCCACCCTTCAGCGGGCTTTTGGTTGTCTTTGGCCTGTTGACCGGAAACTGTTCTGGCTAACAGCGACCTGACCGCCCAATTCCCAATTGTGCGCTGAAGTTGCAACACCTCACCCGTGGTTAGCGATCCGGGATTAAGCCTGGCTCGCTGGATGATGGAAGCCGGATGTGGGCGCTGCGCTGATAAGTCGGATGTTCGGACATTTAACGCTGATGACTGTTGCTTGACGTGCGCTTTATCTTTATTCCGGGCCAGTTCTTTCAAAGCCATTTCCCCTTTCTGGCGAATGGTGGTTTTGACTAACTGTAAGGTGCGAGCCGCAGAAGAACCTTTGAAGTCCCAACTGTTGATTAGATTACTCGGAGCGCGACGATGCTGTTCTGGCTCATCTTATAATATATCGGGGAATCATAGCGCAAGGATCGGGCTGGAGGCCGCTCATCGCTGGCTGACAAATCTTTTTGACACTTTCCGCCGCGCTCGCGTAATATCGTGAAGTAATATGACTGGACGTGTCTTAGTCCTGAACGCTTCTTTCGAGCCGATCAACGTGTGCACCGAGCGGCGCGCCGTGGTGATGATCTTCAAAGGCGTCGCGCGCGTCGAGGAGCACAACGGCCACATGCTTCATTCGGCGAAGCTGTCGATTCATGCCCCTTCGGTCATACGGCTGACACAGTACATACACATTCCCTTTGAGCGCCGCTCGCTCTCGCGCAAGAACATACTGCTGCGCGATCATTCGACCTGCCAGTATTGCGGCAAGCCATATCCTCCTGCGGAATTGACGCTCGATCACGTTCACCCGCGCTCGCGCGGCGGCGATTCGACGTGGGATAATCTGGTCGCGTGCTGCAAGCGCTGTAACCATCGCAAAGGCAACCGGACACCCGAGGAGGCCGGGATGCACCTGTTGCGTCGCCCGCGCGGCTTTTCGCTGCACGTCAATCGACAGATCATGCGCTACCTCGGGCGCGCAGACGAGACATGGCGCAAGTATCTCTTTTACGAATCGGACAGCGGCGAGTGAGAAGCCCGGCCTGTGGACACCGTACCGTCCCGTGAGAAACGGGCAGAGGACTTTTGTGATGAATCAAATACTATTGATAGGTATGCCGGGAGGATGGGAGTGGATCGTCATACTGGTCGTCATCCTGCTCCTTTTCGGCGGCAGCCGCCTGCCACAGCTTGCCAAAGCGTTGGGGCAGAGCAAGCGCGCCTTCCGTGAAGGCCAGGACGAGGGCGAAGAAGAGGCGCGACTTGATAAAGAGCGTCGCCAGCGGGAAAGTTTACGCGCCCCCGACGCCGAGCAACTAGAACAAGATAGAATCCCGGCTAAAGAAGTAAAAAGGTAATAAAGCTGTCCGTTGTCCGTCGTCCGTTGCTTGTGCTGCTCAATCCGGCTTTCTGAAGTTCAAATGTTCACTTACAAAAGCGAACAACTGACGACGGACAACTGACCACGGACAGCCTACGCAGTTTTTCGACCCGTCACGAGCGTGGCCTTAACGGAGAGGCCGAAATTCATATCCTGCCGTTCCTCATCTATGATGCGTGCGATCTCTTGTGAAATGCGTGCCCGCGTCTCCTCATCGGGCAGCGATTCAATCCATCTTCTGAGCAGAAAGTCTGTAATCAGCGGCGCGTTCAAAAACTCCTCGCCGGATTCGTAATCGAACTCTTCGATGCGCGTCCAGGACGTGACTGCGTCCAGACCCTCGCGCGCCGCCAGAGTCTCTATGTCCGAGACGGTGGGCAGCTCTTTAATCAGCGCTTCGACATCATCTCCGTGCGCTTCGAGCCCTGTGTTGCGCAGGGCCTCCCAGTAGATGGAAAAGAACTCGCCGAAGCTCGAAGCCGTCACGAGGCTGAGCGCCACGGTGCCGCCGGGCACGGCCACTCTGACCATCTCTGACAACATCTGCGGGAGGCGCTCCGGTGCGATCAGCGAGCCGTCACCGATGACCAGCTCAAACTGGTCATCTCTGAACCACAGCGCCTCCAACTGCGTTTGACGAAACTCCGTCTCCGCGCTCATCGCCACGGCCTTCACGCGCGCCAGCTCCAGACGCTCCTCGCTCTCGTCCGCGCAGACGAGCCTGACATCATCCGCGATGCGCTCCTGTAATGCCATCGCGTGGCCGCCCGTGCCGGATGCGACATAAAGTATGCGCCCCTCTTTCGGCAGCTCGACGTGCTCGTCCATCAGCTCCGCGAACCTCTCGCCCCAATCGGTCGCGACGTACAGTTCATGCAGGAAAGCCAGTTCTTTGTCCGATTTATCAGTGCTCACTCGTTTCACCCCGCAAAAGCAGAAGACAGAATACAGTAGTCAGGAGACAGTAGTCAGTAGTCAGTAGAAAAGAAAATCCGGCGATGTGTTTGGTGCTGCTCATCTCACTCGCAGTACGAAATGCTGCCGACGCTGCTTTCTGTTCTACTGGCTACTGACTACTGTCTACTGTGTTCTGTCTTCTGACTCCTGTTCTTCATCATCATAATACACGTGGCCGCGCAAAGATTCAGGCAGACACGGCATCTCTTCACGCGCTTGTGGGTCGCTATGGGCGTAGCGATAGCCGCTGCCGTAACCAATTCTCTTCATGAGCGGCGTGATGGCATTGCGTAGGTGGAGCGGGACGGGCTCGCGCGCCGTCTCCCCTGCATCCGCGACCGCAGCATGGTAGGCGCGCTTGACGGCGTTCGATTTTGGCGCGCGTGCGAGATAGATGGTCGCCTGCGATAGCGGATAGAGCGCTTCGGGCAGCCCGATCAATCGCGTAATGTCGGCTGCCGCAGCCGCCTGCACCATCGCCTGCGGGTCGGCGAGCCCTATGTCTTCGGAAGCGAGAATGCAGAGACGACGCGCGATGAAGACCGGATCAGCACCGCCTTCGATCAGCCGCGCGAGCCAGTAAAGCGCCGCGTTGACATCGGAATTACGCAGCGACTTGATGAGCGCAGAGGCCAGGTTGTAATGCTCCTCGCCGCCTTTGTCGTAAGCGTAATGGGCTCTTCCCAGGGCTTCAATGATCGTCTCCAGCGTGACGCGCCGCGCGCCGTTCTCATCCGGCGCGGTCGATTCGACCGCCGCCTCAAGCGCGGCGAGCGCCACGCGCGCATCGCCAGCGGAAGAATGCGCCACGCGTGCGACCAACTCATCCGAAACCTCCGGGCGAAGATGTGCCAGTCCGCGCTCTTCATCAGAGAGCGCATGCCTGATGATCGTTTCGATATCTGTCTCAGCCAGAGGATTGAGCACAAGCACACGGCTGCGCGAGAGCAACGCGCCCGTGACTTCAAACGAAGGGTTTTCGGTCGTCGCTCCGATGAGCGTCACAGTCCCATCCTCCACGGCAGGCAGGAGCGCATCCTGCTGCGCTTTGTTGAAGCGGTGGATTTCGTCTATGAAGAGCACTGTGCGCGCCCCTTGCTGCCGCGTCTCACGCGCCTCACTGATGGCTGCGCGCAGGTCCTTGACGCCGGAAAAGACCGCCGAGAGGGCGATGAACCGTGCGCCGCTCTGTTCGGCAAGCAATCGCGCCAGAGTTGTCTTACCCGTGCCGGGTGCGCCCCACAGGATAAGCGAGGGCAGCGCCCCGCGCCCCTCGAGCAGGCGACGCAGGATGCGTCCCTCCCCGACCAGATGGGTCTGGCCGACGAACTCTACAAGATTACGCGGACGCATACGGTCAGCTAGCGGCGCGTCTGCTGGTGGAGGGCTGCTGGCTGGCTCCGGCTCATTGAAAAGGCTCTTTGTTGTGCGGCGCGGCATAATAATCGTGTGTCAGGTGTCTGGGATAAACTCGCCTCCCTGACCCACGTCACCTGAGACCTATCTTCTGAAAATCCTTGCCCTTTGAGCTTAGCACAACCCGGCGTTGCGGTGTGACCGTGCGTAGGACAACGCTCAATTAAAGTCCGAAATCTTGGAGGGAACGTTGCGCAGACGTTGTTCGTATATTAAGGCGAAAGCGCGAGACATACTGAAAGGCCCGCGCCGTTGAAAGTTTAATTTTAAGAGGTATGGCAATGAAGGAAGCGAAAGACGTATTAAGAATAACTGGAATCATACTCCTCGGCCTGTTCGTGCTGGTCGTCGGCATCCCGCTTGTGCTGGCCGCCGCCGGAATTACGCTGAAGGTTGTCGGCGTTATTTTTCTACTTGCCGTCGGACTCATCAAGCTTGCCATCGTGGTCGCCGTCGTCTACCTGATTCTCGTAGGCATACGCGCTCTGCTGCGTTGATTGAAACCAGATTGGCAATACCTTTCCGTTATTGGAATCAACTTCAAACCTCTGATTAAAACCTGCTCGGCGGCGTGACACCCTCCCCCGATTGTCACGCCGCGCCTGTTGACCTGACCGATCCGATTCACGAGTCGGATAGAGAAGCACCTTAGAGATTGAATGAGAAGTGCCTCGACAGGCTTTGCCGCCCCTCAAATGAAGATTAATTCAAGATAAGCAATATTTTAGCTACGGCCAGAAGCGTCATCCTGATAGCTCCGGATATACCACGATTTCTCTGGCGACGCGAGGGACGACATGTGATCGGGAGAACGTCAGGCTGTAACGGGGCGCGTCCTCATCTTCTTACTCTAAAAGCTGAAGGCGGCGAATACTTCCCCAAGCACCCGCCGCCCTTGAAACTCCTGCATTCTGAGCAGGAGCGTCATCGCCATAAGTCGGGGACGAACCCTTGTCAGTCTTTTGCCTGCCTCGCTCAACTCTCTGCTCCGACTCTCACCTCGGATCGCTCCGCCGCATGTAGATCATTCTTTCCGGTAAGACCTCCACGACAAAAATAAACAAATTCACGTTCTGGCAAAGAAGAGTGTCAGGCATCACCTGCTCAAGCCGGGCAGGTATGTCTGTCTTTAGAACCCGCCCGCCTACAGCAGGTGCTACGGATTTTGTCGTCTCTACTTCAACTCAAATTATGCCCGAATACTTGTTCGAATGAGACTTGAAGAAGTTCCGTAGGGGAGCATAAATCAGGGGCGGTTAACCTCGGCTAGCCGCTCGTAAGTAGTAGTGGTAATGGGGATTAGCTTCGATCTGCTCCCTTGCGCAGGGAGGGCGGGAGAGCCACCGCGAAAACCTGTTGACAAACAAATATAAATATCGTTTAATACAAAGTGTCTGCCGTCGTCATCTACGGCGAGCTGGCAGCTTGATCTTTCCAAGGCTACGATTGCACACGATAATGGCAAACCTGTCGCGAGGCAGGGGCGCAAAGCCGTGAGTCTCTTGGTCGCGCTGGTAAAAAGCGTGGTTTTCCTGGAGAGATTGTCTGGTTGCCGAAAGCAGTCGGAGAAAGCTGTAACTTCGAATCTCCGTAAACATCGAACGCGACTGAGCGTTCAGCCGGGCTTCCGTGCAGGCATCCTGACATGCTTCCGAGTTGCCTGGTCGATTACGAGAGAGGCTTGCAGTCATAGCTGGAACCACTCAACCCGCGCTAGCCCCTGGCAATCGGTGGTTCCAATTCTTCGTCTTCCCTTTCATTCCAACTACATCTCGGCAGCGCTTTTGTCCGTTCGCCAGTACATGCCGGCCACGGTGAAGACATGTCTCTGCGCCGGGCCTGACTGAATCTGAACAGAGTGCAATAGGTCGCCTCAGTAAGCTCCAACCCGACCCGCGTTCTCGCCCGAGGATGCGGCCATCAACGACTAAAGCAGTTCCGCATTAATGATGCGGTTAGCAAAACCAGAAGTCTCAGCCAAGAGCTTGAGAAAGTCCGCCTGCCACAAGTATAAGGAGATAAGATAATGTACAAGAGATTCTTCGTTGCCGCCCTGGCCCTACTCGCCCTTACCTCAATCAATGCGCAAAGAACGAATGCGCAATCATCGTGTCCAAACTCTGCGACGTTCGGCGTCCGTCAGTCCGTCGCGGTTAATAAGAGCCTCCAGTCTCAAATCGAAGTCACCTACTTCACGACGGATGATCCCAACGTGTTCATTTCGGAAAAAGCCGGGCTCAAAAGAAGCGCCAGCTATATACGCCTGAACACCAACCAGTTTGTCGCCAAGATCGGTCAGTTGCAGAGAGATGGATTGGCGAGCATCAAGAAAAAGCAGTCGTCAACCTCCTACCTGGGCGAGATGGCCGAGCTGAATCTTGAGCGCAACTCCTCGGACGCGCGCGTCATTAACGCGAGCATGGGATCATCGAGCCTGGAATTTCTCTCCGGTCTTGACCGTCAATCTGAGATCAGCGTCTCCAAAGGCTCCTCGATTGATGGCAACTATTATCGCGTTAATCTGCTCTCCTGGTTCGTGGACGTGACGGCCAAGGGCGGCCAGAAGGTCGTGGACTATGACTCCAGCGTGCTCTTGACGCCCGGCGAAACCGCTGTGTTCAAGCTGAGCAGCGATTACGAAGTCAAGCGCAGCGGCGCGGCGCGCAGCTACATAGCCATCACCATGCGCTCCGTCAACAGCGTGGGGCTGGCATCGCTCGGACGCCAGAGGTAATCATCCGCGCGGCTGCCTCTACAGGTAATAAGCGTCGGCTTCCGTAGGGAACTCTTAGCTATGCGGATGGCCGAGAGGTTATCAGCTTCGCCAAGCAAGACAGGACGGCTTAAGGGAGACCCCTGACAGTCTAGCCGCAACGAGTGATGAGCGAGCTTATAAACCCCAGTTGATGGTAGAAACCAATCTGATACGATGAAGCGCTTACTTTACAGTCTCTTTGCCGTCATTTGCCTTTTCCTCCTACCTTCGGCAAAGCCGGTCACGACAGCCGCCAGAGCGAGCGGGGGAGCCGGTACGATGCCGAAGCAATGCCAGCCGGGCAAGACTGCCCCGGAAGCGATGGGCTGGCGCTGGAAGCCCAGGACATCCGTGAGGATCAATTACGTCAAGGGTAACTTCAATGAGGCGGAAGCGGGGGCGCTCTCCCGCGCTGTCAATAACTGGAACAATGCTCTGAGAGAGATAGATGCTCAGGTTGTTTTCATTATTGACGATGAGCGCGAGGGGCTGACCCATAATGGCGCAAGCATTATCGTGATGCGTGGTATCCCGAGGGGGAAGGAACGGGTGGGCGAGATCAGGTTCCATTCGCTGTCGAATGGAAGGGTGCGCCTGGTTGTGACCATCAACCCGGTGGTCACAGACCTGAACGCGCTGACGAGTTTGATGACACACGAACTCGGACATTCGCTGGGTCTCGCGGACTGCTATGAATGTCGTCGCGGCACGACCGCCATGGCGGCCTTCAAGAGCAACAATAAAGGCAACGATGTTTATGAGCCGAGCGCGTGCGATAAATATGTCGTCGCGGCAGGATACGCCGCGCAGACGAGTACAGAGGCGCGCGTCGCTCCGATCAAACGGTAGTCGGCTTTACTAACAGTTGTAGCAGGTAACTTGGTTAGGCAGGACAAGGGAGAGGCAGGTTTTCACCTGCCTCTCCCTTCTTATTTTGTAGATGTAGTAGGACGCGGGTACACCGTCTCCCTGATGATCAAGCTTGCGGCCATCAAAGCTTTTTGCAACCGCCTGTTTCCCAACTGGTGATGGAATATTTATCGTCTAGAGTCTTATTAATGACTACGGTCACCGTTTGAGACTTGTCCTTGGCTTTCACCTTCAGGCAGAGACGGTAATTCACTCCGGCGACCATCTGCGTCTCAGCCCGCTTGATCGAGACGAGCGTGAGGTCGCCGCCCTCTTTTTGCTGCCGCTCGCTGACGGCGGCCTTGGCCGCTGCGACGACCGCCGGGTCAGCTTTGGGCGCTGGCTGATAGCCCCCCACCTGCGGCTGCGGCGACTGCTTTTTCTGCTCTTGCTGTTCCTGCTTCTTCTGCTCTTGATTCTGCTGTGCCGCCGCTTCCGACACGACGCCCAGAGTCAGATATAGCGCGATGAAGATTATTACCACCGGCAAACGCTTTTTCATATAGAGCCTCCTAAAGTCGTCCGAAGTTACGTTGAACGACAGCTAGTATAACTCCTGCGCCTCTAATTTCGTGCCACCAATACTTAAATTGCAATTAAATGAGATGAAGCGGACGCCCGCGAATTAAGAGGACAGGATAAGCGAGGACATCCGCGTATTGTGAAGCTTCTTATAGTTCTGGGGCAATTCTCTCGCAGGATTTCTGATGCTCAAAGAGAAGGGGAGAAAGAGAACGCAGAAAAGTGATAACCCGTCTCAGACGTTGAAGCGGAAATGAACCACGTCGCCTTCCTGCATGATGTAATCTTTGCCTTCGAGCCTGAGCAAGCCCTGCTCGCGTGCCGAAGCGTAAGAGCCTGCGCGCAAGAGATCGTCGTAGCTGATGACTTCGGCGCGTATGAAACCGCGTTCGATGTCGGAGTGAATAGTGCCTGCGGCTGTTTGCGCGCGCGTTCCCTGTGGAATAGTCCAGGCGCGCACTTCCTTCTCACCGGCGGTTAAAAAGGACATCAGGCCGAGCAGGTGATAGGCACGCTTGATGAGATTGTCAACGCCGCTGCCTTGAACGCCGAGAGCCTCTAGATAGTCCAGCCGTTCATCGGGCGGCAGCTCCACCAGTTCGGCTTCAAGTTGCGCGCAGATTGTGACGTACTCAGCCGCTTCCTCTTCGGCGATTTCGCGGACGGCGCGCACGTGCGGATTCTCTGACGCTTCACTGAGCGTCGCCTCGTCAACATTCGCAGCGTAGATGGTAGGTTTCATCGTGAGCAGGAAGAATCCGCGCGCGATTGCCATCTCATCGGCAGTGAGCGAGACGGTTCGTGCGGCCTTGCCCTCTTCGAGGGTGGGTTGCAGCTTGTCCAAAACTTCAAGCTCAGAGCGCGCCTCACGGTCGCCGCTCTTGGCCGTCCTTTGAGCGCGTTCACGTCTGCGCTCGACGCTTGCGAGGTCGGCCAGCGCCAGCTCTATCTGGATGGTCTCGATGTCACGCCGGGGATCGACAGAGCCCTCGACGTGGACGATGCCCTCATCTTCAAAGCAGCGCACGACCTGTACGACCGTATCCGTCTCGCGTATGTTGGCGAGAAACTGGTTGCCGAGACCTTCGCCTTTGGATGCGCCACGCACGAGCCCCGCGATGTCCACAAACTCGACCGTCGCGGGCACGATAACGCTTGTTTTGACGAGCTTCGCCAGCGGCGCGAGCCTTTCATCGGGCACGGGGACGACGCCTATGTTCGGCTCGATGGTGGCGAAAGGATAGTTGGCGGCGAGCGCTGACTGTTGAGCCGTGAGTGCGTTGAAGAGCGTGGACTTGCCGACGTTGGGCAGCCCGACGATGCCTGCGCGGAGCATAAGAGATTCCCCGTGTCGTGATGTCAGTTTTTATTTAACCCTTGACATCTAACACCTGCGCTCATCAGTTGTCCAGCCGGTCAAAGCATCTCGCCGAAGGAGCTAACAAAACAGAACCACAGAGACCGGAGAGACCGGAGAGAAGCGGTTAAGAAATAAGCGAAGGCTGTTACTGCTTGATCGGCTCAAAACATCTATCTTGATTCTGTTTGCTCTCCGGTCTCTGTGCCTCTGTGTTTATTCCTTGTCTCAGACAATCCCTGTGCGAGAGCTTGCGCGTCGCTCTTGAATGGCCTACCCTTTCCGCACACAGGAGGAATCTCGGGATGCGACGAACTCTGGCGATTCTCGTTTTATCGGCCATCGCTCTTTTGGGCAGCGGGTGTGGCGGCGGCTCCGACACAGACACCGCCAATGCTAATAGTGCGGCCAACGATACCGGCACGTCTGAGAGAGCAAACAATTCGAATATGGCTCCCACGGGCGGGCCTGGCCCTGAGCCGGAAAACGCCGGTACAGGCCGCGCCGAAAATTCTAATGGGAAAAGCACTAACACCAACAAGAAAGCTCAGTAGTCGATCACTGAGGCGGTCGGGACAACTTCTGTGGGACGAAATGAGTCGGCGCGAAGCGCAAGCTCTGCGTGAACTCTGGACGGTAGACGCTTGATGAGCTTCACTGTTTTCATTCGCGACGACGAACCTGCTGCTTTTCAAGAGAGCGAGCGGCAATGCATTGCCGCTTTCTACACGTCTGTCCCTGCCGCCGCGTCCTGACTGTCCTGGCCCACATAGCTATTGACACAGTCAATTGAGTAAGAGTATATCTTCTCTGCCGTAGTCCAGAACGCTCGAACAGGCTGGCCCCCGAGAGCCTGCGCTTGCCCCGCACTTCTCATGCCCAGCCCATCTTAACTTGAATCGCCGGAAGGGAAGATCATGATGGTCCCTGCGGCTTGATTCACTTTCTCGAACGGAAAGCAAAGCAACGCTGTTCCGCCACGCGAGCGGCAGCCGTGCCGCTCAATAACCCAATCTTTTATGACATAAAAGGGAGAGTTCGTAAGCTACACAACCCTCGCGCCTGCCCGTTTAGCTCTCCCCATGCACAACGAGCCGCGCGCCCCGATGATCCATGAAAAGCTTTATCCATAGAAGGAGAAACCCCGATGTTTAAGAGAGGCAATCAAAAAAGGTATGCCACAGACCTGAGACGCAATGGAAAAAGGGCGCGGTACGTGCGACCAACCCTCGCTGTCGCCCTCGTCTCTGTGTTCGTGATGGCGGGCCTGCTCGTCAAAGTGCTCGCCGCCGACGGCGACCTCGACCCGACCTTCAACATGGACGGCAAGGTGACCACCAACTTCCCCGGCTCACCCGAGCGGGCGCACGCCGTCGCCATCCAGCCGGACGGCAAGATCGTGGCGGCGGGCTTTGCCAACTCAGTTACTCCTGGTGCCACTGCCGGCGGACAGCGCGACTTTGCCGTGGCACGCTACAAAACGAACGGCGATCTGGATACCACTTTCGGCAGCGGGGGCCTGGTCACCATAGACTTCAACGGCTTCGACGACATAGCCAATGCCGTCGCCATTCAGTCGGACGGCAAGATCGTCGTCGCAGGGTTTGCGACGGTTGAGGGCATAAACTTCGCCCTCGCCCGCCTGAACACGGACGGCAGCCTCGACGACGGCACGATGGATGATTCCACACCCGGCGACTCGTTCGGTACGGACGGTAAGGTAGAGACGTTCATCAATGGCACTGATGCCATCAACGACATCGTCATCCAGTCGGACGGCAAGATCGTCGCCGCAGGCGCAACAGGCATGGTCACCGCGAGCGTGGCGGCGGGACTTGACGGGGAAGAGTTCGCGCTCGCGCGCTACAACGAGGACGGCAGCCTCGACAGTGGCACGATGGGTGATTCCACACCCGGCGACTCGTTCGGCAACGGTGGGATAGTGATCACGGACTTCCCCGGACCGAGCGACGATGCAGCCTACGGCGTCGCTCTACAGACGGACGGCAAGATCGTCGCGGCGGGCGTGACCAGCCCTATTCCGTCTCCGATAGTCGCGGCTGGTGGCACCGGAAGCGACTTCGCCCTGGCGCGCTACAACGAGGATGGCAGCCTCGACAGTGGCGGGATGGGCGATACCACGCCATCAGACGACTTTGGCACAGCCGGTTTAGTGATCACCGATTTCAACGGCGGTGATGACGTGGGGCGCGATGTCGTCATTCAGTCGGACGGCAAGATCATCGCCGGAGGCTATACCAATGATTCTGAGACCGGTCTTGATTTCGCTCTGGCGCGCTACAACACGGATGGCAGCCTCGACGATGGCACGGGCACTGATTCCACGCCGAGCGACAACTTCGGCGGCGATGGCCGTGTGACCACCGATTTCGACGCCACCAGTGACTTAGGGTATGCCCTCGCCCTCCAGATTGACGGGAAGATAGTGCTCGCCGGAACTTCCGGCCCCAGATTCACCTTCAGCGAAGGCGCGGCTCTGTCCCCGGATGGCAGCTCAAGTTTTGACTTCGCGCTCGCCCGCTACAACACAAACGGCACTCTCGACAGCACCTTCAGCACAGACGGACTGGTGACGACAGACTTCTTCGGAAGCACGGACGAGGCACATGGCGTCGCCATTCAGTCGGACGGCAAGATCGTCGCCGCAGGCTTTGCAAACAATAGTGGGGAACAGTTTGCGCTGGCGCGCTACCTTGTGACCATTGAGTCAGCCGACCTCTCCGTTGACGTGACGGATTCGCCCGACCCGACCGTGGGCGGCAAGAACATCACCTACAAGGTGAAGATCACGAATAACGGCCCGGCGCTGGCAACCAACGTGACCCTCGTTGATAGGACGCCCAGAAGCTCGACCTTCGTCTCGGCTCGACCGAGCCAGGGGAGCTGTATGGAAGACGACACGGTCGTCACCTGCCACCTTGGCAACCTACCCAGTGGGGCGATGGCGATTGTCAACATCGTCGTCCAGACCAAGACGGTCGGCGATACCATCTACGACGCTGAAGCAGAGGTCTCGGCTGACCAGCCCGATCCGAACCTTGCAAACAACGTGGACTTTGAATCCACCAGAGTCATAGACTTCCGCAAGCTCTCCTTCTCGCCGCCTATCGTCACGGGTGGATGCCAGAACACGGTCGGCACTCTGCTCCTGACGAGCGCCGCGCCGGAGGGTGGCCTTAGAGTCAACCTGTCGGATAATTCGCCGGATGTAGACGTGCCAGCGGTCATAAATGTGCCAGCAGGGCAGACCAGCGTGAATTTCACGGCCATCACACACATGGTCAGCACGGAACAGATCGTCAGCGTGACGGCTTTCATAGGAACGAACAGCATCGTCGGGAGAATCAAGCTCTTGCCCGTCAGGGTAAGCTCGCTCAGCTTCAGTCCTAATCCGGTACACGGTGGCAGCCCGGCCACAGGCATGGTGACTCTCGTCTGCGCGCCGGAGCAAGACGTATTGGTCAGGGTGCGCAGCGACAAGGCGGCGGCGAAACCCGTAGAGACCCAGTTCGTCATCCCTGCGGGACATACCACCGGGCAGTTCATGATTAGTACGCTGCCCGTTTCGAGCCCGACGAACGTGACCTTTACTGTGCTCGCCAATGGCGGCAGCAAGAGCGCCGTCCTCCAGGTTATCCCGTAACGGCAAGGGCACTGGGAAGTAGACAGTAGCCAGTAGAACAGAAAGCAACAACCCTGATTTTCTTTTCTACTGTCTACTGTCTACTGTCTACTTTTTCCCTGTATACATCGAACTGTAAACTCTATATAATGGCTGACGGGGAATTCTTCCGGTGTGAGCCGTCTCCCCTTAATAAGCAAGCTTCTGGGCGGTGCACATTATAGAGCCATCTCGCCCGGACCCGCCCTTACCTCGAAATCATCTGTCATGGCATTATCTTTCTTCTTGAGAAGTGGTCGCACCTGTTTTGTGTGCCAATGTGCGCCGTCCCGGTATAAACTGTCCGTTGGAGGCCGAAAAGCGCGCGGCAAACATCGGCCAGCGGTTTTCCCCTTGAGTGTTTAAGAATCGGAAGCAGATTGTATGGACGAGCAGTTCGATATAACTGTGATCATCGCCACCTATAACCGTGCGGAGATGCTGGCGGACGCGCTTGAGAGCGTGCTGGCGCAGGATGCCGGTGGCCTAAGCTTCGAGCTTATCGTCGTGGACAATAATTCGCCCGACAACACGCGGCAGGTGGTCGAATCCTATATCGCGCGCGGTCACAAGAACCTGCGCTACCTCTTCGAGGGGCAACAGGGCGTGGCGCACGCGCGCAACAAGGCTCTCGCGCACGCGCGCGCGCCCATCATCGCGTTCACGGATGACGACGTGAGGGTTGCGCCCGACTGGGTGAGGACGATCAAGCGCGCGCTCGATGAGCACCCGGAAGTTGATTGCGTCGGCGGCAAGGTGCTTCCGCTCTGGCGAAAAGAGCCGCCCACATGGCTGACCAATAAACACTGGTCGCCGCTGGCGCTCGTTGATTACGGCGAGAAGATTATCTATACGAACACGGATTGGCCGCTCTGCCTCGTCACCGCAAACCTGGCCTTTCGTCGCGAAGTCTTCGACCGCATAGGCCTGTTCGAGCACACCTGTCAGAGAGTTAAAGACGGCATCGGATCGACCGAAGACCACGAGCTACAAATACGTTTCTGGAATACGGGCAGCCAGGGGCTCTACGACCCGCGCCTCGTCGTCCATGCTGACGTGCAGCCAGAGCGCATGACCAAAGCCTACCATCGAAGGTGGCACACGGGACACGGACGCTTCTCATCTTTGATGCGGCTCAAAGACTATGAAGCCGCGCGGGCGCGTCTCTTCGGCGTCTCCAGCAATCTGTACAAGCAGGCGTTTCTGGATTCTCTCTCGTGGCTGAAGTTCATGCTCACAGGCAACAGCCGGATGGCCTTCAGAACCGAGATCAAGCTGCGCTTCTTCCTCGGCTTCTATCGCCAGCGGCGCAGCGAGTATCAGTCCACGAACCCGCACGGGTTAGCGCATGAATTGACGACCTTCGTCCGCTCCCTCCTCGCGTCCGGCAAAAATAGTCATCGCATATCGAAAGAGGCTGGCTGAAAGAGCATGTGTGGTATCGCTGGATTTGTAGAACCGCAGGGGACACAGGCCGCTGCAAAAGAGCGCGAGCCTGAGCGCGTTGCGCTGCTCGACCGCATGTGTCGCGTGATCGCGCATCGCGGGCCGGACGATCAGGGCATGATGATCGAGGGCGGCGTCGCGCTCGGCATGCGCCGCCTTTCAATCATCGACCTGGCGGGCGGCCACCAGCCCATCTCCAACGAAGACGGGAAGGTGACGGTCGTCTACAACGGCGAGATCTATAATTATCGCGAGTTGCAGCGTGAGCTGGAAGCGCGCGGCCATCATTTTCAAACGCACTCCGATACGGAGGTCGTCGTCCACGCCTACGAGGAGTACGGCGAAGCTTGCGTCGACCATTTTCGCGGCATGTTCGCCTTCGCCCTCTGGGACGCGCGCCGGAGCCTCCTCTTCATCGCGCGCGACCGCACGGGCAAGAAGCCGCTCTACTACACCCTGACGCCACAGGGCACGCTCGTCTTCGGCTCGGAGCTGAAATCGCTGCTCGAACACCCGTCGGTTGAGCGCGAAGTCGATCCGGAGGCGCTCGATCTCTACTTCTCGTTCGGCTATGTCCCCGACCCGCTCAGCATCTTTCGCAACATAAGGAAGCTTCCGCCCGGACACCATCTCAGCTTCACGGACGGGCGTGTCTTCGTCCGGGAATACTGGGATTTCCGCTTCGAAGTGGTCGAAGCCAGGCGCGAAGAGGATTACCTGGAAGAACTGCGCTTTCTGCTCGATGAAGCTGTGCGTGTGCGCCTGATCGCAGACGTTCCGCTCGGCGCGTTTCTCTCCGGCGGCGTCGATTCGAGCACGGTCGTCGGCCTCATGTCTCGCCACATGGATCAGCCCGTCAAGACTTTCTCCATAGGCTTCCATGAAGACAGCTACAACGAGCTGAAGTACGCGCGCATAGCGGCGCGTCATTTCGGCACGAATCATCACGAGTTCATCGTCACGCCGGACATCTGCGAGGTCGTCGACGAATTGGTCTGGCACTTCGACGAGCCTTTCTTCGATTCATCCGCGATCCCAACCTACATGGTCTCAAAGCTGGCGCGCGAGCACGTCAAGGTCGTGCTCTCGGGCGATGGCGGCGACGAGCTGTTCGCGGGCTACACGCGCTACGTCCTGGATCGCAAGCGGAGCGGCTTTGCGCTCCTGCCGCGCGCGGTGCGCAAGGGATTGATGCAGCCTCTGGGACGCAGGCTTCCACACGGCGCACCCGGTCGCAACTACATCCACAACGTCGCCTTCGACCCGCTGGATCGTTACATCGAAGACATCTCCATCTTTACAAGACTGAACAAGCGTGCGCTCTACACGCCGGAGTTTCGCGCCCGACTGGGCGAGGACGCAGCGGCCTCTCGTTATCGCGACTACGCCGCGCGCGTCAGCACTGGCGATGCGGTCGATCCGCTGCTTTATCTGGACAGCAAGACCTATCTGCCGGGCGATATTCTGACGAAGGTTGACCGCATGACGATGGCGGCCTCGCTCGAAGCGCGCGTCCCGCTGCTCGATCATAGACTGATAGAGTTCGTCACGCGCATCCCCGCATCGCTCAAGATGAAAGGGCTTGAGACCAAGTATATCTTCAAGCGAGCCGTGCGCGAGCTTGTGCCCGCCGAAATACTCGACCGACCGAAGCAGGGCTTCGGCGTACCGATCCAGCAATGGATCAACGAGCAGTTGCGCGAGCGTGTTCACGGCACGCTCACCGAAGCCAGAACAGAGCAGCGAGGTTACGTCGAGCCTGCTTACGTGAGGCTGCTTCTGGACGAGCACGAGCGAGGACGGCGCGATCATTCCGCAGAATTGTGGACGCTCTTCATGCTTGAGCTGTGGCATCGCGACTTTGCGGATAAGACGGGCGCACGCACCCGTCAAGTCCCAGGCAACCTCGTTGCCGTTGAGGTGTAAGTCGGATTTATTTGGATGGATGGAAAAGCATTAAACGCAAAGGACGCAAAGGGAGCGCGCAAAGGACGCGAAGAAGAAACTTTGCGCTCTTTGCGTCTTCTTCTTTGCGTCCTTTGCGTTTAAATCATGACCGTGTTGAAGCGAAACGTTCTTCAGTTGACCAACAGCTATCACCAGGGCGGCTCCGAGCGCCAGATGGTGCAGCTCGCGCGCCTGCTCCGCGAGAGCGACCGTTATCGCGTGCACGTCGCCTGTCTGGACGGCGGCGGGGTGCTGCGTGATGAAGTGGAAGGGTTGGGCTTCAAAGAGATTCCAGAATTTCCCCTGACCAGTTTCTACGACCTCAATGCTCTTAAACAGCTTCGTCGCTTCGTGCGTCTGCTCAGGGAGCGCGAGATCGAGGTCGTGCACACATACGATTTCTATACCAACATCTTCGGCATGGCTGGCGCGACGCTCGCACGCGTGCCCGTCCGCATCGCCTCGCGTCGCTGCATCGCCGGAATCTACACGCCCGCGCAAGTATCCGTAGAGCTCTACGCGTACCGCCTCGCGCACGCCGTCATCAGCAACTCGGAAGCGGTCCGTGCGCAGTTGATCAAGGAGGGCGTGCCTGAGTGGAAGGTCGAGACCATCTACAACGGCATGGATATGCAGCGTATGCGCCCGCGCGCAGACCTCCGGCGCGATGAAGCGCTCGGCCTTTTCAACCTGCCGGTCGATGAGGGGCGGCGCTTCGTCACGATTGTCGCCAACCTGAAGTACGAGGTGAAGGATCACCGGACGTTTCTGCGTGCGGCGGCGCGTGTGCATAAAGCCCAGCCGCAGGCAGCCTTCGTCCTGGCCGGAGAAGGTGAGCTGACGGACTCTTTGCGCACCCTGGCCTCGCAGCTTGGTTTGGAGCGGCATGTCTTCTTTATTGGCCCGTGCCGAAACGTGGCGGAACTGCTTTCAGTTTCAGACGTGTGTGTCTTAAGCTCAAAGGCTGAAGGGTTCTCGAATTCAATCATCGAATATATGGCTGCCGGGCGCGCCGTCGTGGCAACCGATGTCGGCGGCGCAAGGGAGGCGATCATTGAGGGTGAAACGGGCTACCTGGTCGAACCCGGAGACGATTCCATGATGGCCGAGCGGATCATCTCTCTGCTTGCTGACAGGGAGCGGGCGCGACAGATGGGCGAGCGTGGATTTATGGTGGTGCGTGAGAAATTCTCCTGTGAAGCCCTGCTTGAGCGCACAGAGGAACTGTATGAAAGGTTGCTGGCAGAGTCGCGTCCGGCTCGCACGAACAGCATCAGGCGCGTACCGAGCGAAACCGTCTAGAGGATGTCTTTTCAAAGCAAAGAATTGAAGGGAAGCGTAAGCTGGCGCAGGGCGGCGCGTGTGGCCGCGCTCTCGCTCGCCGCATGGATTTTGCTTTCCTGGGTCGCGGCGCGCGCTCTGATCGTCAGTTCCGAACAGGCTCACGCAGACGCGCTCGTCGTCCTTGCCGGTTCGACCACTTACCGCGAGCGTGCGCGTTGGGCTGCGCGTCTCTTTCTGGAAGGGCGCGCCCCGAAGATCATTCTCACGGACGATGGCTTGCGCGGCGGATGGTCTATCACAGAGCAGCGCAATCTCTTCTTCGTCGAGCGCGCGGCGCAGGAACTGCAACGTGGGGGCGTGCCCGCAGACAGGATAGAGGTGATCCCGCAGGTTGTCTCAGGCACACATGAAGAGGCGCTGCGCGTGCGCCAGTATGCGTTGACACACAATCTTCATTCGATTCTGGTCGTGACCTCGGCTTATCAATCGCGGCGCGCATTGTGGACGCTCAGACGCGTGTTCAAAGATAGCGGCGTGGAGGTGAGACTTGAGGCCGCCCCGACGGGCGAGCAGACACCTTCGCCCACCACCTGGTGGTGGCACAAACTCGGATGGCAGCTCGTCGGGGGCGAGTACGTGAAGATGGTCTATTACCTGGCGCACTACTGATTCCGGTATCATGTTTGCGGGCGCCGGGGCTTTCGGGTGAAGCGGCTCTTATGCGCTCTGATGGGTTGAGTGAAAAGATGAGTTCTCACGCGGTAGAAATAGCCCAGGGTGAAAGATTCGAGTTCGGGCGGAACTGGGCGCGGTTCCTCGCCGTGCTGGACGACGAGCGTATTGCGCGCGCGGAAGAATCGCTCAAGCAGATGCTGGAAGTCGAAGACCTGGCGGGCAAAAGCTTCTTAGACATCGGCTGCGGCAGCGGTCTCTTCAGTCTCGCCGCGCGGCGTTTGGGCGCGCGCGTTCACTCCTTCGATTACGACCCGCAGAGCGTGGCCTGCGCGACGGAACTGAGGCGACGCTACTTCCCTGATGACGAACGCTGGATGATAGAGGAAGGCTCGGCGCTCGATAGCGATTATCTGCGCCGCCTCGGAGCTTTCGACGTGGTCTATTCTTGGGGCGTGCTGCATCACACGGGGCAGATGTGGCAGGCGCTCGATAATGCTCAACTGCCGGTCGCCGCAGGCGGCAAACTCTTTATCGCGATCTATAACGACACCGGCACGCAAAGCGCGCGCTGGAAGTGGATCAAGCGAACCTACAACGAGCTGCCGGGTTTGCTGCGCACTCCATTCGCTATCGCGACCATCGCGCCCAGCGAGGCCAAGTCCGCGTTGCGCTCGCTCGTCACGATGCGACCCCTTGAATACATACGCTCATGGACGAGATACGACCAGAATCGTGGCATGAATCGCTGGCGCGACATCATCGACTGGGTTGGTGGATACCCCTATGAAGTCGCCAGGCCGGAAGAGATTTTCGATTTTTACAGGGCGCGTGGCTTCACCCTGACCAGGATCAAATGCGGCGGCGTCGGCCTCGGCTGCAACGAGTTCGTCTTCGTCAAAGATCGGAAAGAGCCGCAGGAGTAGTAGTAATAGCGGGAAGCACCAAGGACGCGATTGGATTTGAGTTGGGTCTATTTTACCGAACCGCGATCACCCGCCAGCGAATACAGAAATAAACGGATGGACAAAAGAGTTCTCGTCAACATCTTTTCTCGTATACTCGCCGCGACTCTCTGTGTAGTGTGCGCCGCCCCCTCCCCCGTCGCCCACTCTTCAAAAGCCTTTACGGCACGCTTTAATGAAACCGGCGCTGACGACAAAACGGATCGTCGCGTCTATCCTGAGCCGAAGTTGCCGCGACTGCCTTCGGCTGGAGGCACTATCACAGACCCGATCTTCCAGACAGAGATCATGCGCGTCACGGACGAGCGCGACGGGGCAAGCAACGGCACATACTACGCTTACTGGCCGACCTTCAACAGCGATAGCACGCGCCTGCTCGTTAAAAAGGATGGTGGCGACGCCGCCCTCTACAATTTCGACCCGCAGAGCTTCAAGCTCGGCGCTTCAAAACCCTTCCCGCGCCTGCCCGACGGCGGCTCGCTGATTACAGAAGGGGCGATCTGGAGCGCGTCAGACCCGAACGTCCTCTATGGCGTGCAGAGCGGAAGGGCGCGCCTCTGGGGGTTGAAGGTTGCCACGCGCACCTACACCTTGATCCGTGATTTCAATGAAGAGTTCAACGAGGGCGACTACCTGTGGCAGATGAGCATGAGCGATAACGCGGACGTGTTTGCGTTCACGCGCAGGAATAGCTCTGGCGCAACCATCGGCTATATTGTGTGGCAGCGCTCGACCAACAGAGTGCTCAACGTGGCCGACAACAGATTTAACGAGGTGCGCCTTGATAAGACCGGTCGCTACCTGACGATCCCGCTCAACAAGGCCGACGAGCGCGGCAAATCTTTTTACATACGCGACCTGCAAACGGGAAGGATCACAGGCTTGACCGATGGCAAGCCCGATTATTCGCCCGGCCACGCAGACACCGGAAGCGGAATGCTGATCGGATGGGATCGCTGGGATAACCGGCTGCTCTACCGCACGCTCGCCGCGCCCCATCAGTTCCGCTCCGTACTAGACCTCGGCTCAGACTGGTCTATGAACATGCACGTCTCGCTCCTCGGCGAGAACGAGGATTGGGTGCTCATTAGTTTCTACAGCTACCAGAGCCGCCCACCGGCAGGGGCGTTTCACGACGAGCTGGTGCTGGTGAAGACGGACGGCAGCCAGAGGGTGCGGCGCATCGCTCATCATCGGTCAGTGGCGAAAGATTACTGGGAAATTCCTAAGGCCAACCTGAGCCGCGACGGAAGATTCATCGCCTTCACCTCGAACTGGGGCGGAAGCGGCAGAAACGATCTCTTCATCGCACGCGTCGAAGCTACTGATCCTGCACGCACGCAGCGGCAACAGCGCACCACACCGACCGAGCGCCCGACCCAGCGCCCGCGCCGTGTCCGCCCAAACTAACCCGAATCAGAAACACACCACGTCAGGGAAGAAAACCGGTAATCCACGAATCAACACGAAGCGACACGAAATAAAGCCAGTCTTATTCGTGTCGCTTCGTGTTGATTCGTGGATCATTCCCCTGCGCTTCGACCCATATCATCTGCTTTGATTTAGCTTTATTGAATGATCTCGTCGCCGTCGCCTTCGACGCGCTGCCAATCCGGCCAGCCTCGTGCCGAGCAGGATGAGCGCCGCCGGTTCGGAAATCGGTTGGAAGTCGTAGCGTATGTTTGAGAGCACATGCCCTCCGTTGAGAAAGCTAAGCTGAAGAGTCGCGATGCCGCTGCCGCTGATCTGTGTGCTCAGAATCAGGGGGTGAGTAAGATCATTAAGCTCGTAGATGAAGACTGTGCCCGTCATGGTGAAGGGAACCGTGAGCGTCAATTGTGAGTCGGTCGAGTTGGGGATGACCAGATCGGGCGTCCTGCAAGGAGAGCAGGCTGTCGCCCCTGTAATACCAGGCGTCGGATGCCGCCTCTCGCGTCCTGCGGTGTCTGCGGTGGTGAATCCACTTTAAGCAAGACTCATCACCGCAGAACCGAGAGGACACTGAGGATGCACAGAGAGTTGAGCTGAAACTGGGGACGCTTCTGGTTGCTGAGCAAAATAGGGAGCAAGCGCCGCGCCCGCAAAGGTTATAAAGTGTCTCTGACTCCCGCTGTATGCTTTATCCCATCTTTGCGTAAGCCGAGCAGCGTGCGCCAGGTTTTACCCAGACCCGCTCCGAGCGGCGTGGCGCAGACCTGTGCGGGCGCGTAATACGGGAGACGCCAGTCGCCTTGAGTGGAGAAGCGTTTGACGAGGAGGCGAGCCTCGCGCCAGCGTCCCCAGTAGCCCAGCACGCAGGCCGTCTTGAAGGCACGAATGGCGAGGATGCGCGCCAGTAGATCGCGTAAGTGCGAAGGGCACGCGGCCTCTATCTCGCCCGCATCCAACAGAAAGGGCTCAACCGGGCGCGCGCCTTTGAGGTTCCTGCTGAGACCGGATGCCTCTACGTGAAAGCGCACGAGCGGCTTCAGATTAAATGCCACCGCTTCATTAAGCAGAACTTTCAGCCAGAGGAAAGCGTCCTCCGCGTACAGGCACTTCTCGCGACTGTAAAAGCCGCCCCACTTGCGTATCACGTCCGCCCGCACAATCGTTGACCAGGGCGACATGTAGGCCAGCCTGTGCACAGCCTGTGCAGGCGGGGTCTGCGCGTTCAGCCTGTAAACTCCGTCCCTGATCCCGCGCGCCCGCCACATCTCTTCACGAGAGACGCCCGCAGGGTATTCAATGTAACCGGACGAGATGGTCGCCACCTCCGGCCCGTAGCCGTCCAGCAATCGCAGGCTCTCCGATAGGTAGTCAGGCAACCATTCATCATCCGCATCGAGGAAGGCTATGATCTCTCCATGCGCCTCTGCGATGCCACGGTTGCGCGCCGGGCCGGGCCCTGCATTGGGCTGTGTGATGAGACGCACGCGCGCGTTCGCCCTGTAACTCTCGACGATCCGCGCTCCCCCATCCGTAGAGCCGTCGTCCACCACGATAACTTCAAAGTCGGAGAACGTCTGCGCGCATATAGAGTCGAGCGCGCGCTTGACGTAAGGCGCTTTATTGTAGAGCGGGATGATGATTGAGACTCGCACGATCAGATCAGACTGTTTGAAGATTGGAAGCCCTCTTCCCCGGAATCAGGTCGCTGTAAATTTCGAATAAAGAGCGCACGTATCGTTCAGGCGAGTAGCGTGTGGCGACCATTATGGAAGCGTTGGAAGTTAAACGGCGCGCGAGCGGCGCATCCATCAGGATGCGCGCGAGGCCCGCAGCCATCGCCTGCGGATCGCGCGGAGCGACCAGTAAGGCCGTCTCCTCATGTGTGACCATTTCGGGCACACCCCCGACGGCAGTGGCGACGATGGCGACGCCTGCCGTCATCGCTTCGAGCAGCACGTATGGTGAGCCCTCGCTGTGCGACGGGAGCACGAACACGTCTGCCGCTCTATAGTACGGAGTGACATCGCTGATATGCCCAGTCAGGTGAACACGCTCAGCCAGGCCAGAACTCCTGGCGGCCTCCTCTATCGCCCCTCGCTCCGGCCCATCACCGACGATCAAGAGTTTCGCGTTAATCTCCGGTACAGCCCGCCGCATCTCTGCGAATGCAGCGATCAGATCGACGTGCGCTTTCTCGCGCGAGAGACGACCGATGGCGAGCAAGAGGCGTTCGCCTTCCTTGATTCCAAGACGGGCTCTAATCTCGCTGGCATCTGCGGCGCTGGTCGTCATCTCCGGGCTAATGGAATTGTGCTGCACGATGATTCGCTCGCGCGACACGCCCTCGCGTGCCAACACTTGCGCAAAGGCCTCGCAGACTGTCACGACTCTATGAGCCGCAGGCAAAGACCATCGATTGAGCTGATTGTAGGCGCGCATCTTTAAGTCCGTCGTCGTGTAGCCGTGATGAAATGCGACCCACGGGTGACGACGATGTAGGCCGGAGAGCCTCATCAGAAAATGGGACTTCAAGTTATGCGTCGCCACAACGTCGGGCGCGCGCCGCTCGACTATCCGGCGCAGGGCGGGCATCACGCTCAGGTCAAAGCGGAAACGCTCGGCGATAACATCCACCTCTAGCCCTTGCTCGCGGGCGACCTTTACAAACTCGTTGGGCTGCTCATCCGTCACAGGCTGCTCATTCGTCTCACTCCTCACTACTACTACTGCATCTTCCGAGCGAGGGGCGCGAGCGTGCGGGCGTTGAAACGTCACGAGGGAAGTCTCTATGGGCAGCGAGCCGGGAAGCTTCTCATTGAGTTCATCGACGCAACGGCAGAAGTCAAGTAGGTTTTTGGCGACGCCCGTCACTGTGCTCGCCTCTAAGATGGCGAGCAGCTTGATTGACGGCACGGTGTTTGGCGCTTGAATGCTCACTGTTCGATCCGCTTCTGCTCTACCTCTCAAGACACGGACGGGCGAGTTCGTCCCGTCCGTTTCTCGGTTGCGAAAGTTTTCTGAAGGTGCGCGATCTCGGAAAGCCGTATGAAATCTATAGAGGATGTATGTGGACTCAAAGCCTTGATTGATCGGATGCCTGCTGCCAGTGGCCTCAAGAGAAAGGCCGTAGCCATCAGTATACGGTCACACGAACGCCGCTGACAACATCTTTATCAACTCAGTAGGACACTACCCAAAAAACATAGCAAAACCTCGTTACAGTCTGTTTCTTCCACCAATTATTTGATGAAGAAGCTTCTGATGCCGCTAAACCACTCCAACTCAGCCTCTTAAAATCTCATCCCTCGAATTTCTATGAGCTTTCCCCGACTCGGAAAATGATTTTCCCTGCACGGTTAGCTCCTTTCCCTGCACGGTTAGCTCTCATCTCTACAGGGGGAATGATTATCCCTGTCGAGATAGGAGCGTCCCTTGTCGGGTCAGCTCTTATCTCGACAGGGATAGCTCTGACCCTTACGGAGACGACGACCATCTCTACAGAGAAAGGTGCGTGCGCGGTAGAGAAACCTTTAATCCTGATGGAGAATGTTCAGACCTTTATAGGTGAGAGCTTTTGCAAAAGTGGGTAGTGTCCTACTTTGATTAGTGCTCTGTGCATCCTCCGTGTTCTCTGTGTCTCGGTGGTGAATCTACTTCAAACAACACTCACCACAGAGACACAGAGGACGCAGAGGCGGCACAGAGCACTAATTAACTTAGGACACTACTGTCAACTGGCGGAGCATTAGCCTCTATCTTATTGCAATGCATATGGATAAAGACGGCGGAGACGGACGCGCTCAAGGGCTGAAGGAAAAAGACCTTGACAAACAAATACGGGTAATGTTTAATCTTTTTTGTCTGTTGCTATCCTTCTTGGCAGCAGTGATCTTTTCTAAGGCGATGATTGCACACGATAAGGGCAAACCTGCTGCGGGGCAGGGACGCAAAGCCGTGAGTCTCCGGGCGTAGATAAGGTTATATCCCGCGCGCTCAAGGGAGATTGTCTGGTTGCCGAAGGCGATCCGAGAAGCCGCGATTTCAAGTCTCGCGCCGCGAGAGGCGCTGACGCGCTAAGATTGTTCTCCACGATGCAGCACCGATCCGCGAGCGGATTGCTCCTGCGCCGGAGAGAACTTGAATTTGAAGTCACGGCGGGAACCTGATGCATGCCCTGTCAGGCGACGGTTCATTCCCGGCTCTATTCCTACCCTTCAGCACAGCTCAATAAACAGACCAGCACGTTAGATAGCTTTCGCCCTCAGTCGAGCAGACCGGAGCGTACACGGTTTCCTCTTTCTTCCCTCTGAGCTGTGTGCTGCCGAACTGCCATCGCCGATAAGCCATCAATTCTCTGCGCCGCTAAATAAGGCGCAGCCATCACCGACAAAAGGCACTCCCGTAGCAATGCGGGTTCGCAAAGCCAGGAGTCTTCGAGCCACCGCAGGTTTCGGAAGATCGTCCGGTTACCGAAGTGAGGTTACATAGATGAGTTTCATGCGCGGCTGCAAGCGGCCTACCCTCCGTCCCTTTCATCTCAGATCACTTTTCATACTCACCTTCATCGTCTGGCTCTTTAGCGCGCAGATCACGCAAGCCTACCGGACGGATCGCAGCGTCTATCAACTGCCGCCCCTGCCTGCGCTGCCGCAAGCCGGTGGGAAATTCACCGATCCGACCTTCAATACACAGATCATGCGCGTCACAGACGAGGGTGACGGCGTTAGCAACGGCACGTTCTATTCCTTCTGGCCGACCTTCAACAACAACAACACGCGCCTGCTGGTTCGCCGCAGCAACGGCGACGCTATATACAGCTTCGACCCTGTAAACTTCACCCTCGGCAGCTCCTACAACCTGCCCGGCCTGCCCGGCGGCGGCTCTTTGATTACCGAAGGGGCTGTCTGGAGCGCGTCCGACCCGAACACTCTTTATGGCGCGGCATGGAACGGGCCGCGCCTCTGGGCCTTCAACGCTTCGACGCGCACCTACACGCTCGTCCATGATTTCAGCGCTCAATTCAACGCGGGCGACTACCTGTGGCAGATGAGCATGAGCGAGAGCGGCGACATGTTTGCCTTTACGCGCAGAAACAGTGCCGGAGATATAGGTTACGTCGTCTACCGGCGCTCGACCAACCAGATCGTGCTCAACGTGACGAATACAGGCTTTAATGAAGTGCGGCTCGACAAGACGGGGCGCTACCTGACGATCCCGCTCAACGGCAAAGATTCAAACGGCTACTCCTTTTACATACGCGACCTGCAAACAGGAACGATGACCGGCCTCGTCGATGGTACGCCCGACTTCTCGCCCGCGCACGGCGACATAGGGAGCCACATGCTGGTCGCCTGGGATCGCTGGAATAATCGTCTGCTCTACCGCGACCTGGCGACGCCGCACAGTTTCAGATCGATTCTAGACCTCGGCTCGGACTGGACTATGAACATGCACCTCTCTTTGCTGGAGGCCAATGACGACTGGGCGCTGGTCAGCTTCTACAGCTACAACAGCACGCCTGCCTGGGGCCTGTTCCACGAAGAGCTGGTGATGGTGAAGACGGACGGCAGCCAGGCGGTGCGGCGCATCGCTCATCATCGCTCCATCTCAAAAGAGTACTGGGACCTTCCGAAGGCCAACATCAGCCGCGACGGAAAATTCGTCGCCTTCACATCGAACTGGGGCGGCAGTGGCCGTGACGATCTCTTCATCGCGCGCGTCGAAGCGGGCAGCACTGTGACGCCGACGCCGACTCCGACCCCAACACCCACGCCGACGCCGACGCCGAGCACATTGCCTTCCACATGGGCCAATCGCGACATAGGCTCTGTGGGCATCGCCGGTAGCGCAGGCTATTCGGGCGGCAACGCAACCTTTACGCTCAATGGCGCGGGAGATGACATCTGGGGAACCTCTGACGGTTTCCATTACGCTTATCGCACGCTCAGCGGCGATGGGCAGATCATCGCGCGTGTGACGAACATGGAGAACACGCATCAGTATGCGAAAGCGGGTGTCATGATCCGCGATGGGCTGGCGGCGAACTCGCGCCACGTTATCATGGACGTCACGCCTGGCCTCGGCACAGAGTTTATGGATCGACTGGCTGTCGGAGGTGTCACAACGTATGTTGGAGGCGGCGTAGTCGAGTCTCCTTCCTGGGTCAAGCTGGTGCGTAGAGGCAGCAGCTTCAGCGGGTATATGTCGAACGATGGCGTGAGCTGGACGGCAGCCGGGACGGCGACGGTCAGCATGGCCGCCAACGTCTACGTCGGTCTGGTCGTGGCGAGCCACAGCAACGCGATCTGCACGGCGACCTTCGATAACGTCAGAGTCAGCACGGCTACTCCGACCCCGACCCCGACACCAACGCCAACGCCAACGCCGACCCCAACCCCAACTCCGACGCCCACTCCCACCCCGACGCCCACGCCGACGCCGACTCCGGGAGGACTTGTTTCACCGGGTCTCGTCGCCTCTGCGCAGACCACGGCTACGCAGCTTGCTTCTACGATCTATAACTCGCAGGCTCAGGTCGCGCCACTGGTCTCGAAAATTGAGCAGGCGTACGCGACCTTTAGAAATGAGGCCAACCGCTTCAGCGCGGCCACACAGATAGACAGCGGCCTGCTCTCTTCGCTCTACTTCTCCCGCGCGGCATCAGCCCTCGCAGCGGAGGAAAACCCTTCCGTCGGAGTACAGAGTCGGCTGGAGATAGTCGCCTCGCTACTCGGTCAGGTCAAAGCATTGATGCAGTCCGGCGGGACGACTACTGCTCCGACACAAACCTACACGGCTCATGCGCTCGGTGCGCTCAGTATGCTCGTCATTGGGCCAGCCGACACGCGATCAAGCGCGAGCTTTGCGCCGCTCGTTGCCCCTGCGAGTCTGGGCTCGATTATGGGCGATGCTGCGCAGAGTCCGCTGGCGTCGCAGGTGCGCGTCGCCGTGCCGACCGCCTCGGGCGCGCTGCCTTACGAATTGTCCGGTGTCAGCGTCACCATCGGAGGCCGCGCCGCACAGTTGCTCTCCGTCTCGCCCTCGCGAATAGACTTTTACGCTCCGCCCAACGTGACATCCGGCGAAGCGGAAGTGATCGTGACCTCTTTGGACGGGCACGTCTCAAGGGGCACGACCACCGTCAGCCGGATTGCGCCAGCCATCTTTACCAGAAACGGCATAGGCACGGGCGCTGGCATCGTCCTCAATTCGGCCACCCAGCAAAGAGGATCCTTCAGCGTCAGCACGCAGGAGAACCTCAGCAGCGATAAGCGCACGCGCCTGATGCTCTTTGCGACGGGCATCAGTAACGGTGTGGCAAATACGAACGTCAATAATGACATCCAATTTGGCACAAGCATCCTCAAGAACCTGGCCGAATCTGTGGCCGTCGAGGCACGCCTGACGAGCGGGCAGACCGTCCTTCTCACGGTCGAATACGCGGGGGCGCAGGGCGACTGCATCGGGCTCGATCAGATCAACGTCGTCTTGCCGCCGGAACTCGACGGCGCTGGCGTCATCGAGTTGACTCTCATCGTCGGCAACCAGCGCAGCAACATCGCAACCATCACTGTCCAGTGACGAGCACGCATTAATTGAAAGCAGCAAGCGAAGGGCGAGTGGCTTCACGCAGCCGCGTTCGCCCTTTGCGCTTTCATCATCCGCCGGACGAGAGCTTTCCAGTTTACAGAGTGTGCAAGAAACCCCTGCCGAAGATGAAACTCAAAAAGCAGAAGCTGGTTCTAATCACCACGAGCGCCGCGTGGCTGTTAATGATCGGCGCAGGATTATGGTTCCTCTGGAAATATGAAAGCACGCCGGGTATGGCTGCCGCCGCTCCTGCCGAGTGGCCCGCAGAGAGCCATCTACGACTCGCCGTTGGGAGCGCGACGCTCGTCATGCTGGCTCATCCACACTGCCCCTGCACGCGAGCGAGTATAGGCGAGCTGGCGCGAGTGATGACGCAGGCTCAGGAGCATGTGACGGCATATGTGCTCTTCGTCAAGCCGGCGAACTTCTCTGAGGATTGGGAGAAAACGGATCTTTGGGCGAGCGCTGCGGCCATACCGGGCGTGAGCGTGGTGCGGGACGATGAAGGCGTCGAGGCCAGTCGTTTTCACGCTGCGACCTCCGGCCAGACCTTGCTGTACGACAGAGAGGGGAAGCTACTCTTTAGCGGCGGCATGACGAGCGCGCGCGGGCACGCGGGCGATAATGCAGGCCGGACGGCCATCGTCTCGTTGCTCAACATGAATGAAGCGGAGCAGAGCACAACGCCCGTCTTCGGCTGCCCACTCTTTGCCAAGGATGATGAATGCGGGATGCGGAAGGAGCATGACTATGCAAGAGATAATGACTAGACGAGATTTTTCAGAGCCCCTTCGGCGGAGAGTCGAAAACCTCTATACCGAACACCAGCAGGCCATCTTCAAACGCACAGACCGCATGTTCGCCGCCCTGATGGCAATCCAGTGGATTGCCGGTATCGCGGCTGCTCTGTGGATCTCTCCGAAGACCTGGGCGGGACAATACAGCCAGACTCATATACACGTCTGGGCGGCGGTTTTTCTGGGAGGTGTGATCAGCATCTTTCCCGTTATGCTTGCCTTGAAGCGCCCGGGCGAGGCCTCGACCCGCTACATCATTGCGATTGCGCAAATGCTGATGTCATCTCTCCTCATACATCTCACGGGAGGGAGGATCGAGACGCATTTTCATGTCTTCGGCTCGCTGGCCTTTCTCTCCTTTTATAGGGAATGGCGTGTGCTCATTCCGGCGACCGTGATTGTCGCTGCGGATCACTTCTTACGCGGGGTTTTCTGGCCCGAATCTGTCTATGGCGTGCTCGCGGTGAGTAACTGGCGATGGCTCGAACATGCTGGCTGGGTGATCTTTGAAGACACTTTCCTCTTCATCGCTATCAAGCGAAGCGTGAGCGAGATGTGGGATATAGCCGAACGAACGGCGGAGAGCGAAAATCTGAATGAGGGCTTGGAACAACGTGTCACTGAGCGCACGACACAGCTTGCTGACGCCAACCAGGAGCTGGAAAAAGAGGTGGCCGGGCACAAGCTGACGGAAGAGGCGTTGCGCGAGTCGGAGAAGCGATACCGCTTGCTGTTCGAAAGCAACCCGTTTCCGATGTGGGTCTATGACCTCGACACCCTCGCTTTCCTTACCGTCAACGAGGCCGCCATCCTGCATTACGGCTATTCTCGTGCAGAGTTTCTTGGCATGACCATTAAGGACATACGTCCTTCCGAGGACATCTCTGTGCTCATAGAGAGGATGGCGAATGTAAACCCTGGCATAAATCATGCGGGCGCTTGCAGACACCGGAAGAAAGATGGAACGATCATCGATGTGGAAATCACCTCTCATCAATTAATCTTTGACGGGCGGAAGGCTGAAGTTGTTTTAGCGACAGACATCACCGACCGCAAGCGTGCCGAAGAGGCATTGCACGCAAGCGAGGAGCAGCTCCGCCAGTCGCAGAAGATGGAAGCAGTCGGCAAGCTGGCAGGCGGGGTGGCGCACGATTTCAACAATCTCTTGACGGCGATCACCTGCCACAGCGAGCTCTCATTGAGACGACTTCGTCAAGATGATCCGCTGTGCCGCAATCTGGAAGCGATCAGGAAAGCGAGCGAGCGGGCTGCCTCGCTCACACACCAACTCCTCGCCTTCAGTCGCAAGCAGGTGCTGCAATCGAAGGTGCTCGACCTGAACGATGTAGTGGTGGAGACAAATCAGTTGTTACGCCGTTTGATCGGCGAAGACATCGATCTGCTGACCGTGCTCGAACCTGCTTTGGGACAGATCAAAGCCGATCCGGGTCAGATCGGCCAGGTGCTGATGAATCTTTCGGTCAACGCGCGCGATGCTATGCCACAGGGTGGCAAGCTCATCATTGAGACGGCCAATATCTATATAGATAAGGAATACGCCAAGCGCCATGTCTCTGTAGAATATGGATGGTACGTCATGCTGAAGGTCAGCGATACCGGATGCGGGATGGACAGTGATACGCAGAAACGCATCTTCGAGCCCTTCTTTAGCACCAAAGAAGTGGGCAAAGGGACGGGGCTCGGGCTTTCGACCGTCTATGGTATCGTCAAGCAGAGTGGCGGCTCGATCTGGGTCTACAGCGAGGTCGGACGGGGCACTACTTTTAAGATCTACCTGCCGCGCACTGATAGCGTCGTCGAGAAACTTGAGGCGAACAGCGGACGCGACGAATCGCCTACCGGTATAGAGACGGTGCTGCTGGTGGAAGATGAGGAGATGGTGCGCGATATGACGCAGGAGATTCTTCGGATGGGTGGCTATCAGGTGCTGGAGGCAAAACATGGCGCAGAAGCGCTGGCCGTCTGCGATCAGCACGATGGGCCGATTCACCTCATGTTGACTGACGTGGTGATGCCGCAGATGAGCGGTCGTGAGCTGGCCGAACGTCTCATCCCGCTGCGGCCAGAGATGCGCGTGCTCTACATGTCCGGCTACACGGATGACGCTATCGTTCATCACGGCGTGCTCGACGAGGGGATGGCCTTTATCGAAAAGCCTTTTACGCCGAGCGCGCTGGCACGCAAGGTACGCGAGGCTCTCGATACGAACATCAAAGAGTTGTCTTACAAATAGAAGATGAGGTATAGGAGGCCATTCTGATGGCGTCTGTTTTGATAGTCGATGATGAGGAGATGATTCGTGACGCGCTGTATGAGCTGTTCGAATCTGAACATCGCTGTCATGTCGCAGAGACGGCGAGCAAAGCCCTGGCATGGCTTGAGACGGAGACCTATGATGTAGTGTTAACGGATATTTCGATGCCTGGTCTGAGCGGTTTAGAGCTTCTCGCACATCTGCGCGAGCTTCATCCTGATACCTCTGTGATTGTTATCTCCGGCATCGACGACCAGGGGCATGCCGAAGGCTTACTCAAGTTGGGGGCATTCGATTACCTGTTGAAGCCCTTCCGCTTGAAAGATGTCGAAAGCAGCGTCTCTCTCGCCATTGAGCACCATCGGCGGTTAGTACAGGAGCGTCGAAGAAGAGAGGTCTCCGGCGCTGGCGGCGAGGAGTGATGGAAGCGTGTCGGACGACTGACGAAGAGGCCAATCCATTGCCGAACGCATCCGGCTTCGCTTGATGAAACCTCGTGCGCGGCTTTTGAACATCAAAAACCTTGAGCTATTCATGCCGCACACGTTAAAGGGGGAGAACTCCTGAATCCAGGGCTCCGGGAAAATAATCCTTTGAGAAGCAATATTTTGATTGTCCCTTGAGCTTGAATCAGTTAAGCTTTATTAGCGCTTGGGTAACGCGCGGCCGAAAGGCCCATTCCCGCGTATAGGCTCTCGCGTCCGGTGAGTTTGCCCTCACCGAACATCTGGGAGCGCTTCTGATCGAAAAGACAAAAAATGAGTGTCCCTACCCCCTTGAATCTCTGGAAGACTCTCGCCATCACGCTTGCGCTCGGCTTTCTCTATGCCAGTGTGCTCGCCAAGCTCGGTCATGATTGGTGGACGGACGAGAACTATTCCCACGGGCTGCTGATCCCGTTCGTCATCGGCTATATTCTCTGGACGGAAGCGCCCAATCTGAGGCGTGCGCCAAAACACGCGTCTCTGATCTGGGGATGGTTGGCTGTCATCTGCGCGCTCTTTGCGCTCTGGGCCGGGACGGTCGGAGCCGAGCTTTACGTTCAGCGCATGTCGCTCGTCGTCATGCTGACAGGTGTGGTGCTCTATTTCTGGGGCTTCAGGCTTCTGCGGCTGACGCTCGTGCCGCTCGGGCTGCTCGTGCTGACGATCCCGATCCCGAACATCATTTTTAACCAGATAGCCTTTCCGCTACAGCTCTTTGCGTCGCGCTGCGCCGTGTGGGCGATGAGGCTGTTTGATATTCCGGTGCTGCGCCAGGGCAATGTGATCGAGTTGATGCCGCTCGGCGCGAGAGAGACGAAGAAGCTGGAGGTCGTCGAAGCATGCAGCGGCATACGCTCCCTTATGACGCTTATCACGCTGGCTGTCATCCTGGCTTATTTCACTCATCCGAAAAACGAACGGCCACTTGGGCGGGGCGGCAATAGTAGTCTCCCCTCCTTCTGGAAGCGCTACAGCTTCTGGCGTTCGGCGCTGATCATAGGTTCGGCAATTCCGATAGCGATTGTGACGAATGCCCTGCGCGTGAGCGGCACGGGTGTGCTCGCGCACTATTATGGCACGGAGGTCGCTGACGGCTTCTTTCATTCCTTCTCCGGCTGGGTGGTTTACGTCATCGCCTTCCTCATGTTGTTCGCCGTCGGATGGGTGCTCGACCGCGTGGGGAGTATAGGCAAGGGGGATGGCGTAGATGGCCGCGAAGGCGTTGCTGCTGCTACAACTGCTGCTACTACTACAGCGGCGCAGGAACAAGAGATAAAGGCGGAGGTGGCGGCTGTGGCCGGAGTCAGTAACGCGACGGTGGAAGCGGTTTCGGCGAAGGGGGTGGAGCGACTCTGATGACGGGTAATAAAGCGGGAAACTCCCGGCGCTTTGGATTGTTGCTCGTCGTGCTCGTCTTGAGCGGCGTCGCGATCAACCTCTGGGAGCGCGCCGGGGAAGCCCACATCGAGCGACACGAGTTGAAAGATTTTCCGGCGCAACTCGGCGCATGGCGGCAAGCGGGAGCCGACCTGCGTTTCGATCAGGAGACGGAGAATGTCCTGCGCGCAGACGACTACGTGATGCGTAATTACGCTCTGCCGGACGGACGCCTGGCCTCCTTCTACGTCGGTTATTACGCGACGCAGCGCAACGGCTCGACCTATCACAGCCCGCTCAACTGTCTGCCCGGCACGGGCTGGACGATGACCGATCCGTCGCGCATCAGGATTACGCCCGCCGGTGGCGCTTCCGCCTTCGAAGCCAATCGTTACATCATCCAGAAGGGAAGCGAAAGGCAGCTCCTGATCTACTGGTATCAGGGACGCGGGCGCGCCGTGGCGAGCGAATACTGGGGCAAGGTGTACACTGTACTCGATAGTATGAGACGCCGTCGCTCGGATGGCGCGATGGTGAGGCTCATGACGCCTGTGGGCAAATCGGAAGCGGCGGCGCTTGAGGCGGCCACAGACCTGGCGACGCAGATCGCCCCAAGGCTGCCCGCTTACGTGCCTGATTGAAAAAGGGGAGTAAACGCTCCTGTTCAGCCGCCCTGCGTTGGAACAGCAGCTTTGAGGCGGGCTGTAGATGAAAGTGCGCAGATTCCCGCAGCTTTTCAGGAAATATGGCTGAATTGGCCGTTTCCTGATAGTGTTTATCCTCAGTCCCTTGAGGGGCTGAAGACGTCGATGGTCAAGGGGTAGATTTTTGATAGTCAGCGAAGGTAGCTCTTGCGCGCGCGACGTAAGATTGCCCGCTCAAATGGAGCAAGGAGCGGGCACGGTTGGCCGCTTCAGAAGGACGCTTCGCTGAACTACAGAGGATTCCAGCCATGAGAGCGATTGGCGGCATTGCCCGCCGCCGGTCGCCGAGAGTAGGTCATGGCAGCACCAGGCGCTCGCTACGCTCTTCTCCCATGAACGGTTTGCCCCGCTCAGGAGGAGTCAGCCAGGCGGCGCTGATTGGAAGTACCGGAGAGAGAATGAAAAATAGAGAGTGCCGACGCAATAATTCTGCTATAGCCTTCCTGTGTGTCTTGTTCGCCGCCGCGCTGGCCGTCGCCGGCTGCTCCAACCCTGAAAAAGCCAAGGCCGCGCACCTCAGTCGCGGCGAAGCTTTCCTCAAAGAGCGTAAGTATCAGGAAGCCTCCATCGAATTCCGCAACGCCATCCAGATTGACGACAATCTGTCTGCGGGACACTACGGTCTGGCGCAGGCTTTTGAGGGTTTGCAGCGCTTCCCGGAAGCCGTTGAGGAGCTGAAGCGCACCATTGCTCTTGACCCGAACCATCTGGATGCTGCCGTGAAACTCGGCAACTATTACCTGATTGCGCGGCAGGTGGCAGAAGCAGAGAGCCTGGCCCGAGCCGTTCTGACGAAAGACCCGAACCACATCGAAGGCCATATCCTGATGGCCGCCGTGCTGCTGACCTCGGATCAGGCGCATCCTGAGCGTGCGCTGGCCGAATTGAACCGCGCCATAGAGCTTAATCCGAACCGCGCCGAATCCATACTCGCCCTGGCGCGCTTCTACGCCAGCACGAAGGATGTGGCTAAGGCCGAAGAGACCTATCGACGCGCCATCTCCGTCAACGACTCTCTGGCGCTGTCGCACACGGAATACGGGAAATTTCTGGCGCAGGTGAATCGTCTGGACGAAGCAGAGGCGCAGTTTCGCCGCGCCGTCGAAGTCGCACCCACAGATTATGATGCAGGCTTCGTGCTCGCCAGTTTCTATTTCGTCAACAAGCGCAACGACAAGGCCGAAGAAGCCTATAAAGCGCTGGCCGATCTACAGAAGGACATACCCGACGGGCAGGCCATGCTCGCAGACTTCTACTCGGCCATCGACCGCACAGATGATGCGATCAACATCTACAAGCAGGTCGCCGCGCGCTGGCCTGACTATGCACGGGCACACTATCGTTTAGGCGAGATCATGCTTCAGCGGGGCGACGTGCAGGGTGCGGCTGCCGAGGCGAGCGAGGTGCTCTCGAAGAACCCGCGCGATATGCAGGCGCTCTTGCTGAGGGCACGCGTCCGCCTGCAAAGCGATCAGACCGCCGATGCCATCAAAGACCTCGAAGAGGTCTTGAAGCAGGAGCCCACTTCTCGCTCCGGCCTCTATTTCATGGCGGAGGCCAACCTGCGCGTAGGGCAGACGGAGCGTGCGCGTTCCTTCGGCGGAGACCTCGAAAGATTCTACCCTAATAACCTGCCTGGTAAGCTCATGCAGGTGCGCATCAATCTGGCGGCGAATGACGCAAAATCCGCCCTGCGCCTCTCCAACGAACTGATGGATCGTTTAGCCAAAGCCGCGCCCGATAGCGAGACCTCGCCACAGCTTCTGGCGGAGCTACGTTTGAAGACGCTCGTGGCGCGCGGCACGGCTCAGATGCAGTTGAACAACACGCAGGCGGCACGCGCCGACATGACGGCTGCGCGCGATATGGCTCCGAACCTCCCTTCGTCTTACGTCAACCTGGCTTCGGTCGCACTCCGTGAGAACAAGCAGGACGAGGCCATAGAGCTTTACAGTCGTGCGCTTGCTATTGACAGCGCGAACTTCGACGCGCTAAATGGATTGATCAACCTCTACGCCGTGCAGAAACGTTTCGGTGAGGCGCACGCCAGGGTGGACGCGGCGCTCGCAGCGCAGCCCAATAATGCCCAGCTACATTACCTGAAGGCGCACGTTTACGGTTTCGAGCAGAATGCCGGAGGGGCGGAAGCGGAGCTTCGTCGCGCGCTTGAAATCGATCCGAACTACCTGGCGGCCTACTCAGACCTTGGCGCGCTCTTTGCCAACACGAACCAGAAGGAACTAGCCATCGCGGAGTATCGCAAGATCATCGAGCGCAGGCCCGATAACACGATGGCGAACGCCTCTGCCTACACACTGATCGGCATGCTCGAAGACAGCCGCCAGAATTACGACGGGGCGGCGGAAAATTATCGCAAGGCGCTTGAGATAGACCCGAACGCGGTCATCGCCGCCAACAATCTGGCCTGGATTTACGCCGCTTACGGCAAAGGCAACCTGGACGAAGCCTTGCGACTGGCGCAGGGCGTCATGCAGCGATACCCTGAAACGCCGGGTTTCGCAGATACGCTCGGCTGGGTTCTATACAAAAAGGGGCTGCATCAAGCCGCCGTCGAGCAGTTGCAAAAGGCCGTCGCACACAGCAAAGATAGCGCCACCTATCGCTTCCATCTGGGCATGGCGCTCGCCGGTAAAGGCGATAAAGCGGGCGCGCGGCGTGAGCTGGAACAAGCCTTGAAGCTTGGCGAGAAGAGCCCCTTCGCCGAGTTGGAAGAGGCGCGCAAAACTCTGGCGACACTCTAAAATGCGTGAGCCAATCCCCTTGATCTGACCGCCACAATGCAGTGAGAATGGTGACGGAAGACCATTTTGGATAAATTGAAAAGCCCTCTTCCTGACGGACCGGAGGGCTCTGGGATTGAAAATTTCGTTAAGCACGCCTGAGAGCGACGCTGGCGCTTGCCCCGTTGACACTCGCTTTCGGCGCGTGCTCGAATGACGAAGACTGAAAGACCGCCTCTCTTGCGCGCGTCAAGGTAAAACCGGCGCGAGGGGCAAGGGACATAATCGGGTAAGTGAGGAGTGCCGCATCATGAGTGTCGAATTTCGCCAGCGCACACCGGGCGAGTACGCGCAGATCGTCTGGAAGCGCAAGTGGCTGATCATCCTTCCGGCCATCGCCATTACCGTCGCCGTCGCGTGGGTCGTCTGGCGCTTGCCTAACGTTTACGAATCGACCACGCTTCTCATCGTCAGGCCATCGACCATTCCCGGAGCGCTCGTCCCGACGCTCTCCGATGTCGATCTCTCGATGCGTATCAGCAACATCAGTCAGATGGTCGCGAGCCGCTCTTCATTGGAACCGCTCATAATGAAATACGACCTCTATCGTGAAGAGCGGGCGCGCGGCGAGGCTCTGGAAGGGATCGTCGAGCGCATGCGCGCAGACATTGAGGTCGAAGTCGATAAGAGCCGCAACGACGTGACGAATGCCTTCAGAATCTCGTACCGGGAACGCGACCCGCGCAAGACGCAGGCCGTCACGGCGGAACTGGCGGGCAAGTACGTTACGGCGCAGACCACAGCCACGACACAGGCCGGTGAATCGACCGCACAGTTCTTTGAGCAGCAGTTGGCGCAGGCCAAAGCAGAGTTGGACGAGGTGGACAAGCGGCGACTGCAATACATGAGCGAGAACGTCAACAACCTGCCTTCTCAGGCTGGCGCGTTGATCGGCCAGTACACCGGGCTGCGCGAACAACAGAAAGCGCTAATCGCCGATATTGGTCGCCTCCGCGATCAGATTTCGACGCTCAATACTTCGCTCGGCGATCTAGGACAGCAGGCCGACCAGGAGAACGAAGAACTCTCGCGTCAACTGGGCGACGTGAAAACGTCACCCGCGTACGGCCAACTCATCTCACGCAAGGCAGCTCTCGAAGCCGAATATCAGAACATGTTGACCACGCTCAAGGAGAAGAACCCTGACGTGCGTGCCAAGAAGGCCGAGATCGATTCCGTCGTGCGCGAGATGAAACAGATGGAGACCAATGCGGCGGCCCAGGTAGAAGAGATACAAAGAAGACGAGCGGGCTATGTCAATCCGCGGCTCAAGAGCGTCGAATATAACATTCAGCTTGCCAAAGGCGAGCTTGATCGACAGCAGAGGATGCTCGACCAGACGACCGCCCAAATCGCTGAGATGGAGAAGCGCATCAACAGCGTGCCCACCGCAGAGGTCGCGCTCGAAGCTTTGAACCGCGACTATGCGACGAAAAAGAGTTACTACGACGAGCTTCTCAAGAAGCAGCAGGCAGCCAATCTGACGCAACAAGTGGCGAGCCAGCAACAGGGCGAAACGCTTCAGGTCGTCGATTCGGCCAACCTGCCGACGAGCCCCGTCGCGCCAAAGCGCACGCTGCTGATGGGCTTGGGGCTCGTGCTCGGCCTCGGCGTCGGCGCGTCCTTCGCCGCCTTGTTTGAAGTGCCGCGCCTGTTGACCATACAGACGACGGGCGATGCGGAGCACTACACTGGGTTGCCCGTGCTGGTCTCCTTGCCAGAGTTACGGACGCCGGAGGAAGCGCGCTGGGTTCCGCGCCGCCGCATGCTCCTGCTCGCTGCCGGAGTGGCGGTGACGATTCTGAGCATCCCCGCGCTCGCCCTCTTTTTGAAGATGATGCACATCCTCGACCGGTTCGCATCATAAATGAAGTAGACAGGAGACAGTAGACAGGAGCCAGTAGAACAGAAAATCCGTGATGCGTTTTCGTAGCGAGTCTCTTAATCATGATAGTCAACACAGTTCGCAACCCTGCTTTTATCTACTGGCTACTGGCTACTGTCTCCTGTCTACTGTCTTTGGAGCTTGAAAGTGTATAGAGAATTCTACGGACTGAAAGAGCTGCCCTTCGCGCTGACGCCCGATCCGCGTTTCATCTACTTCACCCCGTCGCACACGGAGGTGATGGCTAACCTGCATTACGGCATCGAGAGCGGTAAGGGACTGGTCGTCGTGACGGGCGAAGTCGGCACGGGCAAGACGACCATCCTGCGCTGGATGATGCAGCGGCTGGATCGAACGGTGCTCGTCGCCTACATCTTCAACCCGCGTTTGACGGTGCCGGAGTTTTACCAGCACGTCACGACGCTTCTGGACGTGAAGCAGTGGGAGACCAAATCCGATCTCCTGCTTGAGCTCGGCAAGACCCTTGAGTCGCGCCACGCAAGGGGCTTGCGCACCGTGCTCATCATCGACGAGGCGCAGGGGCTTTCGCCTTACGTGCTGGAAGAGATTCGCCTGCTCTCGAATTTCGAGTCCGATACGGCCAAGCAGTTGCAGATCATCCTGACAGGCCAGCCGGAACTGAGAGACGTGCTCAACCAGCAGGAGCTGCGTCAGCTCAAGCAACGCGTCGCGCTGCGCTGCATCATCAAGCCGCTGCCGAACGTGGAAGAGACCGAGCATTACATCTCTTCGCGTCTGCTGGTGGCGGGCGCGGAGCGAACGGACATCTTCAGCCCCGGCGCGATTGACTACATCTTTCGCTGCTCGGAGGGCATCCCGCGCCAGATCAATAACCTTTGTGATAACGCCCTGCTGACGGGTTACGCGGCGGGCGAGCATGTCATCGGGCGCTCGATTATAGAAGAGGTGGCGGAAACGTTCGACATGCTGCCGCGATCCGACCGTGGCCGCCAGATGGGCGAGGAGCGCGAAGCTCCCGCGCGCATCTTTACCGCCGCCGGGCGCGCAGAGCTGTGGGCTGCCGGGACGGGCAGCAGCAGTAGCAGCGCTCAAAACCCTGCGGCGTCGGGAGCGCCGTACAGCGCGCGGGAGGTAGACGGACAACGACGCGAAGCGGCTGATCGTGATGAAGTCGGCTCGGCGTTTCGTCGTTCAGGATTGAGGGGGGATATGTAATGGGCAGAGTCTACGATGCACTCAAGCGCGCCGGTAGTTCGAGCGGCGCGCGACAGAAGAAAGAATCTGAGGATTCAACGCGCCGCAATGGGGCTGCTCACGGAATGAGCGTGCCCCATGCGTCAAAGAACGGCGGAAGCTCGTCCGCAGGGGAGCACCCCTGGGATCACTCGCCGCTCTTTGCCGCCAGGGCTGAGGCGCGAGATTCAGCGTCCACTGCGCACACCAATGAAGGCGTCGGGTCGGCACTCTCCGGCGCCCTGCTCTCTGGTGCTGCTGGGGCAACTTTGGACGCTGCCAGTGGTTCGACGCGACGCTTGGAGTTTGTCTCGCAGGACGTCTCCATAGCGCGCGTCGAACCTCATCTGGTCGCCATCACTCAACCGCGCTCGGCCTACTGCGAGCAGTTTCGCTCTCTACGAACGCGCGTGCTTCACGCTGCCGAACGCAAGAAGATGCAGGCCTTCGTCGTGACAAGCTCGGGCATCGCCGAAGGCAAGACTCTGACGGCACTCAATCTCGCCTGGCTCCTGGCGCAGACCGATGGCGTGAATGCGCTTTTAATTGATAGCGACCTGCGCCAGCCGTGTGCCACAGATTACCTTGGAATCGAAAGACCAGCCGGACTGTCAGAAGTCCTGTCGGGGCAGGCGACCCTCGAAGAGACCATTATACGCTTAGAGCCGGCTGGGCTTCACTTGCTGCCCGGCGGCCTCCCGCGCGACGATGTCGCGGAGTTGCTCTCCGGCCCGCGTTTCGGCAAAGTCCTTGCGGACGTTCGCCGTATGTTCAACTATATCATCATTGACGCTCCGCCGCTCGGTATTTTCACGGATGCCACCGTGCTTATCAACCGCGCCGACGGGGCGCTCCTGGTCGTGCGCGCCGGAAAGACGCGCTTCGCTGCGGTTGACCGCCTGCTCGAACAACTCCCGCGCGAGCGCATGCTCGGCGTCGTTCTTAATCGCAGCGACGAGCAGTTGGACGAGAGCAGCTACTATTACCAGCGCCGCTACAAGCGCAAGGAAAATGAGCCCGCGCCCCCCAGAGCGCAGCAGACGACAATCAATGACCGAGAGGAGGTCGCCTTCGTCTCTTGAGATCAACGCGTCTCAATGCCCGCACGATCCTATTGATCCTCGCCGAAGCGACGTTGCTCTTTGGTGGGATAGTCATCGCCGTGTACATACGCCTCGGTGCGGCTGATGCTGAGCGCGAGTTGATCGAGCGTTACGGCTTCTACAAAGCGGCGCTCGCCGCCGTCTTCTGTCTCGGCGCGTTCTATCTCTACGATCTTTACGACTTCGTCCATATGCACGACCGGCGCGAGCTGGTCTTGCGTCTCATACAGGCTCTGGGGCTCGGGTGGGTCGCGCTGGCGCTCGCCTTCTACGCCCTGCCGCAACTGATGCTCGGGCGCGGCGTCTCGCTCATCTCGCTGCCTCTGGCGCTCTTGCTGATGGTCGGGTGGCGGCTCTCGATCCACTGGTTTCTGGGGCATCCGCAGATCGGCGAGCGCATCCTGATCGTCGGCTCAGGCAACGTCGCCATCGAAATAGCGCGCGAGGCGCTGGAGCGTCGCGATGCTGGATTTCGCGTCATCGGCTTTGTCGATACCAACGCGGAGCTTTTGGGCAAGAGCCTCATCAACCCGAGCGTCATCGGCCTGACAGCCGATCTGGATCACCTGGTCAAGCGCGAGAACATAGACCGCATCATCGTCGCGATGGGTGAAAGACGCGGGCAGTTTCCCACCGACCAGCTTCTGCGCTTGAGCCTCTCGGGCGACGTGGCTATCGAAGAGAGCGCCTCATTTTACGAGCGGCTGACGGGTCGCGTGCACCTTGAGATGATGCGCCCCTCCTGGCTCATCTTTTCGGGACGCCGACGGCAGGCGCGTCTCAATGCGCTGGCGCGCCTCCTGCTGCATCGCTCGGTGGCCTTGTTGGGCGCGATTCTTTCGCTGCCCGTGGCGATCATCACGGCCATCTTGATCAAGCTCGATTCCTCCGGGCCTGTTCTGTATAAGCAGGAGCGGGTCGGGCGATACGGTCGTCCCTTTGTGCTCATGAAGTTTCGTTCCATGCGTGTGGATGCGGAGAAGGACGGCCCCGTGTGGGCGCAGGCTTCGGACGACCGCACGACGCGCGTCGGGCGCATCATACGTAAGACTCGCGTTGACGAAATCCCGCAGTTCTGGAACATCCTGCGCGGCGACATGAACTTCGTCGGCCCGCGCCCCGAACGCCCGCACTTCGTCGCGCAGCTTGCGCAGGAGATTCCTTTTTACGAACAGCGCCACCTGATCGCGCCGGGGCTCACAGGCTGGGCGCAGATCAAATACCCATACGGCGCTTCGATTGAAGATGCGCGGCAGAAATTGCAGTATGATCTCTACTACATCAAGAATCAGAGTTTGATGCTCGACGCGATTATTATTTTCGAGACGGTTAAGACGATCCTGTTCGGTCGCGGCGCGCGCTAAAGACGCTTCGCGCGGCGCACGCGCCAGCCCTTGAAGTTTTCTGGAGGTAAGAGGAAATGAAGATCAAAGCAACGCTCAAGGCATTCGCGCTCGCGAGTCTGCTCGTCGTCGCAGCCAACGCCAACGCTTTCGCGCAGGAGGAGCAGCCAACGCCTACGCAGGAGAGGCCGAGGACGGTCGGCAAGGAGCAGAGCACTACCGCCCCCGCTCAGCAGGAGGCGGAGCCAAGCCCCTCTCCGACTGAGAGCGAAGAGGTGCTGGTGACGGACGAAAAGACGGACGACAAGAGCGTCGCCACGCCGCAGGACGTTCCCGGTCAAGCGCAGGATGTTCCCGCCGAAGCGCAAACGAATCGCCGCGAGCAGATGTCCGAAGAGGAGGCGGCTGTAGTTCCTTACTACAACAACTATCTGGCTAACTATTATCTTGGCCCGGAGGATGTCATCTCCGTGACGGTCTTCGGGCAGGATCGCTACTCGAAGGCAGGCATCATCGTGCCGCCCAACGGGAAGATCAGTTACCCGCTGGTCGGCAGCATTTTAGTCGTAGGCAGAACCACAGAGCAGGTTGAAGCCGAGCTGACAAAGAAGCTCGACGAATACATCATCGACCCACAGGTGACGGTCTCGCTCGACAAAGCCATGTCGGCGAGATACAGCGTGCTCGGCGACGTGGCTCAGCCGGGCGTGAGAACGATGTCACGCCGCGTCAGCGTCTACGAGGCGCTGGCGGAGGCGGGCGGCGTGCTTCCGACAGGCGACAAGAAGAAAGTCGTCATTTTACGCAGCCAGGCGGACGGCAAAATTCAACAGATTCCGATCAACATCAGTCAGATCGAGCATGGCAAGTCCACAGAGATGGCCTACCTCGTGCCCGGCGATCAGGTCGTCGTGCCCGGAAACAAGTTGAAGACCATACAGAAGATCATGGGCTTCCTTCCCATCATGAACTTCGCGCGCATCTTCGGGCTACCATATTAAAGCAGTAGACCGTAGACAGTAGTCAGTAGTCAGTAGAAGAGAAAGCCGCAGCGTTGCGCTCTGCCGTCCAGTGTGGTTTAGAGAATGAACATTAAACGCATCAAGGGCTTTTCTTTTCTACTGGCTACTGTCTACGGTCTACTGGCTACTGCTTTCGTCGCTCAAGGCGCTGGCGTCTGGACGCGACAGAACTCGGGGACGATGGCGTGGCTGCACGCAGTCTATTTTCTGGACGAAAACAGGGGCTGGGCTGTCGGCGGCAATGGCGCGCTGCTGGCGACAACCGATGGAGGTGAAACATGGAAAGCGCTGCGCCGCCCGTCGGAAGATACCTTGCGCGACCTCTACTTTTTCGATGAGCAGACGGGCTGGCTTGTCTGTGAAAGAAGCGTTTACCTGCTCAAGACGAAGGACGAGCCGCGCACCTATTTGATGAAGACGACCGACAATGGTTCGACCTGGAAGCGTGTGAACGTGGTCGGAAGCCACGTCGATGCGCGTCTGGTGCGCGCGCTGTTCACCATCAGGGGACGCGCCTGGGCATTCGGCGAAGCGGGCGCGCTCTTTACCACGCACGACGGCGGCACAAGCTGGACACGTCAGCGCGTGCCGACGCGTCATCTACTGCTGGGCGGGGATTTCATAACCGCAGACAAGGGCTGGCTGGTCGGCGCGGGTGCAACCATCCTGCAAACATCCGACGGCGGCGAAACCTGGCGCGCATCCTCTCTCAACGACGCTCAAGGCGTGCGCTTCAACGCAGCTTCTTTCGTCGAGCCGCGTATCGGCTGGGCTGTCGGCAGCGCAGGGCGCGTCTTCGCCACCATTGATGGCGGGCGCACATGGCAAGCGCAAAAGTCAGGGACAAGCGCAGACCTCTTGGACGTGAAATTTTTAGACGCCTCCGAAGGCTGGGCAGTCGGCGCTAAGGGCACAGTCATTCACACGACCGACAGCGGCCTCCACTGGCAGACTGTTCCGAGCGACACCACACACCCGCTCGAACGCCTCTGCTTCGTCAGCCGCGAGCGCGGCTGGGCCGTCGGCTTCGGCGGCACGATCATCTCATACGCGCCCGCCGCCTCAACGCCAAAGAAAGCACCGGAATTAAAAGGTCAAAAGTAAAAAACACGAGTGCGACATAAGCGTCAGAGGCGTATTGCCTTTTGCGGCTACGCCGCCGTTGCTGTGTGGAAAGGCTCCGCCTTTCCGTCATGTCTCTACTGCTTTTATTGGCAAGGCTGCGCCTTGCCCTCTGCGAGGCGTAGCCTCGCAGGTGAGAGTAAAAGCGTATGCCGGAAAGGCGGAGCCTTTCCGCACAGCAGAGCGGCATAGCCGCATAAGCAGCATGCCTCTCACTCTTCTCTAGACCTCACGCCGTATCATCCTGCTCCTGCGTGTCCTCTGTCTTCGCTTCTGCTTTGCGTTCCGGGCGCATGTGCGGGAACAGGATCACGTCGCGGATTGAGCGCTTGCCTGTGAGAATCATGGTGAGCCGGTCGATGCCGATGCCGATTCCTGCGGCGGGTGGCATCCCGTAGGAGAGCGCGCGAATGTAGTCCTCATCCAGCACCATCGCCTCTTCATCGCCGCGCTCGCGCTGCTGCATCTGTTCGAGGAAGCGTTCGCGCTGCTCATCTGGATCATTCAACTCTGAGAAGCCATTCGCTACTTCCATACCAGCAATATACAACTCAAACCGCTCCGCAGTCACCGGATCGGAGGGAGAGGCTTTGGAGAGGGGCGACACTGATTTGGGGAAGTCAGTAACTAAAATAGGATTCTTCTTTTGCCGCAAGCGAAGCTCGACCAGAGACTCGAAAAGCTGCAAAATCATCCCCCCGACATCTTCATTATTTAACTCGCTTTGATGTGTGGAGAAATTCATTTTTGCATCTTTCCATGCCTGCTTGTTTATAATGTCGGTATTATCATCATCGATATCTTCTCCTAAGATTCCTTCCTTATAAAGTGAATTCTCCGCCTTGTTGAAATACACCTGATGTTTTTTGACAAAGTCATAAAGCAAGACAACATTTTGGGGGTTGTCGAGCCAATGGTCAGCCTTACCCGATTCTATGGTTACATCTTCCTCACTTAATTCAAACCGTTCCAAGAACGCCTCTAGAATTAAGTCCCTCATTTTCCTGCGCTTGAATGATGCAAAATCAACCTCCGTTCCGCTTATATCCATTGCGCCTCTCTCATCAATCCCTACCGGATGAATCTGCACCTTTGGGGGAGCAAAAAGTGCTGGCCTTCTAGCGATTTTGAATTGAGTTCTACCCGTAACTCTAATCACAACCGTCCTCAGCATCTCCTCGCAGAAGTCCATCATGCCGTTGACGTCCATGTAGGCGCAGTAGAATTCGAGCATCGTGAATTCGGGATTCCAGCGGTAGCCGATGCCCTCGTTTCTAAAATTCCGGTTCAGCTCGTAGACCTTTTCAAAGCCGCCGACGAGCAGACGCTTGAGGTAGAGTTCGGGGGCGATGCGCGCATATAAATCAATATCGAGGGCGTTGTGGTGCGTCTTGAAGGGCTTGGCCGCCGCGCCTGTGGCGAGGGGGGTGAGCATGGGCGTTTCGACTTCGATGTAGCCGTGGTCGTCCAGGAAGCGACGCATCTCTGTGATGAGCTTGGTGCGGCGCTCGAAGACTTCGCGGGGTGTCAGCTCGCCTTCTTCGCGTTCCACTTTGAGGCTTCCGGCGATGAGGTCTGCGTAGCGCTGGCGCTGGCGAATCTCCGGGTCTGAGATGCCGTGCATCTTGTCGGGCATGGGCAGCAGAGCCTTGGCTAGGAATTGCAGCTCGCGGACGTGGACGGATAGCTCGCCCGTCTTGGTGACAAAGAGATAGCCAGCGACGCCTATGAAGTCGCCGTGGTCGAGCAGGTTGAACATCTCCCAGCCCTCTTCGATGGGCGAGCCGTCGTCGTTGCGTATGCCTTTGACATCTGCCTTGCGCACGTAAATCTGCAAGCGCTCACGGCCATCTGAGAGATGTACGAAGGCTGCTTTGCCCATCACGCGCGGGGGCGTCGCGATGCGCCCGCTGACGCGAACTTCCGTTTTGTTCAATTCGGCGTTGACGCGTTCGAGCTCTTCGGGCGCAGGGCGCTCGCCCTCAGGCGCTTTCGGCTCAAGCGGCTTGAACTTTTGATTGATCGCCGTGACTGTGTCTTCACGTCCGGTCACGCGGCTGCGCTCGAACTTGTTTGGATAGACGTTGCCGACGAGCCTGCGCAGCTCGTCCAGGTGTTCGCGACGCGCGCGGGTCTGATCGTTCTCTTCTATGAAAGGGGTGCTCACAGGGTCTTTTGTCTCCGATTGATGAAGCGTGAATTATAGAGAAGCTTTCAGCAGTCAGCAATTAGCAGTCAGCGATTAGTGATTTGAAATCTCAAATTGTTTGCAGGATTTCAGTCACCGCAGTGACGGTATATCAGTAGCCCACAGCGCAAGCTGTGAGTTCAAGTGCTGAATAGATGATTGAGCCCTCAAAGAGGGCGACATAATATCAAGGAGAGCGATAATTATGCTGGCATTTTATGTCGCCCCTACCGGGGCTAGGATTTAAATCCGGCTCTGTCCCCACGACTGGCGTCGTGGGCTACCGATATACAGCGCCTCCGGCGCTTTACTGAAGCGGGGCGTATCATGTTAGATTCTTCTATCCAAATGAGCAGCACAACTCAATCTACGTCCGTGTTGCAGAGCGTCTTGCGACGTGTCACAGAGAGCGAGGAGTACAGGAGACTCGTCGCGGAGGTGAGTCGCGGTGCGCGCGTCGTCTCGATCAGCGGGTTGGCGGGTGGGCCTGCGCGCGCGCTCGCCCTCGCGGCTTTGCAGCGCGAGTCGGGGCGGCGTTTCGCGGTCGTCGCGCAGGCGAACCGTGACCTGGAAGCATGGGAGCGCGACCTGCGCTTCTGGTACTGCGCGCTACGCGGGGTCGCAGAGTGCGCCGAAACGGTTTTGATGCTACCGGCGTCGGAATCAGACCCGTATGCGGGCGCGTCGCCGCACGCGGAGACGCTGGAGCAGCGTGCTTTGACGCTGTGGCGGCTGGCGCATGGGCGACAGGATTTCGTGCTGCTGACGGCGCGTGCGCTGGCGCGGCGGACGCTTTCCGTGGAAGAGGTCGCGCAGTCTGGCGCAGTCCTCAGGCGCGACGAGGATTACGCCCCGGAAGAGTTGATGGAGAAGCTGCTGGCTTACGGTTACGTGCGCGAAGACCCTGTCGGCGCCGTGGGCGAGTTGTCCATGCGCGGCGGCATACTGGATGTTTGGTCGCCGGGAAGGAGCGCGCCTGTGCGCGTCGAATTCTTCGGCGACACGGTGGATTCGATACGCGAGTTCGACCCGGAAACGCAGCTCTCGACGGCGCAGTTGCAGGAGGTTGAGATAGCGCCGATGCGCGAGCTGGCCGTGACGCGCGAAGATTTCCGCGCGTGGGCCGAAAGGGCGCGTGAGCGTTGGAGCGACGAAAGGTATGCTCGCGCGCTGCGTGATCGCACGGTGCACGCCGACGAGGGCGAGACGTTTCCGGGTTGGGAGTGGCTGATGCCGCTCGTGCACGAGCGCAGGGCGAGCGCTTTCGATTATCTGAAGGATGCCGTGTTGGTGTTGGACGAGCCGGGCGAAGTCGAGACACACCTCGGCAGCGTTTATGAAACGCTGGCGGTTCGTTATGAGGAGACAGAGAGTGCGGACGAGCTGGGGCTGCCGCCTGATGTCTACTACCTGACTGCGGAAGAGCTTCGCGAGCGGTTGGACGCCGTGCAGCGCCTAGAGCTTCGCACGTTAGGGCGCGCTGCTGCCGCGACCGATCAGACGATAGCCCTGGAAGCAGAACAACCGGAGATCTCTTTTGGGCGCGCGCGCAGAGAAAGAAGCGCGCCGCTCTTTCTCTTTCCGGCGGTCGAGGCCGCGCCGGAAGTGGATTGGAAGGCTCAGTCCGTCAGGCGCTACCACGGGCGGATCAACGAGCTGGCGAACGATCTTCTGCGCGCGAACAAAGAGCGCAGCAGCAGCAATGTGACCTTGTTCGTGATGCCAAGCCTGGGCGTGGCCGAGCGCGTCGCGGAGATACTCGTTGATTACGGCGTGCGCGCGCGCGTGACGCTCGGCAGCGAGAGCGGTGCTGAAGATGCTGACGGCCTCGCGGGTGTGATCGTGACTGTGGGTCGCCCGTCGGGAGGATTTGAGCTGCCTTCCGCCGGATTGGTCGTGCACGTCGAGAGCGATCTCTTTGACGAAGCAGATGACACAGTGCTTGAGCGTCGCGCGCCTGAAGGCAGAAGGCAGAAGGCGGCAGGTGGTCGGAAGAAGTCGAAGACGGCGGCCTTCCTCTCGGACTTCCGTGATCTGAAGGTGAATGATTACGTCGTCCACGTCGATCATGGCATAGCACGCTTCGGCGGCTTGACCAACCTCGATCTGGGAAACCGTTCGAGCGAGTTCATGCTGCTCTATTACGCGGACGACGCGAAGCTCTATGTGCCCGTGGAGCGGCTCGACCTGGTGCAGAGATATTCGAGCGCGGAAGGGAATCAGCCGCAGCTTGATCGCCTCGGCGGACTCGGCTGGCAGAAGACGAAGGCCAAGGCCAAGCGCGCGATGCGCGATATGGCAGACGAGCTGCTGCGCCTCTATGCGGAGCGCAAGCTGGTCGGCGGTTACGCTTACGCGGGCGACAGCCCCTGGCAGCGTGAGTTTGAAGAGGGCTTCGAGTATGTCCTGACGCCGGATCAGGAGACGGCGATTGAAGATGTCAAGCATGACATGGAAGAGACGACGCCGATGGATCGCCTGCTGTGCGGCGATGTCGGATATGGCAAGACAGAGGTGGCGATGCGCGCGGCCTTCAAGGCCGTCATGGAATCCAAGCAGATCGCCGTGCTGACGCCGACGACCGTGCTCGCCTACCAGCACTACGAAACGTTTCGCTCGCGGTTTGCGCCCTTTCCGGTCAAGATCGAGCTGCTCTCGCGCTTTCGCTCAACGAAAGAACAGAAAGAGGTGGTTAAACGCGTCGAGTCGGGCGAGATAGACATCATCATCGGCACGCACCGCGTACTCTCAAAAGATGTGCGCTTTCGTGATCTGGGTCTGGTCGTCGTGGACGAGGAGCAGCGTTTCGGCGTGGCGCACAAAGAGCGGCTTAAACAGTTGAAGAAGAAGGTTGACGTGCTGACGCTCTCGGCCACACCGATTCCGCGCACGCTCAATATGTCGCTGATGGGCTTGCGCGATATGTCTATCATCGAGACGCCGCCGCGCGACCGGCTGGCGATCCAGACGCAGGTCGTGCAGTTTTCCGAGCAGGTCGTCAAATCCGCCATCGAGCTGGAATTGCAGCGCGGCGGGCAGGTCTTCTTCATACACAATCGCGTCGAATCCATAGACTCAATCGCCGCGCTCGTCCGCAGGCTTGTCCCGCAGGCACGCCTCGCCGTCGGCCACGGGCAGATGAACGAGAAGGAGATGGAGCGCGTGATGCTGGATTTTGTTGATTATAAATATGATGTGCTGGTGGCGACGACGATCATCGAGAACGGAATAGACATCCCGCGCGCCAATACGATCATCATAAACCGTGCCGATCAGTACGGTCTTTCACAGCTCTATCAATTGCGCGGGCGCGTCGGGCGCTCAAATCGCCGCGCCTATGCCTACTTACTGATTCCATCCGAACAGGGTCTGTCGCCGATTGCGCGCCGCCGCCTGGCCGCCATACGCGAGTTTTCAGACCTCGGCGCGGGCTTTCGCATCGCGGCTCTCGATCTGGAATTGCGCGGCGCGGGCAACCTCCTGGGCGGCGAGCAATCAGGCCACATGGACGCTCTCGGCTTCGATCTTTACACACAGATGTTGGAGCGCACCGTCGCAGAGCTGCGCGGCGAATCGGTAGAGGACGAGACGAGCGTTTCCATCAACCTCGGCGTTGACGTGGCGATCCCCGAAGATTATATCTCAGACATGGGACAGCGCCTGCGCACGTATAAACGCATCTCGTCGGCGCGCGATGAAGAGACTTTGCGCTTGATCCAGGTGGAGACGCAGGATCGTTACGGACGTCTCCCGGAACCGGTCGAGAGACTTTTTGAGTATGCGCGCCTGCGCCGCCTGGCCGAGAGTACCGGGGTCGTCTCAATCGACAAGACGACCGGCGGCATCGCGATCAAGCTGAGCGAGAAAGCGCGCGTTGCGCCCGACAAATTGATGGCGCTCGTCAACGCACGCGCGGGCGCAAGCTTTGCGCCGACGGGCGTGCTGCGCCTCGACCTGAATGAAGAGGAGCGCGAACACGTGCTCGGAACAGCCGCTCAGGTGTTGCTCGAAATTCATAGTGCAGATTAAAATGAGTAGACAGTAGACAGTAGTCAGGAGCCAGTAGATATAGCTGAGTATCTACTCTATTGCCTTCTATACTTTAGAGAATCAATATCAATCCCGTCAGACTTTCTTTTCTACTGGCTACTGACTACTGTCTACTGTCTACTTTTTAAGGAGAATGATAGTGAAATTAAAAATCCGCTCTCTCTTGTCGGTGACCTTAATGGCGGCGCTCTTTGTGCTCTTGCTCAACGCCCGGCCTGCGTTTGCCCAGGAAGGCGAGCCCTCTGTGGTTGACGAAGTGATCGCACAGGTCGATAACGAAGTGGTCACGCTCTCGATGGTGAGGCGTGAGATGAAAGAGTTTGTAGAGAGTCAGAAGCAGCAGGGCGTGCCGGAGCAGAAGGCTGCGGAAGAGGTCGCGAAGCATCAGCCGGAGATTATCGCCAGCCTCGTCAACGAGCAGCTCCTGATGCAGAAGGGCAAGGCGCTGGGGTTCACGGAAGATGTCGAAGCGGAGGTCAACCGCCGCATGCTTGACGTGGCGAAACAGCACGGCATCAAATCAATCGCCGACCTCGATGATGCTTTAAAGCAGAACGGCCTTGACCCGGTCGGCATACGCCAGGCCCTGCGCTCTGAGATCATGAAGCAGATGGTCTTCACACGCGAGGTCGATTCGAAGCTCTATTACGGCTTGAGCCAGGACGAGGTGAAGAAGTATTACGAATCGCATAAGGATAAATTCCGTAAGCCCGAGACCATCACGCTGTCGGAAATCTGGTTGAGTCTGGCCGGAAAGCCTGAGGCCGAAGTGAAGGCCAAGGCGATGCAGCTTGTGTTGCAGGCGCGCGGCGGCGCAGACTTCAAAGCTCTCGCCGCAGCTAACTCCGAACGTATGCAGGACGGCAAGCCCACTGCGCCCCAGAGCGGAGGCAAGGTCGGCACGTTCCCCGTCCCGGAACTGCGGGCGGACATTGCGGCGGCTCTCAAAAATGTTCCGGTGGGCGGCGTCACCGATCCCATCCGCACAGACGAAGCTTATATGATCTTCCGCGTCGATGAGCGCACCGCCGCGAGCGACGTTTCAAGCTTCAACGAGAACCAGGTGCGCGAAGCGATAACACAAGAGCGCTCCGAAAGCGAGCGTCGCCTCTACCTTGAAAGCCTGCGCAAAGAGGCCTTCATCAAGATCGCCACGCCCTACCGCGAATCGGTCGAGCCGCTCCTCAACATTAAGTCGCCGGAGAAAAAGGCCAGTAAGAAGTAACCAAGGGATGAGGGCGGAGGGATGAGGGATGAATGAAAGAAAGACCTTCTTGTTTTAATTCATCCCTCATCCCTCCGCCCTCATCCCTGCTCTTATGCGTCTCGATCTATTTCTCAAAGCCAGCCGTTTGTGCCCGCGCCGGACAGTCGCGCAGGCGTTGTGCGAGGCGGGCGCTGTTTCGGTCAATGGAGCGCAGGCCAAGCCCGCGCGCCACCTGCACGTCGGGGACGAGATCACCTTGCGGCGGCGCAACCGTCTGCTCACCGCGCGCGTTTGCGCCCTGCCCGCCACACGCCAAACCTCTCGCAGCGAATCATCTTCCCTCTACGAAATCGTCAGCGATACGCCGCTTGAGAGCGATCCTCTTTTCAACTGAAACCGCTCAGATGAGCGCGTGTCAACCTGAGATAAGAAGGTACGGAGACCGCGCGCAGAGAGATTGAAGGGGAAGAGCAATGCCCCGTAGATTATTACTTTTCCCTTTCGCTTTGATATCTCTTTCCCTTTGACCCGTATCTATCTGCGTTAAGGCGGCGGTTGATCGTCGCGCTCTGTTTTGTATCGGCGCGTCCGTTTTTAGAGCGCTTCGGTTTGATGTGTGCAGGATAAATTGTTTCAGAACCGGACTGGGTAAGCCATTTTAGATCGAATTTTCAGGCGAAAAAGGGTGGCGGGCTGCTGGCATACGAGTTGCCATTCGATTCTGTGGGAGTTGGGCACTCTCTTCCTGCGCGTATGGCACTACTTGAGGGGTTTTGAAATTATATGAATATTCTCAGTAACTTTTTCTCGGACGATCTGGCAATAGACCTCGGGACGGTGAATACGCTTGTTTATGCGCCTGACCGGGGCATTGTTTTAAATGAGCCATCGGCGGTAGCCATCCATAAGTACACGGGGGAAGTCCTTGCAGTCGGCTCCGAAGCCTTCAAGCTACTGGGACGCGAGCCGCATGATACGGAAGTTCATCGCCCCGTGCGCAACGGCACCATAGACAATTTCGAGGTCGCGGAAAAGATGCTGGCGGCATTCATACGCCGCGTGCACGAAGGCCACAACAAGCGTAGCCACCTGGTCATCGGCGTGCCCGGATCAAGCACCACCCTCGAACAGCGTTCCGTGAGGGATGCGGCGCGTGATGCCAAGGCCACGCGCGTCGATCTGGTGGATGAAGGGCTGGCTGCCGCGCTCGGCGCGGGTCTCAGTTTTGAAGACGAGCGTGCGCATCTGGTGCTAGACATCGGCGGCGGCACGACCAACGTGGCGATCATCGCCTCGGCGGCGGTGGTCTCTTCGATCAGCCTGCGCGCGGCGGGCAATGCTATGGACGAGGCGATACGCGATTACGTGCGCAGCAAACATGCGATGCAGCTTGGCGAGCGCACCGCCGAAGAGGTCAAGAAAGAGTTGGGCATGGCGCACCTGACCGGCGCAGAATCGTCGTCGGGCGAAGACAAACGCATGGAGGTGGTTGGCAAAGATTTGACTGAAGGGCTGGCGAAGGCGGTTGAGATCACGTCGAATGAGGTGCGAGAGGCGCTCGAACCCGTGCTCGCAGAGATCATCGCGGGCGCGCGACGCGCGATTGAAGAGTCGCAGCCGGATGTCACGGCAGACATCTACCACACGGGAGTCGTGCTGACGGGCGGCGGGGCGCTTTTGAACGGCATGCCCGAACGTATGCAGAAGGAACTGGGTCTGCACGTCACCGTCGCCGAAGAGCCGCTGGCCGCCGTCGCGCTCGGCGCAGGACGCCTGCTCGCGCAGCCGGACAAGTTGCAGCGTGCTTCGATCCGTGAAGACGTTCCGGCATGGCAGCTAGTGGAAGAACCCGCAGTCAACTGGTAACTCACCCCAACACGGGCGCAACAAGTGGGAGTGCGCCGAAGGCCGCATGTGTGTCATGCGGCCTCTTTTTTTTATGACTCTTCAGCTTTACGGCTCGCGATGATCGTCTCCTCGGATGGACTCTCCAAACCTTCGACCAATTCTGCCCTGGCTCTCTGCTGTAAAGCCACCTCCTGCGCTCCGACCGCGCCATCGACTTGCTCCTCCGCAATCGTTTCGCGCACAAAGAGGCGCTCGCCTGCTGGCAATCTACGGTAGGCGCGTATGAGTTGAAGCGCATCTTCATCTTGCGCATCTTCCGGCGCAGGCGTCATCAGGACGAGCCCTGCGACGTAGAGCGCGAGCGTGAAGAAAGCGATGTAGCCGGTGGCAGGCGCGAAAGCCTGCGCATCCAGCGTGCCGAGCGAGACGCCTTCCAGCAGCACTCCCGCGATCCGTTTTAACCACCCGCCGTCCGGCGCGTAGAGGCTCGCCAGCAGCATGTGCTTGAGGACGAAGGCCGTCCCGAACAGCGCCGCGAGGCTGCGCAGCAGGCGACGCGCGTCGAACGATGAGAACTGGTTGTTCCAGAGCGTCCACAGGAAGAAGAAGGAGAAGAGCCAGTAGAGCAGCCCCTTCTCCGGCAGCACGCAGTTGAACGCCTGCGCCGACGCGAAGAAGAGCGAGAGCAATGTGAGCACATGCGAGACGTTGACGAGCGTGGGGTGATCGCTCGACACCCAGCGCCCAAGCTCCACCGCTTGGCCGCGCACAAAGAGCAGCATCAACAACACCGCGAGCACCAGGGTGATCAGGGGCGGCGCGACGAACATGAAGGCATGCTCCTCAAGGCTTACGCGCAAGCCGCCCAGCAGCGCCACCGTCAGAAAGATCATCGGCAGCGCGATGAAGCGCACAATCGCGCGATTTCTTGAGCGATTACTCGCCACCATCTTATTTACGCTCACGCAAGACCTTCAAAGGGTTGAGATCGCTCCAGCTTCGCTCCAACCCCTGTTCCAGCTCGGCCTTCAACTCTGCGGCATTGTGTATCTTCAGATCGGAATCATCCACGATGAGCGCCCCGCCAGGTGAGAGATCGAGAGAGCGCTTGACCGCCTCCAACCCCTGCTTGAACAATGCCTCGTCATTGTAGACGCGGCCCCATCCCTCACGATAAAAAGCATAGGCGACATAGAACTGCGTGCGCGCGTCCTTGTGCGCCGGATCGGCACGCTCCCATTCGTCGCGCGCAGCCCTGTATTGCTCGCGCCTGAAGAGCGCGAGCGCCGCTTTGAAGCGCTCCTGATCGACCTCATACGTGCCAGCCGCTACCTCCGTGTTCGTCGCCACCTCACGGAGAGAGCGCGGCTCGGTCGCGTACACCCAGATGATGAACGCTGCGTAGAGCACAGTCCACGCGATGCCGACGCTTTGAATGAGCTTATGCTGCATGGCTCTCTTGATTCCGTTTCTGATCAATGAAGCTAGAGGATGATTCTACCGCTTGTCAACGAATGAAGCGTCAGTCTCATAATTGATCAAAAGCCTTTCCGTCCCATCTGCCCCTATGAGAAGATGACAAGCCATGAAGCGCTTCATTCTGCCCTTAGCCGCGATCCTGTTATTTACGGGCGCAGCAGCGGCAGCAGCTCAATCGAAGGTCTCCGACGACAGGTGTCATGGCCTGGATGAGAAGAGCATGGCTTTAATTAGCCAGTACAAAGAGCTGCGAAAGAGACGCCGCCAGTTGCCTTTGGGGAAGCGTGAGCGTGATCTGGATGATGACGGAGGGAAATTATCCAGGGTTTTGTCCGCTCTGGGTGAAGAGCTCGGGCATCCGCCCTATACGAAGGAGACCATTCTGGGATGTCTCGGAGAGCCGGATGCAGTGAGAGTTGGCGAGCGCATGAACGCATTTCTGGGCGTCTACGAGAGGGAGTTGAAGAAAGCGGGTCGCAAGGTGGAAGGGCAGAGGGATCGTGAATACCTGATCTACTTTTGGAGAGGGTGGCATGATTTTATCTTCTTCATCAGCGAGGATGGCTTGATAGTAGATCACGGCTGGTGGTTTGCTTATGAGTGAGAGTGATGGATTCAGAGTAGATGATGAATGGCTTGATGGAGACAATACGGGTCGGATGATTAAAGCAGCGCAATACGCAATTGGAGTAGTTATCATTCATCTGCTGGTCTCGGCTCTGCACGGAGCTTCGCATCAGCGGCTGAATGTGCCGCTCTCTTCAGCTCAGAATCTGTTCATCATCGTGGTTATTTTTATCTCGCCCTTGGCGGCAGCGCTGCTCCTCTGGAAGAAGCAGCATGCGTCAGGGGCGCTTCTCCTTTTGGGGTCGATGGCGGGATCGCTCGCCTTCGGCGTTTACAATCATTTCGTGGCGAGTAGTCCAGACCACGTCTCCCACGTCGCCGCCGCTGCGTCAGGAGTGTGGGTCACAGTTTTCCAGGTCACGGCTGCTCTGCTGGCCGTCGTCGAAGCCTTCGGGTGTCTGGCGGGCGTATGGATACTGAGATTGTGCCTGGGCGCATCAAGATTAACCACATGAGCAGGATTGGACTGGTCATAGGCGCGTCTTTGCTAATCGGCGTTGCAGCCGTCATGGTCGCACTCCAGAGGCGGTCTGCCGCGACCGTCCCTGCGCCGCTCGCGCTCCCGCTCGTCAATCCGCAGATCGTCGTCATCAAGAGCAGACGGCAATTGATGTTGTATGCGGGCGATCAACTGCTCAGAACCTACCCAATCGGGCTTGGCTTCAATCCTGTTGGCGATAAGATCAAAGAGGGCGACGGCGCGACTCCTGAAGGGAGGTTCTACGTCTTCACCAAAAATGTAGAGAGCAAGTTCTATCTATCATTGGGAGTCAGCTATCCGAACCTTGAGGACGCCGAGCGCGGCCTGCGCGATGGTCTGATTAACGGGGAACAGTATGAGCGGATCGTGGAGGCGAGCCGTCAGATGAAAGCGCCTCCGCAGGACACTCCGCTGGGAGGACAGATCTACATTCACGGGCACGGCGCGCGGACGGACTGGACGCGTGGTTGTGTGGCGCTTGATGACAGGGATGTGAAGGAGCTTTTTGACGCTGTGCCCGTCGGCACAACGGTCATCATAAAACCTTAATCAAAGATTGCCCTGAGGGGCGCGCCTGTCAATTCGGGGATTCAGGCCAATATCAAGAGAAGCTAAGATAGGGTAGTGTCCTGAATTGATTAACGCTCTGTGCGTCCTCTGCGTCCTCTGTGACTCTGTGGTGAATGTGGCTGAGAGTTGATTCACCACAGAGACGCAGAGAGCACAGAGGACGCACAGAGAGAGATGAAATCAAGACGCTGATGAAAATAGCATACAACATGGCGCGGCGCTCCTTGCATCGGATGCTGAGGTTGGCATAACGTTTATGCCGCCAGATTGTGAGGTGATACGTATGAACCTGGCAGTTCTCTCAGTCTTATTTCTCATTCTCACGGGCTGGATGCAGCAGTCCTGTGATACTAAAGAGGTCGCTTTGAGCCAACAATTTAAGCTGAAGGTAGGGCAAGAGGTGAGCATCCGTGAAGCCGGAATAAAGGTGAGCGACATCGCTGTCGTAGAGGATTCGCGCTGCCCTACGGGCGTGCAGTGTATCTGGGCTGGCAACGGAAAGGTCAGCCTCAAGCTGAGCAAAGCCAAGAGCGAATCGGCCTCCGTAGAGCTTAACACCAGCGCTGGGCCGAAGAGCCGCGCCTACCAGGGATATGAGGTCAGGCTGGTGAGCCTCGATCCGTATCCGAAAAACGGCGTGTCTATCGGTAAAAATGATTACGTGGTAACGCTGATGGTCTGCAAGGACTGTGGTGATGCAGACGGCACGCAAGGGGGCAGCGAGGTGCAGTAGCCTGTGAATCACGGGCTCGGAGTTGGAACAGGGCAACCCGCGCGCTTTCGGCGTCTTTGGTCAGAGGTTATGAAGCCGTTCAAGATTCGCAATATAGAGATCAAGCCGCCGCTCATCCTGTCGCCGATGGCGGGCGTGACGGACATCTCTTTCCGTCGCCTGCTCAAGCGGCGCGGCGGCATAGGTCTGACCGTCTCCGAGTTTATCTCTGTCGAAGGATTGACGCGCCACAATCCGAAATCGAAGCGACAAATGCGCTTCTTTGAAGAGGAGCGCCCCTTCGCCGTGCAGATTTTCGGCGGCCAAGCGGAGCGTATGCGTATGGCTGCGGAGATGGCCGAAGAGGTCGGCGCGGACATACTGGATATCAACTGCGGTTGCCCTGCGCCCAAGGTCGTCAAGCACGGTGGAGGCAGTGGACTGCTGCGCGATCATGCGCGGCTGGAAACCATACTGAAGGAGATCAAAAAAGCGATCACCATTCCGCTGACGATCAAGATTCGCGCGGGCTATTACGATCATACGATCAATGCGGTCGAGACGGCGCGGCTCGCCGAGAGTTGTGGCGTCGAGCACATAGCCCTGCACGGGCGCACGAAGGAGCAGGGCTACAAGGGACTGGCTAATTGGGATTTGGTGCGACAGATTAAAGAGGCGGTGAGCGTGCCCGTCTCCGGCAGCGGCGACGTGGTCAACGTGGAAGGGGCTTTCGCGCGCTGGCGTGAGACGAATTGCGACGGCATCCTCATCGGGCGCGGCGCGATGGCGAATCCCTGGATTTTTCGCCAGATCGAAGATGCCCTGGCCGGGCGCGAGCTTTTTCAACCAAGTCTCGAAGACAAGCGTGCGGTGCTCCTCGAATACTTTGACATGCTGCGCGCGGACATGCCTGAGTTGGCCGCCATCGGGCGCATGAAACAGCTCGCAGGGCAGTTCACGCGCGGCCTTCAGGGCGGCGTGCTCTTCCGTACCACCATCTACCACTCGCACTCTGTCGAAGAGATACTCGCGCGCATCTCTGAATATTTTGAGGCGATAGCTTCGGGTCGCCCGTATTACGGTGAAGGCAAGGGAAGCGAAATAGAAGAAGCGCCCGTGCTTGATTCCTGTGAGGCTGCGACCGTTGGGTCTTGATCCTTTTGTCGGGAGACCTTCTCCTTTCAAAGTCCTATTTCATTCTTCGATATCAGAGAAGTTTTCCTGCGCCTTCGCAGCGTCATAAAGTAGCTGGCGTCTCGCCGGGTCTTGAGTCACTCTCTTGATCTCGACACCCTCTATTTTAAAAACAAAATGATAAGCTCTGCTCAACCCGGCTATTTTTAAGGGCATGAGCACGCGGATCGACTTGCCTTTGTAATGCTCTGCCTCCGCGCCATCGGGAAGCAGCGAAGTAGAAATCCAGCGGTTAGCTGAACGACTATAATAAGTGTAGTCGGTTGGAAGAAAGTTGTAACTCATCTCGGTTGCCGGATATACGATCGACGGCAACAAGGGCTGCTTCGCATGGCTGTAAATAGCGCCCTCCGGCTTTATCTGGTGCGACTTGCCGAGCACATCAACATAGGTGGCACGCTCCCAATCGACTGTGATGGGTTTACCGCTCTTATTCGCGAAGATGAGGCCGATATTTGTTGCGTTGATATCGAAACTAATCCTCACGTCGCTGTCCTCAAAAGTGAGGATATTGCTGGCGACAGGTCTCTTCATCGCAAGGCGATAGGAAGTCGGCAGCTCCCCGTCGATAAGTAAGACCTCCAGTCTCGCAATGGCATCGATGGTGACACCTTCCAGCCATACGCCGTATCCCGAATCGAGAGCGGCTGAGGCGTCCCTTTCCAGGTCATTGAATTCAAAGACGGTCAGGTCTTCAACGCCCTTCAATTGTTTGCCGTCGCGGTCGTATGCTCTAACTTCAAAGGCAGCTTTATTCCATCTCTGTCCGGTGTTGTTGAGAAGAACGCCCGTCAGCTTCGTGCTCCCCGCCATCCGTACCAGCGACAGATTCTTCAGCACAAACTCGCCTCCCTCGACGGGCACAGCTATATCCTTGTAAGGAATGCTGCGGTCGGCGGCGGCGATTTTATTCGACTGCCTGACGGCGGAGCTATCCCGCTCTCGCGCCTGCCTGAGCGTGAACATCGCACCCGCCAGCACGAGACAGAAGGGCAGCATGAGATTGACGAAGCGTTTCATGGTGACTGCTTTCATACGGTATTCTTAGCTCCCTCTCTGTATCGCCGGTTCAACGCCTTCACGCGCACCTTATGGAGATCGTGCCAAGGATGACACCCGTGCGCCCGCAGGAGTCCTCTCATGGCTGGTATTCCCAGTGCCACGGTTCATAGAAATAGGGGCGGAAACCGAAACGATCGGCGTTTTTAACCAGCCATTGGTAAACGCGCGTCTGAACCTGAATCGCGCGGTTACTATCTTCCGTACTGACGGGATCGCCGCCCACGTACAGATCAAGCGCCCGACCCGTAAAGTGCGGGCTGTTGATCGCCAGTCCGGCACGCCCAGCGCCCGGCGACTGCGCGCGCAATCGTTCTTGATACTCCGGCGTGCGAAGTGCGGAGACGATCTTCAAATATTTTTCGGACGGAGCAAGCTCGCCGCCGCGCGCCGACGCAAGTTGCAGCGAAGAATCTGCGGCGGCAGCCGCGACCAAAAGTTTGTAGGCGGCGTAGGTCTGTTGTTCGACTCTGCGAAGCTCTTCGGGTCGCGAGGGGTCCCAAAAATCGGAAGCCGGAGCGACGGGCGCTTGTTCGGGCGAGGGAATTACCCTGTCCTTAATGCGGCGCGACTGCCACGTCTGAATCATTCGAGACAACGTGGAATTATCTAAGATGCCACTGGGCGCGAGCCCGACAGACCTCTGCCAGCGCGAGAGTGCTTCGGCAAACTCGCGGCTGTCAGCCGCATTTTCGGTCTCGATCAAGCGGGAGATCAAAGGGATGTAAAGATACCAGCCGCGCTGTGATTTACCGCCGAAGCTCCACGCCAGCTCGTTCATGAGCCGCCTGTTCTCCGTCGCGGCGGAGACGAACTTGTCCCCGCTCGCGTCCGCACTGCTCGTTTCTCTCTCCGCACTCTCAGAAACAGGGTCATAACTCTCAGTGGACGGTGACGAAACGGGATTTAAGGGAGCCGTCTGGTCTGTGGTGTCAGAGGATCGCGCGAAGGTGATCTCGGACTCCGGTGCGGGATTACCAGCCTTGTATTCGGCTATCAGAATGATGCCTATGTACAAGAGTCCCAGCACGCCGAAGAATCCCAAAGCTGATAAGACTCGCATCCTCACGACTGAAAAACCCTCTGCTTCCGGCAGGCATCTTCCGATCCTGCTCTTCAAACGGGATGGGAGGAAGCCTTCAGCCGACTAATCTCATCTACAATAGACCGCCCTCATAACGACTCTCTGCCGAGACGAGCTCAGGCACTGTTATCGACGCTTGTCCGCCGCAGGCTTTGAAGACTTCGCCTCCGTCTTCGAGCCTCCAGGGTTAAGATCAACGGGCGCAGGGTAACCCTTACCTTTCAATGCGGCGATCTCGACGACGATCTCCTTTCTTCCTTTCACCGTGCGCGTGACTTTATCGCTTGCCTTGGCGGCAGCGCCACCCTTGTTCTCATTCTTGTTTGAGGTATTGCCGTTCGCATTCTTGTTGGACGAGACGCCCGGCGGCACGTTTGAATTCGCGTCCGGCTTAGCCTCGTCGGATTTGCCGGTGGCATCGCGCGACATCTCCTTGAGCGCTTCCATGACCTGTGTGCGCTCCTGCTCGCTCAACTGTTCAAGCGTGACGCCGTAGTTGCCGAGCACGGCCCGCAGGTTCTCCTCCGTGTTGGTGTCGCGGTCATACACATCGCGGTAGATGTGCAGTTTGCCGTCCTCGACGACAATGGTTTCATAGCGCAGCTCGACCGGCACAGCATTCGTCAGCTTCACCTCTTTAGTCTCGGTGCGATTTTTGGCGTACCCCTTGATCTGTTCGTCCGTGATCTCAGCCCCGCCGATTCTCCCTAAGAGTTTGGAGAAATCCTGAATCTGGGGGTCTGTCAATCCGACGCAGCCGTGCGAGGCGAAGCCGCCAAGCTTTGCCGCAGACTTACCGCCATGAATGAGCGACGGCAAGCCAATCGGAATCTTCGCCAGTCCCAAAGGGTTCAAGCGGCTGCCAGCTTCAACCTTCTCGCCCGGCTTCACTTTGTTCGAGGTTTCGACCCAGGGAGAATCCGGCGGCGTCCACGTCGGGTTGAAGATGATCGTGCTCGCTTTACGTAAGCCTGACGGGAGGGGGAACTCCGGATAGCCTATGCCGATCTTGTATGACTTGATCAATTGGCCGCCCTCGAAAACGTCCATCCGGTAGGCAGGGGCATTGACGACGATGCGCGTGTCCGTTGGAATGGCGTTGGGTTTACCGCCCGCGCCGTGCGCCAGTGAAGGGTTGGAAGATGCGCCCTGATTGGCCGCGCCGTTGGCGGCGGCGGCTTCACCGTTGCCGTTCCATCGCTCTCGAACCAGCGCGGCGAGTTGCGCGCTTTTCTCTTCACCGATGGCAGCTTTAATCCGCTCGTTAGCGAGCCTGACGGCGCTGGCGGTCGAGCCGCTGTAATCATCATTATCCGTTTCGCGCAGCTTGGCCGTCTCTTCACGCGCGATACTGCGAAGGTTGCCGATCTGCTCGTCCGTCAATTGCAGTTTTGATTTCAGTTCCGAGGCAAATGAATCGTCCGCAAAAAATGCGTCAAGGACAGGTAATGTCACCGGTAGATTATTTGTGTCACTCGCCGCGACTTGCGTAGGCGCGGGCGATGGCGCGACGGGCGCGGGCTGGCTGTTGCTATTTGTCTGCGCCCTGTTTGATGTTTCGGTGACGCAACCGCCGCCGCACAAAATGAGCGTTAGTAGGATGATCGCACCTGCCGCTCGCGAAATCTTCTTCATGCTTGCTGTTCCCCTTTTTAGCTCTCTTAATCTCTCTCCCTGGTATGCATTCAGACGGATCAGGAGTAGTCCTGAGCCGCGCCGCTTCTCGCGCCCGAAAGTAATTGCGCTCCAGCGCCAGCGAGCATACGGAGTGAATCAGAGGCTTTTATTGCAACAGTTGTTCCGGCAAAATCTCAGCTTTTCTAAGGACATTTAGGCGAGATGGCACGCCTGGCGGTTTGGCCTGCATTAGAAGCGTACGGTAAGATCGGCGCAAACCGTTCGTATATCTGACTAATGCCTGATTGAAAAGACGAGCTTTCGTGGCCGCTCCGAAAATTGCAGCCACCGGGAACTGTCTGGGCGGGGTCGCTGAGGGGGATTATCTGGCGGCAGCGGCAGCGGCTCTCGTCGGAGCGCCGAGCCGTTCGATGCGCATGCTGGAAGTTTGCAGCAAGTCGCGCTTCGAAAGACCTAGTGAGCGCGGTCTGACTCTGGATTTGACGATCTCTTCGAGCAATTGATCCTCCAGCTCCCGGCTTTCCGAGATGCGACTTCCCTGATCCAGAAGCACGAAGGCCACAGGCCCTGCGTCCTCTGTGAAGATGATTCCGGCAAGGCTCGCCATGCCCCCATCCACCTCAGGTGTCAGAGTGCCGGTTTTACCGAGTACAGCGCCTTCAAGCCCGGTTCCGGCAAATCTCCTTCGCAGCGTACCTGTGTCCTCGCTCGCAACGGGTAACAGATCCGACGGCTCTAAACCCTTACTTCTGGCCTCCTGTACGAGCGCCCGCAGCACCGTGAGCAGAGCGCGCGCCGTCATCTGATTCTGCTCGCGTCCTGTGACTGTGGCGAGGCTCAATTGCTCCGGTGGGAGTTTGAGATCATCGACGAGAAATTGATACACGGCAGCAGCGCCGCCGATCTGCGCGCCGACTCTCTCGGCGACGAAGTTGCTGGAATGAGCGTTCATGTAGAGCAATATCTCGCGCAGAGGATGAGAGTAGAAGGCGAATAAGGGCGTGCCCGACGGCTCGCTTGTCACGCCGGTCGGCGTCTCCTCCAGGCGGAGAGCTTTAGCCATCCGCTTGGCAGACTCTTCCGGCGAATCGCTGAAATTGAAACAGAAGTCTGGAGAGACATTGATGGCAGCGGCCTGCTTGATCCCGTGCTCGTTCAACTCTTTAAGCATCATGTTCGCGCCGATGTCGCCGAAAGTAGGGTCGCCTCCCATGAAAGAGAGCTCCCCCTGTAGCTTCCCTTGAGGGTCGACCTGCCCGGAGGCGTAGACGCGAATCTGAAACCGGAAGTCTGGCCCCAGTTTTTTGAGTGCGACCAGAGAAGTGGCGAGCTTGATGAGCGATGCCGGGTTGAAGACCTTGTCGGCATTGTGTGAGGCGAATGTCCGTCCCGGCTCCAGCGTTTCGATGATCACGCCATGCGACTCAGGGGCTTCCTCGTGCTGCGAGTACCACGAGGCGACGTCGAATTCGGGGGAAGCCTCAACCCTTTCGGTTCCACCTTGCGAGACCTCCTCGGCCTTCGACCTGGTGGCGACCGTGCAAGAATTAAGCCCTAAGGCGAGGACGGCGATAATAGATAATATCGCAAAGACTGGCCGTTGGCGCTTCAACACATTCTCTCCCTCCACTCGCTGAGACCTTTCGATAAAGCCTGGCATCAATTTGAATGCCACACCCGCAACCATCGCAGATTGCACACAAACTTGTGGCTACAGAGCGCGTCGGATGTCCAGAGAGAGTACAGTGGTGAGTGCTTTCCAGTGGTACTGACACCTTACAGTCGCATCATGCTCTCGATACACACTTTTGAAAAGAAGTGCAGTTGAAGCGGGATGCGTATGTACCGGCCTCAGGGCTCTAAGCCAAGGGCGCGAGGCTGAGTGCCTTCGAAGAACCAGCTCGCGCCGACGCGCAGGCGATGATGCCAGGTCGGCAAGCGCGAGGTGTAGAGCGCAAAGCGCGCCTGGCGTGCCAGAGCGCCGCCGAAAGCCTGGCCGCCCGTGAGCACGGCGGCGCGCTCCGTGCCCAGGCTGACCGCTTCGCCAAGCTCCGCAAAGTGTTTCGTCTCCATAGGCTTTCCTGCCAGCAGCGCCTTGATGTTGCGCGCCACAAGCCCCGCTTCCTGTAAGGCCAACTGCGCCGTCCCGGCCAGTTGCGGGCTGGCATCTTCGAAGTAGGCTATGTCGCCGAGCGCAAAGATGTTCTCGTGCCCTTGCACCTGAAGCGTCCGCTCAACGATCAGGAGACCGCGACGGTCTTTCTCCAGTTCGAGCTTTTCGATCAAAGGATTGACGCGCACGCCTGCCGTCCAGACCACCGCCGCCGTCTCAACTTCGGTCTGCTGGCCGTCATGCTCGATGGTGAAGCTATTCTTTGTGACGCGGCGCACGCGCGTGCCCGTATGGACTTCGACGCGTGATTGGCGCAACGCGTCTTCGACGATGCCGCGAATCTCATCACCCATACCGGGCACGACCGTGTCGCTCATCTCGACGACGATGACGCGCGCCTCGCCGCGCAGGGCGCGACGCTTGAACGCATCGTGTAGAAGGTCTGCCATCTTGGTGGAAAGCTCCACGCCGCTCGCGCCCGCGCCCACTACGGCGAACGTGAGAGCGCGACGCACGTCCTGCGGCGCAAGATCGGGCGGCACGCGGTCGAGCGCATCGATCATGCGTTTGCGCAGCGCGTCTGCGTGACGGAGCTTGCGGAAGGGCAGCGTGTGCTCTTCAGCGCCCTCTATGTTCCAATAGTTGGTGATAGCGCCCACCGTGAGCACCAGCACGTCATATGAGAGGCGGCGCTCGCGGCCTTCGATGGCAACTTCGCGCGCCCGAAGGTCTACCTCCGTCACCTCGCCGCGAATGACGCGGACGCTTTCGTCCAGCAGCTCCTTGTAAGGAGGCGCGATGTGCCAGGCTTCGACCTCGCGGCTCAGGTATTCGTAAAGAAGGGGCGCGAAGAGAAAATGATCCTCGTCGCTGATGAGCGTCACTTCCCCTGCTCCCTTGAGGTCGAGCGCCGTAAACAGACCGCCGAAGCCGCCCCCTATAATGACAATTCGCGCTTGCTTGTTCGCCATCTCTTACCCTTATCTCGCTTCGGAATTCGTGTCGCGGGAGATGGTAGCAGACAAAGGCAAAAGGCAAAAGGCTGTCCGTTGTCAGTGGTCAGTGGTCAGTTGTTTGTCTAGCGCCCCTTGCACAAATCAGACTCAAGTACGGGTAGTGAAACAACGGACAACTGACCACTGACCACTGACAGCCTTTTACTTTTGCTCGCTGGACAGCCCCGCAAAGCGCGTGTTAAATTACGGTGATATTTAAATTTAGCGGTTGCCGCTTCATTCCGAGGCGGATGTACTGCGGTCTGGGAGGGCCATCAAGAGCAGTGGCATTAGCAAAAGAGGCCAAGGAGAGAATAGTCAGCGATTTCCGTACGCATGAAGCCGACACCGGTTCACCACAGGTGCAGATAGCGTTGCTCAGCCAGCGCATCTCGGAACTGACCGAGCATTTCAAGACACACAAGAAGGATAATCACTCGCGGCGCGGCTTGCTCAAGATGGTCTCGCAGCGAAGGAGTCTGCTCGATTACCTGAAGCGTACGGACATCGAGCGTTACCATGAAATCGTCAGCCGCCTGGGCTTGCGTCGCTAGAAGTGCGGCGTGCCGTGTGCCCTGGACGGTCGGCGCGTTCGATAGAAACCGACAGAGAATTCTTCGAATCTCGAACAAAGCCTGCGTCTCTCGAAGAGCTTGTGACAGTGCCGAACGTGACGGCGATATAACTGCCAAAGCGGACGCTCGGAAGCCCTGAATTAACAATCCAGGCGGCGCGAAAGCTTCACGGTGAGAGGCTTAGCGCCGCCTTTGGTTAACAGAGGCGAGATAATTTCCAGCAGGACGGGCGAGTCAGCGCCTCACGTAGCGCGACTCAAACGGCCTACAGAACCTGATACCGAATTGCAGCATACAAGCGTAGAAACTTTCGACCCACCAAACCACCGGGAAAGCGCTCGCGCGTCTCGTCTTCTTTCGTCTGGTTTCATGGCTCGTTCTCCTTTCAACGCTTTGATGACCATGCGGTATCGCAAATTCAAGCCGCGTGGCGGATGAGACGCCGCGCCACAAGCAGAGCCTGCCCGCAAAGTGGCAGGAGTCGTTGTCTGAAGGAGACAAATACGTATGCCAGTCAGAAAATATCTTAAGGAATCGATCAAATTGGGCGACCAGGAGTTGACCGTTGAAACCGGTCGCGTCGCCAAGCAAGCCGATGGCTCGGTCGTCATTAGCTACGGCGATACGATGCTTTTAGTCGCGGCGGTCGGCGCTCAAACTCCCCGTGAAGGCATAGATTTTTTCCCGCTCACGGTCGAGTATCGCGAATCGAATTACGCCGCCGGGCGCATCCCCGGCAACTACTTCCGGCGCGAGGGACGCCCCAACGAAAAGGAGGTCCTGACCTCACGCCTCATTGATCGCCCCTGCCGTCCTCTCTTCACCGAAGGTTATCGCAACGAAACACAGGTCGTCGCCATGGTCATTTCGGCAGACCCGGATAATGACCCGGATGTCATCGCCATCACCGGCGCTTCCTGCGCGCTCTACCTCTCCGATATTCCTTTCCCGAATCCGATTGCTGCCGTAAGAGTCGGCCTGATCGAAGGCCGATACGTCATCAACCCGACCTACGATGAGAGAAGAGAATCGCGCCTGAACCTGATCGTCGCCGGAACGGAAGAGGCCATCGTGATGGTCGAAGCGGGCGCGCAGGAAGTTTCCGAAGAGATCATGGTCGAAGCCCTGATGCTCGCGCACAAAGAGATCAATCGCCTCTGCCGCTGGCAAAAGGAGCTTTACAAGGCGCTTGAGATTCAGAAGCGCGAGGTCGTGCCCGTGGTCTTGAACGAAGAGATGCTGGGCGAGATCGAGCGCAACTACACGGATCGCCTGCGCGCCGCCCTGGACACGACGCAAGAGGGCAAGCAGGCTTCTTACGCGGCGGTCGATGCCCTCAAGAAAGAGGTCATCGAGTCCTATCCCGAAGACGTGGTTGAGCAGCGCCTGATGGCGAAAAAGATTTTCGACCACCTCAAAGAGAAGATTTTCCGAGACGACATCCTGAACAATCGTCGCCGCCCGGACGGACGCCGCTTCTCGGAGATTCGCCCCATTACGTGCGAGGTCGGCTGGCTGCCGCGCGCGCACGGCTCGGCGCTCTTTACGCGCGGCGAGACGCAGGCGCTGGTCACTACCACCCTGGGGACGAAAGAGGACGAGCAGTTCATGGACGATCTGGAAAAGGGCGAGATCAAGCGTCGTTTCCTGCTCCACTACAACTTCCCGCACTTTTCCGTCGGCGAGGTCGGTCGCTTCGGCTCGTCCTCCCGCCGCGAGATCGGGCACGGGGCGCTCGCCCGCCGCGCTCTCGAAGTTGTCCTGCCGGATGATGCCGACTTCCCCTACACCCTGCGCATCGTCTCGGACATCACGGAGTCGAACGGATCAAGCTCGATGGCTTCCGTCTGCGGCGGCACGCTCTCTTTGATGGACGCTGGCGTGCCCTTGAAAGCGCCCGTCGCGGGGGTCGCGATGGGGCTCGTGATGGAAGGCAAGAAGTACGCGATCCTGTCGGACATCGCTGGCGCGGAAGATCACTACGGCGACATGGACTTCAAGGTCGCGGGCACGAATGATGGCATCACGGCCTTGCAGATGGACATCAAGATCGGCGGCATCAACGCGCAGATCATGGCCGAAGCCCTGGAGCAGGCGCGCAAAGGGCGTCTGCATATCCTTTCCGTCATGGAAAAGACCCTCAGTAGCCCGCGCGAGACGATCTCGCAGCACGCGCCGCGTATCATCCAGATCAAGATCAACCCGGACAAGATACGCGATGTCATCGGACCCGGCGGCAAGATCATCCGCGCCCTCGTAGAAGAGACGGGCGCGAAGATCGATGTCGAGGACGATGGCACAATCTCTATTGCTTCGGCTGACAGCGCCGCCGCCAAGGAGGCTGTGGATCGTATACGCGGCCTGACGGCTGATGCGGAGATCGGCGAGACCTACCTCGGCACGGTCTCGCGGATCGTAGATTTCGGCGCTTTCGTCGAAATCTTTCCGGGCACGGACGGCCTGCTTCACATCTCGGAGATCGCCGACCGCAGGGTCAAGGACGTGCGCGACGAGTTGAAGGAAGGCCAGCAGATCATGGTCAAGTGCATCGGCAAAGAGGGCAACAAGATCAAGCTCTCGCGCAAGGCCGTTCTGCGCGACGAGAAGCAGAAGGCAGAGGCCGCCGGGGAATAAGAAAAAAGTAAAAAGGCAGCGGGAAAAAGTTAAAGGGCAGAAGGGTTTAAGTGGTTTTTACCCGTTACCCTTCTGCCTTTTTGCTTTTTCCTTTCGGTGCGCGCTTTTTTTCTTGACATAATGGGGCAAACGCGAGTTTAATTCACTCACCGAAATTGGAATCCTTACCGTATTCGGCGTCTTTCTCTAGCAAATGGTGAAACCCCCAAGCGGTTTCGACATTGTGAAGAGTTTCGGACGGCGGTCGAGCCACCAAAACGGAGCGATAAAGGGCGAACAAGCTGATAGTGCGCGGAGCCATATAAACTCCGCACCTGTTTCCAAGGAAACACCAGAGAGAGATCACCCCCGACACCGATTCGTTTCAGTAATCGCATTGCTGTCTTTGATTGAAATCTAAACTTTTTCGAGTGCCTGGCCGACTTGGGAGTCGGAAGAGCTGGCAATCACGTGCTGCACCGAAGACCCCAGGCCGGAAGAATAAGAAGGAGCGCCCTAATGAGGGATCGAGCTTTCCACTATCTTGCAACGATTCTTTTCCTCTTGCTGTTGGCCGTCGCGCCCGCGCAAGCTGGTCCCGTAGCATTCTCCGACGTCTCGACAGTCGGTAATTTCCAGAGCGGCCAGGGGCTTCTCCTGCGCGCCAATGCGCAGGGTGGAAGCGTGACGACCGCTTCAGGCACTACTGCAACGACAACGACGACGTCGTCCCTCATTTCGACCGCCAGCGCACCCCAGCAAGAGGGGCCGGGCGCTGTCGAGACCATAGAGCAGGGCGACATCACCGGGACGATCTGCGATTGCGGCGAGATCGCCATGCCGGGAGGTGGATTCCCGTTCTGGGCCTTGCTGGGGGGCGTCCCGGCTGTTTGTCTGACCGGCGTGTGCACGGGTGAAAATAATGAATGCGTCGTCAACTGCGGCCCCTGCGTCGGCCCCCAATGTAATCCGATACCGGAACCGGCTTCGCTCCTGCTGCTCAGCACGGGACTGGCGGCGCTCGGAGCCGGTGCGCGTCGTCGTTCCAGGCGACGGGCGGAGGCTGCCAGCCAAACTACAACCGCAATGGAGGTCTAATCACATGATGAGGAGACAGATGGTTGCCATGCATTCATCCTTCGCCACGAAAATAGTCTTCGCCATCTCGCTCGCGTTGGCAATCGGCCTCGTCCAGACGAGTAATGTGCGCGCCGCCGACAAGCGCCCGAACTTCGGTCGCATAGAGATTTCCACCAATCCGGGCGGCTACCCGATCACGGTCGATGGTCAACCCGCCGGTGAGACGACCGCCACTGCCCGCCTGATAGACCTTCCGCCGGGACGCCATACGGTAGAGATTCTGATGCCGAACGGCGCACGCTGGGTGCGCGGGTTCAACGTCGTCGCAGGGCGCAAGAACTGCATCGTCCTCAACTACAAGGCGAGAGCCGTTGCTGTGACGCCGAAGCTGCCCTGCCCGTATCCGGTCAACGTCTCCGCGCCCGCTTCCGTCAACGAAGGCGACTACGTCAGCTTCAATGCAAACGTCTCCTACGGCGGCAGCTCTGCGCTCAACTACACCTGGACTGTGAGCCCGCCGACCGCCATCATCCGCAGCGGCGCAGGCACACCGACCATAGAGGTTGACACTACGGGGCTGGGCAAGCAGCGCGTGACGGCCATTCTCGTCGTCGATGACGGGTCTGGTGAGCGCGCCTGCCGACAGACGGCGCAGGCTTCGACGGACATTCTCGCGCCGATACCTCCGCCCGTCGGCCCACGCAAATTCGACGAGTTCCCGAATCTGGCCTTTGACGATCAGAAGGCTCGCCTCGATAACCTGGCGATCCAGATGCAGAACGAGCCGAGTGCACAGGGTTACGTCATCGTCTACGCCGGACGCGCGAGCCGCCCCGGCACAGCCGAACGCCTCGGCGCACGCGCACGCGACTACCTGGTGCAGCAGCGTGGCATCGATCCGGGTCGCATCGTCGTCGTCAACGGCGGCTACCGCGAGGAGGACTACTTCGAGTTCTGGATCGTGCCGCAGGGCGCACAGCCGCCGCAGCCAAGCCCGACCGTGCAAGCGGGCGATGTGCGACCGGGAGCCGGGGGTAATGTGCCCCAGCGTCGTTCGCGCCGTCGCAGCCGACGACGTTAATCGAAAGAGCATTGGAAGAGCACACGAAGTGACGAGTGACGAGATGAAGCAGAATTATCTTGTCACTCGTCACTTGTCACTTGCGGCTCTTTTTGTCACAATCCTCTCGACCATGTCCCTCGTAAAAAGAGCATTAACTCCCCCAACATTATTCTAATGAACCAACTTTTGAAGGAGGATCGGGGTTATGGGTGACGGTGATGGTGGTGGCAGCGCAGGAGTTGTCGCCGTGTTGGTGATCTTCGTGATCATTGTTCTGGTCGCACTCTTTATGTTTGGCGGACGCTTGTTCGGAGGGAAAACCAACAAGGTCGATGTCAACGTGACAGCGCCCGCGCCAAGCAAATAGGAGTCTGCCGCGACTGGTAAAAAAGAGTTATACGCGAGAGAGAGGAGCGCGCCCAGGTGCGTGCTCCTCTCTTTTCATTTAATGCTGACGGCTGGTAGACTCCTAATTCGTTAATCGTAAATCGACGCACGGTTTCTCTCTTTCCATTTACGATGTACGACTCACGATTTACGAGGAGTAAATAGTGTCAGCACCTAACATTGAGACCATTGTCAGCTTAGCCAAGCGGCGCGGCTTCGTTTTCCCTTCCTCGGAGATTTACGGCGGACTCTCGAGCGCCTGGGATTACGGCCCGATGGGCGTCGAGTTGTGCAACAACGTCAAGCGCGCCTGGTGGCGCTGGATGGTCTACGACCGCGACGACATGGAGGGCATCGATTCCTCGATCATCCAGAACCGGCTGGTGTGGAAGTATTCAGGCCACGAAGATACTTTCAGCGATCCCCTGGTTGACTGTCGAGAATGCAAGAGCCGGTTTCGCGCCGATAAGCTGATGGACAACCTGCCTGCGGATGTGACCATCACGAGCAGCGACATCGGGGATATAACCCATCAAATCCCGTGTCCTAACTGCGGCAAAATTAACTGGACGGAGCCGCGCCCCTTCAACCTGATGTTCCGCACGACCATCGGCGCGGTGGCCGCTGAAGAAGATCAGACGGCGCTCGCCTACCTGCGTCCCGAAACGGCGCAGGGCATCTTCATCAATTTTCAGAATGTGCTGACGACCACGCGCCGGAAGATTCCTTTCGGCATCGCGCAGATCGGCAAGAGTTTTCGCAACGAGGTGACGCCCGGCAACTTCATCTTCCGCACGCGCGAGTTTGAGCAGATGGAGATGGAATACTTCGTCCGCCCCGGCGAAGACGAGCGCGTCCACCAGGAATGGATCGATTACTGTTTCAACTGGTATCTAAGCCTCGGACTTTCTACAGACAACCTGCGCTTCTACGAGCAGCCGCCAGAAGAGCTGGCGCACTATGCCAAGCGCACGGTGGATATACACTATCGCTTCTTCCCCGAACGACCGGAGGACGAACGCCAGTGGGACGAGCTGATGGGCATCGCCAATCGCACGGACTTCGATCTCAAGGCGCACTCGAAGAAGCCCGAGAACGAGGAGGGAAAGCGTCTCAACCCGGATTCGACCGAAGACCTCTCGTATTTCGACGAGACGACCAAGGAGCGCTTCTATCCCTTCGTCATAGAGCCCGCCGCCGGGGTCAACCGCTCTGTGCTCGCTTTTTTGATGGACGCTTATACGGAGAGGACGAACGAGAAGGGCGAGAAGCGTGTCATCTTAAAACTGCATCCAGAGTTAGCTCCGATCAAGGCCGCGATCCTGCCGCTGGCGAAGAACAAGCCGGAGATCGTCGGCATGGCGAAGGCCATCAAGCGCTCGCTGCAACCCACTTTGCGCGCCGTCTACGACGACACGGGCGGCATCGGCAAACTCTACGCGCGCCAGGACGAGATCGGCACGCCCTATTGCGTCACCGTCGATCACCAGTCGCTCGAAGACGAAGCCGTCACGGTACGCGACCGCGACACCTGGGAGCAGGAGCGCGTTAAAGTCGCCGATCTGCCGGAACATTTAAAGCAGAGGTTAGCAATCAGATGCTAGATGCTAGATGTCAGATGCTAGTCAAAGCAGGCGAGGCGAGCATCTAACATCTAGCGTCTAGCATCCAGCATCTTGAGTTTATGCCTGTCGTTAAGAAACGTAATCAGCAAACAGAGTCGCGCCTCCTGCTGGAATCGGACGACCCTGTAGAGCTGCCGCCCGCGACGATTGCGGATGGCGCGGTGATCGTGCAGTTCGACAAGTTCAAGCCCTACGTTCCAGAGCTGCTGGAAGCCCTGCGCGCGGGAACTCTCGCCGAGCCAGTGCCGGTGATGCTCGATGGCTCGACCTTCAGCGTGCACACTGAGACGCGCACCTTCTGGGTCAAGCTCTGGCACGCAGCCTCTTCCGAGATGACGCGTATCGAGCGTGCGCAGGTCATCAGTTGCCTCCCTTCGACGCGCGGCGTGCAGGTCGTCGTCGATGATTATGATGACGATGACGACTACGATGAGATGGACGCGCCGGAAGAAGATAGTGCGGAAGACTCCTTCACGGATGCCTGAAGAGTGAGATGTCTGGCGCACTGGCGGCTCGATATCCTTTCCAAATGTTCTTCGGATACCCTGAAAAAGTTCTCGAACTGGCGCGCGCCGTACAAGGGGAAGGCGGGCGCGCTCTGCTGGTTGGCGGCTGCGTGCGCGACCCCCTGATGGGTCTTGAGCCGAAGGACTGGGACATGGAAGTTTACGATGTTGATCCCGCTCGTTTGCGCGAGCTGCTGGAACAGTTCGGGCGCATCAACATCGTCGGCGAGGCCTTCACGGTCTACAAAATCGGTCAGGCCCTGGATGTCTCTCTGCCACGCCGTGAGCGCAAACAGGGGCGCGGCCACCGCGCTTTCCATGTCGAAGGCGATCCCAGGATGTCCGTTGAAGAGGCGGCGCGGCGGCGCGACTTCACGATCAACGCGATCCTCAAAGACCCGCTCACAGAAGAGATCATAGACCCGTACGGCGGTCGCGACGACATCACAAGGCGAGTCCTGCGCGCCATCTCGCGCGAGACCTTCGGTGAAGACAGCCTGCGCGTACTGCGTGCAGCGCAGTTCGCAGCCCGCTTCGAGTTCGACATCGAGCCTGAAACCGTAGAGCTATGCCGCGCTATAGACCTCACGGACTTGCCTTGCGAGCGCATCTGGGGCGAGATGGAGAAGCTGCTGCTGCGCGCGCGTCGTCCCTCCATCGGCTTGAAATGGTTGTACGACTTCGGGGCTGCCGAGAAGCTGTTCCCCGAAATGCAGGCGCTAGTCGGAGTTCCTCAAGAAAAGGATTGGCATCCTGAGGGAAATGTAGACACGCATACCTTGCTCGTCGTTGACCGTGCGCGCGAGCTGATTGACGATCTGCCTTACAGTAAGCAGGTGACGGTCATGCTCGCCGCGCTCTGCCATGATTTCGGGAAGCCCGCGACGACAGCTTTTATAGAAGGGCGCTGGCGCTCGCGCGGCCATGAAGAGGCGGGAGTCGAGCCGACGGAAAGCTTTCTTGACCGACTGAACATACACACACTGGATGGTTACGACGTGCGTGCGCAAGTAGTCGCGCTGGTCAGGGATCACTTGAAGCCGGGCGAGTTCTACAAGAAGCGCGATGAGATTGGCGAGGGCGCGTTCCGCCGTCTCGCACGCAAGTGCGAGCTTGACCTGCTGTATCGAGTAGCGAAGGCCGATTCGCTCGGACGTAACGCCGATTGGGTCCCGCGCGAGAAGTGGTATGACGCCGAAGCACAGGAATGGTTCATTGCGCGCGCCAGGGAATTGGCCGTCGAACAGAAAGCCCCTGCGCCTATCTTGATGGGCAGGCATCTGCTCGAAATGGGTTTGCAGCCTTCGCCGCTCGTAGGCCACATCACACGCGCCGTTTACGAGATGCAACTAGATGGACGCGTGCGTAACCTTGACGAAGCTAAGAGAGCTGCGGAGAGCATTATCAAGGGCGCTGGCTCAGACTGAGTAAGGCAGTATCTGTTCTTAAACTCGCCCTCAAAAGAAGACGGGGACGATCCACGAAGCAACACGAAATGACACGAAACAAGCCCCCTCTTTTCGTGTTGCTTCGTGTCTATTCGTGGATCGTCGCATGCCCTCCCCTACGCGTGATACGAGAGCGCGAGTCGATAGCTTAGAGCAAATTTCAATTGAGAGTATGTGAAGAGCGAACGTCTAAACGCAAAGAACGCAAAGGAGGAAGACGCAAAGGGCGCTAGAGATTTCTCTGCGACCTTTGCGCGTTCTCTTTGCGTCCTTTGCGGTTTATCCTCCATATAGCCAAATGAAATCCGCTCTAAGCCAGGCGTGTCGGCTCCGGTGGCGGCGGGTCGCCTATAGGCTGCGGGCTGTCGGGTTCACGCACGGGAGCGGCGGGCGTCGGCTCCGTGTCTGGCGGCAGCGGCAAAGGTTCCGGTTGTGATGGATCAGGTTGAATCGGGTCGTGCGGATATGTCGGCAGCGGTTCTCCCGGCTGCGGCAAAGGCTCGCCGGGTTGCGGTGGATCAGTATTCGGATTACGGCTCACGAAGCTCTCCTTTTGGTTGTAACTCAAAGAACGATCATGGACGTAAGCGAGAGACTACGTCAAGCATGCAGGGGTGCGGACTGACTGAAAACTCTCCAAACGCATGCTGAGAGGCGAGGGATGAACGCCAACAGATGGCTCGTGCACGTGTATAGACGACTTGCGCAGGCTGATAGATGATTAGCGCAGACTAAAAGATGACCTGCGCAGGCATTACGACGACCTGTGCAGGTGTTACGACGACTTGTGCAGGTGTAACGACGACCTGTGCAGGCACTACGATGACTTGTGCAGGCGTAACGACGATCTGTGCAAGCGTCCCGCTGACTTGTGCAGGCACTACGATGACTTGTGCAGGCATTACGACGACCTGTGCACGACAGAAGATGCTCGGTGCAAGGCTATAATTGATTAGTACACTGTGAGTTACGCGTTTTGCAGGGTTATCTGCCCCGTGGCTGTATGAAAAACAGGCTATTCCTGTCAGGTTAGTCGCGACCAGCCACGTTCTGCGCGGCCTTTTCGATTACTTCCGCTAATCTCTCCGTATTGCGCCCGCTGCCCTGCGCCATATCCGCACGCCCGCCGCCGCGCCCGTCGAGCGCCGCGCACGCTTCGCTCATGAGCGCGTTCATGTCGCCGACTGCATCCTGTGAGCGCGCAAAGACCAGGCGCGCGGTCTCATTGTCGCGCGAGCCGAGTAGCGCAATCACGCGCGAATGTTGAACCAGCGCCAGCGCGAGACGCTTCAGGCTATCGGCATCGCGCCCCTCGAAGACTCGCGCAACAGTTTGGAAAGCATCAACACCGTCTTGCTTCGCCTCGTTGATAAGCTCCTGTGCTTCGACGCGCGCGGCAATCTCTTCGAGGGTGCGCGTGCGCCGCACGAGTTCCTTGTGTTCTTCAACCAGACGTAAGACGGAGGCAGGCGAATCGTCGCGCCCTACGCTGAACATGGCGGCCACGCGTCGCGCCGTGCGGTTGGCTCGCCGGTAGTCTGCCAGCGCCCGCCCGCCTGCTACGAACTCCATACGCGTTAATCCCTTGGCGCGCTCCCAGGAGCGCACAGCGATGACGCCGACTTCACCCGTGCGTAAGGCATGCGTGCCGCCGCATGGGCTGAGGTCGAAACCCTCTATCTCTATCACGCGCAGCTCGCCTTCGCGCGCCGAATCTTTACGCAGCGGCAACTGCGCGGCTTCATCTTTCGTGACCTGCCGTATGTGCACGGGGCGGTCCTCCCAGACGATGCTGTTGGCAAGCTCTACGGCTCGCTCGATGCGATCATCCGTCGGGTTGTCAAGCGCCACGTCTATCTCCGACGCCTGTTCCATCATGCGAAAGCTGCGCGTCTCTGCTCCGTAGAGCGCGACGAACGCCTGCGAGAGAATGTGCTGCCCCGTATGCTGTTGGATGTGATCGAGACGACGCGGCCAGTCAACGTGGCCGCGCACAGTTGCTCCCACTTCGAGCGGCTCTCCCTGTACGATGTGAAGCACACCACCTGCTTCCTCATCAATGCACTCGACGACGCGCGCCTCATTCAAAGTCCCCGTGTCGCTCGGTTGCCCGCCGCCCATCGGGTAGAACGCCGTCCGGTCGAGTGTCACGGCAGCCCACCCGCTCACGCGCTCCGTCACAGAGACGACGCGCGCTTCAAAATCCGTCAGGTGCGAATCCTCGTAATAGAGACGTTCGGTTGTGCTCATCTTAGTTTAATGTCAGTTAGATATAAGAGGCCGCGCCGCCTGCGTAACCAGCCCTGCCGCCGTCAGCGGTTATGCCGCCGACGCAGGCGGCACAGCCGCTTACGTCGAATACACGTTACTTTAGTCATTACTGCCGATACCGGTCGATTCCTCCTGATATAGTAATGAGAAGCGGGCGACCGCTCAAGAGCCGCACCGCGTTGAGAGGTTAGAATTGCAAGCATCCTTGCTTGTTGACATTCCGTGCTAATCTGCCGGAAGATTAATTTATGAGCGACGAAGCCCGGACAAAGCCGACCATCGAAACTGTCCTTAAGCGCCTTCAGGATTTCCGCGCCTCGTTCGAGACACGTCTGGGTGGTGTCGAAGGACGACTGGATGCCATCGAAGAGCGGCTAGAGGAGATTGAAACATGCCTGGATCGTACTCAGAGCGTTGCTCATGGAACGCGCGCCGATCTTCGAGAGCTTCGTGCTGACCTTCGTAATCAGTTCAAACAGCCTGTTTCTTAAACTCCCGTCATTATTCAGCGAATCGTGCTAATCTAACGGAGGGTCAACTTATGAGCGACGAAGCAGAGACAAAGCCGACCATCGAAACCGTCCTTGAGCGGCTTCAGGATTTCCGCAATGCCGTAGAGCATCAACTTGAGAATATAGATATGCGGCTTGACCGTATTGAAAGCTTCGCGCATCAAACGCGTTCAGACCTTATAGGGTTGCGCGCCGACTTCAAAGAGTTCAAATCTCAGTTCAAACAGCCTGCCGGATAAGCTCCCCGAATTAGTCAAGGTCAGAATCAATCGTGCCCCGGTCGCCCATACTGCTTAGGTCTATCTGGTAGTGTCCTAATTTGATTAGTGCTCTGTGCATCCTCTGCGTCCTCTGTGTCTCTGTGGTGAGTCTTGTTTGAATTGATTCACCACAGAGACACAGAGAACACGGAGGGGCACAGAGAAAAGCTGAAACCAGGACACTACTGTCTATCTCTGCTTTTTGACAGTTCAATAAGAAACATAGATAATCGCGCGGCCTCCCCTGCTTTAAAATATGGTTTCAGATTCTCTTTCGTCCCTGGAGTCTCTTTTTTATGATTCGTTCGGTCAAGCTTTCAGCATTGCGTGCGGTCGCACTCGTCGCGCTCCTGACGGCCACGAGCGCTGTGGCCTGCGGCCAGCAGGAACAGAAGCTCAAGTCGATCAGCTATCGCCTCTCTATGCCGCGCCCCACGTCGCATCTCTTCGAGGTGAGCATCGAGGTTGAAGGGGTAAAGGAAGGGACAGAGGGCGTCGATTTCCAGATGCCTAAATGGTCGCCGGGGCGCTACGGTGTCTTCGACTTTGCGAAGAACGTGCAGGAGTTTCGCGCCGCCGCCGGGGTCTGTCCGCCGCAGGCGCAGTGCAAGCGAGCGCCTCTCGCGGTCGTGCGTGTGGACGACCAGACGTGGCGCGTCGAAACGCGCGGGACAGAGAGCCTGACGGTCAGCTATAAAGTCTTTGGCGACGATCTGTCGGGGACGTTCTCGCAGCTCGACGAACGGCATGCCAACTTCAACGGCGGCTCCATCTTCATGTACATCGTCGGGCATAAACAAGACCCTGTGAAGCTCTCGATTGAGCCGCCAGCGAAGTGGCGCATCACGAATGGCCGCATGGAGAGCGCGGAGCAGCGCGAGTGGCGGTTTCCGAACTACGACATCATGATCGACACGCCGACAGAGATCGCGCCGGACTGGACTGTGGATGAATTCAAGTTGGACGGTAAAACCTATCGCGTCGTCGTGCATTCGCTCGGTGATGAGGGGGGAAAGCGCGGCCAGCTCGTTCGCGACATTGAAAAAATAGTGCGCGCGGAGACTGCTATGTGGGGCGCGCCGGAGTTCGATTCCTACACCTTCCTGATCCACTACGCGGCGGACGACCGTTCGAGCGACGGCATGGAGCACCTCACCTCGACGCAGATCATAGAGCCGGGCGCGCTGGCTGATCCTGAACAGTATGACGACACGCTCGGCACTGTGGCGCATGAATTCTTTCACGTGTGGAACGTCAAGCGCCTGCGCCCGGCTGGTCTTGGTCCCTGGGATTTCACTCGTCCGGCCAACACGCGTGGGCTCTGGATCGCCGAAGGACTGACGAACTACTACGGCCACATGATGCTGCATCGCGCGGGAATCTGGGATGATGCGAAACTGTTGGAGACGCTCGGCGGGCAGATCGGGAATGTCGAAAACTCTCAGGGCAGCCGTTTGATGAGTGCCGAAGAGGCGTCGCTCTCCGCGCCCTTTATAGACGGCTCGTCACACTCGCAACGCACGAATCTCAGCAATACTTCCATCAGCTACTACTGGAAAGGGGAGGTGCTGGGGCTGGTTCTAGACCTGCTGATACGCGGCAAGACGCAGGGGCGAGCGTCGCTCGATGATGTCATGCGGCGCATGTACGAAGAGTTTTACAGCAAGGGTCCGAGCAACAGTTATTACCTGCGCGGTCGCGGTTACACGGGCGAAGATTTCGAGCTCGTCGCGTCGGATGTCGCGGGCACTGACCTGCACGACTTCTTCACGCGCTACGTGCGCGGCGTGGAAGTGCCGCCTTACGACGAAGCTTTCGCCGCCGTGGGTCTCAAGCTCAAGCGCGAGGCGGCGCACGAACCCTTCGGGGCGGGCATAGCGCTCGACTGGCACTTCCCGCAAGCCGCTCGAATCTGGAACGTGAAAAACGGCTCAGCCGCTGAAGATGCGGGTCTCAAACAGGGCGACGTGATCATCGCCGTCGGCGGCCAGAACGTCACACGCGATACGTGGTTGACCACGCTCAACCGTCACAAGCAGGGCGAAAGCGTTTCCCTGACCGTCAAACGCGACCGCCGTACCATCAAGACGAAACTCTCTGTCGGCGCACCTGACCGCTTCCAATATCGCATCGAAGAGCTAAAGGACGCCTCGTCTCAAACGCGTGCCCTTCGCGCCGCCTGGCTGAAGTAGACAATACCGGATCGCAGAATAAAAAGAGGACGGGGACGCTCCACGAATTAACACGAAACCACACGAAACAGCCTCTCTTTCGTCTGGTTTCGTGTCGATTCGTGGATCGTCCCCCGCCCTCTTTTTTGATTCCAAAGCTTTAAGGGATGATGATCCTGATTGGATGCGGCACGATCTCGAACGTCATCGGGAGTTGCCCGATCAGCTCGCCGTCGGCCTGCACGAGCACGTCGCCTGTGGCGCGCGCATGTGTCGCGCGTATGAGGCGTATGCCGCGCATGTTCGTTTTGACGCCGCCCCGCATGGCGCGCGCGAGCAGGTAGAGGTAGCGAATGCGGCTGTAGGAATTGATGATGCAAATCTCAAACTCGGGCTGATCAAGGCTGGCGCGCGGTGTGATCGCAAGGTTGCCGCCGTAATGCGCCGCATTACCGATGGCTGCAAACGTCGCCGGGTAGGTGTGCCCGTCAACCTCCACGTGGAAAGGGATGGGACGCCAGCCAGCCAGGTGTTCGAGACCCGAATACCAGAAAGCCGCTTCGCCGACACGCCGCTTCAGGCGCGGGCGCACACGCCGCACGATTGAAGCATCAAGGCCGACCCCGGCCATGAGAAAAAAATAGCGTCTCTCGCCTGTTCTCTCTTGAGTGGCGCAGCCTATGTGTATGTGACGGTCGCGCCCGCGCGCAATCACGTCCGCAGCCTGTTCCGCGTCGAAAGGCAAATCCAGCTCGCGCGCCAGGACGTTGGCCGTCCCGCAGGGCCAGACGCCGAGCCGCGCCCCCGTTCCGACCAGCCCTTGCAGCGCCTCGTTGATCGTTCCATCACCCCCTGAGACGAATACTTCAAGCACACGGCCACTCACGGCGGCGCGCTCGGCCAGGCGCGTCGCCTCTCCAGGCCCGCTGGTGTTCATCAGCTCAACATCTACGCCGCGCTCCTTGAGACGCTCACAAAAGCGCGCCACCAACCGGGCACGATGTGCGCCGCCACGCCCAGCGTTCGGATTAGAGATCAAGATCGCTCTGCGCTCAGTCATAGATTTCGTGGTGAAAGATGGCAAACCAAATGCCACACCACGGGCGACCGCTTTCTCCCATATTAAACCAGTACCGTACTCCCTTTAGCTGACACCTATTCTTTGTTATCTACTCTATAATGCTTGTCCGGGACCGGATCGTTTGCCACGGTCGTGCATCCGCAAACCGACAGATGATGGAAAAATATTCCACCGAGACATTACTACGATGAAACATGAGCCGCAAACCCCTTCGAAACGCGAGCTGTTTGTACTGCTCGCGATCTACGCCGTAGGTTTCACGGTGCTGGCGATCCGCCCGTATGATCGTTGGGACTGGGCGCTCGAAAATTTCTTTCCCGTCTCGATGCTAGTTGCAACCATCGCCGTCTACCCGCGCTTCAAATTCACGCGCCTCTCTTATTACCTCATCTTCTTCTACCTGTTCGTGCAGACTTACGGCGGGCACTACACCTACGCGCTCACACCTCCCTTCAACTGGCTGCGCGACGAATTTCACCTCGCGCGCAACCACTACGACCGCGTCGCCCATTTCATGCTCGGATTTTTGATGGCGATCCCGATCCGCGAGATTCTGCTCCGCTACGTCGAGACCTCGCGCCGCTGGATGGCCTTCATCACGGCGGCCATCGTGCTCGCCATCGGAGCTTTCTATGAATTTATAGAGTGGTGGGTGGCGGCGCTGACGTGGCCTGAACTCGGCGATGCATTCTTAGGTACGCAGGGAGACATCTGGGATTCACACTGGGATATGTTCCTCGCGCTCGTCGGTGCAATTCTTGCCCTCGCGCTCTTTATGAAGTGGCACGATAGACAACTTGGCGTGTATCTCGACTCAAACAAAGCGGCGCGTTGAAAGAAAACTTGCTAAATACAATTGGGTCTTATTCTAAATATAGCCTACAATCATCGTGGTTGATTGGCCTTATATAATTTATCGGCGCTGGTTACATGATATGAGTGCTACTATTGCTAGTAACAGCTTTTCGTCTGCTCCCAATATTGGGAGCGAAGAACTTAAAGCGCATCCCACTCGATTCTTCCCAAAAATTTCAGTAAAACCCATCCTGAAATCTCGAAAAGATAATAGATTAAAGAGCAAGTCAACGAGAGTGAGAATACCTCTACAGATATGCATTCCTGATTTTAAGGTTGATCTTACTCTCTCAATTAATGAGTTAAAGTCCGAGATGGAATCAGGAGAAGTAATTCTCAAGGTAGCCATTGATTCTAACTCGAACTTTGTTCTGACGCTCATTGGAGAATTATCTAGAGGGAAAGACAAATTTCAGATAAAGCAAGTTAGCTTGAATATTGAGACAAATACTAGATCAGTTCGCTCTGATTTCGTGCTCGCTTCCCTGAGAGTAATGCTTTCCTTGGCCGAAGATGTATATCTACGGATTCCAGAATTCCAACTTGATCTTGGTTTGAAATTTGAAGAGCCGCTGTTAGACATTAGCCAGATGTTGAGGCGTCGACAGATAGCCTATCGCATTATGACGATTGAAAGAGCTACAGGATATGAATTTCAGTTGCCCCTAGATATTTCGGGGGAAGAAGTAAAAAATATAACGCTAATCTACTATGCCGTTATCCATCGTTCATTCGACTGGCCGATTGATAGTATCACTGTGTTTTTCCCCGCTACTACAGAGTGGCTTGATCGTTTGGTTTTCATAAATCAGTTTAGCTCTTTTACGCTCGGCCCTGACCCAATTACCAAAACTCTCTTCGGGAAGGAGATTTTCTTGGGCGAAGGAACTGTAAGGGTTGAAAATAAATTGATCGAAAACTTCGACAAGGTACAGCAAGAGTTAGCCTACAATGACGGTCACCCAGTTGCAGTCGTAATACGATCTCTTATCGGTCATGGGATGTATGATTTACCCGAAGCGCCGCGTCTACCTAATGAACCTTGGGACGAGAAAATACAAAGACTGGTTGACCTAGAAGATCAACTCGATGCGGTGCTAGTAAGGCGTTATCATGCTCTTGCTGCTTCGACTCTAGAAGGGTTGACCGAAGAAGAAAAGGCCGCAATCACAGCACGCCCTGAATTGAATGAAAAGGCTTTCCTCGACTAAAAATAAAGGGTACAACACTATTCTATGCCGATTGGCCCAGCGCTCCCCGACACGCCGCTTGCTCTCGACAATGATGTCTTCACTCATTGGAGAAATGGTCAGTCATATGTGTTGCGGGAAATCACTGAACACTTTAAAAGATTAAAATTTACTCCGGCTTTGACCTCGATGACGATCTTTGAAGCGCTTAAAGGCATTGAGGATGAGGAGAGGAAAAACAAAATAACCAAAGCTCAAGCCCAGCAGTATAAAGAGAGAATTAAAACGCTGAGTGAGTCTTGCGTTGTTTTGCCTTTCGAGCAAAATGCAGCCTCAATCGCTGCCTATGTCTATACGCGTCTTACCCCCCAGCAACTCCAAAGACATTGGAGAGACATGTTCATCGCTGCAACGGCACTGGCACGCGGATACGGTATTGCGACGCAAAATATACGAGACTTTAAATTGATAGCCGACCATTTACCTGATAGCCATCCACTTCTACGCCTCGCAGTTTGGAAGCCCTAACTCTCACCCGTCATTCAGTCTGGCTCATCAGTCGGTCTGAGTTGTTCTTACTCTAATCTATAATTCGGCGCTTCCTTCGTGATAATCACATCGTGGACGTGCGACTCGCGCAGGCCAGCGGCGGAGATGCGTATGAAGCGCGTCTTCTCCTGAAACTCTTTGACGTTGCGGCAGCCCGTGTAGCCCATGCCGGAGCGCAGGCCGCCGACGAGTTGTGTGACCATGTCTGCGAGCGTGCCCTTGTAGGGGACGCGGCCTTCAATGCCTTCGGGGACGAGCTTGGATTCGATGTCCGTCTCCTCCTGGCTGTAGCGGTCGCTCGAGCCCTCGCGCATCGCGCCGATTGAGCCCATGCCGCGATAGGTCTTAAAGGATCGCCCCTGGAACAGGATCACTTCGCCCGGCGCTTCCTCTGTGCCCGCGAACAGAGAGCCGATCATCACCACATCCGCGCCCGCCGCAATCGCCTTCGCCACGTCGCCGGAGAACTTCACGCCGCCGTCTGCGATGAGCGGTATGCCGTGCTCTCTGGCAGCCTGGCCGCAGTTTTGAATCGCCGTGATCTGCGGCACGCCCGCGCCGGTCACGACGCGAGTTGTGCAGATCGAGCCGGGGCCGATCCCTGCTTTGATGGCATCGACGCCGGCGTCGATCAATTCGCGCGCCGCTTCAGTGGTCGCGACGTTTCCGGCGATCAGTTGCGTGTCAGTGTGGCGGCGCTTGATCTCGCGGACGGCTTCGATGACGCGCGAAGAGTGGCCGTGAGCCGTGTCTACGACGAGGCAATCGACGCGCGCCCTGATCAGTTCGTCCGCGCGCTCGCGAAAATCGCCCGTCGCGCCGATGGCTGCGGCGACGCGCAGGCGACCCAGGTCGTCCTTCGCTGCCGAAGGATATTTGATGGCTTTCTGTATATCTTTGACCGTGATCAATCCCTTGATGCGCTTGTCGTCGTCGATGACGAGGAGTTTTTCGATGCGATGCTTTTGCAGGACGGACTTGGCCTGCTCGAGCGTCGTGCCGACGGGAACGGTGACGAGCGGCTGTTTCGTCATCACTTCAGAGACGGGAATGTTGAACCTGGTCTCGAACCGCAGGTCGCGATTGGTGATGATCCCGACGAGGTGGCCGTCTTCATCTACTACGGGAACGCCGCTGATGTGGTAGCGCTCCATCACGGCTAAGGCTTCGCTGACGGGGCGATCAGGGCGAATCGTCACCGGATCAACGATCATGCCAGACTCCGAGCGCTTCACCTTGTCCACCTCTTCGGCCTGCCGCTCGATGGGAAGATTCTTGTGTATGACGCCGATTCCGCCCTGCTGGGCGATGGCGATGGCGAGGCGGCTTTCCGTCACAGTGTCCATGGCAGACGAGCAGAGCGGTATCTGTAGGCGTATGCCGCGCGTGAACTGCGTCGAAATGTCGGTCTCGGCGGGCAGCACATCGGAGCGCGCGGGAACCAAGAGCACGTCGTCGAATGTCAATCCTTCTGTGATGTCAGACTTGATCATAATGCTCCTCAAAGAGTCTGGAGTCTGAAGTCTGGAGTCTGGAGTCAAAAAATTGTATTTGACTTTGGACTTCAGACTTCAGACTATTAAAAGAAATTGCCCGCTTCAAGCTGCGGGCAATTTTCCGGCCAAACGTTGAGTGACGCACGGACGGGCAGACATCTGCCAGCGCGCGCCACAGGCCAGGGGCACACGCGGCTCACCCACCCCGTACTATTGCATGAACCTTTCGTAATCGTCCTTCGTGATCAGCAGCTCGGCGAGCCCGCCGGGCTTCGGATTGATCGGCACATTCGCCGTTCTCCCGTTGATCTTCACTTCGAGCGCCCGCGCCTTGCTCTTCGAATAGAGAGCACTGAAGCGCTCGGTCGCCTTAAATTCTTTGATCTCATCCGGGGCTATAATTGCTTCTGCACCATCTTCGTCATCCACCGCCGCTTTGACCCAGACGCGCTCCCCCAGCGCTTTCAACTGCACACTGAAGCTGACGGCAGTCGGCGCGGTCGAAGTGGGCGCGACCGGCTGAGTGTTCGCCGTCGCGTTCGGATTGACTGGCTGAGAGCCGGAGGCGTTCGTCGCCGGAGGCTGCGTGGTGACGTTTTCGCCAATTTGATTGACAGTGCTTCGCTGATACCAGTGCAGAGCGGCGTAGATGCCGAGCGAGAGAATCGCCAGAATCAGGATTGTCAGAAAGAGCGTGACGAGCGGCGAGCGCGAGTTGCCATCCGTGTAGACGCGCGGTTGATAGGGAGTGGAGACCACATCGTCCGGCGACGCCCCCTGATCGCGCGCCGTGCGCATGTAAGCTTCCAGAGCCTCCTGCTCGTCATAACCTATATACTTGGCGTAAGCCTTGATGAAGCTCTTGTTGAAGATGCCGCCCGGGAGCCGTTTATAATCGTCTGCTTCGATGGCTTCCAGATAGCGCGTTGAGATGCGCGTTTGTTCGGAGATCTCACGCAGGGAGATGCCACGTGCCTCGCGTGCGAGCCGCAACTGTTCTCCAAAAGATGATGTCATCACCAACTTGCGCCCTCAGGAAAATTGCGGAATGCGGATTTTGGATTGCGGATTAAAAGATTTGTGGCCTGAAATCTCAGATTTCAGATTCAAGATTTCCTCTAGCGCCAATCCGCAATCCAAAATCCGCATTCCGCAATTCGCGGTGTCTTGGCGCGCAATATAACGTGGCGTGGTAAACGTTGTCAAACTTTCATTTGCGCGAGACCTGTGCGCGTCTCTTGATTCTTGCGCCGCGCGGTGCTACGTTTGAGCGTTCATCGAAACCGCAACCGGTCGCTTTTAACATCTACCACAGGAAAAGTGAGGATACCACAATGCCTCTCGAAGCACTCGGAATGGTTGAGACCAAAGGGTTCGTCGGCGCGGTCGAGGCCGCCGACGCGATGGTCAAAGCCGCCAACGTCCAACTTTTAGGAAAAGAATATATCGGCGCAGGCTATGTGACGATCTTTGTGCGCGGCGATGTCGGCGCGGTCAAGGCCGCGACGGACGCGGGCGCAGCCGCCGCGCGTCGTGTCGGAGAACTAATCAGTGTCCATGTCATCCCGCGCCCGCACACGGAGGTCGAGCGCGTGCTGCCTAAAAACGGGCGCGTCGGCTACAGCCCGGACGAACGCGCCATCGGCGCCGGAGGCAGCGCCGGACAACTGGGCGAAGGAGAACAGGGGCGCGGACAGCAACAGGGCGCGCGCGAGAACAATAAAGAGCGAGCGAAGTAGAGGTTAGATGCTAGATGTTAGATGTTAGTCGGAAGTCGGTTACTAACATCTAGCATCTAACCTCTGGCATCTGCTTTTCGGAGGGTTCATCATGGCCGTTGATAAAGACCTCGTGTCGGTGCAGCAGGCGCGTGATCTGGTCGAAGCGGCGCACGGCGCGCAAGTGGCGCTGGCGGGTTTCGATCAGGGAAAGATTGACCGAATCTGCGAAGCGATGGCGAAGGCTGCGCTTCGCGAAGCGGCGCGATTGGGGGCGCTGGCGGTCGAAGAGACGGGCTTTGGTATTCCCGCCGACAAGCAGGAGAAGAACCGCTTCGCAGCCGAAGACGTGTGGAACTACTTCCGCGACCTACGCACGGTCGGCGTCGTCTCCGAATCGAAAGACGTGATGGAGATTGCCAGCCCGCGCGGCGTCGTCGCCGCCATCATCCCTTCGACGAATCCGACCTCGACGGCGATCTTCAAATGCCTGATTGCGATCAAGTCGCGCAACGCCATCGTGCTCTCGCCGCACCCTTCAGCCGCTCGCTGCATCAACGAGACGGTGAAAGTTGTGCGCGACGCCGCCGTTCGAGAGGGACTGCCCGTTGAAGCCATAGGGTGCATGACGACCGCGACCATCGACGGCACGGAAGCCCTCATGAAGCACAAGAAGACCGCCGTCATCCTGGCGACGGGCGGCATAGGGCTCGTGCGCGCAGCCTACTCTTCCGGCAAGCCTGCTTTCGGCGTCGGCCCCGGCAACGTCCCAGTCTTTATCGAAAGGACGGCTGACGTTGCAAAGGCAGTGCAAGACATACTGACCGGGACATGTTTCGATAACGGAACGATCTGCGCGTCAGAGCAATCTGTGGTCGTGGACGCGCCGCTCGAAAAGTCTGTACGCGAGCAGTTCAAAGCGCAGGGCGGCCACTTCTTGAGCCCTGCGGAAGCAGATCAACTGGCGAAGACCGTTGCCACTCCGCAGCGTTCTTTGAACCCGGCCATCGTCGGGAAGTCCGTTGAAGTGATCGCAGGGCTGGCTGGCATCAGCATTCCTCCGGGCACGCGCTGCTTGCTGGCGGATGTCGGCGGCGTCGGGCGGGATTACCCGCTCTCTATGGAGAAGCTGTCGCCGCTGCTCGCCTTCTATGTCGAAGACGGGATTGAGAAGGGCGCGGCGCGCTGCTTTGAAGTTCTGAGCTACGGCGGGATGGGGCACACCGCAGGCATACACACGCGCTCGCGCGACGCGGCACGCGCCTACGGGGTGGAGATGCCCGCCTCGCGCGTCACCGTCAACACGCCGACGACGCACGGCGCTATCGGATTCTCGACGGCGCTCCCGCCCTCTATGACTCTGGGCTGCGGCTCATGGGGCGGCAACGTCACTTCGGACAACGTCTCGCCGCTTCATTTGATGGACATCAAGCGCGTCGCTTTCGAGACCAGACCTGTCAAGAGCACGCGCCCGGCTCTGGCCGCCCAGCCGTCATCCGAGACTACTACGCGGCCAGCCAGCACCGCTGCTACTACTGCCAGCGCAGCGCCCCAAACAGTAGGGCGTGAAGAGATCGCGGCCATCGTTGATCGTTTTCTGGCAGGCCGTCGGCCTGCGCAGGGACAGCCGGAAGCAGCGCCGCTTCAGGCTTCCGCCGCGCCCGCCCGGTATCAACCCGTGATCGACATCGAAGCGGGCAGCATGTACGATAGGTCAGAAGCCGCGCCGCAGGCTGCCGCTGCGCCCACGGCAGTCGAAGCGGGCAATGGTGGCGGCAAAGGCTCTTCAACCCCTGTGAGCGCGCCTCCAGCGTCCAGCGCCGCTGCCAGCACAGCAGCGCCTCCCGCAAACGGCTCTACGGCGAGCCAGACGACCAACGGCCAGAGTCGCAAAGCAGTGGATTTCGTCAGCGAAGACGATGTGCGCCGGGCTATCCAGAAAGGCGAGAAGATTTACATCAACGCGCGCACGATCATCACCCCTTCGGCGCGCGACATGGGCGACCCCGCAGAGGTGTTCGCGAAAGGATAAATAAGTAGACAGTAGCCAGTAGTCAGTAGACAGCATAAAAGCTACTGACTACTGACTACTGACTACTGACTACTTCTTTATGTTCTTAGGTAAAGTCGTCGGCACAGTCTGGTCTACGAAGAAGACGCCTGATCTGGAGGGCGTCCGTTTTTTAATCGTCCATCCGTACGACCTCGATAAAGAGCCGACGAAAAACATAGTCGTCGTCGCTGACCGCCTGGGCGCGGGCATCGGCGAGGTCGTGATGTGCGCTTACGGCAAGGCTGCGCGCACGGCCATCGGTAATCAGGAGATGTCGATTGAAGCGGCTGTGGTCGGCATCGTTGACCGCATGGACTTGCAGGAGACGCTCTCGGACGACACACGCGAAGCGGCGCGCGAATTGAGCGCGCGCGACAACGGAAGGTGAAAGCAAATGATGAATGCGGATTGCGGATTGCGGAATTAAAACAAGAACCGAAATATTCATCTTCTTTCTTTTTATTCCGCAATCCGCAATCCGCAATCCGCATTGAACTGAATGGCTGACGAAGAGTTGATTTACAGGATCACGCAGGCCGTCTACGGGCGGCTGGGTGGCGGGGTTGACGAGCAGACGGTCGAGCAGTTGGTGACGGACGTTTACCGTGCGATTGAGCCCGCCGTGGCTGGAAACGGTAGTAGCGCGGCGAGCGCCGCCGCTGGAGGTGGAGCGCGTGAGGGCGGCTTGACGAGCGAGCGCGAACGCGAAGCGCGCGACGAGGGGAGCGCGCAGCGCTTGATTATCTCCGTGTTCGGCGTCGATCATCCGGGCATCGTCGCGGGGGTCTCAAAGGTTCTCGCAGAGGCGGATTGCAGTATCATTGATATTAATCAAACAGTGGTGCAGGGCAAGTTTGCAATGGTTATCATCGCCGACATGTCGCGTGCGCGCGAGTCCGCCACCGCGCTCAAGGATCGTTTCCGCAAAGAAGGCGAGCGCCTCGGCGTGCGCATCTACGCGCAACGCGAAGACCTCTTCAACGCAATGCATAGAGTCTAAAAACAGATGCTAGATGTTAGATGTCAGATGCTAGTTAAAAGCCATCATCTGATATCTAGCATCTAACATCTAACATCTGTCTTTATGGAGCCTGAAATTTCACGTCGATGCCCTGACTGTGGCGCTGCGTTTCGTGCGCGTGCGGCTTTCTGTCCAAATTGTGGAAGGCCGACGGGCAATATGGCGGCAGACACAATGGCTGTGGGCGAAGCTCCTGAGACGCAGGCGGAGCAGCAGCAGCAGCAGCAACGCGAGCAGGCGGAAGGGGTCGAGGGGGTGCGTGAGTCAGCCTACATTGCACCGGCAGCGACAACGAGCGAGCATGCTTCTGCACCGGCGGATGAAATGAATCGTCTCGCTGCTGAAGTGCCGAGCGAAGAGCAGTCGCGCGCCGCGACCTTCGTCGAACCGGGTGCAAAGAACTCAGGAGGAGGGTCGTACCCGAAGCGGCATCGCGTGAGAGCGGCTGCGCGCGAGGCTGTCGAGGAGAACCTGCTGCCCCGCGTGGAGAGAATTCGACAGGCTTCAAACGTCGTGCTGGATGAAGCGGCTTACGATCCGAGCCTGCGCTTCGTGCTCATCGCCCTGACGCTTTTTTTCATTTTCCTGGTCATTCTACTGGCAAATAACATTCTCGGATAAAACAGGTTTCGAGTTTCGAGCTTAGGGTTTCGAGTTAAAACT
>DASVVT010000010.1:0-97765 GCA_036386415.1 Pyrinomonadaceae bacterium
TGCCGCACGCCTCGTCCTCGCAGGTGGGGCATTCACCCCACCCTTGACCAAAGGGATGCTGCGCCCCTTTGGAAACCCAAGCGCGAAGACTGATTCATCCCCACCGCAAGCGGATGGGGCACTCTCAGGTTCTTCGTAGAGAGAAAACGCCTTCCCTAGAGCACTGCGCAGAGAGGCACACTATATGTTGGAGTCGCCGGAAATGTCAAACTATAACTTTAGGTGAGCAGGGTTTACTCGATGTCAGGCACGAATTTAAGAGAATGGTTCCGGGCATCGCCCAAGCGAAGCGTAATGAGACAACCAAGGGAGAGCCAAAAAAGTTGGCGAGTCCTCGAAACTCGACGGCATCTACGAGGACTCGCCCTGGATGGCGCGGGCAAAACCTATGCCCGCTCCTACATTTTTAATTCAAAACCGTGGTCACGGCCCCGGCGGTCGGCGGTGAAACCGTAAGCACACCGGAGAATTCAGCCTGATTGGTAATCGCCGTTCCGAGAGCGGTCGTTAAAGGCACGCGCACGGTCAGCTTGACCGTCCCCGTGCCGACAGGCACGGTGCCCAGATTCCAGGTCACTTTTCGCGTGGCCGCGTTATAGGTTCCGCCTCCGGTCGCCGAAACGAAGTTCACGTTGGTCGGAAGAATGTCCGTGATCTTCGCCCCTTCGGATGGAGCCGGCCCGGCATTGTTGTATTTGATCTCATAGGTGATGAGGCCGCCCGGCAGCACTGTCGCCGGAGCAGTCATCGTGAGAATCACAATGGGGTCGGCAGCGAGGCTGACGTTGCCGCTGCTGCCGAAGACCTGAAACTCTGCGGCGCGGACGTTGTCATCCTGAGCCGAACCTGATTTGCAATCGGAGTTGTTAAGCGGATCGTCGTCTTGATCACCCTGGAACTTAGGCCCTCCCGTGCACTGGTTGGTGACCACGCGCAGTTGAACGTGTGTCGCCTGTGTGGACGGCACGTTAAATGATCTGATTATCAGATCAGGCGCGACCGGGCGCGGGTTAGTGCCCGGAAAGGCGTCGGCTGGGCTTGTAAAAATCTTAGTGAAGCCTAGCGGCGGGGCACTACAGTTCAGATTTGCCACGGTCGCGCTGCAAGCGTAGACCTCGAATTGGCGCAACGCCGAGAAGCGACTTTGACCTCCCGGATCGTTTGGATCGCCCGAATCAGCCCCGCGCAGCATCGCGCTGACCTGAACGCGGTTGATCGTCTTGACGCCGCCGCCACCAAGTTTGACTGTCACCTGCTTACCGGCGACAGGACTGCCGAGAGATGCCCAGTTCGTGTTCTCCGTATCGTCAATCAGGTTTATCTCGTTAGCGCCATCTCCGCTGGCGGTAGCGCCATTCGTCTTCGATGCGAAGTTCGTCGGTATGTGGATGTAGTAGGTCGTGACCTGATTGGCCGCGAGCGTGAGCGTGAAACGAAGCTCTCCGAATCCGGGCCCCTGCGCGATGAAGTCATACGTGCCGGGGACGAACTTCACCAGGTTGGAAAGCGGGGTCGCACTGTCTGTGTCGGCAATTGGCGTGGCACGCGCCTCGTATTTGCCGACGTAAATCTTCACCTTGACGGCAGCGTGTCCCTCGACGGCGACAGCTCTAAAGGTAATCCTCGCTTCGTTCGTCTCCACTTTAGATTCGAAGTTCGGCTTCGGATCGGTATCGTCGGAGTCAATACTTGAAGCGAACTGCCCCATTCCGCGCTTGGCAAAGGCTCTCCAGAGCTCTTTCTGATTGGCTCCGCCAAAACGCATTACATCAGCCGCCAGGTAAGCATCGCGGGCATCCAGCATGCTCACGCCGGGCGGCATCAGCAGCCAGGCGTCGTAGACGATCTGAATCCAGCGACGATTGCCAGGGCACTGATCGGCAGGAAGTATGCCGTCGGCGCACCGTTTTTGCAGCGTGGCATTGCTGTATGGGAAAGACGCGTTGTACTTGTCGATCAGGTTTTGCCTGATGTCGAAGTTTGCGCTATCCCAGATTTCGGCATCGGAGTGCACCTCTGGCCCACCCACGTCATAGCCGACATCGCTATAGTTCAAGGGATTCGCGCTCATGTTGTAGTTGCGAATGCCCTCATTCTTATCGCCCGTGACGTAAGCGCCGACGGCGAAAGGACTCTCGCCGCCAGTCGGCACGAACTTGTATTCGTTCAGATACTCAACCGCATTCAAGTCAGACCAGCTTTCTCCCATCGAGCCAGCCTGGTGACCCGACAGGCCCGAGTCTGGCCCCCCGACCATGCGATTGGAGATAGCGTGCGTGTACTCGTGACCGATCACTGACCCGTCAAAGTCGCCGTCAACGCATGGCGGGTAAAAGCCCGCCGCAATCGGCTGCCAGAGATACATGTTCGAGATGCCGGGAATGCCGTCGTTTAAACTGATCTGGTTCGCGTTATCACGACCGAGATAACTCGGCGCGCCGCCATCGACGGCACCGGCCTGAACGTTTCCAAACTCCGGGTCGAATTCGCGCCCGAGCGGGTAAGGTCCTGGCGCGCCGTTGCCGAAGTTGTTGTTCTGTAGATTGAAGTTCTGTTCGGTGAACCCGAGGAAGTACGACCAGTCGTGCATCCGGTTGTGTAAGGAGAAGAGGTTGACCGTCGCCGCGTCAACGTCGTTGCGATCTCCGGCAGCGACCAGCGCGGTCGGCGAGCATTTCATATTCTTCCAGACGTTCTTCCACGGGAAGTTGTAATTACGATTCGGATCGACAGGAGCGTACTGATCGGCTGGCGTCAGCGGGCTGAGCCATGCCTCGGCAGTTTGCGCCTGGTTGCCCCTCGTCGTGAAGGTCGGACTGTTGGCGCGCGTGTCATAATCCCAGGGCGCACGCGCGGCCAGGTTTCTTAATTCAAACTGGCAGCCGGGAACGTTCACTCCATTAATCTTGGACTCCCAGCAGGCCAGGATGCGTGTGTCCGTGTTGGCGAGTGTCAGAAGCGGATTCGCCTTGAAGAATTTCCATTTCGGAGGATACGGGACGCTCGCGGTCGCCGTATCGTTGGTCGTGAACGTGCCGACGTAGTTATAAGGCGGCTCGTGCGGCACCGTTGGTGGCTCAAAAGGGCATACCTGAACTTTGTAGATGCCCGGCGTGATGACCACCGGAGCGTAATGGATCGCCTCCGGGCTCGTCCCCGTATCGGCTGAAGCGACCAGCATGTTGGACGGATCGAAGAGCTTGAGCACGATGTCATTGGTGATGATGGCCGCCGTGGCGAGCACATCGATGGTCTGCGTGCCTGCGGGCACATTGAAAGGATGCATCGGGCCGCAAGCGGGAGGAAGCGGATCCTCCTGATAAGCCCCTGTGAATGTCTCCGTCATCGGCACGGGCATGGGCGCAGCAGGAGGCGGCAGTCCTGCCGCGAGTTGATAGACGCGATTCTGACGAAAGAGCACCTGCCCCGTCTGCGCATCTACAAAATGCGTGTAGGCGTTTGCGTCCCCACCCTTCACGTCGAGGACAATCGTCTCGTAAGCCGGGCGGATGCCGTTCGTCGTCGGGAAGGCGACGAGGCGCGCACGCTGCGGGTGCGAGAACCCTGCGACATCAAAGAGCGTCCAACCGTTATCCGTGCGAAATTTCGTGATGTCCGTTGGCAGCACGACGCGCCCCACGTCCGCCGCCGCCTTGCGCCAGGCATTGGCCGGAGAAAGAGAGACGCCCGTCGGAGCCAGTGGAGTCTCCTCCGACCCACCCTTCACTTCCGCCGCCTCTAAAGCTGCCTGATCCGCCTGGGCGGTCAGAGTGGCCGCATCGTCGCCGACGATGGAAGAGGAGACGTAAGCGACTTTACCATTAGTGATGCCGACGGTGACCATGCCGTCCTGCGCCGCCGCCAAATTGCCGAAGCGCTGGCGAAAGATCACAGCGTGGCCGTCGCTTCTCGCCATCCGTGAGTCGTTCAAAAGCTCAAGCCTTGTGACCGACTGGTCGGAGAGACGAAAGAGAGCGCGATTGGCTCGAATCCAATTGCGCGCTGCCGTGACCGCGTCGCCCGAAAGTCCTGTCGCGAGAAAGCCGCCATGCTTGATCAGCGAATGCGGCGTCCCGAAACGATTCCAGCGCGCCTCCGCGCCGAGATTGGAAACGATTGCCAGTTGCGCCGACGTAGGCGCGATTTTCCCCACACGCGCGTCGAAGTCAGCCGGTTTGTCGTGGACATCCAGAATTTTCGCCTGACCGAAGGCACGGCCAGGCTGCAAGAGCGCGAGCGCGGTGAGCAGGAAAATGATGGCGACCTGCCACCCGGATTTTCCCGCCCCTGCCAGATACCTGAAATTCTTTAACATCTTACTCTCCTTTGTCTATCTTGGCGGCTGCCCGCGCCGGAGCACGGTAGTTTGAGCGCCTTCTTCACACACGTTTATAAACTTGAGGGTATTGGTGTACGTCGCCTGTGGCGACACTAATGGCATTCGAAGGTTCTCCTTCAAGGTCGCGGCTTAAGCTGTCTTAAAGGCACTTTAGCCGCTCTTCATCACGGTTCTTCAGAAGTAACACGCACAGGATAGCCGCCAGGGTTGAGGAATACTTGAGAAGTTCTTGAGCGCTTTCATGTAAATCAGGTCTACTGATCTCATCATAAACCACAGCAACCGGCGTTATTCTGGATATTTAAGAGAGAACTCTCGGAACTAGCCAGAGAGTTCTGAAGTTTATCCTCAGAGGGCTAAACTCTATTCTTAGAGCTCTAACTTTCACCTGGAGAACTCCAAGCTTTGCAGCGAGAACTCTACCTTTCGCCCGATGAGTTCTACCTTCTGCTAGGAGCACTCTACCTTTCTCGCCCGAAGAGCTCTCACTTCTGCTTTTATGGCGGTCTGCAATTATTTTGCGTACCGCCTGCTTAAACAAGTCGGGTCTGCATACCGTCACAACTCGCATTCGCTTAAGCAGATGGTACTGACCCGAAACCTTCAATTGTTAGAGCGGGAGGGCGCTGCGCTGCCAGCGCACCCTCCCGCTATTCTGTCCAGAAGCTTCCGTCCTTGGCTGAGCGAGAGTTACTACTGCGGATTGACCTTCAAGACCGCCGCAGTTGACTTCCCGTTCATTGTCGCCTTGATGGTCGGCGTCTTCTGCACAGTCACCCTCTTAGTCCGAATGATAAACTGCTTGTTCTTTGTTCCCGCCGCGACCGTGACGCTCTGTACCGCCAGTTCAGCCACAGCCGGATTTGTGGATAACAGATTCACCACCACGCCTCCTTCCGGCGCACGGCATTGCAGGCTCACCGTGCCGACGGCACTGTTGCCTCCCGTGACCGGGTTCGGCGACAGGGTCAACTGCCCGATGTTACCCGGCCTGATCGCGAGCGGCTTCGCGATGTTGACCGTGCCGAGGGTCGCAGTAATATTCACGCTCTGATTGCTCGTCACCCACTTGGTTCTGACCGGGAAGGTGACGCTCGTCGCCCCGGCTGGGACACGAACGCCCGTCGGCACTGTAGCCAAGTCTGTATTGCTGCTGGAGAGCATCACGACCTTGCCGCCCGAAGGAGCCGGAGCGTTTAAGGTGACTGTACCGCGAGAGCCCTGGTCGCAGCCGCCGTAGACGGTCACCGGAACCAGCGCGAATGAAGAGAGCGCTAAGTCCTTCACCTCAATCACTACGCTTGCCACGTTGGCACTCACCTTATTACGCGAGTCTTTGACACGAAGCGTCGCAAAGTAATTGCCGGAGTTCGTGTACGTGTGCGCGATCGTCGGGCCGGATTGCGTGACAGGCGATGAGCCATCGCCGAAATCAAACGTGTAAGAGGCGATGGTATCCGCCGGCGCGTCCGTGTCCGGGTCGCTTGAGCCGGAGCCACTGAATTGGACTTGCAGCGGCGCAACTCCAGAAGCCGGAGTCGCCGTCAGTGCTGCCGTCGGCGCAGTGTTTGGACGGCAAAGCTCGTTGACCCCCAACGCGTAGCTTTCGGTAAAGACCAGACTGTCGGGCATCTGGTCAAAGAGCGCGGTAGCACCGCGACCGACGGTGGCGCCGGGATCGGTGCTCTGCGACACACCGGACACAAAGCTGATGGTGTCGCCGGGGCTCAGGCCAAGGTCGCTCGCTTTGACCACGATGACGACCTTGTTGTAGGGCGGCAAATAACTGCTGCTCGCCTCGGCAGGCTTCTGGGTTCCGGGCTGCACAAAGCGCCCGTCAACTCCACCGGCGTTGTTGGCACCGGGAGTATACGACTCGAAAACGGGTGTTGTCGGGTCTGACGGATTCCACGCCATGTGCACGCCCTTGTAGGTCGCGTTGCCATTAATCTGCATCGCGACATACCAGGCCGAGCCCGTCGGCTGCTGAGCCTGCCCCAGATCGGTGTTGATGGTGAAAACCAGTTTGGGTACGCCGTCGGTGACATAAGGCTGTGCAACCTGTAAGGAAAGCAGGTCTGATCCTGGCGGAGCCGGGGTGTTCACAATGCCCAGCGCAGCGCTGGTGTCGCCCGCAGGGTCGGTTAGTTTCGTGAGCCCAGGGATCAGGCACGCAGTTTCCGTAGGACCAGCGCCGACCGGGAACTCGAGACAATTCGTCCCTTCGCCTTCGGCATTGACTGCCGTAACTTTATAGAAGTAATTTTTGCTCGGATCAGCCGTCGTGTCATCATACGTTGTCTTGTCAGGCCCGACACTCGCCAGGGGCGCGCCGTAGGGCACTGCCGGGTTAACATCTTCACGCCGGTAGATGTTGTAGCCCGTGATCTCAGAGCCTCCGTTGTCGGGCTCCGACCAGGCTACATGAACGACTCCTGCGCCGTCTCTAGCGACGCTATCAACGCGCGGCGCTGCCGGTTTGGTCGGCTCCGCCGGATTCGGGTCGTTGGCGGCGAACATGCGGCGGCCTCCCGACTGGCGTGTGATCACGGCCTTGGAGCTGCGCGAGGTGTTATAAGGCGGGTTATTGGCGGCGGTCGCCGCCGTGCAGGCCGGAGCCACACAGCCGTCCGCATAACCGATATACACGCGCCCCTCTTTATCTACGGTCGCATCGTTGAAGTCGAGCAGGTTGCGATCCGCGCCGCAGGTCGTTCCGGCACGGCAGATGGAACCGATCTGGACTGGATCGGTTGGCGTCGCGTCAACAGTCATCCAGCTAGCTCCGCCATCATAGGTCGTAGCGATATACAGGTGCCAGATACCCTTAAAGGTAGCCGCATCGTTAGGGTTTCCAACAGCGGGCGTGCCGATAAAGCCGACCGCGGCGCGGTTAGGATCACCGGCGACGGCCACCGGGAAGACAGAATGCTTAATATCGTATGGCGCGCCGATGTCCACGGGCGTGCCCCAGGTCTCTCCTTTGTCATGCGACACCACGGCTTTGGCGTGACCGTCGCCGTCGGTGTAGCCGACGTAGAGCGTGCCGTCAGATGCGATGGCGAGTGACGGGTCCTCACCGCTGGAGCTGGTGCCATCTATTTCCCGCACTTCCCAGGTAATGCCGTTGTCCTCTGAAACCGCTAGGCCCTGATATTCGCGGTCTATGGGTATGCCGCCGCATCCCTTGTTCGGCACATAAGCCGTGCCGTCGGGCGCGACCTTGATATGCCCGTGTAATCCGCTGCAATCCGCCGCCGAATAGATCGGCACGGCAGGCCCGAAGGTGACTCCACCGTCCACGCTCAACGCGCAGTTGGCATCCGCCACATCCTGCGCGCAGTAATAAACGGCGTTCTGATAGCTCGGGGTCACAGGGAGACCGGGCGCGAAATGGCCTCCGCCGAGGGTCTGATGGTCAACGCCAGAGTTAATGCCCGCGCCCTGTGTTGGGCTGTAGTTCGCGCCATCGTCATCCGTCAGGTCTGTGGTTGACTGTTTCGTTCCGCCCTCTAGCTGCGAGACGAGCGTGCGGCCTGTCTCGCGGTCTGTATAGAGGATCGGGTCGCCGAGCGCGCGCGGCGTCGAGGCGAGCGGGAGAAATGTCTTCGTCCAGGTCACGTTGGCGGGCGAAGCGCAGTCGTCAAACCTGACGCGCAACGCGTCGGCACTGAAGCCGCCATAAAACATGATGTTGCCGCTCAGCCAATTTGAGCCGATAGAGGGCTCACCGAAGTCGTCGCCGACGCCTTCAGGAGACAGAAACGTCTGGAAGCGCGGGGCGATCCCGCTGGCGGGCGGTGGCGGCGGCGGGGTCACAGGTTTTTCAATGAAGCGAATCGTGGCGTTGAAAGACTGCCCCGCCGGGGCGAAAGGGGCGACTCTCACCGTGTAGGAATTGACCCCCGACTCCGGCTCGAAAACGGCGATTTCCGGGTCTGCCGAGGTCGCAGCATCTTTAATAACTGCCGCGCCTTTTAAAATGTAGAGATCGAAGTCGGCCTGCGCGACCGGCCACGAGACGGTCACCTCTATTTGGTGCGTGTCTAAAAAGGCCTGCGTCGCGCCGGTGGCATCAACGGTCAGCGCATAGTCGTCGCAGGGAGTCTCATCAGTACAGTCGGGCTGAGTGTTGCCGGGAATATTTGAAGTCACGTTAGGCGTAAAAAACGGCCCCGCCGTATAGGTCAGCGTCCCGCTCGCCAGGGTGAGCGTGCCGCTCGACGGCGTGGCAGCCTCGCTTGGAATAGTTGCCCAAAGTAAAGCGGCTGCCATGCAGAGCACAGCAGCCGTGACGATTTTTGTCCGTAAGCTTATTGAATTTACGAGTGTCGGTAGTAATTTATGCAGCGCGAACATTATTTGATCTCTCCTTCGGAAAGTCTAAGTTACTATTTGTAATGTCGGCCTGGTTAGCTTTAACGCGGCCAGACTCAATTCGGTGCGGTTTCTGCGAGACAACGCGAGCATGATACTTATCGGGGTTGAGTAATTCTTGAGCAATTCTTGAGATCATCCTCAGCGATCAGACTGGCCGCCCTGAAGCAAAGCACAGCAGCCAGGATTATTGCCGTCGATAAAGCTGTTAAATTTCGTTTGTGCTTGTCTGTCCCGTTCATAGGCGAGCTGGGGCAAGCTTTGGAACGGGAGCTATATGTTTATGAATGTGCCTCTCCAAGAGGCAGTCAACGGCAAACGGTTTTCGCGGCCTCGCGCCTACTGAGCGGTAAGGGGGACGCTAACGAGACGCACCGTTGCCAGTGTCGGGAAACAGTCAAAAAAATGTTGGGGGGAATTTTTCTGTCGGGGTGTGGCGCAAGAATAGATATACCGCCCCGTTTTGTCAATGACTTTCCTTTAACGGTAGCGTCTTGGTGTGATTAAGTGCTCTGTGCGCCCTCTGCGTCCTCTGTGTCTCTGTGGTGAATCTAGTTTAAGCCAGACTCACCACCGCAGACACTGAGAACACGGAGATGGCACAGAGAAAAGATGAAACTCGGGAGACTACTCCATTAACATAAGGGGCGCTCGCTCGTCAGCTCTGGTCAAGCGCAAGGAAAAGCTGCTATTGCCCGAGCGCATCGCGGCGGGCATAGAGGACGAGGATGACGCCGGGACGCAAGGGATAGGAATCTATGCGCTTGTAATTATCGCCGAGCGTCGTTTGCAGTTGGAGGCTCTCTTCCTGCGACGCCGCGCCGATGACGAGAGTCTCGCCAGAGACGACCAACTGGCCGTGATAGCCGACACGCTTGTAATCGCGCAAGTACCAGGGCAGCGGCCAGTAATCCGGCGAAACAACCGCGATGGTAGTCTCCTGGCCGGTTCCGGCGCGTGCTGCCAGACGATTGATCTCATCCACGAGTTGGAGCACCTCGCGCTGCGTGTGGGCATAGACGTACGGGTAGGTATCGTCGTCGTAATGATAGAAGTTGAGCATGACCATCTGATAGCCGCAGATGGTGAGGGCAGCGCCGAGGACGACGGAAGTGGCGAGCGCCGTGAATATGCTCTCGTCCCACCTGTAGATGACGCTCACGGCGTACCCGCTCATGATCGCCAGCGGGACGATGAGGTTGAGCGTCAGCCAGGGAGTTTTGTAGGGCACGAGCGAATAGGCCGCAGTGATGCCGACAGCCCATAGCCCTGCGAAGAAGGCGAAACGATTACGCCCCAGCAAGGCGGCCATCATCACCCCCGCCGCGCCGAGCACCAAGAGCGGCCCCTCTTCCTGCCAGAGCCAACGCAGATAGGTGTACCACTCGTGCACGTGCGCAGACTTGCCCGTCTGTGTCCAGAACTTAAAAGTTCCAATCGCGCCCGTGATGCCCTTCGAGTAAGTGAAAAAGGAGGAGTAGAACAGGACGTTGATGAGTACGAAGCAGGCGATTGCCGAGAGCGACAGGAGCGCGACGCGCGAAGCACCCCCGAACCGCTCAAGCCCCCTCCGGCGCTCGACTTCACCGACAGCTTCCGCGCGCGCAGGATTCTTACGAGCACGGCGCGGCCTTCGTTCTTCTTCTTCAGTCGGCGGCACGTTGGCAAGCCTTCTCAGCCACGCAAGGATTCCCTTCGGCGAGAGATAAACGTCCGTCATGACAAGCGCGATGAAGAGCACGCCCGCAGAGATGATCGCCGTCTCCTTGGTGGCAAAGAGCAGCGCCGCCGAAGCCGAGGCCAGCAGCAGGTAGACGGGCTCCGCCTCCTCATAAAACCTGAGCGCCGCGACGACTATTCCGAGTGTGAAGAAGAGGAACTGAGATTCATGTATGAAGTAGCGCGACAGGTAGACGCCCCCCGGCGAGACGGCGAGCAGCGCTGCTGCGGAGAGAGCGCCGATAGCGCCCAACTGGCGGCGCAGACAGAGGACGAGCCACACCGTTCCGACACCGAACAGGGCTGGCACGAGGCGGACGGCAAATGTGTTGAGACCGAAAAGCTTTGAGGTCAGGAGGGCGAAATAGTAGAGCGTCGGCCCATGATAGTTTTGCGGGTCATACTGATAAACGCCCTCGCGCAACAGGCGTGCGAGAAAGAACCCGTTAACGCCTTCATCATGATGCAGCGGCTTTAAGGCGTAATCGTAGAGGCGCAGGAAGGCTGCGGCCAGCAGGATCGAGGTGCTGGCGGCACGCCACACAGGAGCCGAAACTTCAGGTCGGCTGCTCACCACGCCTGAAGACGCCTGCGCCGGTCTCACGCCCCGGCTCATCCCTGTACGCTCTTTCCTGCTCCTCGTCGCCATCTCTCTCTTATACGACTAATCTCCTTGAAGAGGTGAATTCAACGCAGAGGCCACAAAGACACAGAAGATGCAAAGACGCGCAAAGGTTCTTCTTCGCGACCTTTGCGATGCACTTTGCGCCCTCTGCGTTGAAATCTCTATTCACTTCTACAATCATGCTTCTCTTCTTAGACACCTACACTCAAGGGCGCTTGAGCTTATAAAGACGGTACGCGCCCACCTCACCGACCAGCGTTTGGTGTTCGAAGAACGGTTGATTGACCTTCAACTGACCCTGCTCAAGTGGCCCGATCACCACATACTCGACGCCGTACCGCGCCAGCAAATCTTCCGCATCGCCCACGCCCTCGTACATGTGCTTGATCTCTGTTTCGCGCGGGAGGTATTCAAGCCCGTGTGTCCAGATGTGACCCGGATAACCCATCAGCGAGCGCCTGCCTGTCAGGAAGACCGGATGGTTGAAGGTCGGCGCATGGAGTATGAGCGCGCGCGGCTCTGTCTTCTGCTTAATCATCTCGGCAAACGCGATCCCGTCCGCGTCAAACTCCTGGTGTTCTACGGCCTGAGATACGACACGCCAGACATCCAGCGCTCCCGCGAGCGTCAGAGACACGAAGAGCGCAACGGCCAGCGCACGCGTCAAGGCTGCTGCGCCTCGCCACAATCGCACGAGCACGAGCGCGACCAACGGCACGGAGGCAATATACCAGTAAAAGAGAACTTTGATATTGTCCCACACCCACGGCGCTAATTTAATCAGGTTCGGGATGATGAAGCAGAGCGTGAACGGAAGATAGAAGAGCAGCAGGCGACGCTCGACCAGAGGTTTCTTATCGCGCCACACGAGAGCCGCCACGACGAGCGGAATGAAGAGCCCGGTGTTCTTGAACCAGAACCAGACGACGCTCGCCTCGCCCCTATCCCATCCCGTCTGCCATCCGAAGAAAGTGCTGCTGCGGACGGAGCTGCCGTGCGTTGCCAGCCACAACTGCGGCGCGCTGATGATTCCCGCGACGACAAAAAAGGCAGCCCACTCGCGCCACCTCTCACGCCCCAGCAGCAAGCACACACACGCGCCCATCACCATCACGACGACAAAGCTGTGCGCGTGAGCGAGCGGCAACAACCCCGCCAGCACGCCCGCCGCCAACATACGCTTGGCGGAAGGCAAAAGTAAAAAGGTAAAAGGCAAAAGAGAAGACGACAAGGGCGATAGAGGCTCAATAGGCTTCTCCTCCCGTTTCTTCCCTTTAGCTTTCACCTCCTTCCTACTTTTGCCTTTGGCCTTTTGACTTTTGCCTTCTTCCAGGGCAGTCCACCACTCTGTAAAGATAAGGATCGCGAGCGGGAGACCGAGCAGCAGCCCGCGCTGCGGAATGAGCAGCGAGGTCACGCAATTAGCCCAGCGCCAGGTGGTCTCCGGGATGATCGTGTAATCGTGTGGGAGGTGCTTGAGGATGGCGAAGATGTCGCGCTCGTTCTGCTGCTGCCAATCCCTGTACAGAAGCACCCAGCCAAGACCTCCATTGAAGATCACCAGCAGCGGCGTGATGAAGGCCGCCGCGCGGTCTCTCACAAGCTTCCAGGCCCAGCGGTGCAGCACGCCTACGAACGCCAAAGACAATACGACGCCTTCCAGCAGGAGCGACTCCCGCAGGCTTGCCCCTGCGCGCACAAAGATCGCCGCCACGAAATCCGCTAGAAAGGGATAGGTGAAGCGCGCTCCGGCATAGGTCGGGTCTTCGGGCGGAAAGTTTCCGCCATAGGCGAAGCTCGTGATGATGCTGAAATGAAACGGCAGGTCGCCGTAGTTGTTCGCCACGCCCGTGTAGATTCCACCGGCGCGCTCGATCATCGCCCGATCAAAGGCCAGCCACAGCACGATGGCGATGAGCGCATAGACGACGAAGTAGAGGGTCTTGAGACGATTCGGGTGCAGGATGGCGCGCCGTACATCTACAGCCGCCGCCGCGAAGTCTGCACGCGCACGCGCCATGCGCTTCGGCTCCGCCAGCAGGATGAGCGGGGACGCGACCGTCGCGGTCGTCAACACGAGCGCCAGCGGCGTCATCCCCAGCAGTGACGCGAAGACGAATCCGCAGAGCCCGAGCGCAGCGAAACCGACACACGCGCCCGCACACAGTCGCACCACGACCGGCGCGTCCTGATCGTAAAGGTAAGTAGCCAGCGCGCCGCCCAAGATGGCGATCAATGTCAGGATCAGAGCGAAAAGCATATCAGCAATGAAGGATGATCTATGAACGGCGAGGCTCGCCCGGTCGTGCCGCTCGCCGAGCCGCCATTATGATCCAAAGGATACAGGGTAGGCCAGGCGCGCTCTACTTTAATCCCGCACAGGATAGTTGTACTGATAGAAGCTGCTCGAGATCAAGCAAGCTATCCCAAATCCTTCCGGCGTGTTAATGTCACGCGACCCATCAAGGTATAAGAATTTTCGGTAGCGTTCTAATTTGATTTACTCTCTGTGCATCCACTCTCGTCCTGCGGTGTCTGCGGTGGTGAGTGTCTCTAGAAGCTCATTCACCACCGCAGACCCGAGAGCACACGGAGGGGGCACAGAGAGTTGAGTTGAAACTCTGGACATTAGGCTTCAGGCCGACAGATGCTTCGAGAGCGGTTAGGTGTGCTTCACTATTCACGATCTACCATTTACTATTCACTGGTCTCCCGTGTGAGAGCTTTCGGATTGATGAAATCGCGGCTTTGAGTGAAAATAAGAGCGCATCAAACCGCAGGATAGGTGAAAGGTCAATGGCAAACAGAATCGTCTCCGGTATTGCGACCACGATCACGATGCTTCTCTACGGTCTTGCGATCGGTCTGCTCGTCTACGGCTTTCTTATCATCTATCGCGTCGTGCGCTGAGCCGATGCGCTGTTTGAAACTTCCCTTTTCATTGGAGATGAAGCGGGACTGTAAAACCTGGCCGCCCTGGCCGCGCGGGCTAAAGAGAAGAGACTATTTCAAAGATGAGCCAACCAGACGAACAACTTATCAGAAAGGCTGCCGAAGCGGCCATCAACGACCTGCAACTTGATTGCAGAGTCGAGAAGGTGTACAGACACCCCAACAGCGGCAAGAAGTTATGCATCCGATTTTCGGGTGACTACGGAAAGTTCTGTGACGAATTCCGTAATGCGTCCGGCGAGGAGAACAGCCTTCAGTTGATGCGTGAGAAAGTCAAGAGTCACTTCATCAAGATGCGTAAGTCTGTGAGGATCAGAAGGGGGAGCAACTCCGGCCTCGACAAAGGTAGACGGGCGAGCATCCTGCCCGGCGCTCCCCTTGAGATCGTCGGACAGGCTCTTGACCAGACTACGCGCCTCGTCGGCGAGGTCGTCAATCAAGTCTCCGATCTAGCCAGATCAGCCCTTGAAAGTGAAGCGGTCGTCAGCGTAGACCTGCCCGCACCTGTCCAATTGCTGGCACCGCCGCCAACGCGCAAGAGCAAAAGAGTCTCGCGGGCGGCGACGAAAAAAGCTGCCAGGAGCAGTTCAGCTAAAACAACTGGCACAGGTTCATCGCGGGCGAGTAAGTCCACGTCGAAGACGCGCAAGAAGGCTGCGAAGAAGGCCGGGAGCAAAAAGCATACAGCCACCTCGAAAACAAAAAGGTCGAGCAAAAAACGCTTGTAGAAGAGATGCGCGTAAACGCTTCAAGCAGATGCTTCTCCGTCCCTATATCATTTTCTCGTTTCATAAGGCTTCCTGCTGAGGAAAACCTTTCCCGCCCGTCTCGCGTAATCACCTGTCGAATTCCAGCTGCTCGCTACTCGATTGAGATGCCTGTGACCGATTAACGGAGGGAGTTATGGGAAACCTGGATGGCCGCGTCGCTCTGGTGACGGGCGGAAGCTCAGGTATCGGTCGCGCAGCCGTTCTCGCCTTCGCCAGAGAAGGCGCAAAGGTTGTCATTGCGGCGCGCGGCCTAGAGCGTGGAGAGATGTGTGCGCGCGAGATCAGGGCGGCGGGCGGGGAGGCCGCTTTCGTGCAGGCCGATGTCTCGAAGCCGGCTGAGGTAGAGGCTTTGATCCAGAGGGTTGTGGAGACTTACGGGCGGCTCGACTGCGCCTTCAATAATGCTGCTACGGAGGATGGTACGTTCGCACTGACAGCCGATTTCAGCGAGGCGGAGTTTGATACCTGTCTGAGCCTTAATCTCAAGAGCGTCTGGCTGTGCATGAAGTATGAGATTCGACAGATGCTCAGACAGCAAGAGCCTGCGGGGGGCTCTATCGTCAATACGTCTTCCGTCAACGGGCTGGGCGGCGCAAGCGGCGGCTCGCTCTACTCTGCGGCGAAGAGCGGCGTGCTGGCTTTAACAAAGTCTGCGGCACAGGAGTATGCGCAAAAGGGTATTCGCATCAACGCGCTGGTCGCCGGCGCATTCCGCACGCCGATGCTGGAACGCGTCTTCAGGAAAGCTGCGGGTGATGACCCTTCAGGTCAGGAGGGGGTCGAAGCGCAATACACCGGCATGATCCCCATGGGAAGGATCGGGCGTCCCGAAGAGGCAGCCCAAACGGCTGTCTGGCTCTGCTCCGATGCGGCCTCTTACGTCACAGGCCATTCGATGATCGTCGATGGCGGCATGACAGCGTCGATGAGATAGAGAAGTAGCCAGTAGCCAGTAGCCAGTAGACAGTAGAAAAGAAAGCAGCAACCGCTTTTCTTTCTACTGTCTACTGACTACTGACTACTGACTACTGTTTACTGACTACTGTTTACTGACTACGGACAGCTTTACGGAGCGAACGTGACGTTGCGGTCGATGCGGAAGAAGTCGTAGACGAAAGTGGTCGCAGTAGCGCTTCCGTGGCTGTCCATCACGCCCGCGAGCGAGGTGTTGCGTGCTGCGCCGACGTTATCGCTAAACCAGGCAGCCGGAACAGTCACCGCTCCGCCGAGCGCCAGTCTCGTCCCGCCATTGAGAATGTAATAGGCGCTCACGGTCTTGGCGCTGAAATCGCCTACGAGGAAGATGTCCAGGTTGTTGATCGCAGCAGTGCCGAGGCTGATGCTGGCCTGCGGGTTGAAGACGCCTGCCTGCTCCAGGCCCAGTTGCAGCGTTTGATTGCCTCCGGCTGCGCCCAGCAGCGCCAGGCGAATGAAGTTATCCTGATCAGGCCCGAAGATGATCGCTCCCATGTGACCCGCTGCCGGCGGCGTGGTCTGGAAGGGCTGCGAGATGCGACTCCAGAGGCGGAAACTAGACTTGCTGTTGAAGCCTAGCTGGAGAGCGTTGACCTGACTGTTGGTAGCACCTTCGGCTGTCCCGCTGTAGGTGGGCAGCCCGAGGAAGCCCGCCGCTCCGGCCACGAAGATGCCGTTCGTGTTGATGCGCGGCCCATTGGACGCGATCTGCACGCCGGTAAAGCCCGTATTAGCCACCTTGCCGAGCGCGTCGCCGGGATTCCATTCAAAGGCCAGCGTGCTGGCAGTCGCCGAGCCGTTCTGCGGATCGAAGTACAACTGATCCTGTGTATCTATAATCCCGTCGCCATCATCGTCCGGGTCGTTCAGGTCGCTTGTGTGGTCGCCGTCGAAATCGGTCGGCGTGCTCGAAGCCGAGCACGGGTCTGTCCCGTTGTCGATCTCGTCGGCGTCCGTGTAGAGGTCGCCGTCGTCATCCGGGTTACTGGAATCGCCGCAGTTGACGGACGCGTTCGGGATCATCAGCGTGATCTGGTTAGAGCCGAATTCCGCCACGTAGATGACGCCGTTTGCATCGGTCGTCACGTCGAGCGGGTTTTTGAACTGGCCGAGGTTCTTTTCCTGAACTACGCCCGTGCCGGTCGCATTGAGCACCACGCGCCGCACGTTCTGGTTGCCGGAATAGGTGGCGCTGATGAGGTTGCCCTTCATCTGCCCGTTGAAGGCGCTCGATGTGTACTCTGTGAGCCCGTTGCTGCTCGATCCGTCATCGTAGTAGAGCAGCGGAGCGAGGAAGTTCGGGTCGGGCTGAAGGGGCGGATTGTAGACCGACCCGTCATAGAAGACACACTCCCCGTGCGTCGGGTTGGGATGCCCGCCGTACTTGTTCTGCGATACTAGAAGCAGTTTGTCGGGACGCGAGCCCGGATCAAGGGACTGCGTGTTCGGGCAACCGTCCTCGGCGTTGGGCGTATTGCCCTGCCCCAGATTGTCCGAGTTGTCGTTGATGTAGAGCTTGCCGTTGCTGTGCCAGTGAAGGTCATAGGCGTTACGAAAGCCCGTCGCAAACAGCTCGAACTTGCCCACCAGCGGAGTCATATTCGAGGCTGTCGTGACGTTCGTCACGTCAATCGGCAAGGTGGTCGAGCCGAGGCCATTGACGTTGAGGCGCACGACGCTCGCCGAGAGATAGTACTCAGCCAGGTTGCTGAAGAAGGTGCTCGGTTTGCCGCGATTGGTGTGGCCGCCGATGGAGATATAGAGCCAGCCGTCCGGGCCGAAGTCCAGGCCGTTGATCGAATGCGCTTCACGCGAGCGCGGCAGCCCCACCACGAGGTCTTGATTACCCGTCACGCTGTAGTCATTCGGGTCACTGGTCGAAGCGTTCGGCTGGAGCGTGAGCCGCGTGATCGTGCCCGAGTGTGTGTCTATGGCGAGAGCGTCGGGGGCGTTGTTCTCGCCGTAGCGCGGATCGCTGTGCGTCACATAGAGCTTGAGATTGGTCGCGGTGCTCTCCGGGCCAAAGGCTATCCCAAGCGTTTGACGCCCCGTGGGCGAACCGGCGACGAACTGGCAGTTGCTCGGATTGTTGTTGATGTTGCAGGTACGTGTCGGCCTGTTGTAGATGACATCCAAGACCTGCACGCTCGTGATGGCGACCTGTCCGGGCTGCACAAGCGCGTTCTCATCCAGCGTCAGAATGTAAATCTTCCCTAACAGCGTGGCGACATACAGCTTGCCGTCTGGCCCGAACGCGATGCTGGTCGGCATGAGGAAGCCGTTGATGCCGAAAGCCCCTCCGGAGGTCGTGCCGGATTTGATGATGACCTTGTTGGTGAAGCTGATCGCAGCGCTCACAGCACTGCCCAACTGAAACTCATCGTAGTTGACGTTGATGGAATTGCCTAGTCCGGCGTCGGTCGTCAGCAATCCGCCGTAGAGCTGCGTGCTGCTGATCATCCAGGGCGGCGCGGCGGCGGTCGTTCCCGCCGAGACGATTGGCCCGAGCACGGGTGTGGTCGTCAGATTAGTGATGGTGCGATAGAGCGCCTCCACGTTGCCGTCCGTTTTGCGCACGAGCCAAAGGTCGAGTGCCTCCGCGTTGCTGTCTATGTCCGTGAAGTTAAAGCCCGTGTCGGGAGCGGCACTGGCAAAGTTGGCCGTCGTCTCCTGGGCGAACTCCAGACGCGCGGAGCCGCCGATCTGGCCCAGCACGAACTTGACGTAATTGTCCGTGTCGAGCGCGAGGAAGATGCCGCCCGCCTGGTACTGGCTCGTCGTGACGAAAGGCCCGCGTATGCGCGCCCTCACAGAATAACTGCCTGTGTTATTGAACTTCAGCGCCAGCGCGTTATTCTGCGTGTTGTTTGTGCTGTAAGCTTCGCCATCGGTCGAGGTGATGGTGAGCTGGCTGCTCGTCGTGTCAAGGTTGAGCCCGCTCCCGTCGGGCGCGACCGAACCCGGCATGAAGCATTTGAAGCCGCTTCCGGCGTAGGAATCTGCGACCGTGCTGCTGAAATTCAGGGTCGTCGGGTTGGCGCTCGTAACGCAGGACACAGTTCCCCCGCCCGTGCCGGACGAGGTGAACTTCAGGTAGTTGAGATTGCCGACCGCCCCGCTTGCGCCAGACGCATCCATGCTGATGCGCATGACCTGCTGGCCTGCGCTGAGGCTCACGCTGGGCGTCGTCAGAGTCTGCCAGGTCTGCCAGCCCCCTGTGTTCGGGATAGTGATGGCTCCCGTCTTATCCGCCCCATCAAACTCGACGTGGAAGGTCCCGCCGCCGCCATTTGACGCCACCCTCGATTCAAGGGTGTACGTTCCTGCCGTCTGGACATTGACAGTGTATTCCAGCCACTCTCCGCCCGCGATCCAGCCGACGTTGAAGCCGCCTCCAGTATCGGTGGTGCTTTCAATATCTACATTCTCCGACGCTCTATACACGCCTCCATTATTGCCCACCCCGCCGTCCTGATAGGCCACACCCTCGCCACCGTTGTCGAAATCTTCGGCCTGGATGGTTCCTGGAATGGGGGCAGGCGTCCCCGTGAAGGGCGTCTGCCCGCCGGGTGTCGGCGTCGGCGTCGGCGTGGGTGTCGGAGTCGTCCCCACATTCACCGCCACGTTGTCCATCGTCGATGTATTGAGCACGGTGTTATCGTGGCTCGTGACGATCATGCCGATATAGACAGTGTTTGGCATGAACATATTGGTGGTGCCAAGCAGCGTCCAGGCAGTGCCGTTCGAAGAGGTATAGGCATTGAAGTTGCCGCCGCTGCGCGCCAGTCTGAGCCAGTAGGGAGCGGTCGAAGTTGAGCTTGCGACCACACTCATGCTGCCTCCGGCTGTGCTGCGAGCCATAAACTCAAGGCCGCCGTTCGGCTTGACATCCAGAATCGCGTTGCGCGACGAGGCCGTCAGGTTCTCGCGGATCATCACACCGGCCTTGGCGAACTGGTTCGTGTTCTGAATGCTGGTCACGCGCGCGATTATTTCTCCATCGCCGCTCAGCGGTTGATACACGTACCGGAAGGCATCTGCGGTTCCCCAGATGTCCGCTCCCGAACCCTTAATCGTGAAGGCTCCGCTGGCGTAAGTGGCGCTGCCCGCGACGCCGACGCTGCCAACGTCCTGTGTCGCCCAGGGACTCGGCAACTGGCTCGGTGTGGGCGAGGGTGACGGAGTCGGAGTCGGAGACGGAGACGGCGTCGGAGTTGGAGTCGGAGTCGGAGTCGGGGTCACGCCGGAGCGTGGGCTCTCCGCCGGTCCCGTGCCGCTCGGCACGAAGCTAGCGGTCTTGGTGAGCAGCAGCCGGTCGAAGCGAAAGCCGTCCTCTCGCATCCACACGTTGATGGTATGCACGCCCGCCGTCGCCACGTTGATCTGCGCGACAGGACCGTCGAGCGTACTCTTAAACCACGTCCACGCGCCGTACGTGCTGTTTGACATGCGGTCGGAGCTTGAGATGATCTTTCCATCGAGCCCGACATGCACGGAGTTATTGTTATCGTCATCGGCCAGATTGCGAATCCAGACGTGATAGACACCCGTGGTCGCAAACTGCACCTGATATTGCAGCTCTGTGCTGCCGGTCGTGAATCCGCCGTTGACCACCGTGCCCGTGTCGGGCTCGGCAACCATGAAGCCTGTTCCGGCGAAGCCCGCGCGATTGGTACGCGCTACCCAGGACTTTCCGGCGCGAGTGATCTGGCCGTCCATGTGCTCTGCCTCGATCACCACCTGCCCGCCCTGTTCGACGAAAGCGTTGGTGGAAAGATCAAGCCGCTGGTGCGTCGTCGTAGGCGAATCGCCCGTCGCGGTTGCTCCGCCGGGGATGTAGACGCTGCTGCCAATCGTCGCGCCCTGTGTGCCGTGGCGCGGGGTCGGCATCGCAGGTAGAGCCGTCCAGGTGTTGGTCGCCGGGTTGTACTCTTCGGCGCTGGCTTCGACTCCGCAGTTTGAGCCTGCACCCTCGCCGCCGAAAGCCTGTATGCGCCCATTAGCCGATCCGCTGGCGAGACCGCCATGTCCGGCGAGCATCGGCGCGAGGCTGCTCCAGGTGTTGGTCGCTGGGTCGTAGACTTCGAGCGTCTTGAGCGGCGAGCAAGTCGCACCGTTTCTACCGCCAACGGCGTAGAACTTACCATTGAGGGCGATGCCAGCCATGTGGTCGCGCGCGGTCGGTATCGAAGGCAGCGACTGCCAGACGTTGGTGGCGGGGTCATAGACGAGGAACTGATTGGTCGAAGGCTCGCTGTGTGAAGTCAGGAAGCCGCCGACCACATAGATTTTCCCGTTGATCGCCGCCGCTCCCATCGCGGCGCGTGGCGACGGCAGAGGCGCGAGGCTGGTCCAGGTGTTGTTGATCGAGTCGTATCTCTGAACGGTATCGACCGTCGGCGAGGGAAAGCTTGTGATGCCGCCCATGATGTAGATAAAATTGCCTATGGTGGCGACGGCAATGTGATCGCGAGCGGGGCCGGGATATGGGGCGCGCGTCGTCCAGGCGTGGGTCGCCGGATCGAACATATAAACGGCGTTGGAGCGAACTTGATTCGTCGAGCCGCCAATCACGTAGACCTTGCCATTCAAGGCTGTGGAAGCCAGTTCCTGCAAAGCCTTCGGGAGGCTCGTCTCAGTTGTCCATGTGCCCTGGGCTGAGCCGACACCGGATAAAAGGCGTAGAAAGAGCGTCAAGCCGATCAAGACGAGCACACATTTCAAGAGGTTGCTGCCGCGCCTATTGCGGCGTTGAAGCGAGCGGGCGGGCGGGCGGGCGAATCCCTTCGTTGCGTTCGAACGGGGCATGTTTCGACGCTTGGTAGCCATTAATTTTCCTCAACGATCTCTATTAGCTTGCAGGCCGTAAGACATACGGCCTGCGTCAAGATGGCAGTTGACCCGGCAGGGTCAGCGAACGCCGCTCACGGAGCCTCTGCCTCGGTGTGAGCGGGAACTATTCCTTACTCTCAACAGATAAATGAGTAATTCGTTCGGAATTCAGGAGAATCTACTGAAAAGCCGCGTGGTCGGCCACAGAAAACGTTGCGCCGCAGAGATTAACATTATTCCGGCAATTAAGGGAAGGGCTTTCACGCGCAAGGAGGGTCTAATAGCCATGAGCGATTGAGCGCGCCTTCCTTAACGGTCGGGCTTCCCCGTGGAAGATAGTTGATGACGGAATCCCGACTGTTTGCGAGAGCGTGTGCTACGTCCCACTTGATTATGTGATCTCTAAAATGAATAGCTCATAATCGGTTGAAGGTTAATGACGTTGTTTCACTCACCAGGGGGTCTGATACAGGCGAGACAGACACGCGCAAGAAGTTCTCCGATACATGTTCAAAGCTCATCGACTTCGTGCAGAGTCCTTCGACATTTGTACGAAGCCCGCTGACAGGTACGCGACTTGCGCCGACAAATGTATAAACCATGCCGACAGATGCGCAAAGTCCATCGACACATGCGCAAGACCCTCCGACAGATGTGTAAAACGCGCCGATTTGCGCGCTCATCGCTCCAACAAAAGCGCAAGATTGGTCGATACGTGTGGGGATGATCCACAAACGCACAACTAGGTCAAAAAGTGCGCCGAAGACCGCTCTTGCGTTGCGGGAGACAGGGTGCAGAGTTCTTTAAACTCAACCAATAGCGAGAATCGCGGCGCTTGAAAAATTTGTTGCAAGTGGAGCAGAAAGCGATATAATCCGGGCGTCTTTTCAGCGAACGCTGCCGCACCTCCGACCCCGAAGCGCCACGGCGTTCATGCCCTTGACTCACCGGAAGGCATCTTTAATCCTTCCTTTGCCACGAAAGGACTACCCATCATGCACGATCAGCAAAGAAGACGTTTCGAGAGAATCGTCCGTTCAGCCGACTTCGCTACATCTCTGGCTGAACCTTTTGCGCCGGAGAGCCGTGGAGGCAAAGCGCTGGCCGAACTGCGCACCAGCATCGAAGAGCTGGAAAGCACGGACGCTGCGGTCTTGACCAATGTCCGCTCTGCGCGCCAGGGCACGACGAGCAAGAATGAAGCGCGCCAGGCGTTGCGCGACCAGATAGACGCGATCAGCGATACGGGCAAGACCATCGGGATGGATCACCCCGAACTCAAAGAGAAGTTCCGCCGACCGCGCGGCAACGCCAACGATCAGACGCTCGTCAGCGTCGGGCGCTCGTTCGCGGCGGAGGCCACACCCGTCAAAAATCTATTCATCGAATACGACCTGCCCGCAGATTTTATAGACCGTCTCAACGCGAGCCTCGACGCCTTCGAGCAATCCGTCAACCAGCAAAACGCGGGCGCGAGCGCCAGCCGCTCGTCGCGCGTCTCAATTGAAGCCACGCTCGACCGTGCCGAGCAGGAACTAGCGCGACTCGACACGGCCATGCAGAACAAGTACCGAGACGACGCCGCGACCCTCTCCGCCTGGAAGAGCGCCAGTCGCGTCGAACGCTCCCCGCGCAAGAAGAAAGAGACCCCGACGCCGCAGAAGTGACGCCGCAGAGAGGTTCACGTATACCGGGAGCGCGGGCGACTCAACAGCCCGTGCGCGCGAAAGCGTGCTCGTAATCGAATGAGGAGTAGTGAAATGGAAGTAGATTACTTAAGGAAAGTAGATTACCTAAAACTATCCGAACAGTATGGCAGTTTTCTCGTAGCAATCGGTGGCGTCAGCATTACCGTGCTCACCCTTGTCTTAACTTTCGAATTCACACCAGTCCCAGGAGATTCACGCTCGTATCTGGTCGCAGCCTTGATCGTTGCAACGATCTCCTGTTTCACGGGCGCTCACATGATGACAGAAACGGCAGCGTTCATTAGTCATGCCAGAAGACTTGCTGAAGAAAAACTGCTGAACGAGCTACTGGCTGGGAACGTCCAGTATGAAGCTTCTACTGGCAATACAGGTGAGCGCTTGTTCGTATTAGCCAGTACGAACATTTTCATCTCAGTAATTCTGGTGATCTTCGCCGCCATGTTGCTGCCGATAGTATCCCGCAGGGTGGATGTTCCCACTATTGCACCAATCTCTCTTATAGTTTTTTTGCTAATCATAGGCACTATCATCTTCTGGATGTATCTCGCCGCCCGTCATCGTTCGCCCGCCCCTGATCCTCAGACTGAAGTCAAGCGGGATGTGATAACCATCGTACCCATCCTGGGTGCGATAGTAGCTATTATTCTTTTTGTTTGGCATCCGTCCAGGACACACTTGCTCTGGGTCTCATTTATTCCTATCGCTTTTTCTCCAATGGCTTCGCTTATCCACTTTGCCCAGACTTTTGAAGACGGCCAAACCCGCAGTGAAGATAGATGGCTCTTTGGCTCACTCGTGACTCTCTGCTGTACATTGCTTAAGCAACATTGTAGGGGCAGGGCTTGTGCCTGCCCGCTTTTGTTCGACCGGCGGGCAGGGACAAGCCCTGCCCCTACAATGTTGCTGATGCTGGTAAATTCATCTGCAAAACGCTCTAGAGCTAGAAAAAGGAAAGTCAATTAAACGCACAGGGCGCAAAGTGCATCGCAAAGGAGTAGCTTCTCTGCGCTCTTTGCGTCTTCCACTTTGCGCCCTTTGCGTTTAGAAGTCTTCCGTTCTTTTGAATACTCTATCTTCTGGAAGCAAGCTCCCCAAACGATTGGTCAGCGTGTGTGCCGTTCTTGGTCGCGGCCCCTTGCGTGACGCGCCAACTGTGCGGCAGGTAGAAGCGTCCGTGGACGAGCTTGCCTGGATCGACGCGAAGCATCGCACAGCGGGGTTGCCAGTCAATGGCTGTCGGAGCATCGCGGTGCTTGATGACTGTGTCGAGGTGATAGATGCCCGGTTGGAGACCCAGCTCGGCGCAGGAGAATTCGACCACACCCACCCCCGGCTCAAGTGCTATAGGGGAGTCGCCAGGCTCGGTCGTCAACTGGCATTGCAGGTTGCCGTCTCCCGAAAAGAAGATGATCTCGAAAACAACGTCCTTGAGATGCTCGCGCGCCTCGTACTCGAAGCGCGCCGTGACAGCGTCGCCCGTGCGTGAAAAGTTGGTCTCGTGCCCCGTCGCGTCGTGGAAAGTGAGCGAAGTAATCGCGGCGCTCTTCGATTCGCCCCCGGCCTGTGGCGTATGCTGGCTGGTGGTCTGGGTAAAGCTGGCCGCACGTCTTTGATATTCAGCGATCACATCACGCGGAGCGCCGCTCGCGGCCACCTCGCCGCGCTCCATCAGGAGGACTCGGTCGCATAAACGCTCGACCGCGCCTAGATCGTGCGAGATGAAGACGATGGTCGTCCCCGTTCGCTTCAACTCGGTGATGCGTTCCAGGCACTTGGTCTGGAAGGCCGCATCGCCGACCGCGAGCACTTCGTCTAAAAGCAGAATATCAGGATCGAGAAAGGCTGCGATTGAGAAGCCGAGCCGCACGTACATCCCCGAAGAGTAGCGCTTGACGGGCGTGTCTATGAACTGACGGACGCCTGCGAAATCGACGATGCTGTCCAGCTTCCGGCTGATCTCGCGCCGCCGCATCCCAAGGATTGACCCGTTCAGGTAGATGTTTTCGCGCCCCGTCAGCTCCGGGTGAAAACCTGACCCGACTTCGATCAAGGCCGACAATCGCCCGTTGATCTTGATCTCGCCTGAGGTCGGCGTCGTGATGTTCGAGAGCAGCTTGAGGATCGTGCTCTTGCCCGCCCCGTTATGGCCTATGATGCCGAGCGCTTCGCCGCGTCTGACCTCGAAGCTGACATCATGCACAGCCCAGAAGGGGCGCGCACGCCGTCGCAGGCTCCGCAGCTTACGCACCAGCGGATTGCCGGACGCGCCTACAGCAGCTTCCTGGCGCACCATGTACTTCTTGGAAACGTGGTCGAATTTGAGATCAATCATAGCTGCGACGAAAAACTTTAAACGCAAAGAGCGCAAAAGAATCTGCTCCTTTGCGAGGTACTTTGCGCCCTGTGCGTTTAAATCTCTTCTTCATTCCTTCATGCTCTAAATAATATCGGCGACGGTCGCTTCGACGCGCTTGAAATAGATGTAGAAAGCGACGAGCAGCAGCATCGAGAGCAGGGCGGCGATGCCCAGCAGGCGCAGGTCTGGGCGCACGCCGTATAGCATCACCTGGCGAAAACTCTCAATCAATCCGGCCATGGGGTTCAACAGGTAGAAGGGCAGCAGGCGACGCGGCACGGCGCTCAGCGGATAAATCACCGGCGTGGCGAACATCCAGAGCTGAAGCAGCAGCGGCATCGCCACTCCGATGTCACGGAATCTGACCTGCGTCGCCGAAAAAAGGAACGCCATCGCGGTCGTAAAGATCATCATGACGGCGATTATCGGCAGACTGTAAAGAGCATTGATCGTCAGCGGCACATGATAGTAGATCATCAATCCGATGAAGACGGTCGAGGCGATTAAAAAATCGAAGACGGCGGCAAACACGTACGTGAGCGGCAGGATTTCACGTGGGAAATAGACCTTGGTGACGAGATTCGAATGGCTGACGAGCGAGTTGGTGGCGTTCGTCAGCGCATTTGAAAAACCGGTCCACGGCAGAAGCGCCGCATACGCGAAGATGGCGTAGGGCGCGCCGTCGCTCGGCATCCTCGCGATGTACGAGAAGATGATCGTGTAGATCAGCATCAGCGAGAGCGGTTGGAGGATCGCCCAGGCGATGCCGAGCACAGACTGCTTGTATCGCACCTTGATGCGATGGACGCTGAGCGTGTAGAGCAGGTCTCTGTACTGCACAAGCTTACGCACCCCGCCGAGCAGCCGTAGCGGAGAAAAAGAGGGCGCGCCGATAGTCGTGACGCGGCGCTCTGCCCCGCCTTGCAAGACGTGGTCGCCGACCAACTCGGTTGAGATGTCAGAGCTCATTAGATCAAGTCTCCCGTAAAACCCGTGCTCGCGGACGCCATCATCTTAAACCGATCATACAACATATGCGCCCCAAAGCTTCGTCCCCATATTATAGAACTAATCGCGGCCTGTTTCGGCGGAGCGGCCATTCCTGTAAAAATGTTTCCCGTAGAAAAAGCCCGCGAGGTCCCAGGCCGCCAACTCGCCCGCGAAACTCTGCGCAGGGTCTTTGCCGCGCCCGAGCGCCCCGGCGGCCTTTCTAAACAGCCCGCGCGCCGCCGCGCCGTAGAGCCAACGCGGAACCCCTGCGAGATAGGCGACCTGCTCGGCTCTGTGCTCCCTGTCGATCATGCCGAGCGAGACGCCGCGCCAGAAGCACCAGCGGCGGAAATAACGCCTGGTCAGGCGTTCCGGCGGAACGTAGTGATAGATGATGAGGTCTGGCAGGTAGAGCCCGCGCGCGCCGCTTGAGAGCAAGCGCCGGTACATATCCTCATCCTCGCACGCGAGCAGATGTTTGTCCGTGCGACCATATCGGGTTGCAAACGCGCCGACCTTCCGAAGCGTCTCGCGCGTGATGACGCAGTTGCCGCCCATCAGGATGCCCGGAAAGTCCTTGTCGTAGGTGACCACCTGATCGCCGCCGTCAACCCACCCGATGACGCCCGTATAACTCATCGGAAACCAAAGGGGACGCTCAGCGCCCCAGCGCGGCACGTACGGGCCGCCGATGAAATCCACATCGCCCCGACTGAAAGCTTCATGAACGCGCACGTACCACTGAGCATCGACCTCTTCATCATCGTCTATGATACCCACAAGGTCGCCGCTGGTCGCCGCGATACCGGCGTTTAAGGCAGCGGATTTACCCTGCTGCCCCTCAAAGACGTAATCGAGGCGTCCGCCAAAAGCCTCTCTTCGTTCTTCAACGACTTGCCGCGTCTCGTCCTTAGAGTTGTTATCCACGACCGTGACGCGAACAGACAAGCCCTCCGGCACCACAGCCGCGAGCAGGCTGGCGAGCGTCAGCTTAAGCATCTCCTGACGGTTATATGTCGGGATCAAGACATCCAACTGCATCCGAATGAACTCCAAACGGAAAACTTTAAACGCAAAGGGCGCAAACGAGGAGGACGCAAAGAACGCAAAGAAGCATATCCTTTGCGAGGTACTTTGCGCACCTCCAGCGTTTAATCTCTTCTCTCATATCTAAACTCTGGTATCGGTTCTCCAGATGTATTGATCGCGTAGATGATAGGCGCGCAGGAGCAAGCCGGGCACAAGGCGCATGAGCAGGAGCAAGAACGCGGTCTTGCGGCTGAGGAAGAAAGCGTTAGCCTCCTTTAAACCGGCGATGGCCGCTTCAGTATCGCCGCGCGTGAAGGCGCGCTTCCCTTCATTAAAACGGAGCATCGCATGAAAGCGAGTCTGCGCACGCTTGAGCACCTGACGCTCTGTGGCTGTCAGAGCAAGCGTCCGCTCAGCCTTGTCCAGGACACGCAGGGCGTTTTCGCAGACCCGCACAGGATCGGACGAGAGGCTGCCGCGCCAGCGCCGATAACGCACCAGAATCTGGCGATGATAGTCTATGCGCCCGCCCTCTTTGACGATGCGCAGCCAGAGATCAAAATCCTCCGAGCAGCGCAGCGATTCGTCGAACATCCCGGCGCGCATCACCATCTCGCGGCGCGCGGTGATCGAGGTCATGACGGTGCATTGCTGCGTGACGAGGCTCTCGAACGTCACTTCACCGTGAGAAGGACAAATCTCCATGAACTCTTTCCCCGCCTCCGGCATGTCGCCGAAGATCAGCGCATTCGGGTAGATGACATCTATCGTCGGATCGTTCCTCATAGCGGCCACCTGCACGGCCAGGTATTCGGGCTCCCACAGGTCGTCCGGGTCCAGATGGGCGATCAGTGTGGCGCGCGCGGCGCGTATCCCTGTGTTGCGCGCGCCGCTGACACCGCGATTCTCCTGCTTGATGTAGACGATGCGCCCGCGATAGGGCTCAAGGGCGCGCTCAAGCTCAAGGGTGTCGGGCGAGCCGTCGTTGACGACGATTATCTCGTAGTCCTTGAAGGTCTGCGCGAGCACGGAGTCGAGCGCCTCACTGATATAGGCGGCGGCGTTATAAGTGGCGATGATGACGCTGACGGCGGGCGGCGCAGAGGCGTGATCGGTCTCTCCCGCGCTCTGTCCGTCCCCTCGTGTTGAAGCAGCCTCGCTTCTAGTCATCAACCGTTCCTCCCGTCCGGCGTCGTTGTGGCCGTGGCGTGATTCGTCGTCGCTGTGACACGCGCCCCTGCGTCGCGAATAGGCTCCCAGCGCGCGTACCTTTCGCCGCTCAGGAATTTGTAGAACGCGACGAGCGACGCGAGGTTGGCGAGAACGAAATACTGCGGCAGCGAGAGCAGGCGTATGTGCACGCCGAAGTATTCCAGCGCGCAGGAGAGCGCAGCCGTCGCGTAGAAAACGATCTGGGCAAGGAGCAGTGCGGCGTAAAAGATGGAACCCGGAGCCAGCAAGATGGATGAGACGAGCAGCAGAATGAGGAAGAGCGGCACCAGATAGCGCATCACCTTGTGCGATAGGAGCTGTATGGCGTAGAAGCCCGACCTCGCCGGGTTCATCATCGAGCGATGACGCCACAGGTCTGTGAAGGTCTGCGTGATGACGCGGACGCGCATACGCAGCTCACGATCCGCGCGCGAGTTCGTCTCTTCAGTGCAGACGGCTTCCGGCTCATAGACGGCGCGTAGTCCCTGCTCGACCATCTTGGTGGCGATCAGGAAATCGCTGCACGCCTCGTTATAGAGCGGCACGTAGGCCGAACGGCGCACGGCATACAGACAACCTGACGCGCCAATCAAAGAGCCCACATGGCTCTCATGTCTTTTGAGAAACGTCTCGTAGCCCCAGTATGAGCGCGCGCCGCGCCCGACGCTCGATTGTGCCGGATCAACGTAGACGAGGCGTCCGGCGACGCAGCCGACAGCAGGGTCTGCGAAGCTGCGGCTCATCAGGCGCAGCACGTCTGGCTGATAAAGCGTCGTCGCGTCGGAAAAGAGAATGACCTCGCCCTTCGCCTGTTCGATGGCCGCATTCTGCGCCGCCGTCTTGCCCAGTCGCACGCTTTGACGATGGAGACGCACGCCGCGCGGCGCAAACTCGCGCGCGATCTCGTCCGTCCGATCCGTAGAGCAGTCGGAGGCGACGATCACCTCCAGCTTGTTCCGGTCGTAATCGAGCGCCAGCGTATTTTCGAGTTTCGCCGCAAGGTCTCGCTCCTCGTTGTAGGCCGTGATGATAATGCTGACAGTGGGCGTAAAATCTCCGCGCTTGACGGCGCGCCCGCGCAGCGTGCTGACCATCACTAACAGAAGCGGGTAGCCGACATACGTGTAGAAAAGCGCCGCCGCGCTTAACCATAAAATGATCTCGGCTGCCAGTTGGATGGTCATGCTCCTCTCATCGAAACCGAAACATGAGCGATGAACGATCCACGAAGCGACACGAAACAGCACGAAATCGCTTGAGGTGTCTTTGTGTTATTTCGTGTGATTTCGCGGATCATATTCCGTCTCCTAATGGCCTGGCGTCGTACATGCGCCTGAGGCAGACGGCGTAGCCGACCAAATAATAGATGTACCACTGATAAGCGACCGAGGCGAAGAAGCTGCCGACCATGTAGGCGACGAGACTCGCCTGCATACCCACCGAGAGATAATAGTAGAAGCGCACGTTGCGGCTGCGCCTTGTCTCGTAGTTCTCTTTCTCGATCTGCTTCAATTTTTTGAGCGGCGTGATGATAAACAGCACGTAGAGCACGAGCGCCGTCGCCCCCATCTCCGCCGCCACCTGCGTATAGGCATTATGGCTCACCTGCTCGCGAAACGAGACGCGATGAAAGTTGCCCATCCCGATGCCGAGCAGCGGATGTCTGGCCGCAACCAGCAGCGACCTCTTGAGCAGCGCCTCCCGCGCATCAGCAGAGCCGACCGTGTCGCGGCTGTGGCTGAAGATTGAAGCGACGCGATTCGCATACCCACCGGGCGTGAAGGCGATGAAGGCCGCCGTGAAGAGGAGGATCACCATCACCACTGCCAGACGGTTACGCTTTCCGATCTTCCACGCCATGACCAGAGCCCCGCTCATCAGCGCCAGAAAGCCCGAGCGCGAAAACGTCACGGCAATCCCCGCCATCATCAACAGCGCGCATGCGGCGTAAAGCAGCTTGCCTAAGGGCCCGCGTCTGATGAAAAAGAGCGCGGCGACCATCGGAAGGGCGGTCGCCAGATGCAGCGCCATGTCGTTCGGATTGCCGAACATGCCGCCAATCTGGACCGCGACGCGGTAGCCTTCGACCGTCAGGTTTCCCGTCCGGTAATTGTTCAGCGCGGCCAGGCTCAAGACACAACTGACGGCCACGGCGAGAAAGATCATCCCCCTCAGACGCCACCCCGTGCGGACGACGTTGACCATCACGATGAACATCAGAATGGCTCTGATGAACGTATCGCTGAAGGTCGCCCAGGCTTCCCTTGGGTCGAGCGCGAGCGGTATCGAGAGCAGCCCCGTCAGGCACAGCAGTAGAACCAGGTTGACCTCGCGCGGACGCGCCGTCAGGTTACCTTCCAGCATCAGTTGCGATGGAAAGAAAAAGATGAGCGTGAAGACGGCGAGGACGAACGCGATGGAGGAAAATGATGAAAGCGCCGTGAAAAGCTCGTAAGGGCGGAAGTAGAGGACAGCCGTGAAGAGGAACATTCCGAGGTAGCTGATCGCATGGCCGCGCTTGAGAAGCCAGCCCCTTTTCTTTGCCGGGCGAGTGGCGTCGGCGGCTTTCGTCGGAGGCGGCACGCGCCCGGACTTGAAGCTTTCTGTCACGCCCTGCGCCGCAGCGTCCTCATGCGACGGCCAGTCTCCAAGCGCAGCCGTGTCCTCGCTTTTCCGTAGTGATGCCCGCCGTGAAGGTGTCACGGGTTCATAATCGACGAATTGGCGTCCGTGTGGCATCTTCGGCGGCACTCAAAAGCGTGGCGGGCAGTAGGTCTGCTGCTCGCGGCTGTCGGACACGTCAAGGCAAGGCAGCCAGTTCCAGGTCTGGAGCAAGTGGCGAGCACTCATCCGATTCGGAACATCCCCCTGTCACTGTAGGCAAGGTGACTGATAGGCGTCAAGCGGGCGATGGCGCTCGCCCGCTTGACGCGACTGATTCCCGGTTTTTAGCGATGAATATCGCTCCCTTGATGAAAATTGGCTGAAGCCGCAGCGTAAGATGACTGTCGCGTGCGTCTTAAACTGCGACGCTCTCTTCATCACCGACCAGGACGAGGGTGCGCACGCGCTGGCGCAGAGCCATCTCAAATCGCCTCGCCTCTTCAATCTCTGTGAAGGAGAGGGCGCGCAGCTCCTGCTCGATCCGTCGCCGGTAGTCCGAGACCAATGAATCAGAGACGCCGAGGACGGCCGCCACTTCCAACTGCGTCGAATGATCCGCGCTCAGGTAGCAGTGCCACAACACACCGAGCATACGATTGTACTGTTTGACTTTGCCGCGCACGGTCTCGTGCAGCCCCTTGAGAAACTGATCCACGTATCCGGCTGCCTCGCGCTCGCTTTCGCGGCGCAGCAGCCCCTGCTCAGGATTCTCACACTCGTCTACGGGCTCAAACTGGTTGCCGCCTTCTTCCGCGTCGTCGCCGCCCAGAGGAACCAGGTAAATGTCCATCACGGGCAGGCGCGACATCACCAGGCTGCGAAGAGCGCGCACATCGACGGGCGCATCCGCCGCTTCCAGCACAGAGATGATGAGGTCTTCCAGATCAGAATTGCTGATGACGATCTGCGAATCACCCGTGCAGCCGACCATCCGCGTATCGCGCTGGCGCACGGGGATCATATGAATACGCTGCTCTAGATCGTGATGATCGCGCCTCTGTTTATCGCCACCCCACTCGCTCAGTCCATAGACGCGGTCGGCCAGACGGCGATGCGGCTCGTCCTGTAGGCCGGAGGTGTCGAAGCGACGAAAGTTGGCGCTCGATTGAATGATGGTCGAGATGCGGCGCGCGAGCCGGTAGGATTCCGGGTGACGCTTGCGCAACTCAGCCGTCAGGAGGTTGGTTAATTCGATCTGCCCGATCTCACATTCGATCTCGGAATCGGACATCTCCGTATCCAGGTAATGCTGGAAACGTCCCTTGCTGAGCAGTTGTACGAAGAGTTCCTGGGTGAGGTCTGTGTAGGCGTTGTGGGAGCCTTCCTCGACCAGAAGCCCTGCGCTGCGGGAGGCGCGCACGAGCGGGTGGTGGCAGACGATGCGATGCAGTTCTGCCCAGAGGCGATTAACGTCTGAGCAGCGCAGGCTCTCCACCCAGTGGCCGCTTCGCGAATAGCGGTCGCTTCCCTGGCGCTGCGAGCGCGGCTGTTCTTTGATAGCGCTCATCGTGGAACCTTTCCGATGATTATCACTGTTGGATTTCACAATCGTGTTAATAGTAGTAGTGGCGGTCGTATAAGGCTCAGCGGGCATAGGAGAAAATTTTCGGTGGCTGGCTCTCGGTCAGGCGCGAGAGGCAGGCTCTCTGGCTCATCCCGGCAAGCTCTGTCTCTCGGAGAACGTCTCGAAGATGATCTTTCGAGCCCAAGGCTGTAATCGAACTTTCCAGCCCCTCAACTCCTACCTCCCACAGAGATCGTATGTCCATGAAGGTCGGGATTATTCGCACGCCTTATACGTCATGCTCGCTCGAGGGATGCTTGCAAGGCATGCCGCCCGAGCAGTTGGCCGAAGGATTTCGCGGCGCGCTTTTGACAGAGTTGAAAAGAACGGTGGGTCGTGGCGGCTGTCTTGAAGAGAGGGGGTCGCGCACGTTTTTGGTAGCGAGGAGTTGAAAAACACCTCATAACCTATGGGGAGAAACCTCTCCGCTTGCCCGACGGCCTCCTTTTTTGTGAACCTCGCAGGATGTCCGCGCCCTGTGACCGCAAAAGGGGAATGGAGCGGTCAACCATGAAGGGGGTTTTACAAGGAGAGCTTTGTCTCCCTGTCCGACAGAAAAGATGTTATCAGCAAACCGCGAAATGAGCAACATCTTTTTACACTTACGCCAAAATATTGATATTGCTTGATAAGAAAGCGCCCTCGCGGGCTCAAACTTTTGGAAGCGGGCGCTGATTGACGCTTTCTTTCATAGTGACCAGGCGAAGCGCCCGACCACTGTTTGTGGTTGCGGCTCGCGATAAAGATTGCCCCTTGACCTCGCTGCCTCTTCTTGGTGCCTCGATACGGGCGGGGCCTGTGTCGTTTGATCTTAAAGTGCAGGTATGCAGGGATTTTGTAGGGGGTCCTATGAACTATTCGAGCATGATCGTATTCAGTAAACAGGCGACCTGCCCCTCCTCGGAGATGCTGCTTTCCTATCAACGAGTCGGGCTCACCAGTGAGCAGCGGGCATGGGTCGCCACACACCTCGCCGCATGCGATTTCTGCGGCGCGGAGCTTCAATTACTGACAAAATACACCCCAAACGGCGAAGAATATGCTCTCACGGACATACCCTTGAACTTACGTCGCCTGGCCGAAGCACTCCTGGGCGGAGTGCAACTCAGGCCTGAAAGCTTCTCCGAAGTCGTCTACGAAAAAGAGCGTCTGACGCTGACGGACGCCTAATAATATTGCGGATTTCGGATTGCGGATTGCGGATTAACGAAAAGCATCCTGTCTTTAATCCGCAATCCGCAATCCGCAATCCGCATTTCTTCCTTATCTGTCGTCGCCGTCGCGTGGGACAGAAGCATCAACCGAAGGATCGACCACTACCCGAAATCCCTTCAGCACCCATGCGCGCTGGCTCGGGGCGAAGCGCGGCGCAAGGATTCCGTCGTTGATCTCGCGCGTGACGGCGAAGCGTTGCCACTCCGTTGCCGGAACGAATAATCGCTCGTTCGACATCCCATCCGACGTTCCCTCTATATCTGCTTCTTCGGCTGAGATGACGCCGTCATTGTCCTCGTCCACCAGCGAGACCTCATAAGCATAGGCGTCGAAGAGCCTTTGCCCGAAATTGGTCACGTTCGGCTCAAACGAAGCGAGTCGTTCGTAAACGTCGAAAAGGATCTCCTCCGCCAGCGCGCTCGGAATGAAGCGCATGCGAAACTCCGCCTGGTCTTCATCCTCTGCTTCCATGCGGTCGGGATCGCGCGGGTCGTTGGGATTGTCGCCGTGGGTTCGCGGGTCGTTCTGCACGCCCGATGGGCCTGAGCCTGGAACGATGGAGCGGATGCGCCCGACGCGCCCGGTCTCAAAGCTTCCGGGGATGCCGCCCGTAAACGGCAGTTCATACAACGGATGCACCCAGTTCGTCGTGTAGTTGAACTCCCAGTAGGAGTGACAGTCCGTCTGCTGTAGGCAGTTATATGCGCCCATGCTGAGATGAAGCGGGGCGGTATTATTATTTTGCACAGTCGGGAAATGATCTGTCTCACTGGGGAAGCGCGGCGCGTTGCCATCCGTCGTGAAGGTGTTGCCTGGGACGTTGTTGTGTGTGCCCATGGCCTGAAGTTTGGCGGCGTCGGCTGACGTGATGTGACCGAACCGCGCGCGGCCATTGGCGCGCGGCGGCGCGACCGTCGGCACTTCTATGTCGTAGATCATCCATCCCTCGTACCAGCCGCTCTCGTTGTTGATGACAAAGAGCCCGGAGATGTCTGTGAAGATGTCTATGAATGCGCCGGGGTCATCAGGATCGGTCGGGAGCCCGGGTTTGGGCTCAAGGACGAGGCGAACCGCGCCGATAGTCGGCAAGCCGCAGTTGCCGCCCGTCGCCGTCATAATGGCGGTGTCGTTAATTCCCGGTATCTTGGCCGTGAAAACGTTGGGCTCGAAGCCATGTGTATCGAGCAGATAATACTGAAAGAGCTGGCTCGGATCGTCCGCCTCGGCGAAAGCCGTCATGGGCAGATAGGTATGCGGACGCCCGGCCATATCCTGTAGCTGATCTTTGAGCGGCTGAGGAAGGTGGACTATGTCTCCGCGATTGCGGGTGTTAAACCTGTCCTGCGCGGCGCGTGGATTCGGATGGCATGGCGGCGGCGGGTCTTGCGCGTAAGCGAGCCTGGCCGGACTAAGGATCACGAGGGCGAGCAGAGAGACTACTGCGGTGATTCTTCTTGTTCTCCCGATCATTCTATTCCTCCTATCTGGTTGGTAAGATTCTTCACCCACTCTGGCGGCTCAGTAGCCTGTCTCCCTCATGCGCTGAACTTAAGGCGATTTTTTCACCAGAGTCTTTGTAGGCCGAGGAGCAATTATCATGCCCGCATCAACGCTTTGTCTCTCAGAATTAAGGGCTTCGTGTTTGAACAAACGCCTGGTTCGGCTAGAGGCGAGAGAGGAGGTGTTTCAGCTTGAATCACATGTCATGCTCCTGTGGTTCAGATGGAAACAGAAGCAAATGATGAATCAGGAATGCTGCAATGCGGAATGAAAAGACGAGCAAAACGGCTTGATTTCGGCTTTTCATTCCGCATTGCAGCATTCCTGATTCATCGTTTATTTTATCTGCGGCTTCTCTTCCCCATTCTTCAATGCGACATCAATCATCTTCAAGATGTCTGCGGGGAAGAAGGGTTTTGGCAGGACGGCGACTGCGCCGCAGCTCATCAGTTGCTTGACTGCTTCTAAAGTGCCGTAGGCGGTGATGATGATGACGAGGCTGTTGGAGTCATGCTTGAGAATGGCGTTGAGCACGTCCAGGCCGGACATGTCAGGCAGTCTGAGGTCTGTGATGGTCACCTCGAACCGGAGTTTGCGCGCCAGCGCGAGACCGTCGCGGCCATTGCGCGCGACGCCCACTCTGTAGCCGTTATCGTCCAGGATCAGCTTGAGGGCATCGGCCACGCTCGGCTCATCGTCGATGACAAGAACCCCTATCTTCTCTTCCATAATCCCTGCATTCCGGGAGCAAGCAAAAGGTATCCTGCGGTATCGGCAACACTTGTGCCGCCTGCGCAGGCCACGGTTTCAGTGTGGCTCGATTGATATTTGAGAGGCGCAGCCTCGGCTCTCACTTTTTATGGTGTGACAGAAACGGGTGGACGGTGTTTCATTCTGGAGCAACGCCGTTGCCCTTCAGTTTGAGCCTCTTCAGCTTGCGATAGAGCGTTGGCCGATGAAGTTTGAGGATTTCTGCTGTCCTCTTGATGTTGCCGCCGGTGCGCTCCAGCGTCTGCTCGATGGCGTCGCGCTCGATCTCTTCCAGAGTGAAGAAGGGCGGGATCACACACCTCGAAGCAGGCTTAGAGGCGTCCTGAAGATGTTCGGGCAGGTGGGCAGGCTGAAGCTGCTCCTCCTGGCAGAACAGGACGGCGCGCTCGATGACGCTCTCAAGCTCGCGCACGTTGCCAGGCCAGTCGTGGCGTGTGAACAGGTTAAAGGCGGGCTGCGAGATGCCGCGTATCGTCTTGCCATACTTTTCGCCGTAGCGCAGCAGGAAGCGCTCGGCGAGCAGGGCCAGATCATCAAGCCGCTCGCGAAGCGGCGGCACTTTGATCTTGATTGTGCTGATGCGAAAATAGAGGTCTTCACGCAACGTGCCAGCGCTCACGGCCTGCGCAGTCTCACGATTTGTCGCCGAGATCAACCTGAAGTCAACGTCCCGTTCCTGCTCGTCGCCGAGCCGTCTGAGCTTTCTATCCTGAAGCACGCGCAAGAGCTTAGTCTGAAGATGCAGGGGCATCTCAGCGATTTCGTCCAGGTGCAAAGTCCCGCCCGATGCGGCCTCGATCAGGCCGCGCTTGTCGCGGTCTGCCCCTGTGAAAGCGCCCCTTTTGTAACCCAGCAACTCCGACTCGATGAGATTCTCCGGGATGGCGGCGCAGTTGATGCTGATGAAGGGGCCGCTCGCACGCTCACTCTGCTGATGAAAGGCGCTGGCGATCAACTCCTTGCCCGTGCCGCTCTCGCCTTCGATTAAGACGGGCGCGTCCGACTGAGCGGTCGCGCGTATCACCTCAAAAATCTGGCGCATACGCGGGCTGCGTCCGATGATTCCGAAGGTCTCGCTCTCGCGGCAGAGCGTGCGCTTGAGGTTGCGGTTCTCCTGTCGTATCTCTTTGAATTCGAGCGCACGCTCGGCCAGCATCACGACCTGATCGGGCGTGAAAGGTTTTTCCAGATAGTAGTACGCCCCCTTCTTGATAGCTTCGATGGTCACGTCGAGCGAGCCGTGCGCGGTCATGAGGATAACTTCAGTATCCGGATTGCCGGTCTTGATGCGGTCGAGCAGTTCTATCCCACTCATGTCAGGGAGCCTCAAGTCTGTAAACACCAGGTCGAAAGGAGCGCTGCCGAGAAGCTTCGTCGCTTCTGAAACCGTCTTCGCCGTCAAGACTGTATAGCCCTCGTCGCCGAGCACGATTTCCAGCGCACCGGTCACGCTCTTTTCGTCGTCGACCACCAGGATTCTGTTGCCTACAGCACGCATCTCGTCTCACTCTCCGACCGGCAATTCAATCTCGACGCTAGTCCCACCACCTACGCGGCTCTGGAGCGTGATCGTTCCACGATGCTCCTCGATAACCTTTCGGGCGTATGGCGCGCCGAGCCCGAGCCCCTGACTCTTCGTCGTATAAAAAGGCTCGAAAACATTTCCGGCCTGTTCTTCAGTCATCCCGCCTCCCGTATCGCTGATCGTCAGACGTAAGACATCGCCGCGCCACTCTGTCGTCACAGTGAGAGAGCCTCCCTCCGCCATCGACTGTATCGCGTTGAGCATGAGATTCATCAGCGCCGCATGGATTGAAGCTTCGTCGAGCATCGCGCATCCGGCGGCTGAGGCCAGTTCCAGCCTGACTTCGATCCCGTTCGTGGTGATCTGCGGCTCAAGCAACTGGACGACGCTCGTCACCGTGGAATTGAGGTCGACGCGGGCGGGCACAAGGTTGATCGGTCGAGCGAAGCTGAGAATCTGATCGGCAGTATCGAGGAGACGGTTGATGCTGTCGATGGTCTTATCAATCAAAGACATCTCGCTCTCTGACAGCTTACCGGCCACCTTGGTCTTGAGATGCAGCGAGTAGAGACGCAGACCCGCCAGCGGATTCTTGATCTCGTGTGCGACCTGCGCCGCCGCGCGACCCAGGGCGGCGATCTTCTCCTGATGAATGAGCTGCGCCTGCGCGGCGCGCAGCTCCTCTGTGCGCTCGGCGACACGTGCTTCCAGTTGCTCCGCATACTCCTTGACCTCTTGTTCGAGCCTGCGCCTCTCATCGTCCAGGTGCTTCTTCTCGACCGCACGCGAAACGGCCTTGATGAGCGCATCCTTAGTGACGGGCTTGGCGATGAAGTCGTACGCACCGGCGCGCACGATTTCAGGAAGCTGTGCGACGTTGGGCTCTCCGGTAATCATGATGACTGGGACTGTCATGTCGCGGCTGCGCAGTTCTTTGAGCAGCTCGATGCCGCTCTTTCGTGGCAGGATGATGTCGATCAGCGCTGCATCAACCCGTGTCTGGTCGAGAATGGCGAGCGCGCTCTCGACATCGGAGGCGGTCAGCGGATCGTAACCGGCGCGCTTGAGGAACTCCGCCATCGTCCAGCGAATGTTCGGCTCATCGTCCACCAGCAAGACTTTCGGCATACTCGGCCTCCACGGATTCGACCGTCGGCAACTCGATAGTAAAGCGCGTGTGGCTGCCTTCTACGCTTTCCACTGTGATCGTTCCGCCGTAATCGCGTACGATGCCAAAGCTCAGGCTGAGTCCGAGCCCTGTGCCTCCGCTGGCGCGCCTCGTCGTAAAGAATGGGTCGAAGATTTTATCCAGATGCTCCTGGCTGATGCCCATCCCGTTGTCGAAGAATTCAAGGCGCACCACAGGCTTTCCTTCACTTTTTGTGACGGCGCGCGCCGTGATGCGAAAGAGCTTCGCGTCGTTTCTGGCGCTCTTCAAGGCATGGTGCGCGTTGCTGATCAGGTTGACGACGACCTGGCGCAGGCGCGAGCCATCAGCCTGCACGGCGGGTAAGTTTTCGCCTACGTCTATCTCGACCGTAATCCCGTCTTTCTCCAACTGATGGCCGAAGAGCGAGGCACTGGTTGAAATCGTCTCTTCGATACGGACGCGCGCCAGTTCGTGCGAGTCGCGGCGGGCGAAGGTCAACAGGTCGCGGACGATCCGGTTGATGCGCCCTCCCTCTTCGATGATGCCGTCGATGCTGCGCCGCTCAATCTCTGTGCGATCAGGGGTTTCGTCCTTCAGGAGCTGTGCGAAATTGATGATGCAGTTGAGCGGATTGTTGATTTCGTGCGCGACACCGGCAGACAGCTCGCCGATTGAGGCCAGCTTTGAAGATTCAAACAACTGGCGCTGCATCTCCTCCTTCTCGGCTTCGAGCCGCTTGCTCTCGGAAAGATCACGCAGGATCATGATGATGAGGCTCTCCCTGTCCGTCGAGAGCTTGCTGAACGAGACGGAGACCGTCAGGCGCACGCCCCTTGACGTTTGGATGGTCATCTCGGTCGCGGAGGATGGTATCTCCGAGGTCGAGACAAACGGCGAGGGACGCTTGATGAGCTCGCGTATGATCCCCCTGATCGGGCAGGTCCTGAGATTCTTGATTTCGTGTTTGGCCGCTTCAACGATTGCTGGCGGATCAGTCGCCAGCAACAAATTCAGATGGGGCGATTGACTCTGATCTGCGAGTGAGCCCCGCAGCAGCTCGCGAATATCGCGACCGACCATCTCCTCCGGTTCGTAGCCGAGGATTTCGCTGAACCTGTGGTTGATCTCGACGAGCCGGTAGTCTGTGGCCGTCAGCACTCCGATGCCGTCGCTGGCGTGCTCAAACAGCGCACGGTAACGATCTTCGCTCGCGCCGAGCTTGCGCTGCTGGCGTCCGACCAGCCGGATCAACTCCGTGACGACGATCACGTTCACGGCAGTTGAGAGGATGAAGATGAATCCGAGGCGGTGCGGGATATGCCAGTTCTTCCCAAAAGAGAGGATAATCATACCCGTCACCAGCACACTGATGACACCGAAAAAGACGAAGGGCTTCAGGTTGATTCCCTTCTTCGCGCCTGAAGTCTGTATTAATTTCATGGTCAGGACCTCTTCACCCGGCCAGGGGTTCGAGCCGCTCATTTGCAGGCCGACATCGAGCACGAGAGTGCGAGGAATATATTGCAAGGGGGATGCCACACGCGGTCAGGCTATCACCAGACTATTCATCAGGCAATTAAAAAAGCCCCGGCAGGGGCGACCGTATCAGTAGCCCATGACGTAAGTCATGGGTAGAAGGATCAGGTTCAAATCCGAGCCCCGGTAGGGGCGGCATACATTGCCAGCTTGCCGAGCACGTCGGTTCAGATTATGTCGCCCTCTTCGAGGGCTTTATTATCCGTACTTGCAACTATCCCAAGACTGACGTCGTGGGCTACTGATATACCGCCTCTGCCGGGGCTGTCGATCATGCTCTTAACGTTGGCGAGTCTTACGAGTCGTACAGCTCATCTATCAGCGCGCCGTATTTCTCATCTATCACGCTCCGCTTAATCTTGAGCGTCGGTGTCATTTCCCCGCCGTCTATGGAGAATTCCTCCAGCAATAGCATGACGCGACGCACGCGCTCGTAATCGGCCAGTTCTGCCGTGAGCGCGCCCACCTCGCGCTGCACGAGTCTTGTGGCCGCCGCGTCGCGGCTCCACTCGCTTCGCGCCTGCGGCAAGGTCGAGCCCGCAGACTCCAGGGCATTCTTGAGCGCGTCCCAATCGGGAACGATCAGGGCGGCGGGCTGCTTCCGCCCAGCGCCGACGACGACCACCTGGCTCACCAGCGCGCTCTGCTTAATCAGGCTCTCGAGCAGTTGCGGCGCGACGTATTTGCCGTTCGATAATTTGAAGAGGTCTTTCTTGCGATCAGTGATGTAGAGGTGTCCGCGTTCGTCAAAGCGCCCGACGTCGCCCGTCATAAACCATCCGTCTTTCATCACCTCGCGGGTCGCTTCCTCGTGATTGTAATAGCCGCGCATGACGTTCGGCCCACGAACCTGTATCTCTCCGTCGGAGGCCAGCTCAACATCTATGCCGGGGAAGACTCGACCGACCGAGCCGACGCGATTATCGTCAGGTCTATTGGCAGAGACGATGCAGGTCTCTGTCATCCCGTAGCCCTGAAGGATAGGGATGCCCGCTGCGAGGAAGGCATAGGAGAGCGGGGGAGAGAGCGGCGCTCCGCCCGAAACGAAGTAGCGCAGGCGCCCGCCCACCCCTGCGCGCCATTTCGAGAAGACGAGCCAGTTTGCCAGTTCCTGTTGAATCTCAAGGAGCGGCGGCACCGTCTGCCCCTTATCTTTCAGCTCGGCGTAGCGCTGCCCGACACGCAATGCGCGTTCGAACACCTTGCTCTTCCAGCCGCCCTCCGACGTGCCCTTCTTGACGATGCGATGATAGACCTTCTCGAAGAGTCGCGGGACAGCCGTCATGATCGTGGGGCGAACGTCGCGCAGGTGATCGCCGACTTGATCGAACGAGGCGGCGTAATAGACCGAGACGCCGTTCCAGCAGAAGACGTAAAAGACCGTCCGCTCAAAGATGTGCGAGAGAGGCAGCACCGAGAGCGAAACGTCTTCGGATGTGATCGGCAGCACGCTCGAGATCGAAAGGATATTGGAGATGAAGTTGTCATGCGTGAGCATCACGCCTTTAGGCTCGCCCGTCGTCCCCGAAGTGTAGATGATCGTGGCAGTATCACCATTGCTCGCCGCGCCCAGATAAGATTCAAAGCGGTCAGGCTCGCGGCGGTCGCGCTCCGCGCCGTTCGCTTCAAGTGCGCTGAGCGCGAGCGCGCTCTCAACCCCCTCAGCCGCCTCTTCATCGAAGAAGATGATCTTCTCAAGCTGCTCGACGCCCTCTATGCCCGGTCGCGCATGTTTGAAGGTCTTGCGTCCGGAGACAAAGAGCGCACGCGCGCCCGAGTCTTCCAGGATGAAGCGCACCTGCTCGACCGCCTGCGTCGTGTAGATGGGAACGTTGATCGCGCCGAGGCTCAAGATTGCGAGGTCTGTCATAGACCACTCAGGGCGGTTCTCCGAGAGCAGCGCGACACGATCTCCCGCCTCGATGCCAAGTTCCGCCAGCCCCATCGCGATGTGGCGCACACGCCGGATGAACGTATCTGCTGCGATGTGCAGCCATTTCCCCTCACGCTTCTCGTTGAGCGCATCCGCCTTGGCGTGCCTGTAGATGGCGTCAAGGCACAGCTTCGGAATTGTGTTGAGCGCAGACGTCTTTTCGCTACTCACCAACGGGTCGTAGCGCATTGCTACTGAGGCCACGTCTCGGCTTCTCCTTAATCTCTAAATCTCAGTTGATTTGACTGTCGAGCTTCGACTTGAGCAAAACAGGGGGCGCTTCAGACAAATAATAACAGAAAGCGCGCTCCTTCTTACCATAAGGATTCAGCGTCATGCGAAGAAATGATGAATTAGGAATGCGGAATGCGGAATGAAAAGAAGAACCACTCATGTTCTGATTTCCATCTTTAATTCATCATTCATCATTCCGCATTCATCATTTCCTCTAACCTCTCCGTGTCAATCTCCGGCGTTTTCGCTTTGCGTCTTCCTGATGCGCGCCAGCCAGCGCCGCCCAGGATCGAGACATCTTCCAGCCCGGCGCGTTCCAACCATCCGGCCACCTCTCTGCGGCTGTAACGGTTCTCAATCGGAGCGGAGAAACGGTCGAACTGGTCTGTGTAGAGAACGCGGAAAGAATATTTCCTGTAGTGGCCGAGGGGCACGCGGTCTGCGAGCTTGCGCGTCGCAGGGATTTGTTCGAGTGCGCGCGCGGGCAACACGAAGGCCACCTGGAATCCAACGGCGGCGAGCCAAGAGAGCTTTTGCAGCAGAGGGTGAGGCAGACGCGTCGTGATGCGTCGGATGCGCGTCACGGCCACGAGCGCCGCGCGTCGCCAAGCAGGTTCCCCTTCGAGATTCCAGTAGAGGTAGATGTTCAGAAATCCGCCCGCGCGCACGAGCGGCAGAAGACTGCGAAACCCTTTTTCGGGATCGGGCAGGTGATGCAGCACGCCCAGGCTGTAGACCAGATCGAAGGATTGGGGCGGGAAAGGCGGGTGATAGATGTCCGCCTGTATGAAATGGGTATTCCGGTTCTCGCGGTTGTTGCGCGCGGCGACCTCTATCGCCTGGCTCAAATCCATCGCAAAGACTTCGCGCGCGCCGCTGCGTGCCATGTGAAAGGTGTGGCGTCCCGTGCCGCAACCGGCATCCAGCACACGCGCACCTTTGAACTGATCGGGCTTGAAGCGCTCGAAGTACCAGCGAAAGTTGGACTCGTAATCCGGCAGCATCTCGTTAAATGTCTGCCACTCGTAGCCGAAGCTGCGCGCCGTCTCGCGTTGCGCGATGAGCGCACCATCGACGCCCCCTCCTCCGCGCTGCTGCTCCTGCTGCCCGTTCCCTTCCTCGCGCATCCTGAGCGAAGCGGGAAGCCGCTCGCCGTATGTGCGGAAGAATTCAGGATGCATCTCCCATAGCATGCTCTGAAACACAGGGGGCAGCAGGCGCGGGATCGAGCCGATCAAAGGGAAACCTGTAGCGCACGCCTCGCACGCGATCCAGCCGCTCTCAACCTCTTCATCCCTCTCCTCAAAGCTGCGGCACACGAGAGAGCCTCCGCAGAGCGGGCACACGACAAGTTGCAGCAGACTCTTCTTCATCCCTTGTCCTGCGCCGCAGTTGTTGTTGTTACTACCGGGCGGCTCTCCTCCTGAGTCACTTCAGCAGGCGTCTCGCTCGCGTGCGTGCCGGAATGTGAGTCGTGATGGCGTCGTCTGTGTCGTCGCCGATGCCTGCGGCGCTTTCCTACTCCTTCGCCTGTCCTCTCCTGCTCGACGCGACCGTTAAGGGTGGCGAGCGCCGCCAGCACCAGGAAGAGCAGCGCGTTCGAAGTCGTGTGCAGGGTGAAATCGAAGAAGCTGTGCACCAGCACGGCGAAACATCCGGCGAGCGCGCCTGTCGCCACACCGCGTCGAAACAGGTCATCCGTCTCTCTGCGCTGAAAGCCCATGCGAAAGAGCGCGACGATGAAGAACAGTCCGAGGATTGCGCCGACGACTCCGGTGTCGGCCAGCACCTGCAAGTAATCGTTGTGCGCCTGCTCAAGACGAAAGAGACCGTTGCGCGTGTCGTAGCGCGTGTAGGCGAGGCTGAATGCGCCGAGCCCCGCACCGATCAAGGGATGGTCGCGAATGATGTTGAGCGTCATGCTCCAGAAATGTGCGCGGCCAGTGGTCGGGTCTTCCGTATTGACTGTCCCCACCAGGCGGCTCAAGACGGACTCGCCGCCGAGCAGCACGACTCCCGCGAACAGCACGAGCATCAGCCCCAAGGCCAGCCCGACGCGCAGCACGGCGGCGCGCGCGCGTCCGCTTATCGCGCTCTCATCGCCCTTCTTCTCCCGCTTTCGCCCGAACACGGAGACGGTAGCCAGGAAACAGACCTCCACGAAGAAACTGACGATGCCGCCGCGCGAGTTGGTCAGGATGAGCGCGATACCCATGATGGCGACGGCGAACAGGTAGAGCAGCCTTTTATCGCGCTCGATAGCGCCGGAAAAGAGTAGACCGAGGGGCAAGGCGAGCGCCAGTTCCATGTAGCCCGCGAAGTGGTGGCGATTGACGAAGGGGCCGAAGGGCGTGCTGGTCGGCAGCTCGCGTATCCAGTAGATCGTCGTCGGGCTCGTGAAGTGCTGCATGAGACCCAGGAGCGCGAGCGCGAAGCCGAAGATGGTGATCGTGCGTGTGATTGTGCGCAGACGGCGCGGGCTATCCGTGAACGCGAGCGCGGCGGCGAAATAGACTAGAAGCGCGATTACCTTAATCAGTACGAGCCGGGTCGTGTAAGGATCGAGCGATAAGCTTCTGACGGGGGGAGACGAGAGAGCGCCGCCGCCCGTCGAAGTTGAGCCGAGGGGCAGCAGTTGAAAAATACCGACGAAGATGAGACCCAGGAGCGGCCACTGGAGCGGATTGCGGCTGATACGCAAAGTCCCGCTTTGCCAGGCATCCAGAGCCCAGAAGACGACGACGAGCGCGGCACTGGCCTGAAAAACGGCGAGCGTCCAGTAGTTCACAGTGCCATAGGCGAGCGTCGTCAAGACAATCGCCAGAGAGAGCAGTAGGAAGACGGCGCTGCCCGCCCAGGTCTGCTTGAGCTCAATGCGCGTTTCGGTCTTTGGTGGCGCTTCGGGCGCTGGCGACACGATTTCCCCCTCCTGTGTCGCCGCCGCTGCCGATGCGTTGTAAATTGAAGTCGTCATACCAAACCGTGCCCATAACCGGACAGACAGCCATCTTCGGGCCGCACGACGCGCGACCCGTGCGCACCGTCACCGCTTCTGTTTTATCGTTCGTTCTAAAATCGATGGTGATGCGCTGCCAGTCGTTGTTATCAATTGACAGGGGCTGAGAAGTTCCAAGCACCGTCTTACCGTCTATGGCATCAATGATCTCTATCATGGGCGCTCCGGCAGTCCTCAGATTTCGAGCGATAACATAGCACTCGAAATGATAGGCGGTCGAAGGCTCAACCACGACGAGCTGCGCGATGTTGTTGAAATCAAACTTCGTCGGCGCATTGAAGATCACGCGCAGGCTGCGCGAGCCTTGATGACTGGTGCGCGGGTCAATGGCGATCTGCGCTTCGGGGCGTGGATCGACCTGCCAGCCAAAGACGTTGGCGACCACCGGTGCGGCGTCCGTTTCAAACCCGGCGTTGAAGAACTGTTCGGGCTGCGGAAGGCTCGCGCCCTGTGGAGCGAGGTCGCGCGACGCTTCGAGCACGGCGCGGTAACGCTTGGCCGCGACCAGCGCCTTGATGAGCGCGTCGCCGGTCTCGCGCTGCTCCTTCTTCTCTGCCGGACTGAGGCCAGACCAGATACGCAACGCCTCATCGACGCGCTCCTGGCCGATGAGATAGATGGCTAAATCTGTGCGCGCTGCCGCCGAATCGCCGACCGCACGCTCCACCACCCCTATATCTTCTCCGTACACGCGCCATGCCAGGTTGAAAATCTGCGGGCGCAGTCGCTTGTCCATCTCGCCTGCGCGACGCAGCTCCGCGAAGGCTTCATCTGATCGACCCAGGCGCAGCAGCAGATTGCCCAGATACCAGCGCGGGTAGGAGTAGGAGGGAGCGAGCTCGACGGCGCGTCGAAAAGCCTTTTCGCTGCCCTCGCCATCGCCTGCGCGCTCGCGCGCCCGCCCCAAGTCCATCCACATGCGGTAATCGTTGGGCGAGAGGCTGACGGCCTCTTCGAAATGGCGGACGGCTTGCGCCAGTTGCTCTGGCGAAAACTCCTTCATCTCGACCTGTCCGGCGCTCCAGTGCGAGAGCGGATCATCCGGCGCGAGATTGAGCGCCGTGCGCGCGCTATCCATCGCCCCCACCTCCACGCTCGGCGTAAACTCCGCGATGGTGTTGCCGAAATACCAGCGTCCGGCATACCAGGAGCAGACGACCACCAGCAGGACAGGCAAAGCAAGCGCCACGCGCACCAGTAGCATGCGAGTATCTATGAGCTTCAACTGGTCTGTCTTTGATTGAGACACGATTGGAATTTCTGATTTTTGAGCTGCGATTTTTGATCTTCACATCTCAAGATTCGAGATTGGAAATTTCCGCTTTGACATCCTGGCTAAAAAGCTCTTTAGTCCTGATCCAATCGACCATCAAAAATCTGAAGTCAAAAATTTACGCATCGCTGACCTGTTCGATCCAGATGCGCATGCGCTTAAGGGTGACGTGCTCCTCTTCACAGTCGCGCAAAATCTCTTTGATGCGTTCCTCTGTGAACTTGGAGCTGGAAATCAGCACTTCGTCGGCCTTCTGCTGCTTACAGACGCTGCGCAGGCTGCCGTTCCCCTCGTAGACGCGCAGCCCGTGAATGACCTTGCCCTTCTTTTTCGGATCGTCGTCAACGAAGCCCACCGGCGCATATTGCAACTCGCGGTTATTCAATATCTCGCGCAGCAGCAGCTCGCCCCCGTCGCCCGCGCCGTAGATCAGGACGCGTCGCCCCTCGAACGTCTTCGGGGTCGGCAGCACCTGGCGGAAGAGTCGGAAAGCCATACGGCTGCCCGCCAGCATCATCAGGAGCAGCATCGCATCGAGCACGAACATGGCGCGCGACAATCCCTCGAAACGAAAAGCGAAGAGCAGCGCCAGCACACTGGCAATGGAGCTTAAGATGACAGCCTTGGCGAAGACTACGAGATCGTCCACGCTCGTGTAGCGCCAGATGCCGCGATAGACGCCCATCACCAGGAAAGTCGCCATCTTGACGAAGACCAGCACGGGCACCGTGCGCAGGAAGACGATCCGCGCCTCGTTCTCCGAGAGCGACCCGAACAGCAGCGCATAAGAGCCGTAGTAAGCCAGTATGATGAGGACGACATCGAGCAGGACTTCGAAGACGCGGCGCTTGTACGAGACGTCTATGAGAAACGCGAAGAGCAGCTTGTCGTGCAGCGCCTTCGCCTCCTCTTCCTCGTCGTAGACCTTGACGCCCGCCAGGTAGACGCCCAGCAGTGTGAGCACCACCGAAAAGCCTATGATCGCCGCGAGGCTTATGTCGAGCTTCATCTCGCGCACGAAGAGGGCGAGGATTCCCGAAAGCGCGGCGAAACCGTAGAGCATCCAGACCGCCCGCCGCTCAGACATCCCGAGCGCCACCAGACGGTGCGAAGTATGATCGCGCCCGCCCTGCGAAGCGGCGCGCCCGGACAATTTTCTCAGCACCGTGACGAACGTGGTATCGAAGATCGGAATGAAGAGGATCAGGATCGGCACGGCCAGAACGGGCAGAAAGCTGCGCGAGCGTCCGCCCGAGGCAGACATCAGAGCGGTGCTCGCCAGAAAGAAGCCTATGAACATCGAGCCGCAGTCGCCCATGAAGATGGACGCCGGGTTGGAGTTGTAGACCAGAAACCCTAAGAGCGCGACGGCGAAGATCGCCAGCATGAGGGCTTCGACGGGCTGCCCGCTCGCAATGAAACTGATCGCCAGGCAGGTGGAGGCGATGGCCGCAATGCCAGCCGCCAGCCCGTCCATGTTATCGAGCAGGTTGACGGCGTTGGTGATGCCGATGAGCCAGAAGATCGTGATCGCCATGTTGACGGGCGCAGACCTCGTCCAAGGCAGGCTCAACCCGTAATAGATCACGAAGGCCGCCCCCATCACCTGCCCGATCAGCTTCTGGTAGGGCTTGGCGTGGAAGAGGTCGTCGATGAGTCCGATCAGAAACAGAAACGCGCTCGCGCCCAGGACCGCGCGGATGTGCAGCAGGTGATATTCATTCAGCTCGCTTGCGGCGGGCGGCGCAAGCAACAGATACCCGATGATGACTGTGACGACCGACAGGAAGATCGAGACGCCGCCGAGCATCGCCGTCGGCTTCTTATGCCAGCGATCCATTTTAGGACGCGCGACCACGCCCCAACGCCGCGCCAGCGCGCGCACCAGCGGCGTCAACGCCAGCGAGAGAATGAAGGAGGCGACAACCGCCAGAAGATGTAAAGAATTGAACGGCATATCAGACCGAAAACCAGAGGAGTTCTCGCACTCGAAAGAACCTGCAACCCTATTAGATTAGGCGCGACAAATCAAGTGGGGAAAGCATATATAGGCGACCCAATGCGCGGCTCTCCATGCACCAGATTCGGATTGTCCCGTAGGGACTGAATGAAAATAGCCCAGCGATTTATCGCTGGGATAGGGTCGAACATTAGTATTGAGTCCCGTAGGGACGACTGAAGGTGGTTAATCATCAGAGAATTTCAGTCGTCCCTACGGGACTGTGCTTGCTTGTTCTCATTGACCCCAGCGATAAATCGCTGGGCTACTATCATGCCGTCCCTCACGGGACGAAAAGAGATAAACATTAGGTTTCGGATGTTTAGTGTTAAATATTGGCGACAGACTTCTGGCTGAGGTCGCCCGTCTGATACCTGGCATCCGTGCTCTGACCGCTGTGGTAGCGTATGACGCTCTGTAGAATACCGTCGAGCGACATTTCGGGATGAAAACCGATCTGGGAGTTTACCTTCGAGATGTCGGGCACGCGGCGCGGCATATCCTCGAAGCCCTCTTCGTAGGCTTCGTCGTACGGCACGAAGACGATCTCGGAATCGGAATTGGTCAGCTCCTTGACGCGCTCGGCCAGCTCCAGAATCGTCACCTCCTGATCCGATCCGATATTGAAGACCTGCCCGACCGCCGCCTGGTCATCCATCAGCTTGATGAGGGCTTTGACGATGTCGCCGACGTAGCCGAAGCAGCGCGACTGTTTGCCGTCGCCATAGACAGTGATCGGACGCCCCGAGAGCGCCTGCCTGACGAAGGTCGGGATGACCATCCCATACTGACCCGTCTGCCTGGGGCCGACCGTGTTGAAGAGGCGCACGACGACGGTCGGCAGCTTCTTCTCGCGCCAGTAGGCCAGCGCCAGGAACTCGTCAATCGCCTTCGAGCAGGCATAACTCCAACGCCCCTTGGTCGTCGCGCCCATGACGAGATTGCCGTCCTCACGAAACGGAACCTGCTCGCTCAGGCCATAGACCTCGGAAGTCGAAGCGATCAAGACCTTCTTCTTCTTCTTGTTTGCCAGAGCCAGTACGACTTCCGTCCCCTTGATGTTTGTCTCGATGGTTCTGACGGGGCTCTCGACGATCAGCTTGACGCCGACGGCAGCCGCCAGGTGAAAGATCACGTCGCAACGGTCGACCAGCTCGGCCACGATGGGCTGATTGTGGACGCTCTCAATCGTGTAGTGAAAACGCGGGTTGTTCTTCAGATGTTGAATGTTGTCGATGCTGCCCGTCGAGAGGTCGTCTATCACGTAGACCTCATCGCCTCGCTCAAGGTAGGCATCCGAGAGGTGCGACCCGATGAAGCCAGCGCCGCCTGTGATTAGTACTCGCAAATCTTAAGCTCCTCCTAAAAGAGTCTGGAGTCTGGAGTCTGGAGACGGGAGTCGGAAGAGACCGAGGTTTTGACTCCAGACGCCTCGCCCCTCACCCCTGACTCTAACTCTCGATAAAGTCCCATGATGTTTGTCAGCAAGCGCTCCTTCGAGTAGTTCTCTTCGACAAAGGAGCGTCCGCGCTCGCCCAATGCTCGCCGCAACTCTTCATTTTCAACGAGGCACGCGAGCGCCGCCGCGAAAGCCTCCGCATCGTTTGGCGCGACGAGCACCCCGCGCTCGCAGAGATGATAAACGCCCTCGCCGCCCGCCTCGCTCTTTTCGCCGAGCAGATCACGGACGCCGCCGACGGCGGTCGCCACACACGGGCGCGCGTTAGCCATCGCTTCGATCAAGGTCAGGGGCGTGCCTTCGTTGCGCGAAGTCAGAGCCACTATGTCGAGCGCCGGGTAGAAGTTTTCCGGATCGTCGCGCGTTCCCAGAAAGAGCACTTCGCGGTCGAGGCCAAGCGAGCGTGCCTGCTCCTCAAGCCTGCCTCGCAGATGGCCGTCGCCGATCACGACGAAACGCACGCGCCCCGCGCCAGCCTCCAACCCGTGCGTCTCTCTTAAGCGCGCAGCGGCGCGCAGGAACAGCTCATGATTTTTTACTTCCGTCAGCCTTCCTACGATGCCGACGAGGATGTCCGTGCTCGAAGCGCTCAATTCATCGCGCAGCGCGCGGCGTCGCGTCTCCCATTCGGCGAAAGCCTGCGTATCAAGCCCGAGCGGGATGACAGTAAATTGCCCCGGCTTGCCCACGCCGAACTCTTGATGAATCTCGCGATACTGCTGCGGGCTGATGACGATGATCCTATCGGTCGCGACGCGCGCCAGAGCTTTCTCTATGCCGAGAAAGACGCGCGTCTTGAGCCGTCCATAATAGCTGTGAAAGATGTGGCCGTGATAGGTATGCACGAAGCGGCAGCGGCGTGGCCGTCCAAGCAGCGCGGCAGGCGTGAGCCAACGGTAGAGCAATCCTGCGACGCGACCGACCGTCCCGGCCTTGGCCGTATGCGTATGCACCACGTCGGGTTGCTCGCGCACAAAGAGGCGATAGAGTTTCCAGACGGTGAGCCCATCCTTAGGCGAAATCTCGCGGCTCATCTCCGGGATGATAAGAGGACGCACGCCCGCGCGGTCTGCGAAGTAGCCCATGTCATCTTCGCCGGGCGGGACAGTGCCAGCCACCAGCATCGTTTCGCACTCATCGTTCTGCAACCCGGCAGTCAGCCACACGACATGGCGCGCCGGGCCACCGACGTTGAGACGGGCGATGATGCGAATGATCTTCATAGTAGACAGTAGTCAGTAGTCAGTAGGTTTTTTGTCTGTTCCGTCATTTGAGCTTCAATCTTTAATCAGTGCGTCCGTAGAAGTAGATGTTTTTCTACTGGCTACTGACTACTGTCTACTCATCAATTCTAAATATCGTTTCGGGATCGTCCTCGTGCCTGATCTCATCTATCTCTTCGCGTTTGCCCTCGCCCATGTAGAGGCGGTTGGGGCAGTTGATGACGATGCCGGACTGGTGGCCGACGTTGCGATAGGCGTGGACGACGCCGCGTGGGACGAGCACCGCTCTGGGATTATCCTGGCCGACGAAGAGCGTCATGACGTGATTGAAGGTCTCCGAATCCTGCCGGTTATCCCACATCCGCAGCTTGAAGTTCGACGGGCCGATGAAGCAGAAGAGGTCTGCCTGATCGACGTGCTCGTGCGGCCCGCGCGTCACGCCCGGCTCGGTCGAAGAGATGTAGGCCATCACGGGGTGAAACTCTTCCGCCAGCTCGTCATGACGGAAAAGTTCGCTCAGCCAGCCGCGCTCGTCTACAAACTTACGCAGGTCGCGCACGACGACATCGCGTATCTGGCCGCGTGTGAATCTCTCAGAAGAGCTATGCGCTGACCTGGGCTGCATGTCTTAACTCCAAATTGTTGGCTCCGGTTTCGGCGACCATGTTCGACGCTCTCAACAGGCTCTCGAACGTTCCGGCGTCCGTCCACCAGCCTTCCAGCTCATTCCAGGTCATCTCGTCGCGCTCGATGTAGGCGTTGTTGACGTCCGTGATCTCCAGCTCGCCGCGCTCAGAAGGCTTCAAGGTGCGAATGATACTGAACACGTCTGCGTCATAGAGGTAGATGCCGATGACGGCATACTCGGATTTCGGTACGGCGGGCTTCTCTTCGATGCGCAGGACGCGGCGGCCATCAAGCTCAGGCACGCCGAAGCGCTGCGGATCGTTGACCTTCTTCAAGAGAATCTTTGCGCCGCCTCCCTGGTGACGATAAGAGCGGACAGCCGCGCGTATGTTGCCCTCTATGATGTTGTCGCCGAGCACGACGCAGACGGGATCGCCCGCCGCGAAATGCTCGACGAGCGAGAGCGCCTCCGCGATGCCGCCCTCGCCCTCCTGGTACGTATAGTTAAGATGCTTCAGGCCGAACGCCTTTCCGTTGCCGAGCAGCTTCAAAAAATCGCCAGCCGAGTTGCCGCCCGTGACGATCATAATGTCCGTGATGCCAGCGTTGACCAGCGTCTGGATCGGGTAGTAGATCATCGGCTGGTTGTACACGGGCAGCAAGTGCTTGTTCGTCACAGCCGTCAGTGGCCGCAGCCGCGTGCCCAACCCACCGGCTAACACAACGCCTTTCAATACAGGTTCTCCTCCGATAACAAAGGTTTGATTAAACGCAGAGGACGCAAAGTCTGTTCGCAAAGGACGCAGAGAGTTGAACCTCCTTTGCGTCCTTTGCGTCTTCCTCCTCTGCGCTCTTTGCGTTCAAATCTGCTCAAATCTTAACAGCCCACGTTTCAATGTATGTTCCGAGATTGCCCATGCGGCTTGTCGCCGTCACGACCTGCGCCGCCAGTCTTTCCAGAGCGCCGAGCGCGCCGCCATGAGCGGGAACCATCGCCTGCCCCGCATAGACCTGCCACACCTTCGGCTTCAGTCCATGCTTGGCGAGCAGGGCGCGAAGCGCGCGTGGGCTGTAGCCGAAGACGTGATAAGGCGAAAAGGTCGGCGCGAGATGGACGACCCAGTCACGCCCGCGTACTTTCTGATACAGATTGCCGACGCGAAAATAGAGCCCCGCTTCGTTGGGCACGTCCACGTAAAGAGCCCCGCCCGGACGAAGGATGCGCGCGATCTCGCGCACGGTCTCATCAGGATTGTAGAGGTGCTCAAGCACAGACCCCATCACGACAACATCGAAAGAGCCTTCACGGAAGCCGCAGTTCTCGACCGGCTCGCGCCTGATCTCCGCCCCCGAAAAGCTGGCAGCGTGACGCGCGAATGGTTCCGAGGGCTCGATGCCTGTGGCAGACCAGCCCGCGTCTTGCGCCACGTGCAGCAACTCGCCGCGCCCTGCGCCGATGTCAAGCAGGCGACCCTTAGCTCCCGTCAGCTCTTCCGCCTGCCTGATTATTCCAGCCGCCGCAGCGCCACGCGCCGCCGTATCGTGCTGCTCGAAATAGTCGTCCGGCGGCAGGCCGTAATGCTGCTCCATTCCGCCCAGAGGCACGGGCATCGGATTCGGGAATACAAGGCCACACTTACCACAGCGCCAGACCTCGCACTCCACCCCCAGGCTCTCCCTGTGCGCCGCGCCGCCGCGCCGCCCCAGCAATTTCGTCGGCAGCACCTCACAGATCGGACACACCTGCTCAAGCCATCGATATGCCTCTTTAACGTTCGTCTGCTCTACTGTGAGCGTGTCAGTCATGTTCGTAAATCGTAAATCCTGGATCGTAAATCGTGCGCGTCGGTTCGTCGAGCTACGCGCTACGGTCAATAAATCTCTCGAACCACAATTCGAGCATCAGGAGCGTCCACAGTTGGTGAGCATGATCGCGCACTCCGCTCGTGTGCTCTTCGACCATGCGCTTAACCGATTCGGGCTTGAAGAACCCGCGCTTGAGAGCCCGTTCCGACAACAGATTCTCGCGCAGGAACCCTCGCATCTCGCCGCGAAACCAGTGGCCTATGGGAACGCCGAAGCCCATCTTGCGTCGCTTCAAATTCTCCGCCGGAAGAAGACGCTTGAGCATACGCTTTAAGAGATACTTGGTCGTCAAGCCCCTGAGCTTCATGCCTTCCGGCAGACTCGCCGCAAACTCTATCACATGATGATCCAGGAAAGGCGAGCGCGCTTCCAGGGAGACGGCCATGCTCGCAATATCGACCTTGACGAGCAGGTCGTTCGGCAGGTACGTCATCGTGTCTGCCAGAAGCGCCGCATCGACAACGCCTGCGCCATTCGCCCGCGCGAACCAGGGCTCTATGAAGCTGGCGGCGTCGAGCCCTTCCGTCTCGTGTCGAAAGCTATCGGAATATAACTCGCTCTTCGCGTCGCGGTCGAAGACGCTCACCCAGCGCAGGTAGCGCTCGACCTTGGGCAAAGAGGCGGCGCTCAGGAATCGCTTGAGGTCTCGGACGCGGCTGCGGCGCAGCTCCGAAGAAGGGAGCAGCCCGACGCCAGCGGAGATCAACTGATCGCGCAGTATGCCGGGCAGCCTGTGATACCTTTCCGCCAGTTGCATCGCGGCATAGCGCTCGTAGCCTGCAAAGCACTCGTCGCCGCCGTCGCCATTGAGCGCGACGGTAACGTGTCGGCGTGTCTCGCGCGAGACGTAGTAGGTCGGAATCGCGGACGAATCAGCGTAGGGCTCGCCGTAGTGCTCAACGAGTGTCGGCAGGACATCGAGCGCGCGAGGGCGCACGATGAACTCGTGATGCTCCGCGCCGACATGCTGCGCGACGCGGCGCGCGTGATGCAGCTCAGAGAAATCCTGCTCCTCGAAGCCGATAGAGAAGGTCTTAACGGGATCGCTTGATTCCTCGCTCATCAGGGCGACGATGGCGCTTGAGTCGATGCCTCCCGAAAGAAACGCGCCGAGCGGCACTTCCGAGATGAGCCGCAGGCGCACGGCTTCGCGAAGCGTTGAGATGGCACGCTCGCCCGCCTCCTCTTCACTGATCCTCAGCTTTTTCGAGAAGTCCGGCTGCCAGTAGCGCTCGATCTTGATCTCGCCCCGCCGGTAGGTGAGCGTGTGTCCCGGCTCAAGCTTGCGTATGGCGCGATAGGCCGTGAGCGGCGCGGGCACGCACATGAAGGAGAGGTAATAGTGTATGGCGCGGCGGTCGATCTCGCGGCTCACCCCTGGGTGCAGCAGCAGCGCCGTGAACTCCGAGCCGAAAACGAGCTGCCCTTCCAATTCAGCATAGAGCAGCGGCTTCTTGCCGACGCGGTCGCGCGCCAGCAGCAGCTCCTCTCGCAGAGTGTCCCAGATGGCGAAGGCGAACATGCCGCGCAGGTACTTCGGACAGTCCTTGCCGTAGCGGTCATAAAGCTGAATGATCGCCTCCGTATCGCTGTCGGTTGCAAAGCGATGTCCGAGCTTTTCCAGGTGCTCGCGCAGCTCCCTGTAGTTATAGATTTCACCGTTGAAGACGATGCACGCCGTGCCCGCTTCGTTATAGATCGGCTGCTGCCCGCCTTTGAGGTCGATGATGGCAAGCCGACGCATCGCCAACCCTATCGACCCCTTCAGATAGTAGCCGTCTTCATCCGGCCCACGATGGCGCACGGCTTCGCACATGCGCGAGAGCAACGCGGCGTCAACCGGTCGGTCGTCACTACGAACTATGCCTACGATTCCACACACGTCAGATATTCTGTGGACAAAGCGGCGCGGCTCAACGCTGATACCGCTCTTTATCCGCCTCCCTTTCCATCAACTCCTGCCGCTTCTTGTCCTCCCTCTTCTCTTTAATCAGGATGAAGCCGACGGCCACGAACATGAAATAGAAGATCAGCAGTTGCGCGCGCTGGCGATAGGCCGTGCCGATGTTGCCCTGGAAGAGCGAGTAAGCGAGGGTCAGCATAGGCGTAAAGATCAGTATCGGCGAAGCCTGGCGCAAACGATACTTGATGGTAAACCAGACGCCGAGCACCAGCAGCGGAAACGAAAGCCACCAGATGAGCATCTCCGGCAGCGTGATGCTCTGGCGCAGAGATGCCAGTTGCCACGGGAAGGGCGCGAACAGTAGATACAGGAGCCCCATCGGGATGGTCGTTAAAGCGCCGGAGGTCGTCGAGACGTCAACCTCCTGGGAGAAGCCGGATTGTCCGGTCTGCGCCTGATCGAGGCGGCTGCGCTGCACGGCCTCAAGGTTTCCGTAGGTCTCATACTGAACGGTCGCGTAACGTAGCACCCCCATGTAAGTGAGCGACAGGCTGATCCCGATGATGACGATGAACTGGCGCAGAAAGCTTTGCGCCGTGACGGCGCGCATCCCGATGATGAAAGCCCCGCCGATGGCCGCCACCATCATGTAAAAGACATAGAACCGAAGGCTCAGCAGGGCGAAGAGCGAGCACACCAGCATGACGAAATACTTGGTGCTGAAGCGCGCTCCCAGCTCAAGCGCGGCGAGCATCGAAGCGGCCAGCAGAAACACAATCGGCCCGTCTTTCAACCCCTGCGCAGACCACAGCACGAGGCTCGGGTAGAAGGCGACGAAGAGGCAGGCGACGCGCGCCACCCTGACGTTGCCGAAGACGTGGCGCGCGCACAGGTAGATGACGGGCGCTGTGGCAGCTCCCATCACGGAATTAAGGAACTGTATGGCGAGCATGTTGCGACCGACCATGCCGTAAACGACGGCCACCAGGTAGAGCATTCCCCAGCCGCCCCCGCTGTCACCGCCCATGAAATAGTTGGTCAAAGCCGTGAAATAACTGTCGCCGTACCAGGACTGCAAGAGCGCATAACCGAACAGGTCGTACTGGAAGGCATCGCCGCCGAAGAAAGCCTGCAAGTTGAAGGCGAAGATCAACGCCCCGACGGCCATTCTCAGGTACAGCGCGGCGACGAACAGCCGAACCAGAAAATGCTTATCATCCTCCACACGCGAGATAAAAACTCCCGCGAGCAACGCCGGCATGACGCACACCACGATAGCCGCCGCGCCAAAACCCGGCAGGAGCACTGCGATGCTCACGCAAAGCACAAGACCTATGAGAAGAAGAAGACCGTTCATAAATTCAAGGGATGAGGGATGAGGGATGAGGGATGAAAGGGTTGAATGATTTGTTCAATTGAGCAATTGATTTAATCTTATTCATCCCTCATCCCTCCGCCCTTATCCCTTAAACGTCGTCCGGCAGATCGGGGCGCGTTTTTTGTTCGATCAAGAAAGTATCCTCGGCGCTCAGCAGTTTGATCGATTTTGCCGGAACGCCCGCGATCAAATGGTTCTCTTCGGTCAGTTGCCCTGTGATCACAGACCCGATGCCGACGATGCAGCGCGAAGGGATCGAGCCGCCTGGGGCGACGCGAATCTCCGAGCCGATGTAGGTGAACGAGCCGATCTGGATGGGGCGCGTGCGCTGCCGGTTGTGCGTCCAGAGGCTTGAGTTGCGCCCTCCCAGGATGGTGCGCCGTCCGATCTCCACGCGATCCGTAAAATCTATCTTGTGTCCGGTCGTGACGATGCTTCCCTCGCCGAGCAGGAACACAGGCTCGACCGCGTTGACCACGTCAGGCTCTGGAATGGAGTTGATCTCGTTCATGCGTATAATCTCTGAAAAACGGCCGAGCCGCGCCTCATCCCCGCCGCGCAGGATATTCAGGTGTCCGATGCGCGCATGATCCCCGATGGTCAAGCTCTTCACACCGATCACGACGTTAAGATGTCCCACACGGACATCGTCCTCAATGACGCACTCGGCGGCGTCGATGATGCTCAAACCGATACGCACGCGCTTACCGATCCGGTAGCCGAAGAAGAGACGATAACACGGTCGCTTGAGAAAAGACGGCAGCACGGCAACCATCGCGAGCACGGCGAGCCGTAATTTGCTCGTTCGACGAGACATCGCCAAGGGAGGACGGAGGGATGAGGGATGAGGGATGAGGGATGAAGAAAGACATTCTTGCTTTAATTCATCCCTCATCCCTCATCCCTCATCCCTTCGCAAGTCCCTCATCCCTCCTTTCGCCTGCCGCTTCGCGCAGCGCCTCGGCCAGTTTGTCGGCCTGCGCCGGGACTGTATAGTGCCGAAGGGCGTGGTCGCGTCCGGCCTTCCCCATGCGCTCTCGACGGTCTGTGTCCGTCAATAAAGCTCTCAAGCTCTCGCGCCATTCATCCTGCGTCTCGGCGCAAAAGTGCGTGACATCCTTCTCTCCGATCTCGGCGCAGGCTGCCACGGGCGTGACCACGTAGGGGATGCCGACCGCCATATACTGTATCGCCTTGAAGCCGGACTTGCCGGTCGCCCACTGGTCTGCGTAAAGCCCGACATTAATCGGATAGAGACCGATGTCGAAGGATTGAAAATCCTCTATCTCGCGTTCCAGACTCCAATCGAGGTTTTCGACCGAGACGCCCGGCACGCTGATCTCACGACGGCCTGCCCCGACCACCTTGAGGCGAAAGCGTGTGCTTTGCGCCAACTCCTGCAAGGCCGGAAAGATCGACTCCAGATAAGGATAGGTCGAATGCGTACCGATCCAGCCGAGCACCAGAGGCTCTCCCGCAGGGCGCGCGCGCTCCAATGGTCGAAACCGCTCCGTATCAACCACGGTCGGGATGATTCGGGCTCGCCCGCCGAGGCTCGACACATACTCGGCGATTGAGCGATTGCCGCACGTCACGACACGCGCCCAACGGATCAGATCGTTCGTTTTAGTGAACCACTTAAGCGCGCTCCCCAGGCGTCCGTACGTCGGGCTAGTATATGAGACGTAGGTGGCATCGTCCAAATCAAGAACCATCGGGCAGCGCCCCACGCGCGTCGCCAGCCATTCGACGAGCGGCGGGCCGAACATCATCGCCTCGCGCTGCACGAGCAGCACATCCACAGAGCGCGCCTCCAGGACATCCCCCAAACGGCGGAGCGCGCTTCGTGCGAGCCCCAGCGCCGTGCGCGGCATCTGCGAGCGTCTGTAGAGCGAGCTGAAGAGCCGCGAATCCAGAAACGGGCGCACCGTCAACTCAATGCCGCGCTCCGCAAGCGGAGCAATGAACTGTTCGAGACGGTAGCGGGTCGCGGCGGCTTCAACCGGATATGAGGCGAGGGCCAGAACTTTCATGCTCGACGATTCTAAAAGAAATTTTCACCACAAAAGGAGCGAAGAGAAGAATCACACACACCTGTGATTCCAGATTTGAAAAGCGCTTCATACACTCCGCGCCCCTCTTCCTGTCTGTTCATAGCCATTATATTTACTGTTTGACGGCATACTGCCTTCCGGCCACTGCCTTCTGCCCCCTGTTCTCCTCCAGGCGCCTGTAGACGTTGCGATAACGAGCGCCCCCGACCTCGACCAGATCAAAATGGCGGCGCGCCGAAGCAACGGTGCGCGCCCGTATCTCCGGATCACGGCTGAGCGCCAGCGCAGCCAGCGCAGCCTTCCTGTACGCCTCCTGGTCGAAAGCCTCGACCACGACGCCGACCTTCTCCGCGATGAGCAGCTCATCCGTATCGCCGATTCCGGCGTTACAGACCACAGGCAATCCGGCTGCCAGGTATTCTGGAACTTTCGTCGGCGAAGCGGCGATCTGCGAGAACGTCGGCTTACGAAAGGAGAGCCCCAGGCGCGCCCGGCGAAGATGCGCAGGAACTTGCGCAGGAGGAACTGCGCCGACCAGAAAATCTTGATCGTCCAACCCGACGCGCCTGAGCGTCGAGGTCGCAACGTGCGCCGAACTGGTCGTCATAATGCGCAGCCGCGCACGCGGCTCTTCTCTTTGCAGCTCTATGAAAAAGCGCCCCATCTCTTCCAGCATGTAGAGCCCTGTGACAGAGCCCGCATACACGACCTCGAACCGATCCGCGCGTGTCTGCGCCTCATCCGCTTCACTCTCTGCGAAGCGCGCGAAATCGACGCAACACGGGATCACTTCAATGCTTGCGGCCTCCTTGAGCCCGTGCTCGACCAACCAGTCGCGCAGGCGATTGGTCAGCACAACCAACTGATCCGCACGCTTGATGCCCACCCGCTCGACTCTTTTGATCGCGCGAAACGGCGGCGACCCCTCCGCCCAGATACCTGCATCCGCATACTCCTCTGCCATCAGCCCGCGAATATCGAAGACGAGACGGCAATTCGCCCATTGCTGCGCGAGGAGCGCCATCGCCATCGGCACATGGGAGCGCGCATGAACCACTTCGACGCCTTCGCGCCGGATCAGGCGCGCCGCGCATCGCGCGCCCGCGACGATGTCGTACAGGGTGGCGGGCACGGACGGGCGCTTGTGATATGGAAGACTCAGCCAGCGTATGCCCGTCATTTGTAAGCGCGCGCTCCACTCTTCGACCAACGCACGAGGCCAAGCTCTTTGCTGATCCGGCTCAAAGGTCAGCAAGCTCACCTCTATGCCCGTCTCAGAGAGTTGCCGTAAGTAAGGCAACACCTGTGTCTGCACCAGTGGCTCGCGTAAACCGAAATAACAGATGTAAAGAGTCCGCATCTCCCTCTCTGTTGTGATATTGGACAAAGGGGGTTTTCACCACAGAGACACAGAGACACAGATAAGAAGAGATAGAAAAGGATGAGCGCCATACAAATCTATCAAAATCTTCTCCGTGTCTCTGTGTCTCTGTGGTTTATTTCCCATCGTCTAATGTCGCGCTTGATCATTTAGCGTGTGTACTTCGGATGACCCGCCGATGCAACCTGCCGCGTCTTTTCCGGTTTCTGCCAGATGGCTTGCGCCCACCCGGTAAATGTCGCCGCATCGATGGTCAATAGAATTATGGCGACCCCAAGAAACTGCGCCGGATTGAGCAGCCAGAGAAGCCCACGCCCCTCGCGTCGATTCCAGATGCTCTTGGCGACACGCGCGAGCGTGATCAAAAGCGGCACGACCAGCCACCAGGGACTGTGCACCAGCGCGAGCAAGAGGAATGGCATCATCAGTATATACTTGCGCGCGACGCCGTAGTGCCAGTCCCATTGTCGCCCGGCCCAGACGTTGTGCCGCGAGTAGATGACGAACTTGCGAAAGGTGCGCCATATGCCGGGCTGAAGCTGCCACCAGGCGGTCGCCCCCGGCGACCATCCCTCTTTGAAGCCGCCCGCGCTCAATCGTTCCATGAAGATGAGGTCTTCGGCGGCGCGCAGGTCTGGAAAGCCGCCGACCATCTGCCAGGTGTCGCGGCGCAGCAGCATCGAAGCCGTCGATGGGCCGCGCATACGACCCCCCGGCCTCTCCTGCTTCGGCGGCGGATACGAGAGCGCCGCGCAACGCTCGAAGAAGGAGACCGTCAAGGGCTCGTAATTGCCGTACACGACCGCAACAGAAGGATCGCGCCTGGCGACATCTGCGAGTCGTTCGAGCCACGTCGGCTCAAGGCGAATGCCCGCATCCGTGAGGGCGACCCACTCGTGCCGCGCGGCCTCTATGCCAAGGTTCCGCCCCCTTCCGGGGCTCGCTTCAGTGGCCTCTATGATGCGTATGCGCCCGTCAGATTCGCGGGCGGCGCGCAAAAGTCCCACCGTATTATCGCGGCTGCCGCCATCGACAAATACCATCTCTTCGGGCTGGCGCGTTTGCGCGCTGAGGCTGTCGAGCAGCATCTCAATGGAGGCGGCCTCGTCGCGCACAGGTACGACCAGCGAGATGTGGAAATCGGTTGATGAGTCGTCCGGTTGTGACTTCATTGCAGGTCTAGACGGAGATGCTGATTCGGACACGGCCAGAGCTGGACATTCAGGGTGCCTTGTAAACTCCGAGTATATACCAGCCACAAGAAAATGATGAATTAGGAATGATGAATGCGGAATGAAAAGAAGACCCACGGTGCTTAGATGTCAGTCTTTCATTCATCATTCTTAATTCCTAATTCATCATTTCTTTATCCCGTTCCACCGTCCCGCATAAAAATAGCGATTGCCCCATCTGCCGGGTCTGAGGGCGGAGACGGCCTGCGAGACGCGCCGCGCCGTGAACAGGCAGACGGCGCGCGGACGCTTGAGATCGGAGAATGAAAGTCTGTTCGGAGCAGGCCAGGCCACTTCACGCACAGAGTACTCAAGCTCAACGAGCCCGAACCTTTTGAATAATCTGCGCTGCCCTGCGGCGCTGGCGAGCGTCACATGATAAGGGGCCATCTCCGTTCGAGCGCCCCGCCGCAAAGACTTCGCCAGCCGCAGCATCATGGTAAACGCGGTCGTGTTGTTTTCGAGCGGCCCCTGTGCGAGCAATAATCCGCCGGGCTTGATTAATCTCAATATCTCAGGCATCAGACGATTCACTTCCGTCAGGTGCTCGATCACATCGCCGAGGTGCAGAACGTCTGCGACTCCGTCTGCTAATTCGGCAGGATTGCTGACGACCCGCGCGCCCGTCTGTTTCTCAACCCGTTTCGCCACCTCGTCGTCAAGCTCCACGCCGATGGCCTGCCAGCTCAATTTCGCTGCCTCTGTCAGCAGGAAGCCCGCGCCGCAGCCGTAATCAATGAACGTTCCACTGTCCGCGCCGCCCTGTAACCACCTGACGACACGCAAAGCTTCCTTGGGATCATCGATGCCGGGGTCTTCCTGAAAGCTCGTCGCATAATCCGTGCCGTACATCTCGGAGAGCGTCTCGTCGTCCGGCATCGGGTCGCAGTAGAGCGAGCCGCAGGACAGGCACTGGACATAGTGGAACTCCCTGCCCCTGTAGAAAGTGGAGCCGACCCAGGACGGGCGCGAGTGCTCATGATTACAAAGAGGACAAGGCATGTTCGAGCTTTAACCGTAAACTGTTCGCGCCTGTGATTGCAGGACTCGCGTCTATGACTAAGTAATACCAGAGAGCAGAATAAAAGAGGGCGTGCGACCGTTCCACGAATCGACACGAAACCACACGAAAGAAACCCTCCATTAGTGTCCTTTCGTGTTGCTTCGTGGATCGTCCCCCATCCTCTTTTCTTTGCATCCTGGTATAAGGAAAAGTGTTCTTGCGCTCGGCGGGAGCAAGCCCGTCTTCCAGACCTGTGAGGATGTTGATCTTGAAAGATTCAAGCCGCACTGCCTCTCAGGAAGGTGGGTTTGCTCCCGCTCGTTCTCATATACGATTCTGACGTCACGCCTGCGCCTGCTCTTCCTTGAGCATCGGCGCGGGCTCTTCTTTCAGCACCGGCGCGGTCTTCGACGAGGCCTGCGCCCAGGAGATGAACGGTTTCTCGAAGAGCCAGAAGTAGACCCACGCGAAAAGGACGCTCACGGCAGAGAGGACGAACAGCGAGAAGAGCAGGATCGTGCTGCGCGGCCACTGGTAGAGTGTCGACAGGTAGTTTGCCACGTGAATTAAGATCAGCTCGTGCGTCAGGTAGAGCGAGTAGGAGAAGAGACCCACGCCCGCGAAGGCGGCGATGTAGCGCGGGATACCCTTCGCTGCTCGCCAGGCGCTCTCAGCCTGGGCGGCGCGATTCACGATGATGAAAAAACCGAGCCCCCACAGCGGATGCACGACCAGCCACCAGATTTCGTGCGCGAGCCCGCGCGGGTCCCAGAATCTGTCCAGGTAGGCGAAGGTGGCTGTGAAGGCGAGGACCAGAGTCCCCACCCGCAGGTCGCGACACCAACGGGGGAGCTTCACGATGCCGAGCGCAGCTTCGATGCTGAGCGCGCCCAGCGCCCAGACGAACCACTGCGCCAGCGCCGCTTCCGTCACAGGCAAGCCGATGCCGAACGCTCGGACTAACACGAAGCTGAGGGCGAACCACATGAGTCTTGCCCCCAGGCAAACCGCGAGCGTCCAGCCCCAGCCGAAGCGCACGCGCAACCAGATCAGGAGAAAGTATGCAAGGTAAAGCTGCTCCTCGATAGCCAGCGTCCAGAAGACGCCGTTGATGCCGTAGGCCGTCTTGTTGTTGAAATTGTGGAGCATCAACAGGTGCGTCGAGAGGTCAAACCAGAAGAAGCGCGTCAGCTCCAGGCTCCCCATGATGGCGAGCACCAGCAGGTAAAAGCAGATCGCGATGAGGTAGGGCGGATAGAGACGGCGTATGCGGCGTCGCCAGAAGGCGAAGAAGTCTATGCTCGGCTGCCGACCCGCAGCCCTCGCCTTGGCCCAGCGCAGATGAATACAGAAACCCGAAATAACGAAGAACAGGTAGACGCCGACGTAGCCGAAGGAGATGAGGGTCGCGCTCCCCCAGCCAAGCCAGTACGGGGTGCTCGCACTCCCCAGAAAACGCGCCTGGTGCGTGGCGTGAAAGAAGACGACGGCGAGAGCCGCCGCGCCGCGCAGCGCGTCTATGCTGATGAGCCTTGAGCCTGTAGTGGGTTTCTCCGTCATAATCAATTCGCGCGCGCGCCGCAAAGCGCGCGACGGTTATACAATCATTGACAGTGGCTTCACAAGCGGCGCCCGCCTGTTCACAGCGATAAACCTTCGGCTATACGGGCATCCCCCGCCGATGCTTCCTGCAAAGCCGTCTCGTACAGTTGTTCGTAGCGTCTGGTCGTGACATCAGCGGCCAGATTTTCACGAATATAAGCCTGGCCTCGCGCGCCCAGCTCCGCGCCCAGACGGCGATTTTCGGCCAGCCTCGTGAGCGCCTCGGCGATGGCGTGGGCGTCGCCGGCAGGGACGATCAACCCGCGCTCGTCGCGGCCTATGACATCCGGCGCAGCCCCGACAGGCGTCATCACCATCGGCTTACCGAAGGCCAGCGCCTCCATCAGCACCTGGCAGAACGATTCGCAGAAAGACGGCTGCACGACGGCATCCGCAGCCGCGACCCAATCCAGCGCGTCGTCACGCCACCCGACAAACTGTACGGCATTATTGATGCCAAGCTCACGGCTCAAGCGTCTGAGATCGTCCTCGCGCGGCCCGTCGCCGACGAACACGAGCTTGAAATTTTCGACCCTGGCTTTGATCGGCGGAACAGCCTGCAATAGATATTCGAGCCCCTTCTCCGGATTAAGGCGACAGCAGGCGAGCGCCATGAAGCTATCTTCGAGGCCGAACTCGCGGCGCAGGCGCTCCGGCGCTTCGGGTGTCGAGGGATGATATTTCTTGAAATCCAGGCCGAAGGGAATCACTTCTATCTTTTCGCTTGGGACACCCTGGCGCTCCGTGAGCAGGCGCGCGATGTCTTGCGCGGGAACGGCGATGCGATTGGCCGTCCGGTTTGAAAATCCTTCAGCCGCGAGAAACATCTTACGCTTCAGTCCGCGCGTCAGGTAGTAGATATGATCCGAGTAGTGACGCCCGATGATATAGCAGGGGACGCGGGCGCGGCGCACGGCCCACGCGGCGACGACGTTCTCGTCGAAATGATGCGCCTGTAAAATGTGGGGGCGCACGCGCCGAATCTCTTCCATCAGCGCGCGGTACATCTGAGGGTAGCGGCGACGACTGAACTCCATGTTCAAACAGCGCGTCGGGTACTCTTCGGCGCTCGTGTACGCGCCCGTCTGCCTGGGCGGGACTCCCGTCAGCGCGTGCACCTCGAAGCGCGAGCGATCCAGGCGCGTCAACACGGAGTCGATGATGTCGTAACGGTTGATGATGCCCGCGAAATGGAGCACGCGTATCTTCCCGTTCTTCTGTGATGCTGATTCGAGCGCCATATGTAGGTACGGAGAAAATTTAAACGCAAAGGGCGCAAAGTGCTTCGCAAAGGATACGAAGAAGAATTTCCTTTGCGTCTTCTCCTTTGCGTCCTTTGCGTTTAATCCTCTTCATTCAGGGCTTGAGCCATTCAGCTTAATCTTGTTGGTCGCGAGCCCCTCCTGGAATCCCTTGTAAATCGCCCCGGAGAGTAGAACGCGGTAGAGACGCCAGAGCACCGGCGGCCAGGGACAGACGCGTTCCAGCAGGCCGCATGCGCCGAACAATGCGGAGCGCGCAAGGTGCGTGCCCGCAATGCGCTTCGACATCTTGTGCAGGATCAGCCACGCGCCGTCTGTGCCCCAGCGAGGCGGGTAATTCTCATAGACGAGCGTCGGGCGCGGATGTTTCTCGCCATACTTGTTCCACAGGAGCGGCTCGCAGCGTGTGTAGCTCTGCTGGCGCTGGCAATAGTCGCGAATGGTGAAGCCTGCCCAGTCGTTATGCACGCCCATGATCGCTGGAACGTAGAGAATCTTGATGCCCGCCTCGTTCGCGCGCATCGCCAGATCGAAATCCTCCACGCTCGCGATGCTGAAGGTCTCGTCGAAACCTCCGAGGCGCTCGAAATCTGCGCGCGGCATGGAGATGCTCTGACCCGTCATGCCCTTCGATTCCTTGATAGGACTGTCCGGCGGGTCGTAGGAGAAGAGCGTTCTGCGAAAGCGACCGAAAGGGGTGCGCTCCTGCTCCGGCAGGTTCATCAACTGCCCCATGATCCAGCACCCTGGATGAGCCAGCAGCGCCTGCGTGTGGCGCTTCAGGAAATCCGGCTCGACCAGTATGTCGTCGTCAAGAAAGAGCAGATACTCGCCCGTAGCCGCCCGCGCACCGGCATTGCGCGCCGCCGCCACGCCGGGCGTATCCGCTCTGTGAACGAGCCGCAAGGGGACGGGAAACTGCTGGCGCGCGACCACTTCGTCCGTATCATCCGTGCAGCGATGGGCACAGACAACCACCTCCCAAGACTTGTCGAACTGCTGCTTCGCCAGCTCAGCCAGAGTCTGTGCCAGAGCGTCCGAGCGATTGTGTGTGGGGATGACGACGCTGATGAACGGTTTAGGATCAATCATATACTTTCGATTTTAGAGGATGGCTAAAAAAGGCGAGAACTTAAACGCAAAGGACGCAAAGGTTGTTCGCAAAGGTCGCAGAGAGTTGAACTACTTTGCGCGCCTCCAGCGTCTTCCTCCTTCGCGCCCTTTGCGCTTAAGTTCTCCCCTCACCATACTCTCAAAATAAATTCTCAAAATCTAAGATCGCCATCAGCCCTTGCCAACCGGGAGCGGCTCCGTCTCCTGTATCGCCTCAACAACCGCACTCTTCTCTTGATTGAGCTTACGCAGCGAGCGTGCAGGCACACCGCCCCAAAGCTCATGCGGGGCGACGCGTCCGCGCACGACCGAGCCTGCCGCGACGACCGCGCCGTCGCCCACCTCCGCGCCCGGCAGCAGGATCGAGCCGCCGCCGATCCAGGCCCCTTTGCCGATAATCACAGGCAACTCTTCAGAGCCTTCTGGACGATGGTTGACGTTTTCAATGCAGCAGAAGGGGCCGATCAAAGAGCCCTCTCCGATCCGTATGGTCTTGCGTCCCTCCATCCGCACGCCCTGGTTGATGAAGGCGTAGCGCTCGATGATTAACTCGCCCGCGTAATAGATAAAGAGCGGGCGATGAATGGTCGCCGGATACGCCACTCTCGCGCCCGCCAGCCTTAGCAGCAACGGGCGCACAAAGGTGCTGATCGTATTGAAATTCGGCAGAAAGTTAGCCAGCCCAACAAAGACCCGCGTGCGAAACACCTCCGCATCGCTCTTTAAGCACTGACCCAACAATTTAATCAGAGCCTTTGCTTTGCTACTCATAACGAAAGAAATGATGAATGCGGAATGATGAATGATGAATTAAAAGAAGATCATTCACCATTTGATTTAGCTTTTGAATTCATCATTCCGCATTCATCATTCATCATTTCTCTTCAATTGCTCGTTCGTAGACGCGGCTGACCGCCGCCGCCACCGTCTCCGGCCCGAAACTCTCTCTGGCGTAATCAGAGATTCTGCGTCCGTCATAGTTGTCTAAGCCGGAGGCGACCTGTCGGATCGCCCGCGCTATCGCCTCCGCATCACCGGGAGGTACTAGCACTCCGGCCCAGGCGGGCACGATCTTTTCCGCTGGCCCGCCCTGGCAGGCGATGACGGGTTTCCCGCACGCCATCGCCTCTGCGTAGACGACGCCGAAGGTCTCATACTTGCTCGGCATGACAAACGCGTCGCAGTCCCTCATCGCACGGGCTACTTCCTCGCGGGATCGGCTTCCCATGAAGCGGCAATGGTCTCTCACTCCGAGGGAGCGCGCCAGCTCCTCGAACCGCTCGCGCCAACGGCCATCGCCGATGATCGTCAGGTGCGCACGCCCCGCGTCCGGCATATCCAGGTAGAGACGAAGAGCGCGCAGCAGCTCATCAAGCCCTTTCCTATTGTCCCTGATTGAGCCGACGAATAACAGCTCACACGTCTCTCGCAGCCGACCCGCTGGCGCGGGCGCAGAAGAAGGCTCAAGGAAGTTCGGAGCGATGACATTGGGGACGACCGAAACAGTTGCGCGCGGCTCAAGCTCGCGCATCTCACCGGCCAGGTGCTCGCTGACGGCGATAGAGTGAGTCGCATGGCGCAGGGTAAACTTCAGTATCCTCTTAATCCAACGGCTCTCGCTGGTGCGAACCTTCAATTGACCGTGATGCTCTGTGACCACGACGGGGATTCCGAGAGCGCGTCCGATCAGCACAGCCGCCAAGCCCGAAGGGAAGAGCGCGTGCGCGTGAATGCAATCGGGGCGCAATTCGGATCGGACATATTGAAACCCACGCCATGCCGCTGCCAGGTAGGGCGCAATCCATGTCTTACTCACATGCCTGTAGTGCACCGTCACTGTACGCACGCCGTGATAGAGGCATTCTTCTATGCGTGAGCGCTCCCGCGTCAACAAGGGATAGACGACCGCGACATCGTGATAGGCGGCCACGGCGCGCACCTGCTCTTCTGCCCAGTTCCCGTTGAACTGGCGCGGGTCTTTCAGGTCTGGATACTCTCCGGGAATGACCAGCACGCGCCTTCTGTGAATCGGTGCTCGCGCCGACGACGAAAGCGTAGCGGTCAGGGTGGTGGTGCTACTACTACTGCTCACGACGCCTCTGCCCGAATCAAGTCCGTAGTCCAATGCGATTCGCCAGCCGCTCCCTTTCGATCCTCGATCAATTGGGCGACTTCGCTTTCGGTCCACCCTTGGCGGTAAACGGCGAGGCTCGTTCCCGGTATGCTCAAGATCGGTCTCTCTTTCGAGTAGGCGTGCAGCACTTCGGGGACGCGATTCCAGGTGCTCATCCAGCCCCAGTCGGCGTAATCGTGCCAGAACAGCATGCCTCCCTCTGCGAGCATCGAGAGCAGGTACTTCGTATCGCTCTCGACGGCCTCCTGGGTGTGATCCGCGTCCAGGAAAATGAAGTCGTACTTCATCCGCTCGGCGGTTTCAAAAGGCCACTCGCTCAGAGAACCGATGAGCCGACGGATGCGGCTCGCAAGCGGCGTATTCAGATACGCCTCGCCGTGATCTGGATTGATGTCGAGCGCGTGAATGACGGTCGAGGGCGGCGTATTCTCCGCCAGCAGGCGTGTCGTGTAGCCGCGAAAGCTCCCGACTTCGAGAATCGAGCCCGGTTGCAGCAGCCGCGCCAGCTTTGCGAGCACGATCTGGTCTGTCAGCGGAGTAGACCAGCTTCCGCGCGGCAGCATCGAGATGGTCACAGGCGTCTCGTCGAAGCCCGGAAAGAGCTTTTCAATCGAGACCGTTGGCAGGTGCAGCCGGTTATGGCCGAACTGCTGGCAGACATTCTCCAGTATCTCAGCGCCCTGCCAGCGCCCGGGCACGACCTTTTTCAACAATTCACGAAGACATAAGTGACGCATGGCTGATTACTCTACTTTTAAGATTCATTGCGCGAAGGCTTTACGCTGCGACTTCGATATATTCGACCTGGCTGCTCGGCTCTGGAATTGGCAGCCCGTCTTCACGCATCCCGCGCAGGTGGATTTCAATGGCTTCGCGGATTTGCTGCTCGGTCTCTTCGATTGTCTTGCCCGTCGCCACGCAACCTAATAAATCAGGGACGTAGGCGGCATAATTATTTTCAGCTTTCTCAATCACGATGGCGTAACGCATCTCCAGTCTTCTCCTTAACTCTTCAAGCCAGCCTGACGCAATATACTGTTCAACGTGCCAATAGGTAAATCATCATTGGGTTTACCTGGTACGGTAACACGTCCTGTCTTGGTCGGATGTTTGAATTGGCGATGGCTTCCTTCAGTAACCACTAGATACCATCCATCATCCTTAAGCAGCTTCAAAACATCACGTACCTTCATTTAATGAGCATAATTTTCCCGATTAGTATGGTCAAGATGCCCTCAAGCACAGAATATTATTTTAACGGCTTGTCGGTTATAACACCATCTTACGTGATGAGTCGCTGAAGCCGCTTGGCGCAGTAGAAGGCGACTCTCGCGGGCGAGCGGCGCAGCGCGTCGAGTCCCGTTATGACTCCGCCCGCTTTGTCGCCCGCGCGCCACTTTGAACCGGCGTTCATCAGGACTTCCGCCGCTTCCCGCTCACGATCTTTCGTCAACACCCAGTTGCGCTCTCTCGGCGACATGCGCGGCAGGTACATCTCGCGTATGCGCTGCTCTTCGCGCACGAACCCGTCACGCGTCGTCACCGTTTTGCTCGCCGGATGCAGGCGAAACGCAGAGAGCGGTCGATCCAGCGGGTGATAAAGGACTCCGCCGACCAGCATGCGCAGCCAGTGTTCGAGGTCAAAACAGTAGTGCATGTCTTCCAGAAAGAGACCGAACTCCTCAAAGGCGTCGCGCCGCCAGAACATGGAGGGCGTCGGCAGAAACGTGTTGACTAAGAGTCGCGCGGCGATGTTTTCCGTCGGCGGCACGTCCATGAAACCCGGCGACTCGTCCGGCAATCCGAAGGTCAGGCACGTCCCGCACAGCCAGCGCGAGTTTGGCTGCTCCGCGAAATATCTTCCAACCGTGTGAAACGCGCCCGGCAGATAGACATCGTCGCTGTTCATGTAGGTGGTGATCTCGCCCGTGGCGCGCCTGAGCCCTTTGTTGATGGCATCGGTCTGCCCGCGATCCGGCTCGCTCACCCAGTAAGCGATTCTATCTTCGTAACGGCGTATGATCTCCGTGCTATTGTCCGTGCTCCCGCCGTCGATGATGATGTATTCGAGGTCGGGATAGTTCTGGTTGAGCACAGAGAGGATCGTCTCTTCCAGAAACTGCCCCTGGTTGAACGAAGGCGTGACGATAGAGATTTTCGGTAACCCCATGGGTCTTATTCTAAAAAGAGAAGATTAAACGCAAAGGACGCAAAGGTTTTTCGCAGAGGCCGCAAACGATCAACTCCTTTGCGAATACCTTTGCGTCCTTTGCGTTAAATTCCTACTGACTACATATCTCTATCTTGACGTAGCGGCGCTCGCGGGATGGTTCGCGCGATACCACTCGATGGTCTGTCTGAGGCCATCCTTGAAGGGTATCTCGGCGACAAATCCGAACGCCTCTTTCGCGCGCATCGTATCAAGGCAGCGGCGTGGCTGTCCATCGGGCTTCGATTCGTCCCAGACCAGTTTTCCGCGAAACTCCGTCAACTCTGCGATCAGGTGCGCCAGCTCGCGGATGGAGATTTCAAAGCCCGCGCCGATATTGACGGGCTCCGAAGAATCGTAGCGCTCGGCGGCCAATAGCAGCCCGCGCGCGCAATCGTCCGCGTGCAGGAACTCACGCGTCGCCCGGCCTGTTCCCCAGATGACCACCTCTTCGCTCCCCTGCTCCACCGCTTCGACGCATTTTCTGATGAGCGCCGGAATGACGTGCGACGAGTGCGGGTCGAAATTATCGCGCTCTCCATAAAGATTCACAGGCAGCAGGAAGATGGAGTTGAAGCCGTACTGCTGGCGGTAAGCCTGCGACTGCACCAGCATCATCTTCTTCGCCAGGCCATAGGGCGCGTTCGTCTCTTCCGGGTAGCCGTTCCACAAATCCTCTTCGCGAAATGGAACGGGAGTATCTTTCGGATACGAGCAGATCGTTCCGGTGGCGACGAATTTTTCGATCCCGCGACGGCGAGCCTCTTCTATCAGCTCGACGCCCATGATGAGGTTGTCGTAGAAATAGCGCCCCGGATTGTCGCGGTTCGCGCCGATGCCGCCGACCACAGCCGCCAGGTGTATGACCATCTCAGGTCGGCTCGCATCGTACATGCGCCTGATCTGATCACGCTCGCGCAGGTCGAACTCTGCGGCGCGCGGGACGAACACCTCAGCGCCCGCATCCTTCAAGCGGCGGACGACGTATGAGCCTAGAAAGCCCGCGCCGCCCGTGACGCACACGCGCCTCTCTTGCCAGAATCCACTCTCACTCATGCGTGTGAACCTCGCTTGACGACATCTGCGAACTCCACGGGCGCGCCTTTCAAAAACTGCTCGCGCTGCGCCAGTTTCATGTCGGCTTCGACCATCAAACGCGCCAGCTCCTTGAAAGTCACCTTCGGCTCCCACCCCAATTTCTGGCGCGCCTTGGTCGTGTCTCCTTGCAGGACATCGACCTCCGCCGGGCGAAAGTATTTCGGGTCGATCTCGACGTGCTCGCGCCAGTCCATGTCTAGTAGCCCGAAGACCTCTTCGACGAACTCGCGCACGCTGTGCTGCTCGCCTGTGGCGATCACGTAATCGTCCGGCTCATCCTGCTGAAGCATCAGCCACATCGCCTCGACGTACTCTTTCGCGTAGCCCCAGTCGCGCCGGGCATCCAGGTTGCCCAGGTACAGCTTCTCTTGCAGCCCCAGCTTGATGCGCGTCGCGGCGCGCGTAATCTTGCGCGTGACGAAGGTCTCGCCGCGACGCGGGCTCTCGTGATTAAACAGGATGCCGTTGCAGGCGAACAGTCCGTAGCTTTCGCGATAATTCACGGTGATGTGATAAGCGTAAGCCTTGGCGCACGCATACGGCGAGCGTGGATAGAAGGGCGTCTTCTCGCTCTGCGGAATCTCCTGCACCTTGCCGTACAACTCCGAGCTTGAAGCCTGGTAGAACTTAGGCGTGAGGCCAACGTCGCGTATGGCTTCCAGCAGGCGCACGGTCCCGAGGGCTGTCACCTCGCCCGTATATTCTGGGATGTCGAAAGAGATGCGGACGTGCGACTGCGCGCCGAGGTTGTAAATCTCTTCGGGCTTGATGTCGCGCAGGATGGTGTTGAGCGAGGTCGCGTCGTTGAGGTCGCCGTAGACCAGTCGCAGGCGTACATCCTCCTCGTGCGGGTCCTGGTAAATATGGTCTATGCGATCCGTATTGAACGACGACGAGCGGCGGATCACGCCGTAGACTTCGTAGCCTTTCTCAAGCAGCAGCTCTGCGAGGTACGATCCGTCCTGTCCTGTGATTCCGGTGATAAGAGCCTTTTTCATAAGCTTGTCAGTGCTCGTTTCTATAGAGTGAATGGGCGATCAATAAGCCCATGCCCTTCAATTTCGCATCCGATGCATCGGACGATCCACGAAAACACACGAAATAACACTAAACAAAGAGGGCTTCCTTCGTGTTACTTCGTGTGTTTTCGTGGATCATTCCCTTCTCCTTTTCTGATCTCGCTCTGATGCTTCGTGTGCATTTCAAGCGTGCGGCAGATCACCGGGAGCAACCGGGGCGAGGGCGGGCTGGCTCTCCGTCTCCGCAGCAGCAGCGCCGCTCGCAGCCCGCTGGCGTCGAAGCAAATGTTTCAGGCGCGCCACGCCTCGCTCCCACCTGGGACGCTTCTCCATCTGCCGCTCCAGATACCAGTCGAGCGAAAATGTCAGCCAGCGGCGTGTGCGCGTCGGGCTGTGCGAGTCGAGCGCGTCTTGTAGCTCCGCGTAATCATACCCCATCTCTTCGACCCTCTCACGACCCAGCCGCCTCAGATAATCATCCGCCACGCGCCAGAACTGAGGCTCGCTGAGAGCCTCCACCCATTTCTGCGCGTTCAACGCCACGGGGCGCGTGTGCCGGTAGACACCCTGCTGATCGCCGTAGCGCCAGTGCGGAAGGTTCTGACCATTCGCCTCGATCATCTCCCCCGTGAAATCCTCTCCCAGCTTCTCGCAGATGCGCCGTAACTCGTGCTGCGGGTTCGCTAGTAACTGCTCATAATGTACGACCAGGCTGCGCGCGCCCGCGAGCGTCGCCCCTTCCATCAAAAGGCGTGGCGCTTTTATCAGATCGTTCCTGTAGTAATAGAGCCAGCCCCATTGATCCTTGATCCAGGTCTTGATGATCGAATGGAGCGTCGCGAGCGGGTTGCGCAACAGGATGATGTAATGAGCCTCAGGAAAGACGCTGAGCAGTTCCGGGATGACGAGATAGTAACGCGGCGTCTTGTCCAGAAAGTAGCGCTTGCCCGAAGCGGCCAAAGCCTGCCCGTAGAGATGCGCGCACATGCGGCGTACACCCTCTACATATTCCTCTTCCCCGCGCGGAATCGTTCCCAGAAATTCCCGCACGGCCAGTCGCGCCGTCGGCGCGCTGTACTCCGCGTCGTATCCTTCAGAGCGCAAGCCGTAGAGGGGATGGAGCATCAGCCACGGCTCGCCGACAGTATGAATGGCGGGATGATTGCCCAGCATTCTCTGAAGCATGGTCGAGCCAGCCCTCGGCTGAGAGATCAGGAAGATCAGATTCTCACCTCGCGTGCTCATTTCATTAACTGCTTAAGATTTTCCTTCTCTGCGACCTTTGCGAAAACCTTTGCGTCCTTTGCGTTTAGAGAGGAAGTTTAAACGCCGCAGGGCGCAAAGGGGACGCGCTGGAGGTCGCTAAGTCTCTGTGCCCCACATATTGAGCTAACGAATATCCGGTCTTGAGAGCCCCGCGCGCAGCATGTCCACATGCTTTTCACGAAGCCCAAGCGCAAGCGCGCGGCGCGCCCCCGCTCGCGCGCCCTCATGCAAGGTGGCATGGCGCACGTCGAAGCCGACATCGGTCATCAATCTTGAGACGGCTTCCAGCGATGGCACGAACCAGTTCCAGCCCGCACGCGGCCCACCATCGGCAGACCTTTTCAATGTGTCAGACGCGCCGTAGTAGCCGCAGAAGCTTCCCTTGCCTTCTCTCGCCATCGTCTCCAGCAAGCATCGGCCTCCGTCCTTGAGACTGTTGAAGACGATGCGCAGCGAGAGCACAGGGTCTGTCACATGATAAAGGACGCCCGAATAAATCGCGATGTCAAAGCGGTCGTAGAACTTTTCATCCGTGAGCGAATAGAGCGAGCGATTCTCGACCGTGAGGTTATCGAGCCCGAACGCGTTCTTCATGTAGTTGACGCAATCGGCGTACTTGCGAACCTCTTCGATGGCGAAAACTTGCGCGCCCATCGCGGCCAGCAGCAGGCTCATCCCTCCCGTCCAGCAGCCTATGTCCAGCACACGCTTGCCCGCGAGGCTGCGCTCCGGCACACCGCACTCCTCCATGAAGGTCGCCAGCACCTCTATGTGGCGGTCGCGCATCGCTCCTTGAAGAGAGAAAGCGCCGAAGTCGTGGTTGTGTCCCCATTCAAACTGGATCGACATGTCGCGCTGGTGCGTCGTATCCGTGTAACCCTCGATGGCCGCATCACGGTGTCCGATGAGGCTCAGGATGTGCGCCTGAAAATCTTCGGGCGTCTCGTTCTTCAGGTTGGCGACCGTGTAGTTCTGCTGCATCAACTGTCTGAGAAACTGCGCGCTCTGGCTATTGTTGTACGCGCCGAACGACGGCAGCACGGCTGGCTCGACGGCGCTGCCTCTGCGCGCCAGTATCTCGCTAATCTTCTTCATCAAAATCTCCTCGCGGAAGCTCCAGCAGCCCGCGCCCGATCCACCCGCTGTCAACCCTCTGGCCTTTCTCCGGCTCATGCAGCCAACGGTGCACGACCGTCAACAGACAGCGCGACTGATCCAGCGCCGAACCGCTCTCGTAAACATCATGATTGGCGATGCTCAAAGAAAGAATGTTGGTCAGGTTCGCATAGTAGCCCTGCATACGGCGTCCGAAGGCCACGTCCAGAAAATAGTTCCCGCCCGTGAAGGGCACGACGGGGAGCACCAGCTCGACCTGCCCGCTGCCTTCCAGGTTGGTGATCGGGAAGCCGCTGATCGGCGCGTTGCTCAAGCGCAACACCTCCGTGCCCATCTGCGTCTTAAAGCGCACGACGAAGGATGCAGAAGGGATCCGCACGCCCTTTTCCAATTCATACCGGACGCGCAGGATGAGCCCATTGCCCGCCAGCATGTTCTTGAGCGGCCTGTGTTCCAGATCGAGCAGCTCTATGCCTGTGATTCTGACAGGCCCTTCGCCTTTCAATCTTTCGGCATCCACTTCCCAACTGATAGACTCGCCGTAGGACTCCGCAATGTAAGTGTCTATGACGTGTGCGGGCTCTCCGTTCATGACAAGCTGACCACCCGCGAGCAGCATCACTCTCTCGCAAAGCTGGCGGACGGCGGCCAGATCGTGGCTCACAAAGAGAACTGTGCGTCCCTGTTTCGCCACGTCGCCCATCTTCCCCAGGCACTTTCTTTGAAAGGCCGCATCGCCGACGGCCAACACCTCATCGACGACCAGTATCTCAGGCTCCAGGTGTGCGGCCACGGCAAAGGCCAGCCGCACCTGCATGCCGCTGCTGTAGCGTTTGACAGGAGTGTCTATGTACTGCTCGACCTCCGCGAAGGCGACGATCTCGTCGAACTTACGCTCGATCTCGCGGCGGCTCATGCCGATGATGGAGCCGTTGAGGTAGACGTTCTCGCGCCCCGTCAGCTCTGGGTGAAAGCCCGTGCCGACTTCGAGCAGACTGCCGACGCGCCCGTAAAGCTCGACTCTACCGGTCGTCGGCTCCGTGATCCGCGAGAGGATTTTCAGGAGCGTCGATTTGCCCGCGCCGTTACGGCCTATAATGCCGATGACCTCGCCCGGCGCGACCTCAAAACCGACATCCCTGAGCGCCCATTTCGTCTCCTGTGCTTTGTGCCCGTTCGAGCGCCGCAGACGGTTGAGCGGCGCTTTGACCGCCCCGGCCAGCGCTTCGCGCACGGTCGAATAGGCCGCCGCCTGGCGTGCGCCGATGCGGTAACGCTTGCTCAGATTCTCGACTTTGATGATCGGTCTCATTGCGCTGCTAAATTTGTGCGGGAAAGTCCGAGACTTTTTTCTCTTGGCGGCTTCGCCGCTCGTGCTGTGCGGAAAGGCTCTGCCTTTCCGTCTCGCAGCCTATCTTTACCGGCAAGGCTGCGCCTTGCCGTACGCGAGGCGCAGCCTCGCTGAGGGCTGGGGTAGCGTGCGTCGGAAAGCCAGAGGCTTTCCGCACAGCATAGGCGGCAGAGCCGCGGTAAAAGTGGCGCGAACTTCCCAACATCTATTTAGATAACGTCTGCAAAGCTCTTTTCCATGCGCCGGAACGAGTAGGCGGAATAAACGAGCACGATTAGTGTGATCAGAGCCGAGGCCAAGAGCGCCGTCCAGTTGAACGCTCTGCCGAACAGTGCGGAGCGGAAGCCTTCGATGATGCCCGCCATCGGATTGAGGATGAGCAGCATCTGCCAGTTCTTCAGAAAGCTCGCCGGATAGATAATGGGCGACGAGAAGAACCAGAGCTGAATGATGAAGGGCAAAGCGAAGCGCACATCTCTGTATTTGACGTTCAGCGCGGACATCCACATCCCGACCCCTACGGCCAGCAGCGTCGTCATCAGCACCAGCACCGGCAGCATCAAGAGGTTCAGCGTCACACCGATGCGGTAGTAGATCATCAGGCCGACGAGCACTGTAAAGGCGATGCCGAATTCAACCAGCCCGGCGGCCACGGCTGCGCCGGGAATGAGCATGCGCGGAAAGTAGACCTTGGTAATCAGGTGCGAGCTGCCGACGAGGCTGTTGCCGCTGTTGGTGACGGCGTTGGAGAAGAAGAGCCACGGCAAAAGTCCTGCGTAAGCGAAGATCGGGTACGGGATACCGTCGGTCGGTATGCCCGCCAGGCGTCCGAAGATGAGCGTGAAGATGATCATCGAGCAGACGGGCTGGAGAATCGCCCAGGCGGCTCCGAGCAGTGTCTGCTTGTAGCGCACCTTGACATCACGCCACGTCAGAAAAAAGAAGAGCTCGCGGGAGAGCCACAGGTCGCGCAGATTCAGAGCCACCCAGGTCTTCGTCGGCTCAATCGTCACGAGCGGCTTGTCCGGCAAAGAGGTGTGAGGCGCGGCTTCTGCTTTGTCATTGGAAGCAGCCTGCGTCTGGGCAGACACCTTCAGCGCCCCCGCTCCTTCCTCGCTCACATCCATCACTTCCGACCTGCCCTCCAAGCTTCTCGTCGTCACGCAATTCATCCTTCGCTACAAAGGGGTGATTAAACGCAAAGGGCGCAAAGTGCATCGCAAAGGAGTTGACACTTTGCGATCTCCAGCGTCGTCCCCTTTGCGTCCTTTGCGTTTAATCTCTATTCACTTTACTACCGCTCATCGCCGCCCTCACTTTCGGGATCGTCGAGCGCGTCAGCAGGTAGCCTCGCCACGCCGCCCCGTAGACCTTGTTGTTGCGTTGAAAGCGCCGCAGATCATTGGCGAAGCTTGCGCCCTGTTCCGCGACGGCCTCTTCAAATCTCTGCCGCGCATATTCATAGAGCGCCATGTCCAGCTCGTTATGCTTTTCGATCAAGCTCAGGGTCTCTCGCGGCACTTGTCGTTTGGCGATCCGTCCCTTCGTCACATTTTGCTTCACGTAATAGACGTTTCTCCAACCGAGCCGCCGCTTGAGCAGCAGGAGCGATTCGTCAAAATTTTCCGCCAGCCCGACGAGCGTGAAATGATCTCTCAGGTTCGCCCTGGCGATCTCCAGAATATCCACATCGCCCGCCTCTTCATTAACGCCCTGACCATTGTTCCAGAGCTTGGCGTTCACCTTCTCCACGCCGCTGATCAATCTGGTCTGATCGTTGTTCGCTCCTATCGCCGCACGCTCCCTGACGAAATCGTCCAGCCCCATGCGCCCCTGTTCGACCTCCCTGTGGTGGCCGACGCCCGGCGAGCGCCGCACAAAATAGTAATGCGAGACGATGCGGTCAACCGGATCGCGCAGCATCGTGATGTAGGTCGCAGGCACGCTCAAATACTTGTGCAGGCCATACGGCATGTGCCCCTTTAAGAGCCTGATCTTCGATCTGCGCTCCAGCGGCAGCTCTATGAACTCCTTGATCGACTTCGACGGCGTCATGCCGGAAATAGTGAAGGTCACACTGGGCGCAAACTGCCTCTCGATGACGCTGTGCAAGGTCGTGCCTCCCGCCTTTGGAATATGCAGAAAGAGCAACGCCCGCGCATCTTCTGCGACCACACTCTCGGCGGGATGTTTCATAAAGTCTTAAGTCCGAAGTCCGATGCCCAAAATCCAAAGTTAAGGCGCTTATCTCAGAGACCTTGAACTCTGGGCATTGGACATCGGACTATTCTTTACGCGTCTTGCAAACAGAGGTTCGCGTCGCGTGCTTCCGAGGCGCGAACGAAGCCCTTTTCGATCAGGTAGTCGAGAATCAGGCAGGCGTTCTGTTCGGGCGTGTGCTTGGTCGTGTCGAGCGTCAATTCAGCATGCTGCGGCGGCTCATAGGGGTCGTCTATCCCTGTGAAGTCCTTGATCTCGCCGCGACGCGCCTTGGCATACATGCCCTTTGTGTCGCGCTCCTCGCAGACTTCAATCGGCGTATCGACGAACACTTCGACGAAATGCTCTGCGCCGACCATGTTGCGCACGTCGTTGCGTGTGGCGCGATAGGGGCTGACAGCCGCGCAGACCACAGTGCCTCCGTGACGAACCAACTCTGCGGCGACGAAGCCTATGCGGCGGATGTTCGTATCACGATCATCCTTGCTGAAGCCTAATCCCCTGGAGAGGTGCGTGCGCACCACGTCGCCATCGAGCACAGTTACCTGTCGCCCGTGCTCCAATAAGAGAACGGTCAGGACTTCAGCCGTCGTGGATTTGCCAGCGCCGGAGAGACCCGTGAACCAGATGCAGATGCCCTGGCGGTGACGCGGCGGGTAGGTCTCGGCCAGTATCTCCGCGACTTCGGGGCGCGTGAACCAGGCGGGCAGGGTCTTGCCCTTGTTCAGGTAGTCCTCACGAACCTGCGTGCCGGAGATGCTCGCCGTGCGCGATTGATCCTTGATTTTGGAGACCTCCTCGTAACGTTCCTCTTCCGGCAGATAAAGCAGCTCGTGGAAGGGCTGCACGCCGACACCCAGCTCATCGCGGAAGCTTTCGACCAATTCCTGAGCATCATAAGGGCCGTAGAATGGCTTGCCGTTGGAATCGACGCCGGGGCTGGCATGGTCGCGTCCGACGATCAGATGGTTCGCGCCGTAGTTGCGCCGGATCAAAGCATGCCACAGAGCCTCACGCGGCCCGGCCATCCTCATGGCGAGCGGCAGGAGCGAGAGCAGTATGCGATCCGCGTCGTAGTAGCTTGCTGCGAGCGCCTTGTAGGTGCGCACGCGCGTGTAGTGATCCACGTCGCCCGGCTTGGTCATGCCGACGACCGGATGCAGTAAGAGAACACCGTCAACGCCTTGCGCCGCGCGCTTGGTCAGCTCTTCGTGGACACGATGCAAGGGGTTTCGCGTCTGAAAGGCGACGACGTTCTCGTGGCCGAAGGTCTCCAGGCGTGCGCGTGTCTGTGCAGGGCTCAGGCGCAACTCCTTGAAATCATAGTGGCGTGGCAGTTGCAGCACTTGCAGGCGTCCCGAAATGTTGAGCTTGCCCCAGCGGTGCATCTCCGCGACGAGCGGGTGGCGCAAATCTTCCGTGCCGAAGGCCTGGCGAGCCGTGCGCGCCATATCCCACTCGTAGATTTCTTCAATGTGCATGACGGCGAGCAGGTTGTTCTCGGCGTCGCGCAGGGCGATCTCCTGCCCCTCTTTGAAGCCAGCGTCCGCCTCGACGGGAAGCGTGACGGGGATGGGAAAGATGTGGCCGCTCGTGAGGCGCATCTCTTCCAGCACGCGCTCGTAATCCTTGCTTCCCATGAAACGATCAAGTGGAGAGAACGCGCCCGTCGCCAAAAGCTCCAGGTCGCAGACTGTTCTTGCCGACAGTTGCAGCGAGGGCAGGTGGCTGGCATGCGCCTTCAGTTCTTCGACCGCCTCGCGCGCGGCCATGAGGTTTACCAATTCGCCCCCGTAGGGAGAAATCAGTGTTGCTTGTTTCGTAGTTGACAACTCTTATTCCGCTCCAATCTTCGGAGAATTTTGGCGTCATCAGCAGAGGCTCAGTTCGGGTCAGGGGTTGTGGATAACTATCAGGAAGTGAGCATCAGGGATGACGTATAAATGCATACCGTATCTATTTTAATAACGCTTGCGCCAAACGAGGGGACGCGCCGTTTAATTCCTCATCAAATCTTATTGCCCCACCATGGTGACAAAACGGGAAATTCAGCGGTCGGCTCAAAACACTGAATCATAAGGGCTCTCGGGACATATGACAAGTCGGTCGGGGCGGCTCGCGCATCCCTTCAGCCTTCGCCCGCGCCCTTTTTCCTCACCGCGCCGATCATCTTCGGGATCACTTCTCGCGTCCGCGCGTAGCCTTTGAGCGCCGTCTCGTACAATCTGTTCTTTCGCTGGAAGCTGCGCAGCTCATGCTGGAATCCTGCGCCCTCCGCCCTGATTGCCTCTTCAAAACGGAGGCGTGCGTATTCGTATAGCTCCAAATCCAGCTCGTTATATCGTTCGATCAAAGCCCTCTCCTCGCCCGGTACTTGGCGTTTGGCGGGGCGATCTTTCGTCACGTTGAGCCGCACGTAGTAGACGTTCGTCCAGCCCAGAACTTTTTTGAAGAGGAGGAGGGATTCATCGAAGCTTCCGAAGAGCCCGACCGCCGCGAAGTGCTCGCGCAGATTCCTTTTGGCGATCTCCAGCATCTCGCGTGTGACGGGCTCAGGATCAGCGCGCAGTGTGCGGCGCTCTGTGCCGTCCAGCAGACGCGTGTTCACCTTTTCGACGCCGCTGATTAATCTGGTCTGATCGTTGGTCAGCTCAGTCGATAATCCGCTGCCGACGAAATCGGCCAGCGTCATCTTTTTCGACGTCACCTCCTGATGAAGATAATGAGCCGGATTTTTACGTGCGAAGTAGTAATGAGAGATGACGCGGTCAACCGGATCGCGCAGCATCGTGATGTAGGTCGCAGGCACGCTCAAATACTTGTGCAGGCCATACGGCATGTGCCCCTTCAAGAGCCTGATCCGCTCTCTCTGCTCCGGCGGTAAACTGATGAACTCCTTGATCCCCTGCGGCGAACCCGCACCGGAAATAGTGAAGGTCACACTGGGCGCAAACTGCCTCTCGATGACGCTGTGCAAGGTCGTGCCCGCCGCTTTCGGAATGTGCAGAAAGAGCAGGGCCTTGTCTTCTGTTTCAATGTTGCCGTCCGGATGCTTGTTCATAAACTCTGGCGCTGCCGTGTCCAAAAGACCATTCTTCTACTTGAGACGTTGGGACTTTAGCCGCGCAAGCTGAGGGGCGTCAAGCGGCATGGTCGAAGGCATCACTGTTTATTCGGCAGTGGTTCAGTTTGAGGTTTATAGCTCCATGCCGCAGTGAATTGCAGAGCGAAAATCTTTTTTGTGAATTGAGCCGCCCGGCTTCGGCATTCCTGAGCTATGGAACAGTGCCCGACCAAACAGGGCTACTGTTCCTGCTCAGGGAAGTTTTCAACGGGCCGTGGATTTTCACGGGCTGGGCGATAACCTGCCATTGACGGTGATGTCGCCTTGGCTACCATTCAGGAATCCCCCTACGAATCGTCCCGAACCCACGAGCGTGACTTCGCCTCCATGTACACGCTGCCCGCCTGATCCTTCCGTCGTCAGATTCAAGGTAAGGGTCGAAGGTCCTGCGATTGCACCTACTGTGGCTTCGAGGCTGTGTTGGACACGAAGCGTAACCGGAATGCTCATGCTTCCGTTGTCGGGGTTAAAGACTCCTGTGCCGCCGCCGGTTTCTGTCACGGTCGTAGTATTCCGGCCAAACCAGCCTGTATCGAACGAAACTGCTATTGCCGGAAAGTTAGTAATACGAGCATTGGTCCGGCAAGCGGTAAAGTCAATCGTCAGGTTGATATCCTGGTTGAATGGATTGGGTGTTTGGGCGTTTGCAATACGCAGGTTCACTGTCCCCGTGAATGTGGAGGTGATAGAATCAGCACCAGCGCAAGTGGGACTGATGGGAAGCGGAGTCAATAGCCATTGCGCATCAGTGTACTCTTGACGCCAGTCATACTGTATCGCCTGCGCGCCGGAATTGGTCGAGCCGCCACGGATCTTTAAGCCTCTCCCGCTATGCTTCGCGATGATTGAGTAGTAGCCACCGCCGACGGGATCGACGTGCCACATCTGATTGGCGCTGCCGTTATAATCGCGTTGCTGGACGTCGATGTCGTTGCCCCCCGAGAATATTCCTCCAAAAACGTCCAGAACCCTGCCGCTGTGCCTGGCGATGATTTTGTAGTAACCAGCGCCGATAGGGGTAAACGTCCATTGCTGGTTGTCTCTGCCGTGACAGTCCCACTGGATGACTGGCGCTCCGTTATCAACGGACCCACCGGTAACATCGAGACACTTGCCGCTGTGCCTAGCCATAATCTGGTAGAAACGATTAGGATCAGGCGCTTGGCCGAATGCACTCCCGGCGGCGACGAAAAGCAGCGCCAGTAAGATCGGCGTCAAAAGGCTTGTTCTCATTAATCTTGTTCTCATTACTTTCTCTCCTTTTGCTACAAAGCGCACTTGCGCGGTTGAGCAAGCGGCAGAATACTCATGTGCATTCAGCAAAGCTTGCGTGAGGTATTCCGCCTTCATCTAACTAAGGCGGAAGGTGAGACCGAAACCGTTAAGACAAATGGAAATTTCTTTATCTAACAGAATCCGGTCGTGGATTGTTTTCAATATTGAATGCATAGAGATAAGCAATCTTTATCTCTATGGCATAAGGAGGGAGTTGCTAATTCTCGCCGTATGTCGGACTTTGGCTGATATTCCTTAGTGAGTGTCTTCGTATATCAGCAGGAAACGAAGAGACATACTCCTACGAAGAGCAATACTCATACCATCGATGATTCCGATCTCATTGCGGTCTCTTTCAGGCGAATAAAGAGATTTTAGTTTCCAGTAGAGTGATCAGGTGTCTACAATTGAGGACAGACTTGAGCGGCAGGTGTGTACTTATGTTGAATCCTACTTTTTGTTCAACAGTGAAACTGACCCACCACCGTTTATTCGCTGCTGTAGCCTAAGCGCGAGATTTCAGGTAAGCTACTCTGCACTCTAACCGGGGCGGCTGCGCCCCTCACGCCATTAAATAATCAGGGACAGAGTCAGGAGTTGGCATGGGAATTAACCAGCATGTAAATGCTTTACGGTATACGGCCACACACGCCGCGTGGGAATCGATCTGGGTGGCTCAGGATATTTTGACGCTTCGGAACTGGCCTGCTGTTCTGGCCGACCGTGTGCGCAATAAGATCGGGAAGAGGCCGTCGGGCAACACCCTGGAATTGCGCAACGGTCTCCAATTCTCTCTGCATCCGGGCTCGGTCGCGCTCTACACAGTGTTTGTCGAAATCTTCTACTTGAATCATTACGACCGTCATCCCCTCTTTAAGATCAACAGCCACGACACGGTCGTCGATATTGGCGCGAACGTAGGCTTCTTCACGCTCAAGGCCGCGCACCTGGCAGACGAAGGGAAGGTCTATGCTTACGAGCCATGCTCCATGCACTTCAACCTGCTGAGCGAGAACGTTCGCCGCAACGGGCTGAAAAATGTTTCGGTCTTCAAGCAGGCGGTCTGGAAGGAGACCGCTCAGCTTGAGCTGCTCTTTTCAATGGAAGTCGAGCCGAACAATACCAGTCTCTTCGCGGGCGGCGGCGGAACCAAAAAAGAGGTTGTCGAGAGCGTGAGCTTAGAGGATGTGTTCCGGCTCAACCGGATTGAGTCCTGCGATTTTCTCAAACTGGATTGCGAGGGCGCAGAGTATGAGATTCTCTTCAACGCGCCCGATGAAGTGTTCCGCTCCATCAAGAAGATCGCCATGGAATGGCATAGATTCGATCCATCCCACACTCCTGATAAACTGGCACGCTTTCTGGAAAGCAAAGGTTTCACGCTCGTCGGAGAGCCTGACTGGACACAGATGACAGGCCACCTCTATGCGTACCGCCGGTAGTTCGATCCAGACGGCCGTCAATGATATTCTCTGAGAGCTACTTGCAGATTGAGAGAGAGTGCGGCGGCGCTGGAACACCTTTGCGGAGACGCGCTCTCGGCTGATTACAACTGATCTCTTATGCGTAAACTTTTCGTCACCGGCGGCGCGGGCTTCATCGGCTCTGCCTTTATCCGTCTGGCGCTCGCCACGATACCTTCCTGCAAGATCACGAACTTCGATGCGCTGACTTATGCCGGTAATCTGGATAATCTCAAAGACGTGGACGCAGAGCGCCACCACTTTGTACGCGGCGATATAGCGGAGCGCGAGGCCGTCTATGCGGCGATAGAGGACGGGACGGAGGCGATCATCAATTTCGCCGCCGAATCGCACGTCGACCGCAGCATCACTTCGGCAGACGAATTCATACGCACCAACGTGAACGGCACACAGGTCTTGCTCGATGCCGCACGGCTGCGCGGCGTGCGCAGGTTCATCCACATCAGCACGGATGAGGTGATGGGCAGTTTGCCCGAAGATGAAGAGACGTACTTTACGGAAGCCTCGCCGCTTGCGCCGAACAATCCTTACGCGGCCACCAAGGCGGCAGCCGAGCATCTGGTGCGCGCCGCGCATCACACCTACGGCCTCGACACTATCATCACGCGTTGCGGCAACAACTACGGCCCCCGACAGTTTCCCGAAAAATTCATTCCGCTCATCCTCTCCAACGCGATGGGTGACGAGCCGATTCCGCTCTACGGCGACGGGCGCAACATGCGCGACTGGATATACGTCGAAGATCATTGCCGCGCCATTCTGCTGGCGATTGAGCGTGGGCGCGCAGGCGAGACCTACAACATCGGCGCGCGCAACGAGCGCCGCAACCTTGAGGTCGTCGAATCAATCCTGAAAGCGCTCGGCAAGCCGCTCTCGCTCATACGCCGCGTCAAGGATCGTCCCGGTCACGACCGGCGCTACGCCATCGACCCGTCGAAGGTGGAGACGGAGCTGGGCTGGCACGCGCAGGAGACCTGGGAGAGCGGCCTGCGTAAGACGATTGAGTGGTACGGGGAGAATCAGGATTGGATCGAGCGTGCGCGAAGCGGCGCGTATCGTGAGTTCTACGCACGGCAATACGGGGTGGAGGTCGGCGCGCGTTGAAGGTGCTCGTAGCAGGCGCAGGCGGGATGCTTGGCCGAGTGGTCGTCGAATACCTCGAGGCGCAACAGGATGAGGTCTTCGCGCACGATCACCGGAGCCTGGACATCACAGACGAGGCGCGTATTGAGGCGTGCTTTGAACAAGCGCGCCCGGAAGTTGTCATCAACTGCGCGGCCTGGACGGACGTTGACGGCTGCGAGTCGGATTCCAGGCGGGCTTACGAAGTGAATGCGCGCGCGCCGGAGCGTCTCGCCGCACAGAGCCGCCGCATACACGCCTCTTTCATCACCATCTCGACCGACTACGTCTTTGACGGAGCAAAGGAAGGCTTCTACACACAGCGCGACGACCCTGACCCGAAAAGTGTTTACGGAGCCAGCAAGCTTGAGGGCGAGCGGCGCGCTCTGGCTGCCTGCGCCCGAACAATCGTTGTGCGCACGGGCTGGGTGTTCGGCCCCGGTGGGCGAAATTTCTTGAGCACCGCCATCGAGCGAGCGCGGCGCAATGAGCCACTGACCGCGATCCGCGATGCTTACGGGACGCCGACCTATACAAAGCATTTGGCGGCGCGATTGCGCGAGCTGGCCGCGCTCGACCTGCCGGGCTTGTATCACGTCGTCAATAGCGGCGAAGGAACATCTTTCGAGGAGTTCGCGCGGGTCGCACTCGAAGCTGGCGGCTGCGGGTCGGCGGTCATTCAGAGCGTGAGCATGGATTCTTTGAGCAGACCCGCGCCGCGCCCGCGTAACTCTCGCCTGCGATGCCTGGTCTCAGAAGCGATAGGACTTGAGCCGCTCCCAGACTGGCGAGACGCGGTCAAGGATTTCGCTGCAATCACACAGCAACAATAAGCCCCGGAGGGGCTACTGGTATGCCGCCGCTGCCGGGGCTTAATCATCTTGCCACTCGTCAATCTTGGAATCCGGCACGACCAGCAGGTTGGCATACGGGACATCCAGAGCCTTGATGGCGGTGAGCTTTCCTTTCGCTCCCAGGCGGAAGCAGTGGTAACGCGGCTTTTCCAGGCCGAGAAGGAAGTCTATCGCTCCGGAACTACTCTCTCCGAAACCCTGCGCCGAATCCGCAATGCCTTCAAAGAGGATGATGGGCGCGTGCGCGCGGTTCAAGCTCTTTTCTCCGCCCTTGAAGACCAGCGTCTCGGCCCCTTCCACATCACACTTGATGAAGTCAGGCTGCGGGAGTGCGCCGGAGTCGATCAAATCATCCATCCGGCGTATCTCGCAATCGACGGTGTGTGTGTCGCCGTGAGCGCCATCGAACCAGTCGCTCAAGGAAGCCATCGAAGGGTCGCCCGGCACGACCAGCACAGCTTTGCGAGTCTCATTCGATAAGGCGAAAGGATGGAGCACGACGTTGCCCAGTCCTTCCACCGTGCGCCGAAGCGCAGGGAGCACCTCCGGGTTGGGCTCGAAAGCGTGAACTTTGCCTTGCTGGCCGACCAGATGCGAGAAGAGCGTCGTGTAAACGCCGACGTGCGCGCCGATGTCAAACACCACGTCGCCTGTCTTGATGGCACGCCGAATGGCCTTTTCCCCGTAGACAGGCCATTGCCTGTTAAGGAAGAGGTTGTGCGTCGAGAGCAGGCGTAAATCTGCATACAGGGTCGTGCCCGTGCGTGTCTGGAGCGGGATGGCCTGAAGCGAGCTGAACCGGCGCGCAAGAATGATCGTCAGGCGCGTAGCGCCCCTTAAGCGGCTGCGCAGGATCGCTCGGGCTAAGCTGGTGGAGACCATTTTGATCTGTGGAGAGTCTTCTACTTCCTTTGGCGGCGATGTTTGATGGTGCGACGCCAGTGTAGCCAAGCATCCCTGGACGCGCAAGCGGCCTGGCTATTCTTCGGCAAAACCGAAGCTACCGAAGCCGTTTGGTGAGTAGCGGGTCAGATTGACTGGATGGCGAAGGTTATTCAACACAGAGGCAGAGAGCACACAAAGGGGGCACAGAGAGAGTGTCGGACATCCCGATAAGCCTCTCCCTTAAGCTCTCGCCTCCGCTGTGCCTCCGTGTTGAGTTGTAATTTACGACTCACCGAACAACTGTAAACCGTTGATTCCGGCTCTTGCTACTTGCGTTTTTGCGGTTTGTCACAGCCTCTGTCTCTGGTATGATGCTTTCCCGTCGCTTGGTCGGACTGTTCGAATTCTCATTTCTGGTAAGGTTCCTGCATTATGATGTCTCAAGATGATAGATTGCTTCCTTTGAGCGGTGTAGAACGCGGACTTGATCGCCCGCTGCGCGATACCGTTCAGACAAAACCGTACGGCGTCTCGCCGACGGAGCCCACGCACCTGCGCGATTACATGCAGGTGGTCTTGAAACGCAAGTGGCTCATACTCACGCTGGCGCTCGTGGTCACCACCCTCGTCACCATATACATGTATCGGCAGCCCAACATTTATGAAGCAGCCACCACGATCCAGATAGAGGATCAGCAGAGCAGTATCCTGCAAACGGACAAGATCGTCATCGACACGGGCAAAAACAGAGACCCGGCCTACTGGAACACGCAGTTGAAGCTTCTGGTCAACCCGACGCTCCTGCGTCAGGTGATCCTAACGCTCGATCTTCAAAACAACCCCTCTTTCTGGGGCACGCAGAACCGCACCGGCCTCATCTCGACGCTCAGAGGCGTCTTCTCGCGCGAGAAGCCTGCGGAAGCTCAGCCCGCTCCAGCCACAACCGCACCGGCGCTGCCCGTTGCGACCGACACGCAGACCACGGGAGCACCCGCGACCGCCAACGGGGCTCCGGCGATTGTTCCCGAAACGCAGGTCAAAGAACAACAGATGACGCCTGAGCAGGTCGCCATGCTTGAGCCGTACGAAAATGCGCTGGCGGCCAGTCTCAAAGTAGACCCTGTGCCCGGAACCAACCTGGTCACGTTGCGCTTCACGCACTCCAGCCCCGAGTTGGCGCAGAAGGTCGCCAATGCCCTGGCTGATGTCTTTGTGGCTAATAACTTCGCACGCATGACCGCCGGTTCGGACAAGTCCGCAGACCTGCTGGCGAACCAGATCACAGAGCTACAGCTCAAGATTCAGCAGCAGGAAGAGGCGCGCCTCAACTACGCAAGGGCTAACAATCTTCCGCTCGACGACACTTCGGGGCCGGGTGGCGGCGGCGGCACAAACCTCTCGACGGCGCGCCTGACTTCGCTTAGCCAGCAACTGCTGGACGCGGAGAACAAGCGCAAGGAGGCTCAATCAATCTACGAAGGGGCGTCCAGATCAAAAGACCCCTACACCATTCCTGCCATTCAGGAGGACAAGCGCGTTCAAGACCTGCGCAAACAGCTCGAAGACTTGAATCAGAAGCGGCTGGAACTGCTCGTCACATACACGCCGGAATGGCCGGACGTGAAGAAGATCGACGAGCAGATCAAGCCCGTCGAGGCGGCGCTCGCCAAAGCTCCCGGCGAAGTGATTGCGGCGATGAAGGCGCGCTACGAGGACGCGCTCAATAAAGAGAATATGCTGCGGCAGTCTTTCAATAGCCAGGCCGGTGAGAACGCTCAGCAGAATCAGGCCATGATTCAGATGAACGTCATCAAGCAGAAGCTGGCGACCGATCAGCAATACTACAACACGCTGCTGCAACGCCAGCGCGAGCTGCAAATCACCAACAACGACAGACCCAACAACGTCACCGTGGCGACCTACAGCCGCGTCCCGCGCGCGCCCGTCGGGCCGCAGCGCATGCGCAACGTCCTGATAGCTCTGCTGCTCTCGCTCGCAGCGGGCATCGGCCTGGCCTTCCTGCTCGATTACCTGGACGACACGGTCAAGTCTGTTGACGACGTAGACCGTTACATACACGTCCCGGCGCTGGCCTTGATCCCTGCGATGCGTACGGAGCGTTCGCGCCTGAAGGGTAAGGTCGCGGCCATGCCAGCCGAGGATACTGCGGCTACGGCGCTCGCCGTCATCAGCGACGTGCGCTCGCCCATCGCCGAAGCTTACAGGCACTTGCGCACGTCGCTCCTGCTCTCTTCAGCCGGACAGCCGCCGAAGACCATTCTGGTCACATCGAGCCAGCCGTCTGAGGGCAAGACGACGACTGCCGCCAACATCGCCACCACTTTGGCGCAGACCGGGGCGGAGGTTTTGATCGTCGATTGCGACCTCAGGCGTCCGCGCATCCATGTGCATTTCAACGTGCCCAACTTGCAGGGTGTGACCAATTACCTTTCGGGCGAGTCCGACCTGGATGCGCTGTTCCAGCACTTCGACAAGCTCCCGAATCTGAAGGTGCTGCCCTCGGGGCCTGTCCCGCCCAACCCGGCGGAGCTTCTCGGCTCGGACGAGATGCGCAAGCTCCTGAACGTCCTGGGCGAGCGCTTCACGCACATCATCATCGACTCGCCGCCCGCCATCTCGTTTACGGATGCTTCAATCCTCTCGACGATGGTCGACGGTGTGATGCTGGTCGTGCACGGCGGTCGCAGCTCGCGCGCCGTGGTGCGCCGCGCCAAGCAGCAGCTCATAGATGTCGGCGCGAACATCTTCGGCGTCGTCCTCAACAACGTCAAGGCCGAGTCGCAGGACTACTATTATTCCGGTTACTATTCGCACTACTACTCGGATGATGAGACGGACGGGCCGGACGAAGGGGTCGGAGCAGGCGCGCGTGGGTAGTCGGCGCGAAGGCTTTGGCGGCGCGGCGGGCGGTCAGTTCTGTGTGGTCGCGGCGGACGTTAAGCTGGGACGCGATGTCTCTATCTACAACTTCGTCAACCTGTACGGCTGCGAGATCGGCGACAATTCGAGGATCGGCTCGTTCGTCGAGATTCAAAAGGGCGCGCGCGTCGGGCGCAACTGCAAAGTATCGAGCCACACATTCATTTGCGAAGGCGTCACGGTCGAAGATGAAGTGTTCATCGGCCACAATGTCAACTTCATCAACGATAAATATCCACGCGCCGCGCGCGCCGACGGAGCGCTGCAAACAGGGGACGACTGGGAAGTCGTGCCCACTCTGGTTCGGCGCGGCGCATCCATCGGCACGGGCGCGATCATCCTCGCAGGCGTCCAGATAGGCGAGCTTGCCATCGTCGGCGCGGGCGCTGTCGTGACCAGAGACGTACCAGCAGGCGCTATCGTCGCCGGCAATCCGGCGCGAATCATTAGAAAGGATGAGGAAAACAGTAGTCAGTAGACAGTAGTCAGTAGTCAGTAGTCAGTAGATAAAACAGCAGCCCTACTCTTTGTTGATATTTATGATGAGTGCCGTGAACCACATCGCCGGAGTTTCTTTTCTACTGACTACTGGCTACTGACTACTGTCTACTTCGATGTCTCCCCCCTGCATGATTCCGTTCGTCGATCTACAGGCTCAATACACCTCTATTAAGCGAGAAATTGATGCTGCCATCGGGCGCGTGCTCGATAGCGGCGCCTTTGTCATGGGGCGCGAAGTGGCGGCTTTTGAGGCGGCCTTTGCCGAGTACGTCGGCGCACGCTATTGCATTGCTGTGAGCAACGGCACGGCAGCACTTCAACTGGCCTTGACGGCCTGCGGCGTGGGCGCAGGCGACGAGGTGCTCGTTCCTGCCAGCACCTTCTTTGCCACCGCCGAAGCGGTCTCAAACGCCTGCGCGACGCCCCGTTTCGTCGATGTCGATCCTGTGTCCTACACGATTGACACGGCACGCATCGCCGACGCCATCACCGACGCCACGCGCGCCATCATTCCCGTACATCTTTACGGGCAGGCAGCCGATCTTGATCCGATTCTCGAACTTGCGGCCACGCATAACCTGATCGTGATAGAGGACGCGGCGCAGGCGCACGGGAGTCTGTACAAGGGGCGGCACGTCGGCACGCTGGGGCGCGCGGGCTGCTTCAGTTTCTATCCGGCCAAGAATCTGGGTGCGGTTGGCGAGGGCGGCGCGGTGGTGACAGACGACGCGGAGGTCGCGCGCCGTCTCCGGCAGCTTCGCGATCACGGCTCCGAGCGCAAGTACAGGCACGAGATCATCGGTTACAATTTCCGGCTCGAAGAGATTCAGGGGGCTGTGCTCGCAGTCAAGCTGTGTCACCTGGATCGCTGGAACGCGCTGCGCCGCGAGCACGCCGCGCGGTACAACGAACTGCTCGCGGGCGCAGGAGGACTCGTGTTGCCGCGCGAGCTGCCCTACGCACGTCATGTTTACCATCTCTACGTCGTGCAAGCGGAGGAGCGCGACCGGCTGCGCAAGGTTCTCGAAGAGGCGGGCGTGCAGACGGGGATACATTATCCCATCCCCGTCCACCTGCAACCGGCCTTCGCCTCGCTCCGTTACCGAGGAGGCGATTTCCCCGAAGCGGAGCGACAGGCCCGGCATGTGCTTTCGCTTCCCATCTTTCCCGAATTAACCGAAGATCAGATCAAGCGCGTCGTGGAAGCGGTTAGCGGCTGTCAACAGCTATCGGCCATCGGCGGTTAGTGACCGAGCGGGCAGCTCCGGCTCTTACTTTGATAGACTTTAAATTCCTCTTTAATCATGCTATTCCTGATTAAGCGATGCGCTCGTCAGCTACCATCTTATAAGCTGAAGGGCGTATCGTTGATCGTTGACCGCTTATGAGCATAACAGTTGGAGTCATTGGCTGCGGTTACTGGGGGCCGAACCTGCTCCGCAACTTCGCGGAGAACGAAGCGGCGCGGTTGCGCTGGATGTGCGACCTGGACCCGAAGCGGCTGGGGACGGTCGCCCGCCGTTACCCTTCAGCCGAGACGACGCGCGACTACAAACGTCTCATCAACGATCCACAACTGGATGCCGTGGTCATCTCGTCGCCCGTCGCCACGCACTTCCAGTTTGCGCGCGAGGCGCTCGAAGCGGGCAAGCATGTGCTGGTCGAAAAGCCCTTCACGACGAGCGCAGCGGAAGCCGAGCGGCTGGTCGAGCTGGCCGAGCGCTACAATCTGCGGCTGATGGTCGATCACACCTTCGTCTACACGGGCGCAGTCCGTAAGATCAAGGAGATCGTCCAGAACGGTGAGCTTGGCGAGCTGCTCTATTTCGATTCGACGAGGATTAACCTGGGGATTTTTCAACACGACATCAACGTCGTCTGGGACCTCGCTCCGCACGATCTCTCGATCATGGACTTCATCATCGACCGCCAGCCAGAAGCCTTGACCGCGACGGGGAGTTGCCACATCGAGCAGGGCATCGAAAACATAGCCTATGTGATGCTACGCTTTCCAGACCCCTTCATCGCTCATTTCCACTTCAACTGGCTCTCGCCCGTCAAGATTCGTCACACCTTGATCGCCGGAAGTCGCAAGATGGTCGTTTACGACGACATCGAGCCGACCGAAAAGATACGCGTCTATGATAAAGGCGTGACCACCAACCACCGCACCGAGAACGGTCATAAAGAGGCGGCCTACGAAACCCTCGTCAGCTATCGCACGGGCGACGTGTGGGTTCCGAAGCTGGATCAAACGGAGGCGTTGCACTACGTCTGCGAAGAATTCCTGAGCGCGATACGCGACGAGCGCCTTCCCTTGACCGACGGCCTCTCAGGGCTGCGCGTCGTACGCCTCTTAGAAGCCGCGCAACAGTCTATCAACCGTGGCGGCCAGCTCATCAAGCTCTGAAGATGATTCAGGGGTTATTGCCACTTTTAGATAAGCATCAAAATTAGCAGCACACATCATGCGGCTCTGCCGCCCTGCCAGGTGCGGGGCTCTGCCTTTCCGTCTTGTATATCTTCATTTATTGGCAAGGCTGCGCCTTGCCATGCGCGAGGCGCAGCCTCGCAATGAATATGAGAAGCTTGAGGCGGAAAGCCTATGGCTTTCCGCACAGCTAAGCGGCAAAGCCGCTATAACACCTCAGCAGCGCTCAGAGATGCTCACGCTCCCCTCATTTGGTAAACTTGAAACATCATGCTCGTACTTGGAATCGAAAGCTCCTGCGATGAGACTGCCGCAGCGGTTGTGCGCGATGGACGCGAGATAGTCTCCTCAGTCATCGCGTCGCAGATCAAGACGCACAGACGCTTCGGCGGCGTCGTGCCCGAACTCGCCTCGCGCGAGCACCTGGACAAGATCGTGCCGGTCGTCGAAGAGGCTCTTGAGCGCGCACGTGTATCGAAGACTGAGCTTGACGGCATCAGTGTGACGGTTGGCCCCGGTCTGGTCGGCTCGCTTCTGGTCGGCGTCTCATACGCGAAGGCGATGGCTTTCGCCCTCGACAAGCCTCTCGTCGGCGTCAATCACATAGAGGGACACATCTATTCGGTGGCGTTCGAGAACCCGCCGGTCGTATATCCCGCGCTCGCGTTGATCGTTTCGGGCGGGCACACAAACCTTTTTGAAGTGCCGGAGCCGGGACGCTACAGGGTTGTCGCGCGCACGCGTGACGATGCTGCGGGCGAGGCTTTCGATAAGGTGGCGAAGATGCTAGGGCTGGGTTATCCGGGCGGCCCCATCATTGAGCGGCTGGCGCGCGAGGGCGATGCGCGCGCCGTGCGCTTCAGTGTGCCTCGGATGGGCGACGGCAGGCCGGATTTCAGCTTCAGCGGATTGAAGACTGCTGTCTCAAAGCATGTGCGCGAAGCGGGGCTGCAACCCGTCAGAGAAGGTTGTGAGCCTTCGCAGGAGATCAAAGACCTGGCCGCCAGTTTTCAAAGCGTAGTGGTGCGCTCCCTGGTCGGCACAATGGAGCGTCTGGCGATGGAGTATCGACCGAAGACCTTGACGGTCGCGGGCGGCGTCGCCTGCAACGGCGCGCTCCGGGAGGCTGCACGCGAAGCTGCCGCGCGCCTCGGTGTCCCAGTCTACTTCCCTTCACCGCACCTTTCGACCGACAACGCGGCCATGATCGCCGCCGCCGGAACGGTCAGGCTACAGGCTGGCGAACGCGACGCCTTAGACCTCAACGCGGATGTCTCGCTTCGTCTGCAAAACGTGGATGTGGAAGATGAAGCGCTCAGGCGAAGCCGCGTTCATTATCGTCTCTAAAGTGTGTGGTGGTGCTCACTCTCAAAAGGGTCTGGCATAGGTCTCTTTCCGTAGAGTCGTATGGATTACATTATCAGAAGAGCGGTTCTTGACGACCGGCAGGCAATCGAGCGGCTGATCGTGGAGTCGGCGCGCGCATTGAGCCTGGAAGACTACTCCGAGCAACAGATTGAAGCGGCCATTTCAACGGTCTTCGGCGTTGACACAGACCTGATCCTGGATGGAACATATTTCGTTGCCGAGAGCTCTGGAGTGTTGATTGGTTGCGGCGGGTGGAGCAAGAGAAGAACGCTTTTTGGCGGCGACCGGTTTGCCCGTCGCGATTCAAGTGAGCTTGACCCGAAGGTCGAAGCGGCAAAGATCAGAGCCTTTTTCGTTCATCCGCAATACGCTAGAAAGGGAGTGGGGCGAGCGATTCTAGCGGCCTGTGAGAGCGCCGCCAGGGCTTACGGCTTTCGATCACTTGAGCTGATGGCGACGCTTCCCGGACTGAAGTTGTACAGGGCCTGCGGCTATGAAGGGGATGGGCGCGTTGAGTATGAGATCGGAGAGGGCGTCCGCATTGAGTTCGTGCCGATGAGAAAAGACTTGCAATAGAACGCCACGGCGGCAATAAAGCAGGTCATTCGCCCCGAACGTCTCTGCGCGCCTCTCAAAATTTCCATGTCAGACGCGCTCATTCGAACAACTATGTGGACGGGCTCAAAAAGATATGAAGCTGCTCAAAACATTCGCCAGCCTTGTTCTAGTCTACTGCTGCTTCTACTCCGTTCATGCTCAGGACAAGCTGGGTCATTTACGAAGTTGGGCCGGGAAGTATCCGACTTATAAAGGCAGCAGGCCGCGTCGTCAGTTTCTGAAGTTGCCGGAGATTCACGGGCGGCTATTAAAGCTTGTCTCTCCTAAAGATTATCGCTTTATCATGGACGTCTGCGGCAAGGAAGTGCCGATAGAACAGATGGGCGACTACCTGATCGTTCGCAAATGTCATCGCAACTATTGTTTGCGCGGGACGGCGCTGATTATCGTGAATCTTAAAGACGGGTCGATGTATATAGCGCTCAGAGATGAAAATGATTCGGAGGCGCGATGGCTTAGCAGCGGCGGGGATTATCGGGCGCTGCCGTTCGAGGTCAAATCCGGTTGGACTATTACGAGGTCACGCTCCTAGCGAGTTGATCCGGGCGTCAGGCGTTTTGTTGACGTGCGTGATGGATATAAAAAAAGGAAAGGAACAAGATGATGCTACGTAAACTCTCATTCGTACTCGTTATTCTATGCTTTACATGCTTGTGCTTACCGTCCCGTATTTTATCTCAGCAGGAGAGCAAGCCCACCTACGAAAGCCTTCTGGAGAGGGTCAAAAAAGGTGATCCGGCGGCAGATTTCACAGCGCTCCGGTTAGCCTATGCCGATAATCCTCCTAAAGATAGCGAGGGTACTGATTCAGACACAAACAAAGCGATGTTTTCAGCCCTTCGCAGCAAGAAATATGATGAGGCTGTGGAATATGCCCGGAAGATAGTGAAGGGCAATTTCGTTGATATAAATGCACATTATGTTCTGGCCGTAGCTTATAGGGAAAAGAATGATCTGGAAAAGGAGAAGTTTCATCGCTATGTTGCCGAGGGACTCATCAAATCCATACTCAATTCCGGTGACGGGAAGAGTCAGGAAACAGCTTTCGTAGTTATTTCTACTGCTGAAGAATATGTGATCTTAAGGGTGCTTGGGCTGACGCCCGGATCACAATCTTTACAAAGTGCTAATGGACATCATTACGACAGGCTGGATGCCGTTGACCCAAAGACCAAACAAAAAGTTACGCTGTATTTCAATATCGATAGACCCTACGGCGCTCTGGAGAAGATGTTCAAACCCTAGTTCTTTGACACGACTGGAATGAGGAGTTTTGGTGTATCCTCCCCTATGCTAACTCAACACCTGCTCAGGAGGATACGCCCATGCCCAAGAAGTACAAAGTCACCCTCACCGAAGAAGAGCGCCAACGCTTACAGCAG
>DASVVT010000011.1:0-4075 GCA_036386415.1 Pyrinomonadaceae bacterium
GTCTTTCTTTTCTACTGGCTACTGACTACTGTCTACTGTCTACTTACGAGTAGATATTCATCGGGCGCGTAAGCAGGGCGATGGGGTCTTCTACGTTGAGGGCTTCGCGGACGTAGAAGGCTTCGCCAGCCGCCGCGCCTATGAGCGAGCCGTAGTAGCGCATGCGCCATTCGATCTGTTCGAGAAAGCCCTTGGCACTGATACGCGTTTCGGGTTCGCTCGCGCCCGCGCGGTAGAATTGCGAGGCGTGCGCGCGGATGGCGTCCATCTTCTGCTCTATAAAATCCGAGACATCGACGATGAACGACGGGACGACCCGTCGCGAGTAGACGGCGTGCGCGATCATGGGAACGCGCACGGCAGCCTGTCCGGCCTCTTCATCGTAGCGGCGCATGCTGGCGAGCCGCGCCGCCTCGCGCACTATGTGGCTGGTCGTGGCGTGATCCGGGTGCGGGTCATCCCAGTGGGAGGTGAAGAGCACCTTCGGCCTGTGCGTGCGCAGGACGCGAACCATCGCGCGGCGCGCTTCTTCCGTCATCCAGACGTGGCCGTCCGGTTGTTCTAGATTGAGCCGCACGTCGAGCCGCAGCACGCGCGCGGCTTCCATTGCCTCCGTCGCGCGCACTTCAGGAGTGCCGCGCGTGCCCATCTCGCCGCGCGTCATGTCCAGCACGCCCGTGCGATAGCCCTGCGATTTCAACTTCAATAAAGTTCCGGCCACGGTCAGCTCCGCATCGTCCGGATGCGAAAAGACGGCCAGCGCATCAAGCTCTGTGTTCTCAGTACCCATTCTTTTATTTATCCGGCCTGGGATGCCGGTCTAAACCTCCGCCTTTCTTAACTTCATTGAAAAAAGAGGCACTGCTTTTCCAGCTATCTAGCTTAACGTATGAGCGCCGTGCGAAGCCAGCATTTGACGTTATCGGGCTGCGGTTGTTAGCCTTGGCGTCAAACAAGGTCTCCCTTAAAGGCTCTATCATCCAGGGTTGGTTTATGAAGCTCATCGTTCTTGGTTCAGGCACTTCCGTTCCGCACCCGCAGCGTGCCGCGTCTGCTCACTGGCTTGAGACCGAAAGCGGGACGCTGCTGATGGACGCGAGCGCGCCGAGCATGCACAGGATGGCGCAGGAGGGGCTCGATTGGGTGTCTCTTGACGCGATCTGGATCAGCCACTTTCACCTCGATCACGTCGGCGGCCTCGCCCCCTTGCTCTTCGGCACGAAGCACGCCCCGCAGACCAAAGAGCGCCGCAAGCCCATGACCATCTACGGCGGCTATGGCTTGAAGAAGCTGTTTCGCGCCTTCGATGAAGCGAACAACTACGACCTGCTGAAGCAGCCCTTCCCCGTAGAGATTCGCGAGGTTGCGCCTCGCTCGAAATTAGAGGTTCTCCCCGGCCTCACGATAGAGACTCTTTCGACGCCGCACACGAGCGAGAGCCTGGCTCTACGCCTGACGGACGCAGACGGCACGGTGCTCGTCTACACTTCCGACACCGGCTACACGGAAGCGCTGAGCGCTTTCGCCCGCGACGCAGACCTTCTGTTGATGGAGTGCTCGTTCTGGCGCGACAAGCCCGTCGAGACCCATCTTGAGCTTGCAGACGCGATGCGCCTCGCACACGACGCCGCAGCCCGCAAGGTCTTGCTCACGCATCTCTATGCGGAGTGGGACGGCGTTGACATCCCGGCTGAAGCACGCAAGCTCTGGGACGGCGAAACCATCGGCGCGACAGACGGACTGCGACTGGAAGTCAAAAGGCAAAAATGAAGAGAGAAAAGAAGAAAGGTCTGAGCAAGATGAGCGTAGTGATCCCCGGATTCGTCTGTCTTTTGCTTTTTACCTTTGACCTCCTGCCTTTTGGCGCGGCGCGCGCGCGCGAGTCGCAACCCTTCGAGACGGGCAGCGCGTCGAAGATTCGTTCCGCCTCCATGTCGCCCACGGAGATCAAGGTTATCTCCTATAACATACGCTGGCGTGGCGGCGATGAGCTGCAAAGGCTGATCGCACTATTGCGCGACGATGCGTTGATCGGCGGAGCAGAGATCATCGGTTTGCAGGAAGTTGATCGCAACAAGAAGCGCACGGGCAACGTCAACACAGCGCGGCTGATGGCCGAAGAACTTGGGCTGCATTACGCCTGGGCCGCGCCGCCACCACCCGCAGACAATAAGCAGCACGAGGAAGAGACCGGCGTCGCCCTCATGAGTCCGTATCCTTTGACGGACGTGACCCCTTTCGTGCTGCCTAACCCGGGGCCGGGAGGCCGCCGTCGCGCGGCCATAGGTGCGACCGTTCAGGTCGGCACGACACGTCTGCGTGTCTATTCCATCCACGCCGAAACACGCACCTCAAAAGAACGGCGCTTGCAGCAGCTCCGGACTGTCCTGGATGATCTACAGACCAACCACGCGAAAATAGAGAGCGCGGTAGTGCTCGGCGACTTCAACACGCTCACTGGCAAAGATGTCATCGCCACCACATCACTCTTCACGGGCGCAGGCTTCACCACTCCCTTTTCCAACACAGAGACGACGTGGAGGTGGCTCTTCATACAGCTCAAGAACGACTGGCTGTGGCTGCGCAACCTGCGCGCGCTCCAGTACGGCATCAACAAGAAGATAGGTCTTTCGGATCACTGGCCGCTGTGGGTCAAGGTGAGCCTCGACGCGACCGCCGCCCGCCCCGTCGCAGCCGCCCCTGCGGACATACGAGGCGAGATCACCAGCATCAACCGTGCGAATGCTGAGAGCGATAAAGTGATCGGCACTCTGATGATCGAGGGAGTCAAAGAGGCGGATACCAATGTTGATAAGGCGAGCGTCCGCGTAACTAAAGAGACGCGTATCATTGATCGCAGGGGGAAAGCGCGAGGGACGGTCGCCTTCGATGATTTGAAGACCGGCCAGAAGGTCGAAGCGCGCTTCCTCGGGCCTGTCATGCAGTCCTATCCGGTGCAGGCCACGGCAGGCGAGATCGTGATCCTGAACTAAGACTGAATTGCAGTGAAAAAAGTGGCTGGAGACGATCCACAAAATCACACGAAAGGGCACGAAATAGCCTGTCTTCGTGTTGTTTCGTGTTGCTTCGTGGATCGTTAATAACCTTCTTTTACCCTGCAACCAGGTATCAGATGACCTTTCCAGATTTGAATGAACCAGACCGCTCCACAGCTTCTCTGCCATCGTCATCTTCTCCGATTTGGTAGAATGCTCGCGTGCCGCGCGGCGCGTTAATTGGCGCATCAGGTGAGAGAGAGGGGTGGCTGAATTTGTGATTCTTGAAACGGAGAGATTACGCCTTCGCAGGGTCTCGGTTGATGATGCGGGGTTCATCCTCAGATTGCTGAACGAGCCATCCTTCATACAGAATATCGGCGACAAGGGTGTGCGTACCGTCGATGACGCCTGCGTGTACATTAAGGATGGGCCGGTTGCGAGCTATGAAAAATACGGCTTCGGGCTGTATCTTGTCGAGACGCTGGGAAAGGGTGTGCCGGTCGGGATTTGCGGGCTCCTGAAGCGGGATGCGCTCGAAGATGTCGATCTGGGCTATGCTCTCGTTCCGGAGTTCTGGGCTCAAGGGTACGCGCTCGAATCGGCGCGGGCAGTCCTCTCCTTTGCGCGTGAAGCGCTTGGCTTGCGGCGCGTGGTGGCGATTACGAATCCCGATAATCAAGGCTCGATTCGTCTGCTCGAAAAGATCGGTTTCCGGTTTGAGAGGATGGTCAGATTGTCTGATGACGCGCCGGAGATCAAGTTGTTCGCGACAGACATCTAGAGGAAATTTCAATTGAGTGTAGGGCGAGAGCCATGTCAACGCAAAGGACGCAAAGGATGAAGACGCAAAGAACGCGAAGGAATCTCCAGCGCCCTCTGCGGTTTCCTTGGCGACCTTTGCGGTTTATCTTCCGTACAGGCGAATTAAATCTGCTCTAGTTCTTTGACACGACTGGAATGAGGAGTTTTGGTGTATCCTCCCCTATGCTAACTCAACACCTGCTCAGGAGGATACGCCCATGCCCAAGAAGTACAAAGTCACCCTCACCGAAGAAGAGCGCCAACGCTTACAGCAG
>DASVVT010000012.1:0-54772 GCA_036386415.1 Pyrinomonadaceae bacterium
TCTCATTTCGCGTCGTTTCGTGTCGAGCGCGTGGATCGTCCCCTGCCTTCTTTTATTCTCCTATCTGATATAAGAAGCAGTGCCGAACGCTGCTCCGGCGTGAAGGCTTGTCGTCACGAAGAGAATATTTAAAGGGGTAACGCCCACGCAGCTACGGTAGAAGATACTGTGTATAGTGCAAAGTATTTATTCTCGGCGCGGCGGAAGCGCGGCCTCCTCCAGTTCTGCCAGTGAAGAGCGATAGGCGCAGACGCGATTGCGCCCGTTGCGCTTGGCGCGGTAGAGCGCCGAATCGGCCATCTCGACCAGCTCGATGGGGTCGCGCGCGTCATCTGGAAACGCGGCCACGCCGATGCTGATCGTGATGTGGTGTGTGCTCTCGCCGGAGGCCGCGCCGCTGCGCTTGGTCGTCGTGAAAGGGTGCGCCTCGACGGCTGTGCGCACGCGTTCGGCGGCGACAATTCCCTGCGCGATGTCCGCGTCGAGGAGGAAGGCTGCGAACTCTTCACCGCCGAAGCGCGCCGCGACATCGCCCGCACGCAGGGCGCGCGTGATGACGCCGCCGATCTCTTCCAGGGTCTGGCTGCCTGTGAGGTGGCCGTAGGTGTCGTTGACCTCTTTGAAATAGTCCAGGTCCATCATCAGCACACAGAAGGGGCGCGACTCGGCGACGGCGCGCGCGGCTTCGCGCCGCATCTCCGAGAAGAATGATTTGCTCGTCAGCAGTCCGGTCAGCTCGTCGTGTACGAGCAGGCGATGAATCTGTCGCTGGAACTCGCGGTCGATCTCGTCCAGCATATCGAAGCGCATGAGGTGCTCGCCGATGACCAGCTTGTCGCCGTCCTCAAGCGTCGCCTCTGTGATCGGCTCGCCGTTAAGAAGCGTGCCGTTGGTTGAGCCCAGGTCGGCGATGCGGTATCTGGTTTCGCCCGATTCCGGGTCGCGCTCGGTTCGGATGCGCGCATGCAGACGCGAAGCCTTCGGATCATTGACGCGCACGTCTGCTTCGAGCGCGCGACCCAGGAGCACTTCGTCGCGTTCAAGCGGGATCGGAACGGCGAGCAGCTCGCCGCGCAAGAAGACCAGCGCCGGACGACGTTCGTGAGTGCGACGCGGGCTCTCGGAAATTTCCGTATCGGCCTCCGCGAGACTCTTCTTTGGAGCGTCTTTCAAATTTGATTCGCTCAATGCAGTTCACCTGTCGGGAGTCACAGCTTATCCTTTCGGACAGACCGAGCATCGCTTGCGATTCGCTTCATCCGATTTGTCCGCTCATCTTAGCGCGCACAGGGGCGCGGCGGCAACACGCATCTCGAAAAGAGGGCGGTCGAGCGCGCGCCATATTACTGCTCTGTGCATCCTCTGCGTCCTGCGGTGTCTTTGCGGTGAGTGTCTTTAAGACTTCATTCACCGCAGAGACACAGAGAACCACGGAGGGGGCACAGAGAGTTGAGATGAAACTCTGGTCACTACTGGACGACCGGCATGCTTGTCGCGCTGAGGCTGTTACTCCTATAATCAAGACACATTGTTGCTACATTAAAGCGGCGCGGCGATTTAGATGATGTGAGATTGATAAGTCTCCACGGTCGGCGCAATCAACGAAGATGTAGCTAGAGGAGCAAGGGATTTGAAAGAAGAAAGAACCATGACGTGTTCGCACACGCCGCGCTCGCTTTCAGTGCAACGTGTGGCCGAGGCGCGTCTGCCCACGGAAGTGGGCGAATTCAAGATCGCCGGTTATCGCTCGCTCATTAGTCAAGAGGAGTTCGTCGTCCTCTTCAAAGGCGAGATGCAGCCCGAGACACCAACGCTCGTCCGCATCCATTCGCAATGCCTGACGGGCGACGTGTTCGGCTCCACCAAGTGCGACTGCGGTCGCCAGCTTCGACGCGCCATGGAGATGATCGAAGAGGAGGGGCGCGGCGCTATCGTCTACCAGCAACAGGAGGGGCGCGGCATCGGCATCATCAATAAGATTCGCGCCTATGCTCTCCAGGATAAAGGCGCTGATACGGTTGAAGCGAACGAGCGCTTAGGCTTCGGCGCAGACCTGCGCGAGTACAGACAATGCGCGGAAGTCCTGTTCGATATGGGATTGTGTCAGGTGCGCGTGCTGTCAAATAACCCGCTGAAGATTCTGGCGTTGGAGGAAGCTGGTCTACAGATCGTCGAGCGCGTCTCAATCGAAGTCGAGCCAACGGAATCTGCCACCGCCTATCTGCGCACCAAAAAGCAGAAGATGGGACACCTGCTCGAATCTATCAGTTAATTAAAACCTGAACGTGAAGATGCCGCCGCAGCGGCGCTTTATTCATACTCTTAATTTCATTTTGCTCTTCTCCGAGTCCTATATATAGGAGTAGTCACCTTCTTCCAGGCGCAGGCTGCATATCCTGCGCTTTTACCCCTCTCAAGAGCACGCGGCCTCTGTCTTCACATCTCTCGGCCAGTCTGGGGTAACTGAATTTCCTGCAAGAGATAGAGGTGGTGCTTCGGTGGGCGACACCTCGTTTTATACGGATTTTTGGACACGGAAAACCGAAATCTCGGATTCCCCGCCACACACCCCCAATTTTCTTAGGAAATCTGGCGCTTCCGCTCTGGCACCGGCTTTGCTTTCCGAAAACATGGTGTTTCCTTGATTTTGAGCCTTAGACATTGGCTATACGGAGCTTTCAACTCTCTGAGCGAGATTTCTCCGATCTTCTGCCGAGGGTGGCTCAAGCAAACAAGGGGGCTCCACTCAATCATTTAATGCTGACAAAACAAGAACTGAATCCACAGGAATTTAACTTTTGTCGGCTATTAGCGTGTATGTGCAAAAGACTTCCCAGTGCTTCTCATAAGAAAGGAAATAGCACAATGAAAAAATGTTTTCTGCTCGTTGTGATCTTGTGCCTCGGCCTATCGACGGCCTTTGCGCAAGTCTCATCGACGCAAGGATCCATTGATGGTCACGTTGTCGACCCAGCCGGTGCTGCTGTCGCGGGCGCGAAAGTGACCGTGACCGGTCCCAGGACCCCGATAGAGGTCACCACCAATGAAGAGGGTTACTTCCAGGTGAGGAACCTCGATCCAGGCAACTACTCTTTGACGGTCGAACAGGCCGGCTTTAAGAAGACCTCTATAGAGAGGATCGAAGTTCTCGTCGGAAGGACCAACACGGTCACGGCCGCCCTTGAGGTCGGTGGTATCGGCGAGACTGTTAACGTCACGGACGTGGCGCAGATCGACCAATCGAGCACGGCTGTCAGTGCGAACCTGAATGACCAGCTCTACGAGAATATTCCCGTCCAGCGCTCGGTCTCCAGCCTCTTCTACCTGTCGGCTTCTGCTTCGGATAGTCTTGCGGGCGGTCGTGACAACCCGGCCATCGCAGGCGCCTCGGCGCTCGACAATCTGTACATCGCCGACGGTGTGAACATCACCGACCCGTCGTTTGGCGGCATCGGCACTTTCTCGCGTACCTATGGCCCGCTCGGCACAGGCATCAACACCTCCTTTATTAAGGAAGTGCAGGTCAAGTCCGGCGGCTTCGAGCCGCAGTACGGCCAGTCCCAGGGCGGCATCGTCAACATCATCACGAAGAGTGGCGGCAACGAGTATCACGGCGCCATCTACGGCTATGCCAAGCCTGATCAGCTAGAGGCCGCGCGCAGGCAGCGCGACGAGTTCAGCGTCAACAAACTTGGCAACCTCCTCGCCCGCGAAGAGTACGACGTAGGCGCGGACTTCGGCGGCTACATCCCCGGTGCGAAAGATCACCTCTTCTTCTTCGGCTCGTTCAACCCGACGATCCGTCGCGACATCGTTCTTGGCGCGCACCGCAATACGTTGCAGCTCGAACAGGGCACGGGTCGCGATTCAGGAATTTTCGGCCTTTTGGGCGAGCACGTTCAGCGCTATCGCTCGTTGAACTACGCGCTCAAGCTTGACTGGAACATCAACGCGAACCACACGCTCGCGTTCTCGATCTTCGGCGATCCTTCGAAGACGAATATTTCGTCCTTCAGAACGCTGAACACCGATGTTCTGACGGCTCTGAGTGCTCTTGACTACGGCACACGCAACATCGCTCTCCGGTACAACGGAGCGTTCGGTCAGAGCAACCCGGCAACCTTAAGCGTGACCTTCAGCCGTGGTGACAGCCGCTTCAACGAGACCGGCTTCGCCGATGTTTACAATATCGTTAACCGCACACAGCCGGCCCGTGGTAATTTCACGGCGCAGGGTCTCGGCTTCTACGAGCCGACTAACGGCAAAAACTATCGCTTCACCATTGATGGCACGAAGCAGGCCAATTTCTTAGGCACACACACCTTTGGTCTTGGCTACCAGTTTCAGGACTCCTTCTACAACGGCTTCCGCGACAGAAGCGGTCCGACCATCAACATACCTGCTTACGCCGCGCTGCCTGATGCAGCAGTTGGACTGCCCTGGGGGCCCCAGTTTTCGCTGCGTACAACCTCTAATTCATTCTTCCCGTTCCTGAACATTCCAGGAGTTGGATTCCGCAGAGTGTTTTTCAGGTCGGATCGTGGCGAGCTTGGCAATGCGGACTTCGAAACAGAGGCCAGATACCACGCTGCTTATGCCCAGGATACTTGGCGTTTGAACAAGTACATCACGGCCATCGTCGGCCTTCGCTGGGAGCAGGAGCAGGTGATTGGCACCATTCTTGACGCACAGCAGGCTGTGACGATTAACGAACTGTTTGCGTTCAATAACCCGAACCTTTCGGCAGGCTTCCGTCCGAGCTACACGTTCACGGGTCAGTGGTCGCCGCGCATCGGCGTGACGGTTGACCCGAGGGGACGTGGCAAGACCAAGATCTACTACAACTACGGTCGCTACCATGAGTACCTGCCGCTGGACGTTGCAGAGCGCTCGCTTTCCATTGAGCAGGACTTCTTTGGGTCCAACCATCGACCGGTTAGCGCGCCTTGCTCTGGGCCTGGGCTTCCCGCGGGTGCTCAGTGCGCAGTCCTGAATGAATTGGGCAACCCGATCCCTGATCTGTCTCTCGAAGGCTATTTCAGTGGCGGTGGCTTCTCAATTAATGACCCGTCAGCGGTCGTCAATCCGGGCACCAAGCTTGGTTTTACAGACGAACACATGATCGGGTTCGAGCAGCAGTTGCCCCGTAACTTTGTGCTGTCTGTGCGCTATCAGGATCGCCGAATCAAGAGAATTATCGAAGATGCGGCAATTCTTTCGCCTGAGGCAGGTCAGACTTCAATCCTGGGCGTGTTCGCCTCTCTTCCGATAAACCAGGTTTACTTCCTGGGTAACGTCAACTCGACGCTCGACGCAGGAACCAATCTGCAGCCATTCGTCTTTGATCCGATATTTGATATTCATGGATTGATCGCGAATACCCCTGCAGGATGTGCGCAGGATGCAGATGGGCAGCCTCTCTATTTCAACATTCCGCTTGAGACCATACAATTCTTTGGTGGTCAAGCTGCGGAATTCCTTCCGATCCCGTCGTCAGCCGTTTGCTGGGCACAGACGGGTATTGACCCGGCCACCGGCAACGCGATCAACAGACCGGACGGCATCCCGGACGGCTTCGTTGATCCGGTACGCGTCTACAAGGCGGTTGAGATTGAAGTCAACAAGCGGTTCAGTGACAACTGGCAGCTCCTCTCGAACGTTCGCTTCGCGACGCTGCGCGGCAACTTCGAAGGCCACCTGCGTAACGACAACGGGCAGACTGATCCCGGCATCAGCTCGCTCTTTGACTTCACGGCAGGCGACTTCAACCTGCTCGGAACCCAGTTCGCCGTCGGGCCGCTGCCGACTGATCGTCGCGTGAATGCCAATATCTTTGGCAGCTACACCTTCGGTAAAGAGGGCTGGGGCAGCCGCTTCCACGGTATGACCCTCGGCGCTACGCTGCACGGTGAATCAGGTGTCCCGATCAGCGAGTTCCTGGCTCACTCGGTCTATCTGAATGCTGGCGAGATTCCGGTTGGCGGGCGCGGCAAGTTGGGACGCACTTCTCCCTTCTACCGCCTCGACCTGCACGTGGATTATCCGTGGGCAATCAGCGAGACGGCTCGCCTGAGTTTCATCGCTGACTTCTTCAACGTGACCAACAACCGAGGCATTCGCACGGTTCAGCAGTTCCGCGAGAGCACGGCTGGTCAGTTGAATCCTGACTTTTTCGCTCCTTCAACCTTCTACGCGCCGTTCAACCTGCGTGTCGGTCTGAGGTTTGAATTCTAACTTGTAGGGGGGCTATCCCCTCTTTGCAGGGAGGGACTTTCCGAAGTCCCTCCCTTTTGTTTTCCGATTCGACAGTTCTTCGTTATCCGATCATTTTAAAAAGAATTTGGACTCAGGAAACGGCGGGGGCGGCGGCTCTAAAACCAGCCGTCGCATGACAAGAACAATCCTAATAACTGGCCGCAAGTCATGAAGCTATCTGGCCGCAGACCAACGCCCGGATCAAGGGCTGAGGCTCAAATACACAGAGGTTGCCGATTACATCCTTAAGGGGGGGCTTTCGTGCCCTCCTTTTTTGTTTGCTCGAGAGGCGGGCGAGAAGCCGCCCGCTCCACGCTCTGGTGATTAAAAAGTGGAGGAGGAAAGTAAGATGTCTAGCCTAATGTATCGCCTGTTCGGTGTCCCGATTTTTCTCGCGCTCATGGCCTGCCCGACGCTCGCCCAGGTGGGGCAGCGCTCCTCTATGCCGGCTCAGATCAGTGGTCAGGTGCGCTACGCTCAGGGGGGCCAGCCAGCCTTTAACATCAACGTGCGTCTGGATAGATTCCAAGGCGGGGTTGTCGATGAAGTAAGGACAGACCGCGCCGGTAAGTTCCGTTTCACGGGCCTCGGCCCGGAAATGTATATCGTCAGCACGCGCACCCCAGGTTTTGAAGTTTTCTCGCAAGAGGTTGAGCTGAAAACCACCCCCGTCCAGTATGTCAGCATTGTGATCAAGCCGGACGGGTCGGGCCCCTTGTCACCGGACATCTACCCGGCTTCGGTCATTAACGCCAACGTTCCCCGCGACGCGCAGAACGAGTACGCGAAGGGGCAGATGGCGATGCAAGATGCCAGCCGGCTCAAGGAAGGAATTACTCACCTGGAAAGCGCCGTCAGGATATCACCGTTTTTTTTCGAAGCTCAGTTCATGCTCGGCACCGCCTACATGGACGACCACCAGTGGGGCAGGGCCGAAGCAGCGTTGCAGCAAGCGCACAAGATCAACCCTAAAAAGGTGGAGCCTTTGATTGCCCTCGGCGAGCTTTACCGCCAGCAGAAGCAGTACGATAAAGCGGAAAAGGCGCTCCTTGAAGGTCTCAAGATAAATGACAACTCGTGGCAAGGCCATTTCGGTCTGGCGCGCGTCTACTGGGATACGGGCAAGATTTACCAGGCGGGGCCGCATGTGGGGAAGGCGCTTCAACTGAAGCCCGATCTGGCCGACGCCTATCTGCTCGGAGGCGACATCTTCCTGCGGGTGGGGCAGCCGGAGAACGCTCTCTCACAGTTTCAAGAGTATTTACGCCTCGCGCCTCAAGGCAAGTTTGCCCCGCAAACGCGAGAGATTTTGGTCAAGATAAAAAAGGCTCTTGCCGCCAAGAGGAAGTAGCCCTGTAGTAGTTTAAGGTAGCATCGTGGCGCGTCAAGGCTCTCGCCCTCTTGAGCGAGGAGAGTGAGAGGCGGGGGTTTTCTGTTCTAACAGCGGGAGAGCCCGCGCCCCTTTGTTTTCTAGTTGAAATGTTTGATAATGACGCCGTGCTATCCGCCTTGTAAGACTAATTCAAAGGGAGTTTTCTAGAATGCGTTGCTCCGCGTTTCGCTTGCTCATCTCGGTTGCGGCCCTGCTTCTCATGACTGCCACCCCTGTCCTTGCACAGCAAATACAGGGGGTGGTGCGCTATGCAGGAGGGGGACCCGTTAACAATGCCACTGTCCGGTGCGATGGCGTAGGCTGTAGTGGGCAGATATACACCGACCGCACCGGCAAATTCCGCTTCGTTTTTTTCAGACGTCCGGGCCAGTACACGATCACGGTTGAGGCCCCCGGCTACCTGCCGGAAACACGGTCGGTGTCACTACTGACACCTGCGGCAAGCGAGTATATGTTTATCCAGCTCAGGCCGGACCCATCGGCTGCGGGCGCACCCTCGGCCCCCCCCGGTGTCCTCGATGTGAGAGTGCCCATCGTAGCGCGCCAAGAGTTCGAACGAGGGCGTGATCTGTTGTCCGAAGAAGGGAAAATGGACGAAGCCATTTTGCACCTGGAGAAGGCCGTCGGTCTCTATCCAAAGTATCTCGAAGCGCACATCTTACTTGGAAGCGCTTATATGGATACTCATCAACTGGATAAGGCTGAAAGCACTTTGCGGCGTGCGCTTGAGATTGATCCGAAATCAGCCCAGGCTCATTTCGTGCTGGGCGAAGTTTATCGCCAACAGAAGAAATACGCCGAGTCCGAAAAACTGCTGCTCGCGGGTCTCAAAATCAAAGATGCATGGCAGGGACATATCGCTCTCGGACGCCTTTACTGGGATCAAGGCGAGATAGTTAAAGCCGGGCCGCAAGTCGGGACGGCGCTTAGGCAGAAGCCTGACCTGGCCGAAGGCCATTTGTTGGCAGGTAATATTCTGCTCAAGGCGAAGCAGGCTGAAAACGCGCTCGTCGAGTTTCAAGAGTATTTACGGCTTGAGCCGAAGGGCAAGTTCGCCCCCCAGGCACAAGAGATGGTCAATAAAATCAAGGCAGCACTTGCCGAGCAGAAAAAGTGAAGCCGTTGCTTCTCAAATAATGATGCGGAAGTTCACGCCATCGGCGTGAACCCTGATAAGCGGGTGGACGTTTCCACTTCCGTCACAGTCGGTCACGGCAGGAGTCCACATCTTATATTTTCCAGAGGAGAATGGAGAGCGATGATTGCTTGCCATTCATCTCCGGTATTGCTCTAATACCGGATCGCCTGACGGGTTTGAGGACAGGCCAGCGCTGCCGAATGCTTATGGTTTGCGACAGATGGCTAAAGGTTCTACCCTATGCTTGACCTGATCTCTTCTAACTTCGCACAAGAATATGGAGGTGCTACTATGATCGGCTCGATATTTCGTTTGCTAATTCTCTCTCTTACTCTCGCCTTCGCCGCCTGTCCTGCGCTTGCGCAACAAGTTCAGGGGCAGGTGCGTCTGAGTGATGTGAACGCGCCGGCCTTTAACGTCCCCGTCGAGTGTACAGGCTCTATCTGCAGCGGCTATACATATACTGATCGCAACGGTAAATTCACCTGGAGATTTTCCAACCCGGGGCAAGTCACCATCACCGTGGCCGTTCCGGGCTACATATTTGAGAGTCGATCGGTAACGCTGATCGACTTTAACTCAAGTGAGTACATGTTCTTCGTACTGAAGCCCGATCCAAAAGCACCCAAACCAGCGGGCGCAGCAACTGGCGCACCCCCGGCCATTGACCCGAAAGTACCGGAACCCGCGCGCAAGGAGTATGAAGCGGGACTCAAGGAGGTAAATAGCGGAAAGCCGGAGAAAGCTATCCCGTATTTGGAGAAGGCCATCAGCCTGTACCCGGATTTTCTGGAGGCACAGTTGATGCTCGGCACGGCTTACGCAGATGCCAAGCAATGGGATAAAGCTGAAAAGACGCTGCAACGCGCAATCGAGATCAATCCTAAACGGATCGAGGCTTATGTCGCGCTCGGCGAGGCGTATCGTCAGCAGAAGAAGTACGCGGAAGCCGAGAAGACGCTTCGGACTGGAGTGGAGATTGATGATAAGTCCTGGGCCGGGCACTATACGCTGGCGCGTGTCTACGTGGATGCGAATACTTTTACGCCGGCTGCCCCGGAGATCGAAAAAGCAAATCAGCTCAGGCCGGATTACGCTGAAGGCCATTTACTGGCGGCTAATATTTATCTCAAGACGCGCAATGCTGAAGGGGCACTCAAAGAGTTTCAGGAGTATTTGCGGCTTGATCCTAAGGGTAAGTTTGCGCCGCAAGCCCAAAACGCTGTGACGAAGCTCAAAGAAATGCTCAAGAAGTAGCGGTAGTTCCTGAACCATTTGAATTATCGGCATCGCGAGGGCCGGAAGCTATGGCTTTCGGCCCTCCTTTTTTAGCAATATAGCGTGAGCGAATCCTTCACTTCAGATCGGATTTCAACTGCGTGTGCCGTATAAGCCATTCAACACCACAGGCTCAGAGGATGTACAGGAAGTTGACCCTCTGTCTCTTTTGAGCCTGCGGTGTTGAGTTCTCCGCTCCTCCTACATTCATCTGGAATTTGATTTAAGTTTCAGCGCATCCTGCGCGCGGGGAGTATATGATAGACTTGTCACGTGTGACGAACACGCTTCAAATCTAATTAATGTTCATGCGTCTGGCTCTGCGCGACGTGGGCATGATTGGCTGTGACCGCATAGAGCATATAATGAAATGCCTGCGCCGGTGAACGCATAACGGGACGCGATTTCTCAGGCGCGCTTGGTGTATGCTTCCAAATTTATAGTTTGAAGGTCTGAGATCAGTGTCGGAACGTATCTACCGCGATCCCGTCCATAACATTATCCGCCTGCGCACGAACACTGACGAAGGCCAGTTAATGGTGCGCCTCATCGACGCGGCGGAATTCCAGCGGCTGCGTCGCATCAAGCAGCTTGGCCTCGCCCTCTTTACCTACCAGGGCGCCGAGCACTCGCGCTTCACGCACTCTCTGGGCGTGCTCCACTTGATGACGCGCGTGCTCGACCGTCTCGCTGAAAAGTACAGCATCAAGGAGGAGGATCGGGCGGCGGCACGCGCGGCGGCGCTCCTGCATGATGTCGGACACGGCAGCTTCTCGCACGTCATGGAGAAGGTGCTCGGATTTCATCATGAAGCGTGGACGGTGCGCGCCGTCTTAAGTGAAGAGACGGGGATCGGGCGCGTGCTCAAGCAGTATTCGGCGGCGCTTCCACACCGCGTCGCAAGCATCATCGAAGGGAAATTCCAGCCCGCCGCCCTGGCACAGCTAGTCTCCTCGCAACTGGACGTTGACCGGATGGACTACCTCTTGCGCGACTCGCTGATGACGGGCGCGAAATACGGCATCTACGACCTGGAATGGATCATCAACGCGCTTCAGATCGACGAGGAGAATGATCGTATCTTTGTCGCAGCGCGCGGGCTCTACGCCGTCGAGGAATATTTGCAGGCGCGCTATTACATGTTTCGCCAGGTCTACTTTCATCGCACGCTGCGCTCGGCGGAGGCCGTGTTGCGCTCTATCCTGCGCCGCGCGCTCAAGCTTCTGGAGGCTGGCCGTGAGGTCTGGTGCGCGCCCGGCACAGCCTTCGAGAAGGTGCTGCGCCGCGAGCCCCTGACGCTCACAGAGCATTTGGAGATGGACGATTCAGACGTCCTCTTCCACGTCAAGCAGTGGCAGGGAAGCCACGACGGCGTGCTCAGTGATCTCAGCCGCCGCTTCATCGAGCGCCGACTCTTCAAAGCGATTGACCTGGACATGCCCGAGGCGGAGCGCGCAGATTTCCTCGCGGCGGCGCGCGGTGCGACTGCCGAAGCGGGCTTCGCGCCCGAATACTATTTCATAGAAGATCACACGGGCGACGTTCCTTACTACTCTTACTACACGTCTGAGGGAGCCGAGCCGAAGGCGCTCATCTATGTCGAAGACGGCTATGCGCGCCCGCGCGTACGTGAGATCAGCGAGGTGAGCGAGGCCGTGCGCGGGCTGCAACGTCCCTATCAACTACACCGCGTCTGCTTCCCGCCCGAAATCAAAGATAAGGTCTACGCGCTCTATCACGATAAAGTAGTAGTCAGTAGCCAGTAGCCAGTAGAAAACCGGTGGTCTCCGATCACATACTCGGTCAGGAATTCAAGCATGCAGCGAGCAGTAAAGGTAAAGCATCATTCAATATCAGCTACTGGCTACTGGCTACTGACTACTGTCTACTTGTTAATCTATGCCCTGGCAGCGTGCGCTTCCGTGAACGCGGCTGCGCGCCCGACGAGCGTGGCGGTGTTGGACTTTGGCGACACTGTGACAGGGCGACGCATGGCCGATAAGGTAGCGCTGGCGCTCGCTTCGGACGCGGCGCTACTGCTGACGGATCGAGAAGAGAGTCGAGCTGCCGCCCGTGGCGCGGGCTACGCGGGCTCGCTGAACATGACGCTCGAAGAGGCGCGCGACCTGGGCGCGGCCATCGGCTCTGACTTCTATCTCACGGGCGACGCGCAGACCCTTCGCCGCTCGCCCTCCACAGGCCATGTTTTTTACGAAGCCTACGCTTCCATCTTCATCGTCAGCGCGCGCACGGGCAGGCTCATCATCTGGGATCGACCGAGTTTCGAGGCCGGTACGCGTGAAGAAGCGGAAAGAGCGCTGCTGGCGGAACTGGGTCGCCGCGCCGTCGCGCAATATACGGCAGCCATCCACGCGGCTGAGGAGCAGGAGCGACAGGCGCGTGCTCTTTCGACTGCGCACGGAGCGCCCGTCATCGAAGAGGTTCCTGAAGAGGAGAGCCCCGCCGCTCGCGGCCTTCGTCCCCCGGCTCCCTATCGTCGCCTGCGCCCCTCTTACCCGGAGACGGCCTCGCGCGCCGAAGCCGAAGGAGTCGTCGATGTGCTGGTCGATATAGAAGCCAGTGGGGAGGTCAGTCGTGTTGAAGTGGTGCGCTGGGCTGGATTCGGATTGGATGAAGCGACCGTCCAAACCATCAGGCAGATGCACTTTCGCCCGGCCATGCGCGACGGCCAACCCGTCCCTATGCGCGCCCTGCTCCGTTATAACTTTCGCCGCCCGGCCAGAGAAATAAAAAGGTAAAAGGAAGAATGCAAAGGCCAAGGCATTTCACAATTCGCATTTTATCTTGCGTCCTTCTCTTACTTTTTACCTTTTACCTTTTGCCTTTTTACTTCGTCGCCGCAGGTGACGCGAGCCCCGTCTCGACGGCAACGCGCGAGGGTCGCCTGGCAGTTTTCGATGATGTTTGGGAGACCGTACGTGATCGTTACTACGACCCTTCGCTTCACGGCATAGACTGGCAGGCGTTGCGCGCAAGGTTTCGCCCGCTGGCCTCAGATGCTCAAGGCACTGCCGAGTTCTACGCCATCCTGCGTCGCATGCTCGGCCAGTTGCGCGACGCACACACGCGCGTCTACGCTCCTGATGAAAAGTTCGACTGGCAGCACCCGCGCTTCATCGGCGTGGGTCTCTCCGTGCGCGAAGTGGACGGCGAGGCGGTTGTCGCGGCGGTCGAGCGCGGGTCTGCTGCCGAGCGCGCGGGGCTTCGCGCCGGTCATATCGTCAAGAGCCTGGACAATGAGGCTGCGCTCGACGTGTTCGCGCGTCGTTTGAATGATTCAGCGGGCGCTTCAACCCTGGCCGCCGCGCGGCTTCGCGCGATGGCGACCATTTTTGACGGCGCGCGTGATTCGACGGTGAGAGTCGGATGGATGGACGCGAGCGGGAAAGAGAAATTTGCCACTCTCAGGCGTGAATGGCGAAAACGTGATGTCGCGCTGCGTGTACGGCGTGTGAATGGGGGCTACGGGGTCGTCGAGTTCGAGGCTTTCACGCAAAGCATCACGTTAGACCTGATGCGCGCCCTGGCAGACAGGTTGAGCGGCGCGCGCGGCCTCGTCATAGACCTGCGCAACAATGGCGGCGGTGAGGCCGAGGCGATGATCGAGGTCGCCTCCATCTTCCTGCCCACAGGAAGAGACCTGGGGCGCTTCATAGATCGCACCGGGCGCATACAGTTAGAGCCGCAAACTCGCAATGCGATGCTCATGGCTGCCGATCCGATCACGCGATTTCAAGCTCCGGTCGTGATTCTCACGAGCGAGAGAACCTCAAGCGCGGCAGAGATTTTTGTCGCCGCCATGAAGGAGGCGCGCCGCGCCAGGACGCTTGGCACGACCACCTGCGGCTGCGTCCTCGCCATACGACGCCGCCACGCCCTGCCCGACGGTGGAGAGTTGGACGTGAGCGAGATGGACTATCGCACGGCCAGCGGCATGCGTCTGGAAGGAACGGGCGTCGCGCCCGACGCGTTGATTCCTCTCGACATAAATGATCTGCGCGCAGGCCGCGACCGCGCACTGGAGCAGGCCATTCAATTATTGAAGTCTGGACATCAGCGGATCGTAGAATAGAGATTTAAACGCCGGAGGTCGCAAAGTGCATCGCAAAGGAGTTAATACTTTGCGCGCCTCCAGCGTCTTCTTACTTCGCATCCTTTGCGTTTAATCGCCCCTTTCTCCTGAAAACGAGCGGAGGATTAGAAGATGGATATACAGCCCTTCACCGTTCAGATTCCGCAGGCGACACTCGACGACCTAAAGGAGCGTCTGGCTCGCACGCGCTGGCCTGACGAGATCGAGGGCGCTGGCTGGGACTACGGTTCAAGCCTGCCTTACATGAAGGAGTTGGTGGACTACTGGCAGACCGGCTTCGACTGGCGCGCGCAGGAAGAGTTCATCAACACGTTCGCGCACTTTCGCACACGTCTCGACGGCCTCGACATACATTTCATACACGAGCGAGGCCGGGGGCCTGATCCCATTCCGCTCATCATCACGCACGGGTGGCCCGGCTCATTCTTCGAGATGTTGAAACTCATTCCCCTCCTGACAGACCCAGGCCGCCACGGCGCAGACCCGTCTCACAGCTTCGATGTCGTCGCTCCGTCTCTGCCCGGCTACGGTTTTTCAGATCGCCCGACAGAGCGCGGGATGTCCGAGCGCCCTATCGCGCGTCTCTGGGCGCAGCTCATGACTGAACGCTTGGGCTACTCTCGCTTCGGCGCGCACGGCGGCGACTGGGGCGCGGGCGTCACGGCCTGCCTTGGCCTCGCCTATCCAGACCGCTTGATGGGCATTCACGTCACCGCTCTGGAGTCGCCATACATCGGGGCGGGCGAGCGCGAGCTGTCCGAAGCCGAGCGCACCTTTCTTGAAGAGACCGAAGCGTGGAACGGGGCGGAGTACGGCTACGGCCACATCCAGCGAACGAAACCACAGACGCTCGCTTACGGGCTGAACGATTCTCCGGCGGGATTGGCCTCCTGGATCGTGGAGAAGTTTCGCTCCTGGAGCGATTGCGACGGCGACGTGCAGCGCCGCTTCACAAGGGACGAGCTACTGACCAACGTGACCATCTACTGGGCTACGCAAACTATCAGTTCCTCCATGCGCCTCTACTACGAGGCACAGCACAACCCCGGCCTCTTCAAGCAGGGCGAGCGCATCACAGTGCCCTGCGCCGTCGCCCTCTTCCCCAAAGACATAGACCAGCCGCCCCGCGAATGGGCCGAGCGCGCCTACAACGTACAGCGCTGGACGCGCATGCCGCGCGGCGGCCACTTCCCCGCCCTGGAAGAGCCTGAACTGCTCGCCCAAGACCTACGCGCTTTCTTCCGAGGGCTGCGGTAAAGCGGTAATCTCACGCAAAGACGCAAAGGTGCAAAGAGCAGAGTTGCTTCTTCTCTTTGCGCCTTTGCATCTTTGCGTGAGGCTTAAACGCCTGCTGATGAAACAATACCCTCTGCACGTTCATCGTGCTATCATTCCCGGCTGACGCTTAAGCTTTAGGCGTGAATCCTTCACATGCTGTATTTATCACAGGTGTTGGGTCGTCCCATACGCGATCTGGAAGGCGAGCGTGTGGCGACGATCAAAGATGTCATTGTGCGCCTCGGCGAGGAGGATCATCCGCCGGTGGCGGGTCTGGTCGCGCGCTATCGTCGTCGCGATTTCTTCCTCTCGCGCTGGCGTATCAGTGAGTTCAACGAACAGGGGGCGCGGCTCAACGCGGACATCCTTGATCTCAGACCCTTCGTGCGGCGCGAGAACGAGGTGCTGCTGGCGCGCGATGTGCTGGACAAGCAGTTGATAGACGTGGACGGCAAGCGCGTGGTGCGTGTCAACGATGTGCAGTTGATAGACGTGGGGAAAGATTGGCGCGTGACGGGAGCGGATGTCAGCCTACAGGGTTTATGGCGGCGGCTGCTGCCCGCAGGCTTTGTCGGAAGCGGACGCCCGGTGGAAGTGATCGACTGGTCAGATGTCGGCTACCTGGCGACGGATGCGGCGACCGTGCAGCTGAAATCTTCGAGCGACAAGCTGGCGCGTCTTCACCCCGTGGAGATCGCGCGGCTCACGGAGGCGCTCTCTTATCATCACGGGTCGGAGATCGTCGAGGCGCTGGATGACGAGACGGCAGCCGAGACGTTGGAAGAGATGCCCGCCGAGCGACAGGCGCGTATCATCGGCGACATGGACGAGGAGCGCGCCGCAGACATCCTCGAATGGATGTCGCCGGACGAAGCGGCGGATGTCCTTGGCGACCTGCCCGAAGAGAAGGCCGAAGAGCTACTGGGCTTGATGGAGGGCGAGGAGCAGGCGGATGTCGCAGAGCTTCTCCCTTATGAAGACGACACGGCGGGCGGGTTGATGACCACGGAATTCGTCACGCTGCCGCGTGATTTGACGGTCGGCGAGGCGCTCATGCGGCTGCGCGAGATGGCCGAGACGCCGAACATGATCTATTACCTTTACGTCGTCGAGCGCGAAGAGTCCTGGAAGCTCGTCGGCGTGATCGCCCTGCGGAGTCTCATCCTCGCAGACCCGGACGTGCCGCTCGAAGAGGTGATGCGCGACGATTTTCAGATGGCGCAGCCCGATGATGCAGCTCAAGGTGTAGCGCAGAAGATCGCCGAATATAATCTGCTGGCGCTGCCTGTTTTGGACGAAGCGGGCGACATCCTCGGCATCGTGACCGTCGATGATGCGATGGAGATGCTCTTGCCCAAAGGTTGGCGGCAGCGCCTTCCGAGGCTGTTCGCTTAGGTCAAAGCATTTATGAAGAGGCAACAGACAGACTGGATCGCGCTGGGGCGAAAGTATCCTTTGGCCGCCGTCATTGTAGTTGTCCTTCTTCTTATCGGCTGCGTGGTTTACCTCTTTATCAGTTGGCGCTTGCGTGCCAACGCTCCAAAACCTCCCGAAGCGGCGGGGGCTGCCGTGGCGCTCGAAAAGGCAGAGAAGCCGCAGCCCTTGAACGCTCCCTTCAAGGGCTGCCCGCCCGAAGGAGATGGAGGCGATCCTGTTCTCAATCGTCTCAAGAACCGGATCGACGAGGGCAACTACATCCCGGTCGCATTTGATACCATCGTGCAGCTTCCGTGGCCGGAAGCGATTGAGCGAAGGAATCGTAAGAACTGGCCTGCGTCCGACGCCGCAGAGGTCGCGCGCTTCGAAGGAGCGCCGGTCGCCGTCGAAGGCTTCCTCGTCGGCTCCAAGCAGGAGGGGCCGGAATCTCCGAACTGCCACGGCGCGGATGCAGAGTTTCGTGATTTCCATATCTGGCTCGCGAAAACGGCGGGCGAAGACCGCAGCCATTCCATCGTCGTCGAGGTCACGCCACCGCTCAGGGATAAACATCCGAACTGGCGCACAGACAGGCTCGGTCAAATCAATAGAAGGGATCAAAGGGTTCGCATCAGCGGCTGGCTGATGCTCGACCCGGAGCACCCGGATCAGATCGGCAAGACGCGCGGAACGATCTGGGAAATACACCCTGTCACGAAGATCGAAGTGATGGACGGCAGTAGCTGGACGAACATAGACGATTTGAGATGAGCCGGAGAGCCCGAACGGTGGCGGGTTGGCCGTTGAAAAGGTGCAACCATGCGCAAAGCTATCTCATTAAAAGTGAACCTGTGGATCGAGGGTGAAGACGAGCCTGCGCACAACTTCGCTGAATCAACGAAGAAGGCCGTGCGTGAGATCCTCGCGGCTGGCAGCTCTAGTCATCCCGAGCTAAAGGTGACGATCAAAAGTATCGGCGAGCGAAGCGGCAGCGCCGAGGAGAAGAAGGGTGATACCTTCTAGATCGGATTTCATTTGCATGGACGGAAGAATTTTAAACGCAAAGGACGCAGAGGTTTTTCGCAAAGGGCGCGAAGCGGGAAATCCTTTGCGCCCTTTGCGCTGAACTTTGCGCCCTTTGCGTTTAAAATTCTTCCGTATTCACACGTCAGTTTTTTCATGAGCGACGGAGACCCTCCAAATCATGGCCGCCGGTGCAGCAGCGCGAATGGTCGGGCGACGCCTATGGCGGCGCGGCGCTCGCGGTATGCGCCGGACATTCGCCAGGCCGCGCAGGGGGATCCTCGCCTACATGACTATCCTGGGTCCCGGCATGATCGCGGCCAACGCAGGCAATGACGCGGGCGGCATTGCAACCTACGCGACCGTCGGCGCAGACCACGGCTATACGCTCCTCTGGGTGCTCGTTCCCATCACGATCAGCTTAGGGATTGTGCAGGAGATGTGCGCGCGCATGGGCGCGGTGACGGGTAAGGGACTGGCAGACCTGATACGCGAGCGCTTCGGCGTGCGCTGGACGGCTCTGGTGATGCTCGCGCTCCTGGTCGCCAATGGCGGCGTCACCGTCTCGGAGTTCGTCGGCATTGCCGCCGCGACGGAACTCTTCGGCGTGCCGCGCTACGTCTCCGTACCGCTGGCCGCCGCGAGCGTCTGGTGGCTCGTCGTCAAAGGATCATACAGGCGCGTCGAGCGCGTCTTCCTCCTGATGTCGCTGGTCTTTCTGGGCTACATCGTCTCGGCGTTTCTGGCGCGCCCCGAATGGGGAGTGATCGCACACGAGCTTGTGCGTCCCAGCTTCCATCTAGACCTCGCTTACCTGTTTACGTTCGTGGCTGTTGTCGGCACGACCATCTCGCCCTACATGCAGGTCTACGTGCAATCTTCTGTCGTCGAGAAGGGCGTCACAGCCGAGGAATACACGCTCACGCGCGCAGACGTATGGACGGGCACGGTCTTCGCCATCTCTATCGTCTTCTTCATCATCGTCTCGACTGCTGCGACGCTTCACCGGCACGGGATACGGATCGAGACGGCCGCCGATGCGGCGCGTGCGCTGGAGCCGCTCGCCGGACATTACGCAGGGCTTCTCTTTGCGACCGGACTGTTCGGCGCTTCGATGCTCGCGGCGGGCGTGCTGCCTCTGGCGACCGCTTACTCCATCAGCGAGGCGCTCGGATTCGAAAAAGGGGTCTCCAGGAGTTTCCGCGAAGCGCCCATCTTTATCGGCATCTTCAGTTTTCTGGTGGCGGTTGGCGCGCTGGTGGCCGTCATTCCGGGGCTGCCGTTGATCCGCGTGCTCATCGTCACGCAGGTCATCAACGGCCTGCTGCTGCCCGTCATACTCATCGCCATCCTGCGCCTCGTCAATGATCGTGAGGTGATGGGAACCTACACCAATGGCCCCGTCTACAATGTGGCCGCGTGGCTCACGGCCATCATCGTGTCCGCCCTCTCTCTGCTGCTGATCGGGGCGACGCTTTTTCCATCTCTCTTTCGGGCGTGAGCCTCAGCGCCGGACAGCTCATTTTTGCGCTCGCAAATCCGCCCCCATTAGTGATAAAAAAGGGGCATCGACTCGACCGACTTACCTGTTCCCTTTCCGGCGAGGGGAACGGTCATGATTTTGACTAAGCCCGGTTCCAGGACAATATGACCAGCCTTCAACTGAGGAGAAAGTTCGTACCTTACCTCATCGTGATAATTTTCGCGGTGCTGGCGCTCTATCTCATCTCCATCTTCGAGCCGAGCTTGCGCACCTACTTCGTCGACGAAGTGGCGGAGAACATGCGCAATGCTGCCGATGTCTCGTTCAGCAACGTCATCAAGCTCATCTACGTCGCCCTGGTGATGACCCTCGCAGTCATTTTCATACGCGGGCTCAACGCATTGATCTTCGGCATCGGTTATCGCATGCGAAGGGGTTATGAAGCGCCGAACCTGGTGCGCAACACCTTCTCGATTGTCGCTTATGTCATCATCCTCTTCATCCTTTTGAAGTGGCACTACCCGACCGTCGATCTCGGCGCTCTCTTTACGACCTCCGCGATCTTCGGCGTCATCATCGGTCTCGCGCTGCAAGATACACTCGGCAACCTCTTTGCGGGCATCTCGCTGCAAGCCGACAAGCCTTTTCAGGTCGGCGACGTGATTACGGTCGGCCAGTTCTCAGGCGTGGTCGAGGAGATCACCTGGCGTGGCATCAAGCTCAGGACTTTCCAGAACCACATCGTCTTGCTCAGCAACAGTCAGGCCGGGAAGGAGTCTATAGAAGTTTGCCCGCGCGATAATTTGAACGCGCGACTCGTCTTCTTCAACACGCTCTATACGGATTCCCCCGCGCGCACCATCAACATCGTGCGCGAGGCCGTGCGCGAAGCCGATAACGTTTCAGAGCAGATTACGCCCATTGTCCGCATCAAGAATCTGGGCGACAACGGCGTGGACTATGAGGTCAAATACTGGCTCAAGGATTATGCCAAGTATAATGACACAGATGCGCTCGTGCGCCAGCGCATCTGGTATGCCTTCAAACGTGCGGGACTGAACTTCGCTTTCCCGACGCGCACGCTCTACATCGAGAGGCCCGGAAAAGGGGACGGCGCGCAGGCAGACGGTCGCGGCTTTATCGAAAGGCTCTCCGGCGTAGACATCTTCGCGCCTCTGACGATGGAAGAGGTCACCACGCTGGCAGGCGCTTCTGTGAGCCATGTGTTCGCGCCCGGCGAAGCGGTCATCCATGCGGGCGACGAAGGCTCAAGCATGTTCGTCGTCCACAACGGCTGCGTTAAGGTGCAAATCTCGGAGAACGGTAAACCACGCACCGTGGCTGTGCTTAAGGATGGCGACTTCTTCGGCGAAATGGCCTTATTCACGGGTGAGCCGCGCACGGCAAATGTGATTGCTGTCGAGGAGACGGAGGTGCTCGAAATCCGTCACCAAGCCATGAAGCACCTCTTCGAGACAAACCCTGATCTGGTCGAGGCGCTCAGTCATACCATCGCCGAACGCCGCCTCGGCCTCAAAGCCAAATCCGATACCGCAGAGATTCATGCGGAAGAGTCCGCAGGCATCTTCTCCTCCATCAAACGCTTCTTCGGCATGGACTGAATGATTGCGGAATGCAGAATGAGGATCGCGGATTAAAGGCAATAACGGCTTTTCAATCCGCGATCCTCATTCTGCATTCCGCAATCGTTATTCACTGCCCTCGCGCTCGACGACCAGAATTCTCGCTTCGCCCACGGGTTCGGCGTAATGAGCGTCGCCCGCTTCGGCATGAAAGATTTCACCGGCCTTCATCTGGATCACCTTTTCTCTTCCCTCTTCGCGGTAATGCATCTTCACGACGCCGTCCAGGACGACGAAGACTTCAACGCCATCATTGACATGCCAGCGGTACGGCTCGTCCGTCCAGTGCAGGCGCACCGTCGCGCCCTCAACCTTTGCGATATCCAGAGCGCCCCAGGCACGCGCCGCGCGAAACCTCAGTGGGTCTACCAGCTTCATGATGCCACCACACAACTCTCACCCAACTCAACCTGACGGCGGGGACGACGCACCAACTCGCCTCCGCAATTCGGGCACACGGACGCCATCGCCTCTGTACAGTCGTGGCAGAACGTGCACTCGAAGATGCAAATGTAAGCTTCGCCATCCGGCTTGAGCGTCGCTGCGCACTTCTCGCAAGCGCCCCTCATTTCCAACGCCATAGAGTTTGACACTCCTTTCAAAGAAGCGATCCATGCGCCGGATAATACTCCGGCGGCAACAGTCATTCGTTCTTTAATTAGTTCCCACAGAGCACGCTAGGCTTGACTTGGCGCGCGTTGCAGAACTTCTCTCTGCGGCACGGCTGCGCGTCCTACGTCTCCTGCGGGCAGGCGCTTCGGAGCAGTTTTGACCAGCGCGACGCCGCCCAGAATGATCGAGGTCGCGCCGATCACACGCCATCCAAGCGGCTCTGCCAGCACGATCCATCCAAGCAGCACGGCGATCACAGGGTTGATATAAGAGTAGGTCGAAACAATCGAGAGCGGCAGCTTCTGAATCGCGTAGGTGTATGACCCGTAAGCGACGATTGACCCGAAGACGATCAGATAGACGAATGCCGTTAGTGTCCTTGCGCTAAAGCGTACCGCGCTCCACTCACCCGCCACAGTGCCGATCAGCGTCAAGGCGAAGCCCGCGACCAGCATCTGCACTCCCGCCGCCATCATCGGTGCGACGTGCGCTTGATGGTGTTTCGCATAGACCGAACCGGCAGACCAGGAGGCACACGCGACCTGTAGCGCGAGCATCCCCAGAATGTAATGACCGTTTAATGAAGCACCGAAGAGACCGGGCGCGACAAGCAAGGCCAGTCCACAGAAGCCCACGATCATTCCAAAAATAGCGCGCGGGCTTGAGCGCTCGCCATCGCGGCGCGCTCTTTCGAGTCCCGCCACCCAGAAGGGTGAGGTCGCCACGAGCAGAGCCGCCGGGCCGCTCGGAACCCACTGCTCCGCCCATACCACGAGCCCCGTGCCGACGCCGAGCAGCATCAATCCGACCACGCTCAGATCGAGCCATTCCCTGCCACGCGGCAAGCGTGCGCCGCGCCAGCCAACCATAAAGAGCAGCACCAGAGCGCCCGCCACCAGAAAACGCGTCCCTGCAAAGAGCATTGGCGGCATGGTCTCCAACCCGACGCGTATCGCCAGGTAGGTCGTCCCCCAGAAAATGCAGACAGCGACCCACGCGCCGTATGCAGCGATTCTTTCCCTTCTTGCCATCACTCACCCCCGTCTTTCCCGCCAAGAGGCAAACGTTGCGTCTCCTTCACCGTTTTCAGCACGATGGTCGTGCGCGTCGAGCGTATCGCCTTGAGCTGCCCGAACTCCTCTTTCAAGACTCTGTAAAGATCGTCCGTGTCGCGCGCACGCACCTTCACCAGGAAACAGTCCTCGCCAGCCAGATGGTGAAGTTCCTGAACCGACGGCAGAGCGGCCAGTGCCTCTGCCGTCTTCTCCTCTTCGTTGAACAGATCGTGCTGATCGTCAACGCGCACGAAGATAAAGGCCACCAGCCCCAGATCGAGTGCACGCGGGTCAAGAATCGCCATATAGCCCTTGATCAATCCACGCTCCTCCAGCTTCCTCACGCGCTCCAATGTCGCAGAGGGCGTCAGCTCAGCCGCCCGCGCCAGCTCCACATTAGTAATGCGAGCATTCTCCTGTAAAAACTCAAGTATTCGTCGATCTTTATCGTCAATCATTCGCTGAACCTCGGAAATTGCCATATAAAATATACCAAAAACCATTGTCTGTCAAATTATATTTCCTCAACCACGCGTTCCCCTGTATTTTCGGTGGCAACCGGTCTTCTCGGCATCAGTAAACATAGGACTTGACAAGGCCACACTCAACCTTTATTATAACCGCATGCTCAGCAGCCAAAATCCCTATCAAATTCGGAGAATTTTGGCTGGAAGCGATCTCTCGTAAAGAGAAAATATCGTTGTAAGGAGGAGTTAATAGGTTATGAGCATCATTCGTTATGACCCCTTCCGCGACCTACGCAATCTACAGGAGGAGGTCAATCGTCTGTTCTCCAGTAATCTTTCGCGCGCTTTTGGCGATGAAGGCATAGCACGCGGCGCCTGGAATCCTAGCGTTGATATCTACGAGAACAAGGATCAGATCGTGCTTGAGGCAGAGTTGCCGGGCATGAATCGTGAGGACTTCGACATTACCATCGAGAACAATGTCATCACGGTGCGCGGTGAGCGGCGCTTCGAGAAGAAGGATGAAGCCGATAGCTACCATCGCGTAGAGAGGTCTTACGGCTCATTCACGCGCTCTTTCACGTTGCCGCAAACAGTGTCGGCTGATGGCGCGGCGGCTGAATACAGAAACGGCGTGCTGCGCGTGACGCTGCCCAAGCGTGAAGAGGTGAAGGCGCGTCGCATAGATGTCGCAAGCGAAGGCGAAGAGGCCAAGGGCCAGCGCACCATCGAAGCGTCAGCGGAAAGCGTCAAGGTCGAGGGAGACAAAACGAAGAAAGCGGCTGGCGGGTAATGCTCCGGCAGACCGTTTGAGAGAGGCGGGGCTGGCTCGTTTGAATGCTTTTTATCTCTGAGCCGCTCCGCCCCTGCGGCATGCGTGCGTAAAGCCCGTCTGATGAGCGATCTTCGGCGGGGCTGATTTTTTCAGATTTTTGCAGGTACAAAATGCGTTTAGATAAATTCACATTGCGCGGCCAGGAGGCCATTCAATCGGCCATTGAAGTGGCCGAGCGCAACCAGAACCAGCAGGTCGAGCCGGAGCACGTGCTCTTCGCCATGCTCGAACAACCTGAAGGTATTTTGCGTCCCGTGCTGGGCAAGCTCGGCGCGAACGTGCAGGTCGTCTTAAACGATGTGCAGGCGGCCATCGGGCGTTTCCCCAAAGTGCAGGGCGCGCCGCAGCAGTACTTCAGTCCGCGCCTCAGCCAGGTCTTTACTGCCGCACAAAAACAGGCCGAGGGCATGCAGGACGAGTACATCTCGACGGAGCATCTGCTGCTCGCCATTGCGGATGAGAAGGACGGCAGCGCGGGCAAGATTCTGCGTCAGCACGGAGTTAATCGCGACGACCTTTTGAAAGTCGTCGAGCAGATGCGCGGCGGCGTGCGCATCACGGATCAGAACGCTGAGGCCAACTACCAGGCTCTTTCCAAGTACGCGAAAGACCTGACAGACCTGGCGCGCCAGGGTAAGCTCGATCCGGTCATCGGACGCGACGACGAGATTCGTCGCACCATTCAGGTTCTCTCACGTCGCACGAAGAACAACCCTGTATTGATCGGCGAGCCGGGCGTCGGCAAGACTGCTATTGTCGAGGGCTTGGCGCAGCGCATCGTCTCGGGCGACGTGCCGGAGACCTTACGCAACAAGCGTCTGGTCGCTCTCGATCTGGGCTCTATGCTCGCGGGCGCGAAATATCGCGGCGAGTTTGAGGATCGCCTGAAGGCCGTCTTAAAAGAGATTGAGAACGCGCAGGGGCAGATCGTGCTCTTCATAGACGAGCTGCACACGCTCGTGGGTGCTGGCGCGGCTGAGGGCGCAATCGATGCGTCGAACATGTTGAAGCCTGCGCTGGCGCGCGGCGAATTGCGCTGCGTCGGCGCGACGACGCTCAACGAGTACAAGAAATATATAGAGAAGGATGCCGCGCTTGAGCGTCGCTTCCAGCAGGTCTATGTCGGAGAACCGACCGTGGAAGATACCATCGCGATCCTGCGCGGCCTTAAAGAGCGCTACGAGGTGCATCACGGCGTACGCATCAAAGACTCTGCGATCGTTGCGGCGGCGACGCTTTCGAACCGCTACATCACGGATCGTTTTCTGCCGGACAAGGCGATTGATCTAATTGACGAGGCGGCTTCGCGCCTGCGCATCGAGATCGATTCTCTGCCCGCCGAGATAGATCAGATCGAGCGCGAGATCACGCAGCTTGAGATCGAACGCCAGGCGCTGCAACGCGAAACGGAAGCGCCGGCGCAAGCGCGCCTCAAAGAGATCGAGCAGCGCATTGAAAACCTGCGCGAACAATCTTCAGGGATGAAGGCTCAGTGGCGCAGCGAAAAGGAGATCATCGAGCGCATACGCAAGGCCAAAGAAGAGATCGAGCAGTTGAAAGTACAGGCCGAGCAGTACGAGCGCGCGGGCGATTACGGCAAGGTGGCGGAACTGCGCTACGGGCGCATCGTCGAGCTTCAGAATCAACTCGAAGCGGATCAGGCCCAGCTCGCTGAAGTGCAGAAAGAGGGCGTCACGCTCAAGGAAGAGGTTGACGAAGAGGACGTCGCGCACGTCGTCGCCAAGTGGACTGGCATCCCCGTCTCGAAGATGCTCGAAGGCGAGATGCAGAAGCTCGTCACGATGGAAGAGCGCCTGAGCCAGCGCGTCATCGGACAGGATGAAGCTTTAACGGCTGTCGCCAATGCTGTGCGTCGTGCGCGTGCCGGGCTGCAAGACCCGAACCGCCCGGTCGGCTCGTTCATCTTCCTCGGCCCAACCGGAGTGGGCAAGACGGAGACGGCGCGTGCTCTCGCAGAGTTTCTCTTCGACGATGAGCGCGCGATGATACGCCTAGACATGTCCGAGTACATGGAGAAGCATGCGGTGGCACGCATGATCGGCGCGCCGCCAGGGTACGTCGGCTATGAGGAGGGCGGACAATTAACGGAAGCCGTCAGGCGGCGGCCATACTCCGTCGTTCTCTTTGACGAGATTGAGAAGGCGCACCCGGATGTCTTCAACGTCCTCTTGCAGATTCTGGACGATGGACGGCTGACGGACTCCAAGGGGCGGACGGTTGATTTTAAGAACACGGTCTTGATTATGACCTCGAACCTTGGGAGCCGGGAGATTCAGGCAGCCGAAGGCGATGAGAAGCAGGTGCGCGAGGCGGTCACGCAGGAGTTACGGCTGCACTTCAAGCCGGAGTTCCTCAATCGCATTGATGATATAGTGATCTTCCAGCAACTCTCGCGCGAGCAGATCAGCGAGATCATAGACGTGCAGCTTGAGCGCCTGCGAGCGATGCTCGATGAACGCAACATTACGCTGGTGCTAGACGATTCGGCGCGGGCTTTGCTGGCGCGTGACGGCTACGACCCGCAGTACGGCGCACGCCCCTTGAAGCGAGCGATTCAGACGCTCATCCAGAATCCGCTCTCGATGAAACTGCTGCGCGGCGAGATCGTACAGGGTCAGGTCGTGCGCGTTTCAGCCGACGGCGATCAGATGAAGTTTACAACCGAAGCTGCAGCCGCAGCAGCATAAAAGGAGGGAGGAACCAAGGGATGAGGGATGAGGGATAAGGGATGAATAAGCAAAATTGCTTTCTTTTAATTCATCCCTTATCCCTCATCCCTCATCCCTCCGAAAGCTATGGGACAGCATTGGGACCCGATACGTGATTTGGTGACGCTACAGGATCGTATGAATCGTCTCTTTGAAGATGCCGCGCACAAGCGTTCGCGCGGCGAAGAAGGGGGAGGCGAGCGCGAGATTGAGCAGGCCGACTGGTATCCGGCGGCAGATGTCTACAACCGCGAGACAGAGTATCTGATTATGGTTGATCTACCGGGCATCGAACGCGATGCGCTGGAGATCAGCCTTGATGACAACCGGCTGACGATTGGCGGCCTGCGCTCCCTGGCCGAAGAAGAGAACATGCAGCGGGTGGAGCGTCCACACGGGCGCTTTCTGAGAAGGTTCGGCGTCCCCGCAACCGTCGATCAGAAAGCGATCACGGCGGAATATAAGGACGGCGTACTGCGTTTGCGGCTGCCGAAGCTCAAGGAGCAGAAGGCGCGTCGGGTGGAGATTAAAGTTAGTTAAGTGGGCGAGTCGAGCAGTGAGCAGTGAGCAGAAGAACGGTCTGCTTATCGCTCACTGCTCACTGCTTACTGCTTACTCGTATGGTATCTTTCCGTAGGGAGAAAAAGAAGAAACGTATGTCAGAGGAGAAGTCGTCCGGCGGGGCACAGGCGAGCGCGCCTGTCTCCCCTCCGGCAGAAGAGATTCGTGTCACGGATCGACGGCGCGTCAATAATCTCGAACGTGAAGGGCGAACGGCGGCGGCTGGTGTTGAGGGTGAAGCCGCTGCGCCAGAAACGCCCCTGACGAAGCCCACTTATGTGGAGCAGCTTGAGCGTCGCGCAGAGGCGGCTGAGCAGAAGCTCGCCGAGGTGCAAGCACGCTTCGAGCAGTTGCGTGCCGATCTTCGCCGCGAGACGGATGAAACCAGGCAGCGCCTGAATCGTGCGGCGGATGAGCGTGCGCGTCTTGAGAAAGCCAATTTTATCAGCGCGCTGCTGCCCGTGGCAGACAACCTTCAACGAGCGATTGAGGCGGGAGACGCGGGCGAATCTTTGGAGGCTCTGCTTGACGGAGTGCGCGGGACGGCCAATGGTTTCGAGCGTGCCCTGGCGGCTGCCGGGGTTGAACCTATCGACGCCGTCGGCGCACCCTTTGATCCTGAGATGCATGAGGCTGTTGATACATTGGAGGTTGAACCCGAACGCGACGGCATAGTAACAGCCGAATATAGTCGCGGTTACAAATTAGGCGACCGGCTGCTTCGTCCCGCACGCGTGCAGGTCGGGCGCGCACAAGAGGCAGCGAAGATGGCGGGAGAATGAAACGGTAGTCAGTAGACGGTAAACAGTAGCCAGTAGAAAAATCAGGGTTGCTGCTTTCTTTTCTACTGACTTCTGACTACTGTCTACTGACTACAATTTTTAAGGAGAACAAAAGTGGCAGCGAAAGTTTTAAAGTTCAGAGAGGATGCGCGGGGCGCGATGCTTGAGGGCGTCAACATCCTGGCGAACGCTGTGCGCGTCACGTTGGGGCCTAAAGGGCGCAACGTCGTGCTCGGTAAAAAGTTCGGGTCGCCGATGATTACCAAGGATGGCGTGACGGTCGCGAAAGAGATCGACCTACAGGATAAGTACCAGAACATGGGCGCGCAGATGGTGCGCGAGGTGGCGACGAAGACGAACGACACGGCGGGCGATGGGACGACGACGGCGACCGTTCTGGCGCAGGCAATCTTCCGCGAGGGCGTGAAGAATGTGACGGCGGGCGCGAACCCTATGGCCTTGCAGCGTGGCATCCAGATGGCGACCGACGCGGCGGTCGCTGAGCTTGAGCGGATGTCGAAGAAGGTCAAGGGCAAGGAAGAGCTCGCCAACGTCGCGACCGTCTCGGCCAATAATGATCGCGAGATCGGCCAGTTGATCGCGGCAGCGATGGAGCAGGTGGGTAAGGACGGCGTGGTGACGGTTGAAGAGTCAAAGACGCTCCAGACGGAGTTGGAGATCGTCGAGGGCATGCAGTTTGATCGTGGCTACCTTTCGCCCTATTTCGCGACCAACCCGGATCGCATGGAGGCCGTGCTGGACGAGCCCTTCATTCTGCTGCACGAGAAGAAGATCGCGGCGATGCGCGATCTGCTGCCCGTGCTTGAGCAGACTGCCGGGCAGGGACGCGCGCTTCTTATTATCGCCGAAGATGTCGAAGGCGATGCGCTGGCTACACTGGTCGTCAACAAATTGCGCGGCACGATCAAGGTCTGCGCGGTCAAGGCTCCGGCCTTTGGCGACCGACGCAAAGCGATCCTCGAAGACCTGGCCGTTTTAACCGGCGGGCGCGTCATCACAGAAGACCTTGGGATCAAGCTGGAAAACGTTCAGCTTGCTGATCTGGGCTCGGCCAAGCGCGTGATCGTCGATAAAGAGAACACGACCCTGGTCGAGGGCGCGGGCTCTGCTCAGGCGATTCAGGGTCGCGTCGCGACGATTCGCAAGCAGATTGAAGAGACCACGTCCGACTACGACCGCGAGAAGTTGCAGGAGCGCCTTGCGAAGCTCGCGGGCGGGGTGGCGGTCGTCAAGGTTGGCGCTGCGACCGAGACCGCGATGAAAGAGATCAAGATGCGTGTTGAAGACGCTCTGAACGCGACCAAGGCGGCGGCGCAGGAAGGAATAGTTCCGGGTGGTGGCGTGGCCTTGATGCGCGCCGCGAAAGCTCTCGACAAGCTGAAGACGGAAGAAGAGGATGTGCAAACGGGCATCAATATTCTCAGACGAGCCTTGGAAGAGCCGCTTCGCCGCATTGCCGAGAACGCGGGCGTCGAAGGCGCTATTGTCGCGGGACGCGTCGAAGAATCGAAGGGCGCGAAGGGTTTTAATGCGGCGACGGGCGATTATGAAGACCTGGTTGCTGCCGGAATCATCGACCCGACGAAAGTCGTACGCACGGCGCTACAGAATGCTTCATCAATCGCCGGGCTGATGCTGACGACCGAAGCGGCTGTCACAGATGCGCCCGAGCCGAAGAAGGCCGCGCCCCCTATGCCCGGGGGCGGCGACGACTACGACTACTAAAATGCTGTCCGTTGTTCGTTGTCCGTTGTCCGTTATTCGTATAGGTCAAGCTGAATGCTTAATCTTCAGGCAGCTAGCTTGGTCAGCCGAAACAACGGACAACTGACCACTGACTACGGACAGCATTTTTGTCTTTGCCTTCTTAAATTGGCAGGGTAATTGCAGGTGCGAGTTGTGGTATGATCGTTGGTGCATCGAAACGCAACGATGCATCAGCCCCTCGCATCTAATTTAACTCCCGAAACGCGCCTCCGGGTGGGCGGCTGAAGAGTTGAAAATTTGAGACGCAACGTCGCCGTCAAACATTTGTCACATCCTTGACGTTTGATCAGAGCGAGGCTCGTCACGTTTAAGCTAACAGGTTAAAAAAAGCATGATAGATCTTGGGGCATACAAAGATAAATTTGCCGATAGCGGCCAGCGGATTCTTGAGCATGCGCTCAACGAATCTCGCCGCCGCGACCAAAACTACGTTTCAATCGAACACATACTTAACGCGCTTGCCAGCGAGGAGGCAGACCTCTTCAATGCCACGATGCGCGATCTGGCGCTCGACCCCCGCGCGGTCAGGGTCATGATCGAAAGGCGTCTTGAAACCAGTCGCCAGCATGTCGGGAAAGGTTTCAAGATTGCGCCCGATACGACCGACCTCTTCAAGCGGGCCATGGAGCGCGCCCGCGCCCAGGGGCGCAAGACCATCGAAGCGACCGATATCTTCACGGCTCTCTCGCAAGATGAAAGCGGCTTATTCGTAGAGGTTCTGAGGGGTCTTGGGGCTTCACCGGAGGCTGTAGTGGAAAACGTTCGCGCCCGCGTCCATTTGCGTGAACAGGAGGAGGAGCAGTACAAGAAGAAGTTCGAGCTGCCTCCTTATCTCAAACATTTTGGCATGTCGCTCAATCGTCTCGCGCGCGCAGACCGTCTGCCTCCGACCATCGGACGCGAGATGGAGATTCAGCAGATGGTGGAGATTCTCTGCCATCGCGAGCGCGCCAACAGTCCCATGCTCGTCGGCGAGCCCGGCGTTGGCAAAACGGCTGTCGTCGAAGGTCTCGCCCGTCTGATCGAGCTTGAACCCGAAAAAGTTCCGGCACGCCTGCGCGGCTCGCACATCGTCCAGCTTCAAATGGGCGGTCTGGTCGCAGGCACTATGCTGCGCGGTATGTTTGAAGAGCGTATCAAGGGGATCATCGACGAGGTCAAGGAGCGTGACAACCTGATCCTCTTCATAGACGAAGCGCACACGATCATCGGCGCGGGCGCAGCCCTTGGCACCAGCTCGGACGCCGCCAACATGTTCAAGACTGCTCTGGCGCGCGGCGAGATGCGCATCATCGGCGCGACGACCCTGACGGAGTACAAAGAATACATCGCGGAAGACGAGGCGCTGGCGCGTCGCTTCCGCCTGGTTAAAGTCGCTGAGCCTTCTTTGAACGAGACGCGCGAGATACTGCTCGGCATCCGCCCGCGTCTTGAAAAAAACTATTCGGTGACCATCTCTGACGATGCGATCAACACGGCGCTGGAGATGGCTCCCAAATACATACGCAACCTGCACCTGCCGGACAAAGCTATCGGCTGGCTGGATACGGCTGCGGTGAAGGTCGAGATTAACGAGCCGAACACGATGATCGTCAAGCCCGAGCACGTCATCGACGTGATCTCGCAGGAATCGCGTATTCCGCGTGACATGATCTTCCGCGATACCAACGACCGTTTCGCCACGATGGAAGAGGGCATCGGCAGTCGCGTGATCGGACAGAAAAGCGCGGTCGGCGCGGTCGCTCAGCGCCTGCGCTTGAACAAGGGGCCGCTCAAAGAGAATCACTACAAGCCGGACGGCGTGCTTCTCTTCCTCGGGCCGACCGGAGTGGGTAAGACGGAGCTTGCCAAGGCCGTCGCCGAGTTCATGTTTGGCGACGATGAGAAGATGATCCGCATAGACATGTCCGAGTATGGCGATGGCACTATCGGCATAGAGAAATTGATCGGCATGCCGCGCGGCATCGTCGGCAGCGAGCGCGGCGGCATCCTGACCGAGCAGCTTCGTGAGAATCCCTACACGGTGCTGCTGCTGGACGAGGTGGAGAAGGCTTCGCCTTACCTGATGAACCTCTTCCTACAGGCTTTCGACGAAGGCTGGATGACGGACGGGCGCGGTAAGAAGGTCTATCTCTCGGACGCCATCGTGATTATGACCTCGAACCTTGGATCGGAGAGCTTCAAGAAGTACGAAAAGCCGCTCGGCTTCGGCCAGAAAACCCTGGGCGACATGCGAGCCATCAAGAACGAGGTGATGAAGGCGGCTGAGACTCGCTTCTCGCCGGAGTTTCGCAACCGCATTGACGAGATCGTGGTCTTCTCGCCTCTGACGATGGATGAAGTCAGACAAATCGCTGAGTTGTACCTGAGCAAGCTCCGTCGGCAGATGGAGCGGCAGGGTAAAGAGGTTGACGTGACAGAGCGCGCCGTCGATCTGCTCACGCAGAAAGGCTTCAGCCCGACCTACGGCGCACGCTTCCTGAAGCGCCACATAGACGAGAAGGTCAAACTGCCGATCACGACCATGTGGAAAGGCGGGTCGCACTTCCTGGTGGACGCGGAAGACGGTGAGATCGTCATCAAAGCGGTCGATGACGTACTTGTCGAAGTGAGCTAACAGGGCGCTCGCGAGCGCACAGAAGAGTGAAAGGGTTTCAGTGACCGGAGCTTCATTGAAGCCCTTTCATTTTGTCCGGTCTCCCTTTTTCTCGAATGAATGGCAGCCTGTGAGCGAGCATGTCCAACCATCAGGGAGGGCGTCCACTACCTCACCCTCAACGGCATCTGGCATAATATCGCTATGAATCGAAAGATATTCTTAATCCTGTCATACATGCGCGCCATCGCATACATTTTCCTTCTCACCCTTCTCGCGGCTCCTCCGGCGTTTTCACAGAACAGCGGCAGCAGTGGTGCAGCTCCCCAGCAGCAGCAGCAACAACCATCATCATCGGCGGCAACAACAGCAGCGGATGAGAAGGCCGAGCAGGTTCTCAAACGTGCTCTCGAAGCAATGGGCGGCAGCGCGTACATGAGCGTTCGCTCGGTCGTCGGACAGGGACTGTTCACGCCGTACAGAGACGGCCAGTCAACCACACCTGTGAAGTTCGTCGATTACATCGTCTATCCAGACCGTGAGCGGACGGAGTTTCGCGGCCAGGGTCTCAAGATCATTCAAACCAACACGGGCGACAAGGGTTGGGTTTATGACGGCGAGGCGAAAACCTTGAAAGACGCGACCCCGCAGCAGGTGGCCGATTTTCGTCTCTCGCTCAGGGCCAGCTTCGATAATCTGCTGCGCGGCGCGTGGCGCAAGGAAGGAGCCCGTCTCAGCTATATCGGGCGGCGCGAAGCCGGGCTCGGGCAGCGCAACGAGGCCGTGCGTCTGGTTTATCCTGACGATCTGACGATAGAGTTTGAGGTGGGCGCTCGCGACGCTCGTCCCGCCAAGATTATTTCCAAACGAAAAGACGCTAAAGGCGAGGAGGTGCTGGAAGAAGACCATCTCGCGCAGCACGTCATGGTGAACGGCATCCTTGCCCCTTTTATCATCGACCACTACCGCAACGGCGTGCAATCGAGCCGCACCAACTACGAGTCAATCGAATTCAACCGCGCGGTCGCCGACGATCTTTTCGTGCGCCCGGCCAGCGCTAAAGACGTAAAATGGCAAAAGTAAGAATCAAGCCATTCGCGTGGTTGGTAGTCGGGTCGTTGTATCCGTCACCGCTCTAGAACACGAACCGCACCCCTCCTTGAAGTGTCGAGAACCTGGTTGTGGGACCTGGAGTGTTGACGATGTGGAAGTTGTATGAGCCTTGCAGTCCGAAATGCGGGGTCAGCTCAAACAACAGTCCGCCTCCGACGTTGCCGCCAAAATGTGTCGAGCTGGAGCCAAACCGATAGACGCCAATGCCCCCGTTGAGGAAAGGTCGAACCGGGTTCGGCGAAGGATTGAGATAGGTCTTCGCATTAGCCGAGAACTGGAAGAGGTTAAGGTGGCCGCCGAATGCCCCCGGAAAGCGGTGATAGCCGAAGATCCCTTCCACTGAGAACTGAGGAGCAACCATGTACTCCAGCCCGGCGTTTAAGCTGAAGCCAGTGTTGAAGAAGGTGGAGAATGTACTGTGGGGAAAGCCAGCACCGGCATCGACGAAGACGGCAAACTTGCTTGGCGTGGGCGTCGGCGTCGGCAGGCCGCCTTCATCGGCGGCCGCCCCGCCCGCGACACGGTCGGTGTAAGCGTCGAACCCCGTGGTCGTGTCGGGATTGTTCCCCGTGCTATTGGAAATGTCCGCCCAGATCGGGTGCGCCATGCCCTTAAAATAGGTCAGGCCAGCGTAGTCGCCGAACTCTATGCCTACCCCGTTGCTGGTCGACGAGCCATCGCTGACCAAGTGGTTCCCGCCGATGAAGGCCGAGGGGAAGTTATTCCGATTCGCGATGGCGCAGAAGGTCTGCGCGGCGGTGTTGGTGGCAGAGTTCCGGGCGTCGTGCCAGCAGATCGCTATGTTGCCGGAGTCGGAGTTGACCGCGATTCTGGGTAGGAACTGGCTGCGATTCGTGCCGTCGTCGTTGACGGTAACCGGCCCCCCAGGCCAAGTCACGCCGTTGTCGTCCGACCAGCGCACCAGGATGTTCAAGTCGTCGTTCTCGGGAACTGTCTCTTCAGTGTATACGAGATAGAGGCGACCGAAGTGTGGGCTCCCTGACTTGCTGTCGAAGGCCAGGCCGGTCTCCGAATCGACGGAGCGCGAGTTCTGTGCCGGTATGAAGTCGAAGCCGCCAACGTTAGTCGTCGTCACGGCGACTGCCGCGCCGAAGTTGCCCGCGCCGAGCCCGTCGGCGTCGGTGTTGACGATGATCGTCGATGGCCCCTCCCCGCCCACAGGGGCTTGGCAAACCTGCACCACCGCACCGTTGGGCGCGATGGCAATGTCTCCGAAGCTGCAACCCGCCGTGCCGGGAATCGTCTGAAGCGCGTTAAAGGCACCAACAGCCCCCAGTCCCGTCACTGGAGCCCCGCGCGCAACCATCTGCCCGCTCTGATTCCAGACGACCCAGACGGCCACCCCGGCCGTGGTGTTGGCCGCCACGACCGTGGGCTGGTCAACGCTGGCGGGGCCGAACGCGGCCAGATTCGTAAACGTCGCCCCACCGTCCGTGCTGAGAATGGTGACGATGTTGTCCACGGGACTGTCGAGGTAGGTGATGAAGAGATTCCCGAAGGTGTCCCAGGCCAGGGTCGGGTCGCAACAGGCGGTCGGTCCTTGACCCGCGTCGCCGTCGGCAATCGTCTTGTCCGAGGCATCCGGGAAAATCCACGTCACGCCGCCATCGGTGCTGCGCGTGGCGAAGAGCCCGGCCGCGGACGTGTTGCAGAGGGCGAAGAGTTGAAGCTCATTCGTCGGGTTTTTGCTGATCGCACATTCGTTGTCTTGCTGGGTTTTCTGCGCCGTGTTGTTGTCGGTTCCGCTCGTCAGCTGGGCGCGAGCTATGGAGCCGAGGAGTAGGAAGAACGCGAGGCAGGCAGCGGTTTTGAAGAAGTGAAGACGTGAAGTGTAGCGCATAGGGGGACTCCTTATCTCATCATTGTTAATCCGAAGACCAAAGACCGCGCTTCGCCCTCCGGGCCTCAGTCTCGGCCGCGGACAACTCGCCGTATTTATAATCGTAATTCGATTGCCTACGAGCCAAGCCGACCCTCACCAGTTCAAGGCCGACATCCACCCTCCCGGTGTCTTTGTCGTCCGTCTGGAGTTGCCCCACCATCTCGCCCTGCCTTCGGCCTTCGAAGCGCAATCGAGCGTTTTTGCCGAGGACGAGTTTGGCGACGAACTCCCTTGCCTGCTTCTCTAAATCTGCGTCAGTAGGCGGGTCGACCCCGATGATGCGGACGTTGTACTGTCCCTGACCGTAGTCCAGAACCACGAGGTCTGCCCTCTTCACCTCTGTCACCTTCCCGTAGATCGAATCACCCGCGTACGTAGGGAAGAGCCAGGCCCCGCAGATCAGTAAACCCAGTAAACCTTTGACGACCAATTTCTTTCGCATCACAATCTCCTTCGACTACAGAGAACAATTCGCTCACGCGGCGGTCGCTCCACCGGTGATCCTTACGGGGGTAATAGCATTGATGACGGCGTTGACAGGCTCTCTGCCGTGCGTCATCACGGGTTCAAGCACACGTTATGCGGCAATGATAAGCAGAGAGCGATTCAAGCAAATAGGTTATTGCAGCGCCCACTTGTTCTTTTTGTCAAGAGCCTAACCTATCTAGCAAGGACTATGCCATTGATCTTATTAACTCCCGCCTTATTAAAATCAATTACATACAATATTTGGTGCAGTAGATGTGTCGTTTATACTACACACTAAAATTCTGCTTTGTCCACAAAAGTATACAGTCGACGGTGGAGGCGATCAGTTGGGTCTGGTCATCCAGCACGGCCACGTTGTGCAGGGACCCAGAAGTATCACATAGGCATTTAGAAGTTGATTTTGAGATTTTGTCACTAACAATCCAATGTTTGCGAGGTGCTGCGGGTTGTTGGGCGATTCTCAGAAAATATATCCCTTGACAGTCGTTGCATCTGCTAGTAAAAGAGCCCCATACCAAGGGCAGCTAGATTTAGGGAGCACCATCCATCAGCGCACACGCCTCGCACCGTTACGTTTGCGGCAGCAACGTTTTCCTTCAACTGAGTTGATTCAAACCGACAAGCTTTCAATGGCTGAAAACAATTTACTAAGAGGAGAGACGACATGAAGATAGAGGAGATCATCGGATACTACACCTATCGCAGCATCCTTAATAACCCCGACCCTGTCAACGACTTTAATAGGATTAAGTTCGCTGAGGCAGAAGTGTTCCTGCATGTTGGCGATGATGGAATTGTGAGCGGCCTGCTCTCCTTCCCTCCAGAACCGACGTTGAAAGAGAAAGGAATAATGGATCTCAGTGGCAAGGTGCTTTCCTGGGAGCCTTTAAGGCTGCGCTTTCTTGGTAAGGGCAGACCGAACACAGAAATCTTCGACTACGAGTATGAATATGATTGTACGGTAGCGCCGACATAAGCGAAGCGCCATTGACCGGATTTGCCAGAGGGATGGAAAGATCGCTCAGTGGTTTTGCCGGAACGATTGAGATGATGGATCTCAACCCGATTGATTTAGGAGCGCCTCGTTAAAGACTTGTTCCTATGTCCTTTGAGAACGGCTGACCTGCCATCCTGGCGAAGAGGCTTTCGTAGCGATCCACTATAGCTTCCCAGTCATAGTGCTCGCGGACGCGCGCCTGCGCTCGCTGGCGATAGAGTTTGACGCGCGCTTCATCGTTGAGGATGCGCTGAAGCTCCTCTGCCAACTCATCGGCATCCGCGTAGGGAATGGCTACGTCGCCTGCGACCTCCATGTTCTCAGGCGTGGCGAGCGCGAGCACGCAGTTGCCGTAGCCCATCGCTTCGATGAGCGCCGGATGCGTGCCGCCGACCTCCGTCGCATGTACGTAGCAGTAGGCATTCTGCTGTAGCGACTTGTAGTCCGCGCCGAAGACGAAGCCCGTGAAGATGATGCGCTCGTCCCCGGCGGCAAGCTCTCGCAAGCTGTTTTTGTATCCTTCGGCGTACGGCGCGTCGCCGACAATGAGCAGCTTGCGCTCGCTCTCCACTTTCCTGAAAGCCTCTATCACAATATGCGCGTTGTTCTCCGGCTCAAGCCTTGAGACATAGAGCACGTAGCCCTCCGGCTCGACACCCCAACGACGGACGGCCTCCGCGTCCAGACGGCGCTCGATGTCCGCACCGTAAGCGATCATGGTTGACGGCGTACGGTAGCGTGCCAGGTAGTATTCCTGAATCACACGCGCGTCCGTCACGATCTCGTTCGGCAGCCACGTCGCCAGACGCTCGGAGATCAGATAATACTGGCGTCCGAGCCAGTTCCATTTCCTGCGCTTGTGTTCGAGCCCATCAACATTGATCGCCACGGGCGTGCCCGCGATTCTCAAGAGCGGTGCGAAAGCGGCATTGGCGGCATTGCAGATCAAGGCCGCATCATAGCTCTTCGTCATTCCATGCAGAGCAGAAAGAAAGGTGTGAGCAATGGTGTCGAAATATTTGTGGCGGATCGTGGGAAGCACCTTCAGGCGCACGCCCTTGTATTCCCGCAGGGAAGTAGATACGTAGTGCGAGCGGCAATAAACCGTCACCTCATGGCCGCGCGCCACCAGCCGCGTTGAAAGACGTTCGGCGAATGTTTCAAACCCGCCATAGCTGGCAGGCACACCGCGCGTTCCCAGTATCGCTAAACGCATCATCAAAAAATGATGAATGCGGAATGATGAATGATGAATTAAAAACCAGAACGCTTTTACTTCGGTCTTTCTTTCCATTCATCATTCATCATTCATCATTCATCATTTCCTTTCCATGACTCGTTCGTAGACTCGTAGCGTCTGCCGCGCCGTCTCGTGCCAGTTGAACAAGCGTGCGCGCTTCAGACCTTTGCGACGAAGTTCCGCGCGCAGTCCTGCATCGTCGATCATGCGTGCGATCATGTGTGCGATGGCGCTCTCGTCAAAGGGATCGACCAGCAGCCCTGCGTCGCCGACCACTTCCGGCAAACTCGTCCGGTCGCCTGCGATGACGGGCGCTCCGCACTGCATCGCTTCGAGCGGTGGAAGCCCGAACCCCTCGAAGTAGGACGGGTAGACGAAGCAGAGCGCATCCGTGTAGAGCGCGGGCAGATCGCTCTCGGGCACGTAGCCTGTAAAGATAACATCGCGTGCGATGCCCTGCTCCTCTATGGCGCGCAGCGTCTCCTCGTAGAGCCATGCGCGCTTTCCCACGAGCACCAGCCGTGGAAGCTTAGCCTGCGGGCGTGAGCGTCGCAAGGCGGCGTAGGCGGCGAAGAGGCGCACCAGATTCTTGCGCGGCTGGATAGAGCCGACGGCCAGTATGTAGTCGCCTTCAATGGCATAAAGCGAGCGCACGCGTCTGAGCTCGCTCTCGTCTGTGACGGGCGCGAAATGTGCGGGCGCAGCGAGCGGCGTCGTCGTCACCTTCTCGGGCGGTATGCGATAGGTCTCTATGAGGTCGCGCCTTGAGTATTCCGACGACGCTATGATGTGCGCTGACGTGCGCGCCGTGTGGCGTACGGTCAGGCGAAGCTGCATCCGGCTGCGGCGCTTGAAAGTCTGGGGCAGGTGCTCGAACGAAAGATCGTGAATGGTCGCGACGACAGGACACGGCGCGAGCGGCGGCGCAGTAAATTGCACATGGAGCAGATCAACGGGGCGGCGATAGAGTTCGGCGACGAGAGTCAAAGGGATGCGTACGAGCGGCGTATGAGGCAGGGTGCGTTGCAGCGTGACGTGCGGCCAGCGACCGCTGTAGCGCTCAACCGCTTCGCTTCTGGTGACATAGAGCGTATAGCGATTGGCTGTGTCGATCTCGGCAAGCGCTTCGATCAGATTCGTGATGTAACTCTCATTACCGGCCAGACCCGTGCCGATGGAGTGGGCATCTATGGCGATATGCACAACGCTCTTAGGCTCCGGTGCGCGCCTTCTATGGCCTGGGCAGCGAGCCAGTGACACGCATTGTGAGTTCGACTCGCTTTCAGTGATTTGAAATCCTGACGGTTCAAATCACTGAAAGCTGATCGCTCATCTACTTCTTTCCGGCAGACGAAGCGCCCTGCGCCTGACCGGCGGCGCTGCCCTGCGCGGTGCGCGTATCGCGCTCGCGGATGCGGGCTGCTTTGCCGCGCAGGTTGCGCAGGTAGTAGAGCTTGGCGCGACGCACGCGGCCTCTTTTAATCACGTCGATGTGATCTATGATGGTGGCATGAAGCGGAAAGATTCTTTCGACGCCGACACCGAAACTGGTCTTGCGCACCGTGATGGTCTCGCGCACGCTGCCGTGCTTGCGCGCAATCACGATGCCTTCAAATGCCTGCAAGCGCTCTTTAGTCTCCGACTCCTTGATGCGAACGTGTACGCGCACCGTGTCGCCCGGCTGAAAATCCGGGATGCGCTCGCGCAACTGTGTTTTCTCAACTGTGTCTAAGCGGTTCATCTCTTCACTCCATTAATCAGATTGCGGATTGCGGATTTCGGAATGCGGATTTAAAGAGCAAGACTTACTTTTTCAATCCGCATTCCAAAATCCGTAATCCAAAATTCATTTGAGCAGGTCTGGCCTGTTTCGTTCTGTCTTCTTGCGCGCCTGCGTTTTGCGCCAGCGCTCGATCTCCGCGTGGTGGCCGCTCAGCAAAACTTCCGGCACGCGCATCCCGCGAAATTCCGGCGGGCGCGTATAGTGCGGGTAATCCAGTTGCCCTTCGGAGAAGGAATCGTGAGCCGCAGAAGTTTGGCTGCCGAGCGCGCCGGGAATAAGCCTGACGATGGCATCAATCAGCACGAGCGCAGCGGGCTCGCCCCCGGACAGGACGTAATCTCCGATGGAGATTTCATCCGTCGCGAGCGCTTCTGCGACGCGCTCGTCAACCCCCTCATAGCGACCGCAGATGAGCACGATATGCTCTGCATCTCGGGCAAACTCGCTCGCAACCTCTTGCGTCAACACGCGTCCCTGCGGCGAAAGAAGCACGACGCGCGTCCCCACTGTGTAATCGTCTCGCGCACTCGCACCCGTCAAATCTTCAACTGCTGTAAAGATCGGCTCCGGCTTAAGAACCATCCCGTCGCCGCCGCCAAACGGGCGATCATCGACGACATGATGCTTGTCCTCTGTCCACCCGCGCAGATCGTGCGCTGTGATCTCCACCAGGCGCGCAGCGCGAGCGCGCCGTATGATCCCGTAGTCAAGCGCCTCGCCAAAGTAGCCTGGAAAGATCGTGATAATGTCGATGCGCATTGCGGATTTCTGATTGCGGAATGCGGATTTAAAGACAAGATTTGCTTTTTCAATCCGCAATCCGCAATCTAAAATTCCAACAGCCCTTCGGGAGCGTCAACGCGGATCAGCTTGTTATCCACATCAATCTGGACGCAGATCGCTTCGGCCAGAGGGATGAGATGTTCGCGCCCGCTAGCGTCGCCCTCTACGACGAGTAGTTCGACGCCGCCCGTTCTCATCACTTCACGCACGCGACCAAGGGGCGTGCCTTCAACCGTTTCGACCCTGCAACCGGCCAGCTCCCAGTCGTAATACTCGTCCTCAGGAAGCTCTACGCGCTCGGACTCGGGCACAGCGAACTCGTATCCGACCAGGGCGCTCGCCTCTTCGATGGAATCGTAACCGGCGAACTTGAGCACGATGCGCCCCCCTTGCAACCAGTGATCTTCAAGCGCGAGCGTCATGCAGGAATCGTCCGCGCCGATGGCTATGAGCCGCTTGAGCCCTTCGAACCGTTCGGGGAAATCGGTTAACAGGTCGGCGACCAACTCGCCCCGCAATCCCCTCGTCCTGACCGCACGCGCGACTGCAACCAGATCATCCCTTGAGAACTCCGCGCGACCTGCTGCTGCTGCTGCTGCGCCGTCCAATTCGCTCATTCTATGATTTCAAGGATGAAGCGGCGATTCTGCTTGATGCTCGCCGCGTGCATGATGGAGCGCAGGGCGCGCACCGTACGCCCCTGCCGCCCGATCAATTTACCCATGTCCGCCTCGGCCACGCGCACTTCAATGATCAAAGTCGAATTGCCGCGCTCCACTTCGCGCACGTCGACCGCCTCGGCGTCGTCCACCAGCGCTTTCACGATCAACTCGACGGTCTCTCTCATAATCAAAGTCTGGAGTCTGGAGTCTAGAGTCTGGAGTCTGAAGAGAATCGGCTTTTGACTCTCGACTCCAGACTCTAGACTGTGGTTGCTTCAGGTTGCGCCTGCGTCCTGGCGTTGGCTTTAATCAAGCGTCGGACGGTATCGGTCGGCTGCGCGCCCTTCTCGATCCAGTACTGCACGCGCTCGGCATTGAGATGAATCTCCGCAGGCTCGCGCGTAGGGTTGTACGTGCCCAGATTCTCAAGATACGCGCCGTCGCGCTTCGACAGTTTCTCCTTCACCACGATACGGTATGAAGGTCTCTTTTTCGCGCCCATGCGCATGAGTCTAATCGCTAACAAATCTTTATCCTCCGAACAGATGCTAGATGCTGGATGTTAGATGCTGGTAAAAACCAACGACTGACATCTGGCATCTGACATCCGACATCTATGTTTTATCTCTTCTTCTTCCGTCTCTTCTTAAGCTTCTTGCGCGAAGCGGGCAGTGAGCCCATCTCATCGCCGCCGTTACCGCCCATCATGCCGCTGAGGTCAGGCATCCCGGCCATCCCGGCCACGCGACGCATCATCTTGCCCTTCAGGCCGCCGCCGCCCGCGTTGCCGAACAGCCCCGTGCCGGAGAGCTGTCGCATCATCTGTCGCATCTCCGTGTACTGCTTGATGAGCGCGTTGACTTCCGCCACGCTCGTGCCTGACCCGCGCGCGATTCGCCGCCGCCGATTGGCATTCAGAATCTTGTGGTCGTAGCGCTCCTGTTCAGTCATCGAATCAATGATCGCTTCGGTGCGCTTGAGTTCTTTCTCCATCTGCTTCGACTGTTCTTCGGACAACTCCGGCATGCCGATGCCGCCCAGGAGCTGATCTGGCAACAATTTCATGATCTTCGAGAAAGAGCCGAGCTTTTTGACCTGGCGAAGCTGCTTGCGAAAATCGTCGAGCGTGAACTCGTTCTTCTGAAGCCTCTTCAGTTGTTCCTCGGCTTCCGATTGATCGACCTTCGACTGCACCTCTTCGATTAAGGAGAGCACGTCGCCCATGCCGAGGATGCGCTGCGCGATCCGATCAGGATAGAACGGCTCCAACGCATCGTACTTCTCGCCGACGCCGACGAATTTGACGGGCTGCCCCGTCACCTGCTTGATCGAGAGCGCCGCGCCGCCGCGCGCATCGCCGTCCATCTTGGTCAGGATCACGCCGGTGATGCCGACCATCCGGTGAAACTCTTCAGCCGAACGCACGGCATCCTGGCCGGTCATGGCGTCTGCGACGAAGAGCGTTTCGACCGGACGCGTCTCGTTCTTGATCGAGACCAGCTCCTGCATCAATTCTTCGTCGATGTGCAGGCGTCCAGCCGTGTCTATCATGAGCGTGTCGTAGCCGGTCTGCTGCGCGTGCTTGTAGGCCTCACGCACCAGCGTCATGGGATCGTTCGTCTCCGGCATCTCAAAGACCGACTGCCCCGTCGCGCGCGCGATGACCTTCAACTGCTCGCGCGCCGCCGGACGGTACACGTCTACTGAGAGCAGCAGCGGCTTGCGATCCTGGTTCTTCGAGAGCCAGCGCGCGATCTTGCCCGTCGAAGTCGTCTTGCCGGAGCCTTGCAGGCCGACGATCATCACGACGTTCGGTATCGCCTTCGTGAAGACGAGCCTTGAAGATTGGCCGCCGAGGAGTTCCACCAGCTCGTCAAAGACGATCTTGACGACCTGTTCCGAAGGCTTCAGCTCCTGCCAGACCTGCTGGCCTTCAGCCTTCTCTTTGACAGCCGCGATGAAATCCTTGGCGACCTTGTAGTTGACATCCGCCTCAAGGAGCGCCAGCCGTATCTCACGCAGCGCCGCATCGACATGCTCCTGCGTCAAGACGCCTTCGCCACGCAGATTTTTCAGCGCCCGCTTTAATTTATCGGATAAAGACTCGAACATATAACACTCGGAGATGAACCCGCGACAGAGCGGAAACGAAGATCATAGCGGCGTCCGCAAAGCATGTCAAGCAAAGGAGTTTGACCGTGGTGACCCGGTCGCTCTTCTCTGTGCAACCTTCGTCTTCTCTCGGGTCTGCGGCGGTGAATGAACTCCTGCATGCACTCACCAACGCAGACTCAGAGGATGCAAGCATCCTTTCATCCTTGCGTTCTTACTTTTCGTGTGGACGCTCTCCCTCCGCATGTGTTAAATTCGATGCTGTTCGAAGCTTTCGTACTGATGACGGGAAGCGGCTCGTGGGAGAATTTGGCCGCACCCGCTCCCTCCCACCCTTCCCGATGCAACATAACTGAAATGATCCGATAATTCGGACTTTCTATAGACTTGGATGCCTAAACGCTCGCACACAGGCCACGACCACATGGACAAGGCTAAATCCACCGCAGGAGGAGGTCCCGGCGTCGTCAATCTGGACGACGCGCGTGCGCGTCTGCGCTCACGCCTGGGCGCAAACTCTTCGCGCGAATCGCTCGTCAGCGAGCTCGAAGCGGCGCGTCTGCTGCTGGATAAAGGGCTTTCCAATGAAGCCGAATCAAGACTCACGACTATCATCAGATTCGCGCGTCAAGACGCGCAGCTTCTGGCGCAGGCGCGTTGTGCGCTCTCTGTAGCGCTGGAGATGCAGGGGCGGTATCAAGAGTCTCTCGAAGCCGTCTCGATCTACGAACAGCCGGAGGCGCGCGCGCGCCTTGATGCGGAAGTGGCGACGCACGTGCGCGTGCAGATCGGGCTGGCCTACAACTACACAGGGGATCATCCGAAAGCCATCGCTATTTTGAATGCCACCCTGCGCGAAGCCACGGAGAACGGCTCTGACGCGCAGATGGGTGCCGTCTATGCTGCGCTGGCGCGCGTCTATCGCGCCATTCACGAGTACCCGATAGGACGCGACTATGCGCAGAAGGCGCTCGGCCATTATCGCAATACAGGCGACTGGCGCGGTCTGGCCGAAGCCTATTTCGGCATCGCGCTTGCGGATACCCTTGAGGGCGACTACGAATCTGCGCTCGAAAATTTCGATCAGGCGCTGAAGCTCGTCGGCGATCACCCCGCGCCGTTTCTGCTCGGCAAGATTTACGCCAACATGGCCGGGGCCTGCTGGTTCCTCAAGCGCCCGCAGGACGGCATACGCTATCTGGAGAAGGCGACAAACTATTACGAGCGGACGGAGCATAAAGCCAACGCGGCGCTCGGCTACAACAATCTCGGCATCAACTTGATGCTGACGGGCGACTGGAAACGCGCGCAGGAGGTCTTGGAGCGCGCCGTCGAGCTCGTCTCCCAAGTGGATGAGCGGGGCACGCAGAAGTCCGGCGTCTTCGACTCAATCGGACACCTCTATCTGTGGCGCGGCGACCTCAAAGAGGCGGAAGAGTATCTTGAGCGCGCCGTGGCGCTCGGCATGGAGAGCAATAGCAAGTGGTATGCGGGACAGGCGCTGCGCAACCTTGGCCGTTGCCATCTGGCGATGAACAAGGTCGGGCAGGCGCGCGAAGACGGACATCAGGTGCTGGCGCTCGCCGAACAGATCGGTGACCGGCAGGCCATCTGCGAGTCGCGCCTGCTGCTCGCCGAAGTGTACTTGCGCGACGGCGAGCTGGAAGAATGCGCCGCCGAGTTGCAGCAGGTGACGGATGAAACGGCTGAGTCGGCTTACGATCTGGCCGTCGCTGGCGAAGCACAGCGCCTCTACGGCAAGCTCGCGCTGGCGCAAGGTGACGCGGCGCTGGCCGTACACCATTATGGCCGCAGCGTCTCAATCTTCGAGATGCTCGGCGACCGTTATCGCTGCGCCGTCGCCTACTACGGCTTGGGGCGTGCCTACACTTACGCTCAGCCGGAGCGCGCCGCCGAGAATCTCTCGCGCGCCGCCCACACGTTCCGCGAGCTGGGCGCTCATTTAGACCTCGCGCGCGCCGAAGAGGCTCTGGCAGAATTGGACGCGAGCGCACCCGAACAGCGCAACGAGCCTTCCGCCCTGACGCAGCTTCTCACACTGCGGCTGGCCGAGGCCGTCGCTTCGCGCGAGCTTCTGCTCAGGGAATTGGCCGCCGTCATTCATCAAGAGGCGAACGCGCGCCGCGTCCTCATCGTTCAACCTGGCGCAGAGGGACATTTCGAGCCGGTCGTCTCGCATGGCTGCACAGCGGAAGAGTGCGCGCAGTTGGCGGACGAGCTGGGGCAGTTGAAGACCGATAAAGAGAGGGAGCAGTACGCCCTGGAGAGCAACGCGACGATCATCCCCCTGCGCTCGACCAACGCGCCGCCCGCGCTCGTCCTGATAGCTCCTCGTACCGCCTCCATACTTCCCAACGGGGTGTCGATTCAACCGCTGCTACGCGTCGTCGAGTTGGGCATGGACGTCTGTGCGCTCAGAGAGAGAGAGCGTACGGGGCGCGGCGGGCAGGAGCAGACGGCGCATACGGATCAAAGTCTCCTTCCGGGCTTCATCCATTCGAGCCCCGCCATGACGCGCCTCGTCGAAGAGGTACACAAGATTCGCTCATCGGACGTGACCGTGCTCGTCACTGGCGAGAGTGGGACGGGCAAGGAGCTGGTCGCGCGTGCTATTCACGCCATTTCGTCGCGCCGCGCCAAGGTCTTCGTGCCCTTCAACTGCACAGCCGTCCCGAAGGAATTGTCCGAGGGCTACCTGTTCGGTTATCGGCGCGGAGCATTCACAGGCGCCGTGTCAGATTCACCGGGCGTGATTCGCACGGCTGCCGGAGGCACGCTGTTTCTGGACGAGGTTGGCGATCTTCCGCTCGATGTGCAGCCCAAGCTCCTGCGCTTTCTACAGGAGGGTGAGATTCAGCCGCTCGGCGAGCAGCGTCCCATACAGGTCGATGTGCGCATCATCGCCGCGACCAACACAGACCTGGAAACGATGGTCGCCGAGGGGCGTTTTCGTGAAGACCTCTACTATCGTCTGAACGTGATTCGCCTGCGCGTGCCCCCTTTGCGCGAGCGCCGCTCAGAGATTCCGACCATCGTCAACTACTACATCAACCACTACTCGGCGAAGTTTGGACGGCGCGACATACAGATCACGCCGCAAACCGTAGACCTCTTGATGGTTTGCGACTGGCCGGGCAACGTGCGCCAGCTCTGCAACGAAGTCCAGCGCGTCGTCGCACGCGCCGAAGACGGCATGACGATCACGCCCGATCATCTCTCGCCGGAACTCAAACGCTCCGGCGCGCAGATCACGTCACCGCCCTCAGCCTCCGTCACACCGATAGCGGGCATTGCGGACGCGACGGGGCAGAACATGACGCTCGCCGACGCGATGGCGGAGCTTGAGCGACGCATGATCGCCGAAGCCATGCGCAAACACTGCGGCAACATCTCGCGCGCCGCACGCGAGCTGGGGCTCACACGGCGCGGCCTCTACCTCAAACTAGAACGCCACGACCTGAGCGCCAGCGCTTGAGACACCATCTCTCGATTTGAGCCACAGAGCGCCGTAGCGTATAATCCACCCATAAGTACCGCACAGTTTCGGCTGTGCGAGAAAATGGCCTCGCCGGTTGTTAGCGCAACTCGGCGGGGCTTTTTACTTTGGATTTCAGCCACGCCGTCTATGCCCGCATGAACGCCGCAGAAGGTCAGATAGAGTCCCATGTCAGGCGTTATCCAATAACATCTGGTTTTTCCTGCTCATGAAATCCGTATTGAACCTTAAATCCACGTTACGGGATAATGAGCACGCTCTTAGACTTTCGATTGACATTCTGGACAGCTAGGAATATTGTTTTGCCCCGTACGCTCCTTGCTTATCTAGGGCTAGATATATTGTCTCACTTCCTGTAAGAAATCAGAGATGAAAACTCCCTTCCACATCTCAAACTGTATTCCTCTGCTGATCCTGTTGGCTTCGGCCTGTTTCGCGCCGCCGATGCATGCACAGGCACAGGAAGCGGACGAGACGATTCGCGTCGATACGGAACTGGTCAATCTCAATGTGAGCGTCTTTAACCGTGATCCCTCGCGCACGGTCGGACAGTTGCAGCAGAAAGATTTCATCGTTCTCGAAGACGGCAAGCCACAGGAGATAGCGTTCTTCGCTTCTGCTCCGACTCCTTTTGATCTGGTGCTCCTGCTAGACCTTTCCGGCTCGACCGCTGACAAGCTGGAGCTGATACGCGGCTCCGCCAAGCGGTTCGTATCGGCTTCGCGCCCGACGGATCGCATCGCCGTCGTCACCTTCACGAACAGGCCGCGCCTCGTCTCGCCGCTGGCCTCTAGCCGGTACGATCTTTTGAAGGCTATTGATCAGATCAAGAAGCCGAAGGGTGAGACAAGATTCTGGGACGCGCTGCGCTATGTGCTGGAGAAAGTACTGAATCAATCAAACGCCTCGCACCGCAGCGCCGTCGTCGTGATGACGGACGGCGTTGACAACGCGCTACCCAACGTGAAGGGAGAGGGCTCTGTGACCCCTTTCGAAGAGCTGCTGGAGATGGTCAAACGGTCTGACACAATCGTGGTTCCGATCTACCTGGATACGGAACGCGAGATGGTGGAAAACAGGAGCGCCACAGAGATGACGTATCTGATCGCGCGCGGGCGGCTCGGGCAGCTCGCCACGGAGAGCGGCAGCGTCGTTTACCAGGCGAGCAAAGTGGAAGATTTATATGACGTGTACACCAAGGTGATACGCGATCTGGGCACCGTCTACAGCCTCGGTTACCGCCCCTTGAATAAGCTGCGCGATGGTAAGTGGCGAGCCGTCGCTGTGGGGCTCGCCACGCGCACAGACCTCTCTGCGCGCACCAAACGTGGCTACTATGCGAAGTGAAAAGGGTCTGGCACTTTGCGCCCTTTGCGCGTACCCTTAGCGTCCTTTGCGTTTAAAGGGCCTTTCAAACGCAAAGGGCGCTAAGGGCATCGCAAAGGGCGCAAAGTCATAAAATCAAATGGCCGGGCAGCCCCCCGACTACCCGGCCTTGAGGAGAATCACCTTCCACTCTCGTAGAGAGCCTGTGTTCCCCTTCAATAACTTACTATAGATAACCAGGGAGTTCTGTACGCCAATGGGCATTTTGGGAAAACTATAGAAACATCATCAAATCACAAGAGATAGCCTCAAAGGACTGTGGTTATCACCCCGCTCCAGCCTCAAGCATGGATGAGCCTTTAGAGCTTCGGCGCTGGCGGCGCATCCTTCTTCGATGAGCAGCGGCGCGCTCTGGACGGCGTAGAGAATGCGTCGCAACGCCCTATTAAATGGAACGCAGATGATACCCCTTTTCCACACCTCTACCAGCCATATTTTGCGTTATGCCAAGACCCTTAAAGCAAATTCAGTAGTAGCGTCGTCATGTGATTAATGCTCTGTGCCGCCTCTCTCGTCCCCTGTGTCTCTGCGGTGAATTTCTGTAAGAGTTGATTCACCACCGCGGACGCAGAGAGAACACGGAGCGGGCACAGAGAAAAGCTGAAACCAGGAGACTACTAATTCAGTTGTCAGGCGTCCTCTTTATACAGGGCTTGTAGTATAGTCCTTCGGACAGACTTTTCATTGAATCACTATCCGCTCCCGAAAGGAGAAGCACAGGGATGTATCGAACGTCAATTGCTCTCACCGGCCTGCTGGTGATGTATCTCTTTCATCCCCTGCCTGCGCGCTCGCGCGTTGCTGTAGACCTCCCTGATCTTAGAATCAGACAGTATGAGTTTGTCTCCACTAACGACAAGCAGTTGCGTGTGCAGGTAGCGAATCAAGGCAAAGCCGCGTCCAGACCCTGCCGCCTGGAACTGGCTATCCGCAAGATCAAAGGCACGGCGGTGGGGCGGACAGCCTACGAGACAATTCCGGCCCTTGAGCCGGGCAAAGCTGAGTGGGTCGATTTAACCGCCACAGGGATTTTACCTGCGGCCATCAGCCTTAAAGAGACCACCTTCAGGCTGACCGCAGATGAAACCGGTATCGTCGCTGAATCCAACGAAGACAATAACGAGACCTGGCACAACCTACACTAGCAGCAGCATCCGACCGTCTGCCCGGCTCGATTGCACCTCGCCCAGCCTCCATCTCCTGACGCGATGATTCGACGGCTCGGCCACCGCGCGATTGCACCCTCATGACGCCGCCCCGGAACGCCCGACGGAGGCCAGGAACCATTGACGGATGCTCGGAACACGCGACGGCAGCATCGAATATTTTACAGTTACACGGAATACGTGACGGCGGGCCTGGATCATGGGATCGCGTAATCCTCGCATGCACGCTGCCGGGCTACTCTCAGCTATTGGCTTTGCCTAACTGAAGCCTCTTGGCCCTCACGAATTTGTGGTATCATTTTTCCATACCTGATTTCCCGCGTTATCTCCCCATACAATTTTGAATTTCTCCCGATATCGTCTTGGTGTGCCTGGAACGAGTCGTGAGGTAAAGCAAGAGTGAACGACGAAATTGGCTTATGGCGTTATACCATCATGGTCGCAGAGGATTTCGATGATACACGCATGATGGTGCGGAAAATGCTGGAAATGTATGGGTATGAGGTAGTCGAAGCCGCCAATGGTCAAGAGGCTGTAGAGTTGGTTTGGCAGCAATGCCCTGACCTGATTCTGATGGACTTGAATATGCCGCCTCTGGACGGACTGGCGGCCACTGAACAGATTCGCCGGTGTAAAAAACTATGTAAGAACGTGACCATTCTCGCCATTACCGCACATGATACACTCGGCATGAAAGAGGCCGCGCTTGAAGCGGGCTGTGACGGCTACCTGACCAAGCCGCTTGACTTAGACCACTTGCAGAAGATTATTGGCCGCATCCTGGTCAACGAATAAATCCCCCCGGAATAGAGCCTGCATTTGGAATAGATTAGTTCTAATGTCAAAAAGAGAACCGCCGCGCTAATGAAAAGCGCGGCGGTTCTCTTTTCCTTGAACAAGAGTTTTAGATGAACAATTCAACGGGGACACGGAAGAAATCAGCAAGCAACTTGGCGTGTGTTCTACTGATATTACGCTTCCCGTTTACAACCTCAGATGCAATACCATCAGACCCGAATATACCTAACAAATCACGCTGCCGAAGTCCCCGCGAGCGCATTAACTCTTGCAATACTTCATGCGGGGGAGCATCTGGAATTGGATAATGCTTTTCTTCAAAATCTTCGATGAGGGTAGTCATCAACTCCAAAAGTTTATCCTCTTCCGGCGAGCGCTTCTCCCCTTTATCAATCAGCTTTTCAACTTCGGCTAAGAAGTGCTCGTTCTCTTCTTCCGTTTCAATCACGGATGGTAAGGCGCGAGCCAGCAACTTGCCGTACTTCTGGCGATCAATTTCTTTAGCAGGCGCAACCATTTTTCCAACTCCCTTTATCATACTCAGCGTGGGAGAGAATTTCTTTGATATAGACCGTCTGCTTGGCGTACTCGATTTTAACGATCAGCCGGTAGTCGTTACCTTTGATGTTGAAAATCGTGTATTTGCCCGCCAAATCAGCAAAAGAAAAATCACGTTTCATGTCTGCCGGATTGCCCCATACAGCTCGCCTGGTAATACTATGCCAAACTGATAAGGGCTTTTCGGCATCAGGGTTCTCTTCCCAGAACTCTCGTAAACGCCTTTTACTGATGATGCGCAAACTACCCACGTCCTTATGTGCGCACCATCCTCTCATTTTGAGAGGAAATTGTCAAGCCTAAAAATACGTGCCACTGGCACGTAAGGTGATTAAACTCTTTTTAATAATGTTTGTCAACCATATTCTTTCTCCCTAAGTTATCAAGGAGAAAGACGAGTTCTGTTGTTGGCCTTTGCTATTTATGACATTTAGGTCAAAGCCCAATTCGTTAGCCTTGCCCGCAAAGCATAGACTATTCGGGCAGAATTTAGAGTTTTCGGGCAAGAAGAAATTTTCAGATTTTCGTGGGCGTTATTATGTGGGGCGGGTCTAATTCATAAACTACGCATCTGGCTTTGTGAGGTAAGCTAATGTCTAAAGAAGATTCGGTAGACTTAATAAAGACATCATCGAGTGAGACCAGCAATTCAAACCAGTCTGAAGCGAATTGCAGCGTAGAAGAGTTGAAGTCCCTCAAATGTGCTAGTAGCTGCAAGCGTGTCCCCGGCGATTCAAGTGTAACTTTGAGTGCGGGTAACTCGTCTCTCCATCTCTCCAACATAGACACGGTTTCGTGGGACAGGGACATGTACATTTATGGAATTGCAGTTAAGGATTTGGGTAAAGACGCCGCCGATTATCTAGCTAAACAGTTCGGCTGGCAAGTAAATTCTACTGGCGAGGAACGGCCTTAGCGGGTGTGCTTCGGCTTCGCGGGCAGCCTTTTGGGTAGATCAGCCTTATCGTCAATCAACGTATCAACACAGACACCAGCCACGCGAGCATATTGCAGGAGAATGGGGAGCGGCGGCTCGGTGAGTCCTAGCTCATACTTGGAAATTTGCTTGAACGAAATCAAGTCCTCAACGTCCAGCCGTCTAAACATTTCCGATTGAGAAAGACCAAGCGCAAGCCGAATCTGTAAAAGTTTCTCGGCCAGCCGCTCCGGTTTCGGGCGTGCTTTCTGTCCCATCAGGCACAATCTCCTGATAGGGCTACTGACACGCACGCCTTGAATCTACCGCCAATTAGCGGTAATATCCGCTCGCTCAATTTTGCCGCCGTGAGTATGAACCTTTCATGCTCAACGGCGATGCTCATTTCACTCTGCTAGTGGGAATTGAGCCGCGCATTACCGTTGCCGAATTTTCAAACAGACCGCCCGAATAATATCATGCCTTCACACCGGATACATTGGAAATATCGGTTACTTTATGTCGGGCGTGACTATGCTCTAACTGCATATCTCAAGGATGAGTTGAAGCGGCTGGATTGCTTTGTTGTGCGATGTCCGAGAGGAACAGAGGCGCGTCTCTTCATCGAGAGCGAAATCAGATACACACTCTTCCTTTTCGATGAAGAGTTGCCGGATATGACAGGGAAGGAACTAAAGCGGTTTACGCACGCACAGGCACACCGCGAGCAGACACCCGTTATTCTCTGTAAGAAGTCGGACGACTACAAGCAACTGCTCGAAACCATCGTCCGCGAGTTATCAAAGATAGAGAAGCCCCGCTCTGAGGTAAGCGGGGCATGACCATTAAGCTACCAGCGCCCAAAACTTCGGCTTTAGATTCAACTCGTACATACTTTGAATCAGGCAGCAGATGTTGTGACAGAGCACCTTGCATAGAGCCTCATTGATTTGCGCCGTCTTTAGCTTGCTCCGCAGCTTGTCCCCAAACTTCGCCTTTACCATGTGGAAAGTTGTTTCGACGTTGGAGCGTTTGTGATAGTGCTCCATGAACCGCTCTTGATTGTAAGAGTAGTAATGAAACATCTGCTTCCAAAGCTGGCTTTGCTTCTTGTCTTTGGTAATCGTGCTGTCACACTTAAAAGGAATGTAAGGCATCGCTGCATGGCTCGCTACTGCTTTGAGGTTCTTATTCGACAGGTACGCTTTGTCTGCGCTGACTTCATCCATGACAAAGTTTTGAGCGGTAGTCTCGACAAGCGTTGGAAGTTGCGGACAATCGCCAATATGATTATCCGTCACCTTAACAGCCGTCACGACGTTAGTTGTCACGCCGCACATTAAATGTACCTTTATCCAGTCTCGCTTGCTGACATCTTCGATGTCGGTAAAATCTGAGCGAACCTTGCCCCATTTGTATTCAACCCATCGCTGATGGATGCCAGTTGAAATACCTGTGGAGTCCACAGCAAAATCTTTCTCGATAGCTTTCAGGGGCAGGCTTGATTCTTCGATCAGCATTTCCAAGTAGGGAGTCAACATCTCCATCTGAAAGTAATCAAACATGGAGTTGTAGCTTGGTAGTTCCGACAGGTAGCCTTTCGCGTGCGCGTCTCTGAGGTCTGTCATAAAGCGGCGACCTGAGACAGTAGAGTAAACCTTATAGGCCATAGTGAAGATCATATCTTCCAGAGGCAGGCGCGGGCGTCCGGTGTACTGTGCTGGCTCTCCGATCCCCTGGCATAGCTGATAGAGCAGATAAAGGAATTGTGCCTTTTCCTGAGTCTGCGCTTTGTGGTAGGCAGGCCATACTTGCGGATACGTCTTGCGCTTGGTTTTCGTCGGCTCTATGGAAACTGGCTGCGCGTCGCCTGTCTGCTCCTTCTTGATTAAGTGCTCGACGGCAAAGAGATGCTTGCACTTCCAGCCGTGCGATTCATAGTCGGGGCATGTACAGGTTTGCAGGAACGGATTGACGCTATATCTCTTGGCGCTGGATTGAGATGGAACTATCCAAACATTGCCTTCATGGGTGACTTCTTTATGGTTGGCTATCTCTAAACCGCGAAGTTGACGAGTTTGCATCATGTACCTTGCTTTCTCAGCATGGTTGGCGCATAATGCAGATTCATCGGCTACGGCATGCGCAATCATGCTGTGGTTGAACAAGTCCAGTTGGTTGTTTGCGCAACCGGCTGGACTTTTAATTTTGGAATGGAAAGAACGTGCGCGCATAATACGCTTTTTCACCTATGAAATCAATAGATAAATCACTGAAAACACAAGTATTTAACAGTCAATGTGACTTGATTTTTAGGCTTGAAAAGCGGGGATTGTGGGCATGATCTAGGAACGAAAAAGCAGGAGTTTCTTGCGTCTCATTCAGACTATGTGATTATCATTTCCCTTTTCGTTTCAAAACGTCTTTGAGATCAATCATCGGAGTCAAGGTATAATGTTCCTTTGTAAGATCGTAATATCCTCCTAGAATATTCCATTCGCCACTGCTTAACGTGCTTTGATAGTCTGTAGCTTTATCATTAGGTGAAATTAGGGAGATAGTTTCACTGTCTCGTACAGTATCCTCAATAGTTAAATCTATCTGCTTAATGTCATAATCCAGTGCTCTTATTTTCGGGTCTAACTCAAAAAACATCCATCCTGAAATAGACTCTCCTTCTTGCAACTGTGTATCTCTCGCATGCCGATCAAAGTCATTTGAACTAAAATCCATTTTCGAGGCTTTAGCCCAATTATCCGCAACATAGTAAAAGCACCCCACCGCAAGCGGTGGGGCTTTAGCTCGGTTTAATCGAACAACTCTATTTGCGCATCTTGGGCTTCTCTGTGACGTTGAATGTATTTGCGAATCACCTCTGCCGTCACTTTATCGCCTACGGTTCT
>DASVVT010000013.1:0-49492 GCA_036386415.1 Pyrinomonadaceae bacterium
CACGTTGGTGTTGCGGACGGACTTAGGAGGGGAGCCGAGTTTTCGGGAGTTAATGAGGAGGGTGCGGGAGGTGACGTTGGGGGCGTACGAGCATCAGGACTTGCCGTTCGAGCGGCTGGTCGAAGAGCTTCAGCCGGAACGAAACTTGAACCACAATCCTCTGTTTCAGGTGATGTTTAGTCTCCAAAACAATCGGTCGCTGGCTTCCTCCTCCGATTCGCCGCAGTCGACTTTGGAAGCGATGGAGAATTCTCCAAAACTCGGCACGGCGAAATTTGATCTTGCCCTGTTCACCGAAGAGGTAGATCAGGGATTGGTGGCGGGGTTCGAGTACAACACGGACTTGTTCGAGGCGGCCACGATTGAGCGGATGGTAGGCCACTTTCAGACCCTGCTCGAAAGCATTCTTGCAGACCCCGACCGCCCCATAGTCGAGTTGCCGCTGCTGACAGACGCCGAACGGCAACAACTGCTTCAGGAATGGAACGACACGAAGACAGATTATCCTGAGCACGCGTGCCTGCCACAATTATTCGAGGCTCAAGTGGAAGCCACGCCCGATGCTGTGGCGGTCTTGATGGCGGGGCGGTCGTGGACTTATAGAGAGTTGAACGGTCGCGCCAATCAGGTGGCGCATCACTTACGCAAGCTGGGAGTTAGCACGGACGCGCGCGTGGCGATCTGCCTTGAGCGCTCGTTGGAACTCGTGGCCGGGGTGCTCGGAATCCTCAAGGCCGGTGGCGCTTATGTGCCGTTGGACCCGGCCTATCCTAGAGAACGCCTGGCCTTCATCCTGTCCGATGCGCAGGCCAGCGTGCTCTTAACTGAAGAGCGCCTGGCCGGAGAATTGCCAACAGAAGATGTGCAGGAGGTCGTGTGTCTGGATTCAAGTTGGGAAGTAATTGCCAGAGAGAGTACGCAGAACCCCGCGAGCGTCGCAACGGCTGACAATCTGGCCTACATCATTTACACCTCCGGCTCAACAGGCACGCCCAAAGGGGTGGGGATGATTCATCGCCCCCTCGTGAATCTTCTCTGGTGGCAAATCCGAAACTCCAGGCGCGCTAGCGAGGCGAGGACGCTCCAGTTCGCTCCCCTGAGCTTCGATGTCTCTTTTCAGGAGATGTTCAGCACCTGGCTCGCGGGCGGCTCGCTCATCCTGATGGCAGAAGAAGAGCGACGAGAGATGGGGAAATTATTACAAGGTATGGCCGAGACTGAGATCGAAAGGCTCTTCCTTCCGCCGGTCGTCCTCCAACAGTTAGCCGAGACGCTCACCGATGCGACGCCCTCCACAAAGTTGCGGCAGATCATCACGGCTGGCGAGCAATTACAGATCACAGAGCCTGTCACTCGCCTTTTCAAGCGATTCAATAATTGCGCTCTGTATAATCATTACGGCCCTTCGGAGAGTCATGTTGTGACAGAGTTCGCCCTCGAAGGCAAGCCGGATGATTGGCCGACGTTCCCTCCCATTGGCCGCCCCATTGCCAACACACGAATCTATTTGTTGGATGCCCACTTGCAGCCCGTACCCGTCGGTGTGCACGGCGAGTTGCACATCGGCGGAGTCGCGCTGGCGCGAGGATATCATAATCGCCCGATCCTAACAGCCGAGCGTTTCATCCCAGACCCCTTCAGCCGCACGCCCGGCGCGCGTCTCTACAAAACAGGTGATCGTGCGCAGTATCGGCCCGATGGAAACATTGAATTCCTTGGTCGGATCGATAAGCAGGTGAAGATTCGTGGTTTCCGCATCGAGTTAGGCGAAATCGAAGCCGTACTGTCGCGGCATCCGGCTGTGCGCGAAGCCGTGGCTGTAAGTTTGACGGAGAAGTCGGGTGACAAGCGACTGGTGGCCTACCTTGTGGCCGACAATGGCTCGATTCTCTCGACCACACAGTTGTATCACTTCCTGAAAGATCAGCTACCGGAATACATGATCCCTTCCGCCTTCGTGCAATTGGACGCGCTGCCCTTGACGCCCAACGGGAAGGTGAATCGCCGTGCGCTCCCTGCTCCCGACCGGCAACGCCCCGAACTCGAACGCGCCTTCGTGCCACCCCGCACACTGGTCGAACAGGCGTTAGCGGAGATTTGGAGTGAGGTTCTCAGAAAGGAGCAGGTCGGCGTCTACGACAACTTCTTTGAACTGGGGGGACATTCTCTGCTGGCTACTCAGGTCGTCTCCCGCGTGCGCGAGGCGCTTCAGGTGGAACTGCCGCTGCGCCGTCTGTTTGAGACCCCTACCGTCGCTGATCTGGCCGTGGCCGTCATCTCCAGCCGGGCAATGCAGACGAATCAGGAAGACCTCACACAGATATTAGCCGAGCTGGAAGACCTCTCGGAGGACGAGGCGCGAACACTACTCGCCGATGAAGTTTAGGCCGAAATGAAAATCCAATGGTCACTGATAGCTCCACCCCAACCGTTCAGCTAACCGGAGACCATACGGAAGAGAAACAACCGAGAGGGTGTGACCATCTTCAAGGTCGGCGTAAATCACAAAAAAAGGAGTATTCGCTGTGACCAGCCGGGATGGTCTCCTCGTGCGGCTGGCGGGATGGATTGAAGACAAGGGTGGGGCAGGGGAAAGTCTACTATGCATAAGAATATCCTGCATTACGTCATTATCCTGCTGATCTTCGGAGCGGGCGTCCTATTTATTTTAGAGATCGGCACGCGCCTTTATATTGATCGAGGTGGGCGGGAAAACGCCGGAGCGAAGCAATCTACGGAGGTCTCAAGCGTTTCGCCTCCAAAGCCCGAAGCCGCCTCATCGAGCTCCCCCGGCAGAATCATGCAGGAAAACCTACGTCACCCTCTGAGCGTCCTGCTTTTGCAGATCATTGCCATACTCTTAGCGGCCAGGATCGCTGGCGCGGCCTTTCGTAAGGTGGGCCAGCCCACTGTGGTCGGAGAAATGATCGCGGGCATTATCTTAGGCCCTTCACTTCTTGGCATGCTCTTTCCGGAGGCGATGGCTTTCCTGTTTCCGCCTCAATCAATGGACTCCTTGCAGTTGCTCAGTCAGATCGGGATCATCATTTTCATGTTCATTGTGGGAACCGAGGTGAACATACAACACCTGCGCCAGCACGCCCACGCCGCAGTCTTGGTCAGTCATGCGGGCATTATTATTCCCTTCTTTTTCGGGGCAGCATTCTCTCTACTGATATACAGTTACTACGCGCCCTCGCACATCACCTTCCAGGCTTTCGCGTTGTTCATGAGCGTTTCGATGAGCATTACGGCGTTCCCTGTATTGGCCCGCATCATCGAGGAACGCGGCATATCAAAAACACATCTCGGATGCATCGCCATCACGTGCGCCGCCGTGGACGACGTGACGGCGTGGTGTCTGCTAGCAGCCGTGATCGCCATCGTGAAAGCAGGCGGATTAGAGGGCGCAGTGCTGACAATCATTTTAACGCTGCTCTTCATTAGCCTGATGCTCTTCCTCGTCAAGCCGCAGGCCGAGCGCATTATTAGTAAGGTCATTGAGCAGGGGACATCGGCGAGAGGATTGGTAGCGGTCAGTCTGGCAACCGTCTTTGCTTCAGCTTTGATTACGGAAGTCATTGGCATCCACGCCTTATTCGGCGCTTTCCTCGCAGGCTTGATGATGCCTGCGCATCCACGCCTGCGTCCGTTGCTGACTGAACGACTCGAAATCCTGACCGCCTCATTTTTGCTGCCGCTCTATTTCGCTTTCACAGGCTTGCGCACGCAGATCGGCCTGCTTAACGATTGGTCGAGTTGGCTGATGTGCGCGGGGATTGTTATGATCGCCATCGCCGGGAAACTGGGCGGCTGCGCGTTGGCGGCATATTGGACGGGCATGAACTGGCGCCATTCACTCACGCTCGGCGTGCTCATGAACACGCGCGGGTTGATAGAGTTGATCGTCCTTAACATCGGGTACGACCTGGGTATTTTAACCCCACGCATCTACTCGATGATGGTTCTGATGGCGCTCGTCACTACCTTTATGACAGGGCCGCTTCTCTCTCTGATGAAGTCTTTAAAGCAAAGGGAGACGGTACTCATGGGCGGGGCGGATGTCGCCGCCTGAATTGGGGGTTTAGTCGGCTGTCGGTGAGAAATAAAGCGAGCTGAAATTGGCTGGCAAATGATTACAGAATCGAATTGTCAATGACCATCAGCCGTGCCGCGACTGACCTTAGTTCTGTCAGACTCGCTTGATGGCCCTACATCTCTCGGAGAATGAAGATGGCAGCGTACGTGATTGTCGAGATCGACGTTTTCGATCAGGGAAAATTTGACGAGTACAAGCCGATGGTGCCGCCGACTGTTGCCGCATACGGCGGTAAGTTCTTAGTGCGCGGTGGCGCAGTAGAGACGTTAGAAGGAGACTGGGCTCCGGCGCGGATCGTGGTTCTCGAATTTGAAAACGCAGAGAGAGCCAAACAGTGGTGGGATTCCGCTGAATACAGCGAGGCCAAGAATCTGCGGCAGTCGGCTGCCCGCACACAAATGATTCTAGTTGAAGGCCAGTAATTCAGCCAACCTGCGCCTCTCAGCGGGCAAGGCAGTCTAGCTATTCGCAATCCCGGTGCGCCCTCCTTGACGGTCGGGCTTGCGCTGCGCGACACTCAATCGCAAGTCGATATAAAAGGGATGGATCTGGGATTAACAGGAAGAGTGGCGCTCGTCGCTGCTGCCAGTCGCGGACTAGGGCGCGCCGTGGCCGAAGCGCTTGCGGCAGAAGGGGCCACACTGATTCTGTGCGCGCGTCATGCAGAGGCGCTCTGTGAGACGTGCGACACCATCCGGGAAAAGAGCGGTGTGAGCGTGCTCGGTGTGCCCGCCGATGTCTCGGTGGCAGCGGATGTAGAACGCGTCGTTCAGCAGGGTCTCGAAAGATTCGGACGCATCGATATTCTAGTGACAAATGCGGGGGGGCCTGTGGCGGGCTCATTTGAGAGTCTGAGCCGCGAAGTGTGGGAGGAAACGACCCATCTCACTTTAACAAGCGTCCTGGATTTAACGCGCGCAGTCCTGCCGGGAATGAAAGAGCGGCGCTGGGGGCGTATCTTGAATATCACTTCTATCGCCGTCAAGCAACCGATACCGAATCTGATATTATCGAACAGCCTGCGGGCAGCCGTCACCGGGTTCGCACGGACGCTGGCGAATGAGGTCGCGCCATTTGGCATTACTGTGAATAACATCATGCCTGGCTACACACGTACGGAACGCGTCGAACAGTTATCACAGCAGATGGCAGCCAGAGAGGGGATTACGCAGGCGGAAGCGCTCGCGCGCTGGGAGGAAGAGATTCCCATGAAGCGGCTGGCCGAACCACGCGAGTTTGCCGACGTGGCAGCCTTCCTGGTGTCGGAGCGTGCCGGTTATATAACCGGGAGTTCGATTGCGGTTGATGGCGGGTGGATTCGCGCACTGCTCTGAGAGTAATTATAGCGATCCGCAGTTGAGTGCGACTCAAAGATAAGATTCACCACGGCAGGCGCAGAGAACGCAGAGGAAGCGCAGAGGCTTGAACGGCTCTCAAGCCTCTGCGCTATCTCTGTGTCCTCTGCGCCTGCCGTGGTGAATGCTTTGGTCGCATCCGAATGAGAACCGCTCTATTAGCTCACTGCGGCGACTACTGCGCCCGACCCTCAGAGCGCGCGCGCGCATGAGGTCGCTTTTCTGATATAGTGTAACCGGAAATGGCGGTAGATGAAATTTTCGCACGTTGGATCATGAGCCATCACCAACCGAAATATACCGACCCGCTTGAGACTTAAAACAGCAGGGAGTTAAGAGAGATGTTTGGATTTTCAACAATCGCAGTCCATGCCGGAGTGGAGCCTGATCCGGCGACCGGCGCTGTCATGACGCCTGTTTATCTCACCTCGACCTACGCGCAGGAGAGCCCGAACGTTCACAAAGGCTTCGATTATTCTCGAACCATAAATCCCACGCGCCTCGCCCTCGAACGCAACCTGGCGGCGCTGGAAGGTGGCCGTTTCGGTTATGCTTTCGCCTCCGGGATGGCGGCGATTGATGCCACTTTCCGCCTGGTGAGAGCAGGCGAGCACGTCATCGTCTCCGAGAACGTCTATGGCGGAACGTTTCGTCTGGCGCAACGTGTTCTTTCCGAGTACGGCGTCGAGTTCAGTTTTGTCGATACCTCCGACCCGAAGAAAGTCTCGGCTGCGTTGCGTCCCAACACACGGATGGTCTTCGTCGAGACTCCGACCAACCCGCTCCTGATTATCACCGACCTACAGGCTGTTTCCGATATTGCTCATAGCGTCGGCGCGATGTTTGTCGGTGAGAACACGTTCATGTCGCCCTACCTGCAACGCCCCTTTGAGTTTGGCGCTGACATCGTCGTCCATTCGACGACCAAGTATTTGAACGGTCATTCGGATGGGCTCGGCGGCATCGTCATTGTGAATGATGAGAAACTGGCTGAACGCATTGCTTTTCTTCAAAATAGCGCGGGAGCGATACTTTCTCCCTTTGAGGCATGGCTCGTTCTGCGCGGCGTCAAGACGCTCGCGCTCCGCATGCAACAGCACGACCGCTCAGGACGTGCCATCGCCGCTTTCTTGGATGAGCATCCTAAAGTTCAGAAGGTTCACTACCCTGGCCTCGCCTCGCACCCGCAACACGAGCTAGCCAAGCGTCAGCAGAAGGGTTTTGGCGGGATTGTCACCTTTGATGTCGGCTCGCAAGAGAGGGCTCGAACAGTCCTTGAAGCACTCAAATTGTGTGTGCTTGCCGAGAGCCTGGGTGGTGTGGAGACCCTTATCTCACACCCGCTGACGATGACTCATGCCTCGGTCCCGCCCGAAATGCGTGTGCGTCTAGGCATCACAGAGGGTCTGGTGCGTATCTCTGTCGGAGTTGAAGATGCGGAAGATATTATGGCGGACCTCGATCAAGCCTTGAGCCGCCTGCCTTAGAGACTCTAACAAAACTGAGCCGTCAGGATATTCAAGGCAGATTCAAACAGGGAGGAACGAAGGGATGAGGGCGGAGGGATGAGGGATGAATAAGAAATTGGCTTTATTCATCCCTCATCCCTCCGCCCTCATCCCTGCTCTTGTTCCTCCCTGTTAATTTCTTTCCTGGGGCTCGCGCCTGCCTATGACAAGACCCCACAGCACCGGCTCCACGTCAACACAACTCTGGCTCGTCCACCGTAAGCCGAACCCGCAAGTACGCCTGCGCCTGTTCTGCTTTCCTTACTCGGGTGGATCGGCGCTCATTTTTCGTGACTGGGCGGAGAATCTTCCCGACAGTGTCGAAGTCTGCCCCGTGCAGCTACCTGGGAGAGGCTTGCGGACGCGGGAGGCGGCCTTCACGAGCCTGCCGCCGCTGGTCCAGGCAGTTGATCGTGCGCTCCTTCCGTACATGGACAAACCCTTCGCCTTCTTCGGCCATAGTATGGGAGCCGCCATCAGTTTCGAGCTTGCGCGGCAACAACGCAGGGCGCACGGGATGTTGCCGCTTCAATTGTTCGTTTCCGCTCGCCGCGCCCCGCAAGTTCCCGCGCTGAGAGCGCCCGCCTATAACCTGCCGGATCGGGAGTTCATTGAGGAGTTAAGGCGTCTGAACGGGATGGCCGAGATGCTCGAACAACCAGAGTTGATGAAGTTTTTGCTGCCGATTATCCGCGCGGACTTCTCCGTTGCGCAGACTTATGTTTTCACACCAGAGCCCCCGCTGAGCTGTCCCATTTCTGCTTTCGGCGGGACACATGATGAGGACGTGAGCGGCGCGCACCTGGAAGCCTGGCGAGAACAGACAAGCTCCGACTTCTCCTTATGTATGGTTCCGGGCGACCACTTCTTTATTAACACCCACAAGGCGCTACTGCTGGGCGTCCTCCATCGTCAGCTTCTGCGACTCGTCGAAAGCTTAGCGTAGATCGTTGTTGCATTGCGACATCCTCGATGAAATCAGGACGCTTTCGATTTATAAGTTCTGGAGTTCGTTGCTTGTTGAGCGATGTCGGCGACTGCGTCTATCGCGATCTCTATATCCTGCCGCGACACGTCCAGGTGCGTCACCGCGCGGATCAGGCTGCCGACGACCCCCATTTGCGTATTGCGCTCCCTCAATGCTTGGAGAAACGTCGCATTATCCAGGCCGAGTCCTGAGACGTTGAAAAACACCATGTTGGTTTCGGGCACTGGTGTGCGTACCTGAATGCCCTCAATCTCACAGAGTCTCTGAGCAAGGCGTCGCGCATTCTCGTGATCTTCCTGAAGTCTCTCGATGTGATGATCCAAGGCATAAATGCAACCCGCAGCGATGATGCCTGCTTGCCGTAGTGCGCCGCCGAAAATATGCTTGTGGCGGCGGGCTTCTTGAATGAACTCTTTCGACCCTGCCAGTACAGCGCCCATGGGCGCTCCGAGCCCTTTGGTGAAGTCAATCCAGATGGAATCAACAGGAGCGGCAAACTCCATGGCTGCGGTCTGAGACGCCACCACTGCGTTCAAGAGCCGGGCTCCATCCATGTGAATCATGAGCCCGGAGGAGCGCGCGACTTCGCAAACTGCACGAAGCTCATCAAGCTGCCAGACAGACCCGCCACCGAAGTTATGTGTTTGCTCGATACAAAGCAGTCGCGGAATGGGCGAGTAGGGTGATGGCGCGGTCGTGACTTTGGCTATTGCCTCTTCTAACTTTTGAGGAGTAAAAATCCCTCGCTCACTTGGAATCTGCTCAATGAAAACTCCTGAGCTGAAGGCCGCTCCTGCTGATTCGGCGCGGATGATGTGCGCCATATGATCGGCAAGCACAGCGTCAGCAGGGCGCGTATGCACTTTGATAGCGACGAAGTTACACATCGTGCCGCCGGGGAAAAATAGGGCGGCCTCTTTCCCCAGCAGGTCGGCAACACGCGCCAGTAGCCGGTTGACGGTGGGGTCTTCTCCCTTTTGCTCGTCTCCCACCTCCGCTTCAGCCATCGCGCAGCGCATTCCCGGAGTGGGCTTGGTTTCCGTATCACTCGAAAGGGGAATCATGATGTAGAGTTCCTTCCGGTTGACTCCATAGCAGGCTATGGTAAACAAGAGGAGGCGTCCAGACGAGCGAGCAAAATGCCATTTTGTCTTCAAGGAAAGCCGCAGTCGGCGATGCTCGCTCAGGTGCGCTACTTTAATAATCAATCATTATAACATCTCCCGCGAACAATCTGACGCGTTCATGCCATGAGCTTTGAGCGCAGCTTTCGACCTTGACGCCCGCCCTCTACAGATACGATGATGCAGCCCTCAAAGACTATCTTGAAATAAGAGGTATGTTTGAAGTTGTCTCCGCCGAAATCTCCGCCGCGTTATCCGTGCGGGAGAAATTTGCCAGACTTTTGCCAGACCACGCTGACGCTTTATACGTTTCCTGACGTGCAGAATAGACTTCTCTAGCCGCTTTGATTGGAGTTATGGCCTTCAGGAACGATTATGTGCTATACGCGCCGTTCCGAAGTGTCTTGACACGGTAGGGGTCTGCGGCTCAAATCCGCACGCGCCTACCATTTTTATTTCGCCAGTAGCCGTGAAACGTACTCCTGTTGCCGATTTCGAGGTTCACTCCTGCTCCTGCCTGACGCTCGAATTAACCCGCGCCGAGCGAACACCTGTCACTCGACGATGGAAGAAAAGCTATCGAGGCGTCCGCGCTGAATGAGTTGCCCGGCGATGGTTATGTCGTCATACTCAAGGTTGCTATGGGACAGCGGCAACCGGTGAAGCAACCCGAAATCCCGGGTCTTTTCGCGCATCGAATTTGAGCTTCTCTCTATCCAACAATCTCCCCGCCTGTATCACCGTTTCGATATTGCGCGTATCGCTGATGTGCTTATCTGGATGACCGGTGATAAGAACTATGTTCGCTACCTTGCCCGGCGCGAGTGTCCCCCACTCATCTGCCGCGTTCATCAGTAAGGCTGCATTTTTCGTAGCCACCGTAATAGCTTCAAGCGGTGAAAGCCCTGCCTCAACCAACAACTCTAACTCGCGGTGAATACCCTCACCTTGCAACACACCCGGATAAGGTGCGTCCGTTCCAGCCGCAACAAGAATTCCAGCATCAAATAATTTTTTGACATTTCTTTGCGCCTCACTCAATCCCTCTCCCGCACGCCTGGCACGCGAGCTTTCCTCTGGTTTCAGTTCACGCCCCGCCTCTTTTCTCAATTCTTCGAGAAACCAGGGAGGCGATGTCTCTTTGAATAAGGGATATTCAAGGAATCTGAGATCAGCGAGTCTTCGCCGCGAAAAGGACTCATAAACGGTGAGCGTAGTGATGCAATGAATCCCTTTCTCCTTCATTAACCTGATGGCTTCATCGGACATCCGCATTGTCGGCAAATGGGCGAAAGCTGAAATACCTTCTTGCATTAAATCCATCGAGCCATTACGGCTCCATTGATCGATAAATACTCGCAGTGAATTCTTCTTGGCTTCTTGAGCGAGAGCGGCGACCATTCGGTCTGAAAGGCCACCGTAGGCTTTGATAATGTCCACGGCATCCTGTTTCTGTCTGCGAACTAAACCCGGAATCTGTTCTAATGAAGACACGCTGTAGGAGATTGGAGGCCACGCCGGGTCCGCTCCGTCTATGAGTGCGCCAGCACAGTAAATGCGTGGCCCGACGAGCCGACCTCGGGCTACTTCTTGCCGCAATTGAAGGATATACGGCTGGACATTTCCCGTATCTAATACGGTTGTGACGCCAGCATAAAGGAGCGCATTAAGATACCTTTGATAGCCCAGCATATCAACCGACTCGCCGTCCCAGCCGCCTGTCAAATGGACGTGCATGTCGGCCAGTCCCGGCATCGCTGTTTTCCCCTTTGCGTCTATCACCCGCGCATTAGAAGGAACCTTTACATTAATCGCAGCCCCAACAGCTTCAATCTTTGAGCCTTGAATAACAATCGTGCCATCCTCAATTGGAGTCTTCCCGTTCCCATCTACTATGACAGCATGTGTGATTACCAATGGCCGCTCTTGAGCCGCGCCAACAACATACTGCGATAACGTAAATAAAACTAAAAACAGTGTCAGAGCCAGGCGAGCTGTGAAGAGTCTTTTCATGGCCGAGACATCCTTTCCGGTTGTCTGTCTGATTTCCGTATCGGTTCTCTATATGCCGCCACCGAACGTCGGAGCATCATCCGCAGCACACAACCTAATGACGGCAAAGTTAACATTGAGCAGCCCGCTGATTCGCGGTCAGGCGAGCGCGGTTGTTCGGCGTGCGCGCCGCACGCCCTACTTAATCCTCACGCCGTTCTTCATCACGAACGAAACTTGCTTCAGCGTGTTGATATTCTCCAGAGGGTTTTCAGGAGTAGCGATAATATCCGCTGCGAGTCCCGGGCGGAGCGCGCCACGCTCTTTATCCACACCTAAGAGGCGGGCGGCGTTGACCGTCAAGGCCTGGAGTATAACTTTGGGTGGTATGTCAGCCTCGACCCAGATGTCTATCCCGGAGATTGCCTCTGTGCCGCGCGTCTGCCCGGCGACCTCTTCAGTCACATCCGTTCCGTAAGCCATCGTGACCCCGATTTTGTAAGCCCTGCGTAGCCTGTCCACCCACTTCGGTCGGGTATCCTTGATTCTCAGCGCGAGGTAGTCGGTCCCGACCAGAACCACGTTGTTCTTCTTAGCCAACTCTAAGTCCTCGTCCGTCATGTTGAAGCCATGCTCAATAGAGGCGACGCCTGCTTCGGCGGCGTTGTGTGCCCCCGGGTGCGTCCAGGCGTGAGCCGCCACCTTCAGGCCTGCCTTCTCAGCCTCGCTAATGATGAACCTGATGTCGTCCGGGGAATAGATGTAGCGCTGGTCATCCACGACGATCTTGATGAGCCGTGCCCCGTAGTGAATGTTCTGGCGTATGCCCTTGAGCATCTCGTCGCGCGTGTCGGCGAAGAAGTATTCCGGCTCGGCCAGGCTCTGCTTGTCCGGCTGGAGTAAGAATTGCCCTCCGTAGGGGGCGATGATGCGCCCGGCGTTGAATATCGTGGGGCCGATGACCATGCCCCGCTCGATGGCGCGCCGCACGCTGGTGCAGGCGTAGTTCCCCTCATTGCCCACGTCGCGCACGGTCGTGAAGCCGGAATTGAGCATATCGCGGGCGTTGACCACACCCTCTATGGCGCGGAAAGAATCCGGGTCGTTGAGTGTCGTGTAGAAATAATTCCCGTTGTCGCGATTCTCCATGACTGACATGCAGAGGTGCGTGTGCATATCGAAGAGGCCGGGCAATACGGTGGAGCGCGACAGGTCGATTACCGTCGCGCCCGGGGGGATGTTAACGTTCCCGCCCACCGCAATTATCTTCCCCTTCTCAACGAGAATGAGCTGGTTGATAGAGGTCGCTCCGCTTTCAGGGTCGACCAGCCGCCCGGCCTTAATTGCCGTCACCTGACCGTAAGCGAGCGAGAAGGAGAAGACAAAAAAGAGAAGTAAGACGAAGAAACTGCGGCGCATAAAGACCTCCTGAAAGAGTAGAGTTCAAACGACGCTGCACTGTCGTCCATGCAGCCTGACGCCGGACTTCAGCCGACGCCCGCCAGCAACACACGACGCGGAAAGCATCGCGCGATGTTGATGAAAGACAAGCGGCGGGCGCTCGGCTCGAAGGACTTGTGCGGCTGCGCGTTGGGAGATTAATGATTATATGGCTGACCATCCAGGAAGATGGGCCCTCTCTCCAACTCCTGAACGCTCTTTTGCAACCAGCCGCGCTCCGTGTATATCCATGTCTCGCGATGTCGAACACTTGTTCTCGCCTCGTGCGGACTGCCATCACCGCCTCGAATGACCCTCACGTAATGCTGGTGTATGACGACAGTAGCCACATTACCCTTCATTGAGAGACTCTCAATGTCAGTGTGCGTTTCAGGGCTGGTGGAGTACAAGCTATCAAGATTCTGCTTTTTGTACACTGCTATTTGTTGCCTGTTTATGGTTTTCCCATGAGGCGAGTCTTTATCAGGTAATGTATATAGCGTGTAATCATCAGCCATGAAATGCATCGCCGCGTTCAGGTCTTTCGCCTCTTCGCCATGAGACATTCTATCAATGCGTTCCTGAATCTCCCGCCACGCCATACGTTCTGCGGGCGACAAAGACGGTTGCTGCCCTTGTGCCAGCCTTTCTCGATCTGATCCTCCGCATTCGCGCTCTCCCGCTGTCGGTGGTGGAGTTTTCCGCTCCTGTGCACAGACATGGCCGAGACCCGTGCCGCCTGCGATGCCGACAAACAGAAGTAGCGCAGTCATCATGAAATGTTTCTTCATGTTCATTTCCCTCTCATTTAGTCTAAATTACGAGGTCCCGCACGAGCATTAAATTGCTTCGCGTTACGCCTCTAGCTAGTTAACACCAACGACCGAGCTTTTGTGGCATAAGTCTATAGCTACGGGAAGCAGCTTAACGCCCGAATTAACCGTGCGCGGCAAAAAGCATTAGACTATCACCGCAGCAAAGGACGATGAAAAGCACGCAATCCGCGCTCCGGTTGAATGAGTTGTTAAGCTTACCTCTTCACGCACGGGCCTTCTACCTGACGAAAGGGCGGCGCAAGAGATAGCCCGTGTAGTAGTAAGTCTCATGCGCTAATAGACCCACCTGGCTCTTCACACTCTGATACCTGGTGGTCAGCGTCGGCGACGGGTAAGCTTCCATTCCCATGTCTCTTGCCATCACCACGGCCCTCTTCATGTGTAAAGGGTCGCTCACGATCAGCACCTTATTTAATCCATGATCGTCTGCGACTTGCTTCGCGTACAGGATGTTCTCATAGGTGGTATGTGATCTATCCTCAATCAATATATCGCCTGCTGGAACTCCACTCTGCTGGGCGTACTGTCTCGCGGCAAAAGACTCTGCCTGTTCGCCTTGATTACCCTGACCACCGGTGAAGATAAGTTTCCGCACCCTGCCACTTCGGTATAGATCGATGGCGTGGTTCACTCGCTCTCTAAAGACGGGTGAAAGCTCATTTCCCCAGACGGCAGCACCGAGGACGATGGCCGCGTCCGCGTGCACGTCAGAAGCAGTGTTGCGGTATGAATATATGCTCAGAGCGAGCAATCCTACGGCGAGGATCAAAGTAGCACATATCACTAATACTACCTTTACAATCTTCTTCTTCATGACTACTCAATAGTAAGCCTAACGCTCGAATTAACCCGCCCCGCGCGAGCAGCCTTCAACATTATGGCAAAGGGCAAGCATGAAAGAGATGCTATCGAGGGTTCGTGTCGAATAACCTGTTAGATTCCGTCCGCTTTAACTTTTAATTGTCACAAACCGACTGCTGCCGGTGTTTCGCCGATGGAGGCTAAAAAAGCAGCTTTGAAACTTTTATTGATTCGGATGCTGTATGCATCTCGCTCGTCGCTCCTTTCCCTGTTGAATCTGTGAACAATAGCTATGAGAGTTCGTAAAGCAATACTGGAAGTATAGACGTTTGTGGAGGCTCATCCATGTTTTGTCCAGCTTGCGGGAGAGATAATTCATTTCAGCTCAAGTATTGCGCCTCCTGTGGAACTAATTTAGAGGCAATTTCCAGAGCATTGTCTAGCCATGAGGAAGGGCTCTTTACCAAAGTTGATAAGTCTCTAGACCAATTCATAGCTCGTTATGCCGAACACGTTTTCAGGGATGCTCCCATGAGGGCGCAAGAGCAACAGATTAGCAAATCGTGGCAGGTCTTGGGGCAGGGGGTTCTAACTTCTCTCTTCGATCTCGCTCTCTTGACAGTCATGACGGTAGTTCTACCGATAAAATTCTTGATTCTGCTGATCTATACCCCCATCAGGTTATTGTCTGAGCGAAGCAAACATCGTAGGAGCACAATAGTTGAAGGTAACAAAGCCTCTGAAGCGTTTAATCCATTGTCACAGCAACGGCTGCCTGAATCTATCGCGAGTGTAACTGAGCACACGACATTGAATCTCGGTAACTCAAGCCCTCCAAAAAGGGAAGCGAGACTGAAGAATAAAAAAGAAGACCGCCCCTCATAAATCATTCCCGTAAGACACCCGATACCAGTTCTATCGTTGCCGTCAAGGGGATGGGTTTTGAATGACAAAAATATGAAGTAGCTATTCTCCCGTTTCATCCTTCTCACCTTGAGCATCTTAAGCAAGCAAGCGGTCGTATTCGTCTTTGACTACCCTGTAACACTCGCAGACAGCCGTTTCCAGGCCGCGTCGGTCAAGGATATGTATGTGACCGCGCACGTAAGAAATCAGTCCATTTTCTTGCAAGCGCCCGGCCGCATGGGTGACACCTTCTCTACGCACACCCAGCATATTGGCGATCAATTCCTGCGTCATGACCAACTCATCCGTGTTCAAGCGGTCACGGCTCAGCAGTAGCCAGCGGCAGAGTTGCTGCTCCACCGTGTGGAGGCGATTGCAGACGGCTGTCTGTGACATCTGTGTCATCAACGCCTGCGTGTAGCGCAGCAACAAGCGTTGAAACATGCCGCCCCGTGCGAACTCATCTTGAAGCACTTTCGTCTTCATCTTGAGGGCATCTCCGGCACTCTGCACGACGGCACGATTGGGCACGGTGTTGCCTCCCATAAAGAGGGCGACGCCGACCAACCCTTCATTACCTGCGACACCCATCTCGGCGGACGAGCCGTTCTCCATCATGTAGAGCAGAGAGATGATGGCGGTGGTCGGAAAATAGATGTAGCTCTGCTGCCCACCGGATTCGTAGATGACCTCGCCGAGCGCAAAGGAAACATGCTTTAAGTGAGGCCGTAGACTCTCATACTCGTCTCGTGGAAGCATGGCGAGCAGACGATTTCCATCCGGCTCATGAAGTCTTTGAGACATGGGAAATTTACTCCTTTCTGCGGTTCGCTTTCTGAAGAGTTCCAACCGCGCGAGAGCCATTTGGATTCTGAACTGTCTCGAACGAAGGATCAGGTAATCCGCCAGGAATAGTACCCACGAGAAAGCTGCGACAGAATTATACACACTATATGTGTGTTAGCGCACCGACAACCACTCTATAAAATAGTACATTTAGCTCAGCCGTCCTTAAGACAATTTTTCGACACCGGGATTTGGGCCATCCACTTGTGCCGTCTTTTTTCTTTCATAACCTGATTGAATCAAGGAGTTTCCTGATGCTAGACACAAAGCGAGATATGCCAGTTACAAATCGGTTGCTCGCCATCTTACCTAAGAATGAACATCAACGTCTGCTGCCTCAGTTGGAACATGTCGCCCTGACATTCGCTGAAGTCCTCCACGAACCCGGCGCTTCGATCCGGCACGTCTATTTCCCGAACGACTCCATTATTTCTTTGCTCGCCGAGGTGGCAGAAAGCGCGACGCTTGAAGTGGGCATTGTCGGGAACGAAGGCATGGCAGGCATCAGCGTCTTCATGGGAGTGAACACATCGCGCAATCGCGCTATAGTGCAAGGCGCGGGCACTGCCTTGAGAATGAAGGCGGCGGCGCTACGCAAGGAGACAAACCATGTTGGATCGCTGCATCGCTTGCTGCACCGCTACTCGCACTCGCTGCTGACGCAAGCTTCACAATCGGCTGCCTGCAACCGCTTCCACAGGGTCAACGAGCGGCTCGCCCGCTGGTTGCTGATGACACACGACCGAGTGGGCGCAGACGAGTTTCGGGTGACGCAGGAGTTTATGTCCAACATGCTGGGCGTGCGGCGCGAGGGGGTGACAGGAGCCGCCGGTATTCTTCAGCGAGATCAACTGATTAGCTACAGTCGCGGCCAAGTCAAGATTCTCAATCGTGTTGGGCTGGAGGCCGTTTCCTGCGACTGCTACAGGATCATCAAAGGTGAAAGCGATGGCTACCTGACTAAGAATTGAGCGAGAGACCGCAGGCCCAAGGCGCATGATGAGAGCGCTGTTTGGCGGGGTTTTCCTAACCGCTGTGACGCTTACTTAATAAAGATCAACCTGTAAGCAATGTTAGACGCACGAGGAGAATAAGCATGATTGATGATAATAAACTAGCTGCTGACGAAGCCCGCCGCGAGGTGCAGCATGAATCGGTCAAGGCACAGGTCGAGAGCGATGTGAACACCGAAATCGCCGCCCGTGCGGATCGGACGACAGCCGCCGAAGCACAGAAGATGGAACAGGTCGCCGGAGAGTTTCGTGGTAAGGCGATTGATGAGGTCGTTGATACGGAGCGCGAAGTTGAACGCGCGCGCGGCATGGCGCGAGTTTCACAGGTCGTTGACTATATCTTCTATCTCATTTATGGTCTGCTTGCGATACGCCTCCTGCTCTCGTTATTGGCGGCCCGGTCGAGCGCCGGATTCGTGCAGTTCATACGCGCTGTGACTGATCCTCTATACGCGCCGTTTCGCGGGATTGTCGCAAGCCCGACGGCTGAAGGCGGCTACACGCTGGCCTTGCCAATCGTGATCGCGATCATCGTTTATGCCTTGCTCCACCTGGGCATCAACGGGTTGCTGCGGTTAATCGCACATCGTAAAACCGAGATATAACCTATTCGTAGACCTTATGTTAGTGAGTCATGATGAGTGAAAACTTAGAACCTGTACCGGTCAAGTCAACCCCTTGGATGCGGCGCTTCATCATTTATGGTGCCGGGCTACTGATCGTTTTCCTGCTCGGCTTCGTCCCGATGTGGCTCAAGGCTCGCACCGCCAACAGTAGTCTGGTCGAGGCAGAGCACCAGTTAAGCCTGTTCAGGATGCAGAATGAACTGGCCTCGGCAGTCATTGATGCACGGCGCGGCGATTATGAGCCAGCACGCCAGGCTGCCAGTCAGTTCTTTACATCCTTACGTGCAGAGATTGATAAGGGAGATACTTCGAACTTTACAAAAGCCCAAAGAGATGGCATGCAGACGTTGTTTGCCGGACGCGATGAGATCATCACATTGCTGGCTCGGAGCGATCCTGCTTCCGCAGATCGGCTGTCAGATTTGTATGTCGCCTATCGCAAGATCATGAGCGGCTGACAATTCTTACAACCATATCACCCATGAGGGCATCGTAATCTATAGTTAACCCTTCTCTTGCGCATCGACGGTGATGCGACCCGTGCCTCTAAACTGGCGTTGGCGTTTTCGGATAGTTCGAGAGCAGGCTGGTTTTAACCTACAGAAGCCGCTCCGCAAAAGAGCACCCGGACCTAGAGCCTTCGCTGCTACCGTTTCATCGAAGCCACTTTAATTCGAAGCTTCTCTTTACACTCCTAATTGTGGAGAGGAATATACTTATGTCAATGAAACTTTATGTCGGCAACCTCGCATTCGAGACTTCGAGCGACAATCTACAGCAACTCTTTGCCGAGGTCGGCACGGTCGAGTCAGTCAACGTCATCGAAGACCGCGACACGGGTCGCTCGCGCGGCTTCGGCTTCGTCGAAATGTCTTCTCAGGAAGAAGGCGCTGCTGCTATCGCAAAATTCGATGGCACGGAATTGAGCGGTCGGAGCTTGAGGGTCAACGAGGCCAAACCGCGCGAAAATCGCAATGGTGGACGCAGCAATTAAGGCAGCTCACCCGAAGGCGCGTTGGTAAAACGCGTTCAAGGTGACCAGCGCCTCTCATAAACCCAAGCGCCCGGCGACATAGTTTTGTTGCCGGGCGCTTTTAGTCTTTTCAGTTTGATGACCGCAGGGCGACTCTGGGCGCATCATAGCAAGTCTCCAACAAATATCGGTTATATGTGGTCTAGCGCACAGACGGCTTTCTTTACTTAGCTTACTCTGGAATAACACGAAAGTGTTCAAAGGGGCCGAATAGAGTCTTTAGTGATAAGGAGAATACGGTTATGTTGTGGACAATTCTGGTAGTGTTGGTAGTGTTATGGTTAATAGGTTTCCTCGGCGGTTTTGCCGGTAACCTGATTCACGTTTTGCTCGTCGTCGCGCTCGTCGTTCTGGTGATTAATCTTCTCTCTGGCCGACGCACGATATAAGCCAGGAGGGGACACGCCTGAGACAAGTGGCAACCAGTTGGTGGACGAACAGGGCGGCAGGTCTACTGCCAACGGGGAAGAGAGCATATCTGGTTGTTTAGCCCGCGCGCGCGAGCCAGCCTCGCGCGGACGGGCGCTGCCTCGCACATTTGGAGCAGCTATCTTGTAGTTGCCCTCTTTGATTTTGCGCCCACCGCCTAAGGGTTTGAATTGTCAAAGGCGGCTAGAGGTGAGCGGCGTTGATATGTTGAGGCTAAACTGCGGAGGGGGAAGCCACCGGGGAGGTGAAAATGAAGACGAGGGGTCTGGGGAGATCGATCATGGCCGCTGGCGCTGCTTGCGTAATGTTCTACACGCTGCTCGCGATATTGAGTGTGACTACGTTTAACGAAGGAGCAGGCAACCTACTGTTTTATGTGGGTGTTGTCACCGTCCCCCTCGGCGTGATCCTGTTTTTGACAGGAGAGATGAAACGCCGCCGGGAGTAGCCAAGCGAATCGAAGATCGGACGCGTTGAAGTAGTTTGACCCGCGCGAATCAAACCGACAGGGTATTACCGGCGGCAAATGTCGAACGGGCATTCGATGTAACGTTCAACACACGTCTCCTACAACCCGGGGAGTGTCAACCCTTTCCTCTGTAAATCCAGGTTTCGCCCCCTGACCTTGAAAGCTAAGGAGAACTTTGAAATGACCGACCTTAAAATCAAAGAGCGTCGCGCCGGAGATGTGACAGTTCTGGACCTGGATGGTGATCTCAGAATGGACGGAGGCAGTGACATATTCCGTACCACCATGAGCCATCTTCTGAAACAGGGTCAACAGAAGATTCTTTTGAACCTTGCGGGCGTAGCCTACGTTGATTCGAGCGGTCTGGGCGAACTTATTTCAAGCCACGTTACTTTAAACGATAACAATGGACAGCTCAAGCTCCTTCACCTGACACAAAGAGTCCGTGAACTGATGAAGATCACAAAGCTCCTGACCATCTTCGATATTTACGAGAGCAAGTCGGAAGCCCTCAACAGCTTCAATTATCCAGCTCCACGGCCTGAAGAGCATCGCCCCGTTCCGGTCAAGGAGGCTTCCCATGAAACGCATTCTTGAAATCAGCATCTACAGGCCGGGCGACTTCACGACAAAGGCTGCTGAGCTTGCTGATGTTAATGCGCATGCTTCGGAAACTCAGGATGTGTTCAACGGTCATGCGATGGTAAGAAGCCGGTTCAGAGACAATAACTTCAGTGATTTTTACCAACCCGTCAGGGGGTTACGAGAAGCAACAGGGGCATCGGCGGATGACGCGTCAAAAACGGCGCGCATAGGAGATGAAATGAAACAGGCCGCGAGCAGCTATCTTGAGGATAACGCGAAGATGGCGAAGTCTGGTGGGGATGATCTGGGGCTGCCAGAGAGCCCGATCTATTCAAACTTCTCCAAAAATCTTTGGACGACGCACACTCGACATGGGTCAGTGCAATCGCCCAACAGGTCACGCGAGAACACGGATGGGCCTCGACAGCCGCAGGGCGAGCCGTTGCCTGCCGTGGATAAACCGGGTCTCGTGGCTAAAGAAGATCGCCTGGGCAAGGTGGCCGCTTAAAACCCGCGCGCGACCCGAGTGCACGCATGGCTATTCGTCGCGCAGCTATTTCGCTGCTTCAAGTTAAGCTCTAAGCAGGGGGGCGAGGTAAAAGATGACGTACATTAAAAAGAGTCTCACAAATGTTTTATCGGCGGTCATCGTTGTAGCGGCGCTTGTCGCGGTCGCCATCTGGCAGTTCTATCTGTTTATTAGCTTTAAGAATGCGCATGGCGGCGCGGGCATGCTGGGTGGTACACATCATTTGTGGTTGGGCTTCGGGGCGGCGCTGATTGCGTTTATTGCTGGCCTCTTTCTGTTTTCAGTGTTGGTTCGTAACAAAAGGAAGGATGATCTAAGTATTGATTCCTGAGCCGAGGGCTCATGGAGGCGATGAGGAGGAAGCTTGCGATGAACCATTTATATGCAATGCAACGCGCCAACGGCGATTGGTTCGCCTTTGATGATCATGGACGTTTACGTGTGCCGGTGTTTCGGAGCAACAGTGAAGCGATGCAGGCGCGCTCTCTTAATCTCGGGATGCTGCTTTTCAGTCCGGTAGTGCTAGACCAGAGCGCGCTCGATGATCTTGCGCCAACAAAGACGGAAGGTGACGCGGGCTACTGGCTTGTCAACAACCCGTCCATCAATCTGAAGCGGGGGCGTCCATTAGAACATGCTCAGCTTGCCTTACTCATACGCGGCGCTGAGCTGGCAGGAACAGGGATGAAGGGCATCGTCTCAAGATGAAGACGTATTGCCATCATGGCCGAAGAATCGTGCGACTGTGGGAGCTAAAGTGCCCTTACTGCGGCCAATCAACGACTAGCTGGCTACACCTCATCGTAGTCTCTGCTTCCGGTGTGGCGACCATCTTTTACCTGTTCGAGCTCCTTTAGTCACCATCTGCCGAGATGATATCTAACTGCAATAAACTTTTTCGATACGAACGTGGACGAAAGAACCTAAGCGCCTTATGACGGTAAAAGATCAATCTACACACAACGGCTTCAGCCACATCTCCAATGAGGAGGTATGGCCTGGGATAGATTCAAAGTTTCGGCTCATCGTCCTGGCGGCTTTGAGAAGCAAGCAATTGCTGCGCGGTGCCCTGCCCAGAATCGAAGCTGACCTGCGGCGGCACAAAAATACAAGCATCGCCCTCGAAGAGGTCAAACGAGGGCTTGTCCCTTTCACTCGCACTGATGAAGATCAAAAGAAAAACGGTGATGGCAAGTCGCCGCCACCGGGTGAAGAGTGAGGTGCTTGAATGAACTCAGAGAAATTTGAGCAGATTTGCGATGGCGTATGGCGTGACCGCGCAGATATTCTGGCCGGGCGCGACAAATTGAGGGGTGAGATTGCCCTGGTGCGTGCCGTCTACTGGCGACTCTGCAAAGCTGGAGGCGCGCCGGGTAAGAACGCTGATCTTTGCGAGCCAGATCATATGCTGCTCATCTATCAACGATTGGTTGGCAGCGTGCTCACAGGATACGCGCATCCGCAATTCGATAGCGCGCCCTTCCTGAAGAAGCTTGTCAGGCAGTACATGTCTGAGGCCGGTCAGAGTAACTGACATTGTTGGAAGCTACCGAAGGGAGGCGAGAGATGAGCAGCGCGTGGAAATCTGAGGAGACATTTACCGTTAAATTCATAGATGACGGATCAAAGGTTCATTTAGAGTTGATGAACGGGTGCGATCAGACGCTCAAGTCTATAGAGATACTGACCATCTTTCTGAAAGATGAAGAAACTCCAGGTGGCGGCCCCTCACAAGCCCATATTAGGTTTGAGGATTTGAAGCATATACATCCCAAAGAGAAGGCCATCCTGGCTCACAGAACCTGGATCAACGGCAAACCGTCAGACCCGGAACACGACCAGTTGAAACGTCTGAAAGTACAGGCCGGAGAAGTCAGACCTTACGTGCTGGATATTTCCTGGGAGGATGCGGAAGGTAAATCACGCTTTCAACGGATACCGGTCGGGCACTGATCATCTGATCGTATGTTATTCCCAGAATTAGAAGAGAATTTGCGCAACGCCAGGCTCGCCCTAGACGTGGCGACGAGCGAAAACATCATCGAGCTCTGCAAACATTACCTCGCGCGACTCGCTGAATACCGCAGTGAACTATACGGGCTTCCCGACAAGCTTGATCTTAATCTACGTTCAGGTTCTTCATCATCACGGAAAGACGTTGACGGCACCAGGAAAGCAGTTCGCGCCGCGATAGAGCACACCACTCGTGAACGTGAATGGGCAGAGGCGCTCATCCTCTCCTTTACCGCGATCAGCGGTTACGGAGCAATAGAAACACTCAACAGGCATAAGTACAAGGGGCATGATGATTGGGTGTTGAGCGCGGGCGGGGCCAGCAGAAGCGACGCCGCCAGCGTTGAGAGAATGACGATCCAGGAAACGGTCGAGACCGCGAGCCTGCTCAGGCGTGAGGAACACGTAGCCAAAAACGTGATTGCAGCGGGCGCGTAGACCTTCAACTCATCCAGACATTTCCAATCGTGAACAAGAGCCCTGGAAGGAAGTTCACCTGGTCAGTAGCTTGACGGGAGTTCGGCTTCACTGGCATGGCGTTGATGCGAAAAGCACATGGTATAATCTCGACCAAGCCAGGGATGAGCGAATGGTTTCATGGAAAGTATGAGCAATCAACTGACAGAGTCGCAGGTGGCACGCGTCGTCGCAGAAGTCAGCCGACAGGCTCAACTTCGTGAGGTGGACGAGCACGAACGACTTGATCGTAACCAGGTCGTGCAGATTCTTGAAGAGCTTCAACTGCCGGTCGAACTGCTTGATCCGGCGATGCGTGAATTAGAGCGCCGCGAGGCGGAAGCCACAGAGCAAGCGCGCTATGAGAAAGCCCTCGCAGCCTCCAGGCAGCGAAGATTTTGGATCATCGGTTCGAGCATTGCCGCGCTGCTAGTCTTTATCCTACTCGTCGGCGTCTACTTCGTGCGCCAACGTCGCATCATGGCAGACATCTCAGCCGTCGAGCCGGGACGCATCACGCGCGCGGTAGATGACGGCGGGAGTATGGGCACGGTGACGCGCGACGGCAGCGAGCTTTATTACCGTGTGACGCTTGAGCGTGTGCCGACAGCCCGAAATTTGTCTTTGCAGTGTAACTGGATTGATCCGGGTGGACACGTCGTCAAGCAGAACTCATGGGAGACGCGAGCAACTGACAAGACCGTGTGGCCGACCTCATGCCGCTACACTTTGGGGGCAGCCGCGCCACAGGGCACTTGGCGCGTCGAGATGCTCCTGGGTGGCCGTGTGGTGAGTCGAACCGAGTTTCGAGTCCAGTAGCAGCGAGCGCAACTTCATACTCCGCATGAGCATAGTAATCGGTTATTGGAGCCCCGGCGAGAAAGATGAATTGCCGGATAAGCTGCACCGACTATTGACCGGAGCGTTGGCCAGAGTCGTCTCCAATGGACTGAAGATCAGACGCTCAAAAGGCCATCACTCACCGTCTACACCTCACAGCATAGAGCCTTCAGGCCCCGTCAACTTTAGTATCGCCGTGTGTGGCAGACATACGACACTGCAAACCGCCGTGGGGAGTGAGGCGGGCGGCGCAACTGACCTGAGCTTAAAGGCCACTCTCGCCGCTTCAGGCGCTGGCTCCGCACCGGACGTGTGGATCAAGGCCAGCCGTCGTCAACTCATTTTAGGGCGCGGCGCTTTCGGACGCGCGACCATTTTCTGGACGCAAACGGACGAGGCAGTCTGGTTCGCATCGCGCATCGCGCTGCTGCTATCAGTGGTCGAGCGCGCCAAACTCTCCACCGCCGGATTTTATGCCTACGGTTGTTTCTCTTACACGCCTGCGCCGCTAACGCCCGTCGAAAACATCCATGCTGTCCCTGCTGGAATTGAAATGATCTGGGACGGCGCGGCATCTGAAACTACACCGCAACACCTCGCACGTCACGAATGGCGCGAAGCCGCCCCACAGATCACAAACGAGAAAGAGTCAGCCCCTGTCTTGCGGCGGCTGCTCGAAGAGAGCGTCGGAGAGCAACTCGCACGCACGTCAAATGAGTCGGTCGGCGTTCTTCTCTCCGGCGGGTTGGATTCATCCGTGACGGCAGCGCTGCTGGTTCGCGCGGGCGCGCGTGTGCGCGCCTATACACTCGATTTCGGCAAAGACTGTTTCTCCGAAGCTCCCTACGCCGAACTGGTCGCGCGCGCGCTGGGAATTCCGCTCACGAAAATTCCGGTCACGCCGAACTGCATGCGCCGGATGCTTGATTCAACTGCCGTGCGCCTTGACGGTCTCTACGGGGACGGCGTGACCATCCCGCTTGATCTCCTGTGCGAGCGCGCGCGTCAAGAGGTCTCTGTCATCTTCAACGGCGAGGGCGGCGACCAGCTCTTCGCCGGTTGGACGAACAAACCGCTCATCGCCGCATCCCTTTACGAGCAGACGGCAAACGCGACTTTCACCCCTTCGACGGCTCAAGCCGAAGAAGAAGCAGCGGCATTCGCCGCGCGCTACATGCAAACGTTTCATCGCCTGTACGGCCATGAAAGGGTTGTGTACACGGAGGCTTTGCGACGGGACGTTGACGGATTTAAGCCTGCGGCGCTCCTCGAAGGGGCGCTCGACCCTGCTTACACAAACGGTCTGCTGCATCGTCTGCGGCGCGCTAATCTGCTCCTTAAAGGCGCAGATAACATTCAACCTCGCGCCACAAACTTAGGCTTGAGTTACGACCTGGATGTGCGCACTCTGTTCTGCTCGCGGCGGCTCGCTGAGTGGACGTTCGGCGTGAGCGGAGAGTTGTGGCTGCGCGAGGGGTGTGAGAAGTATCTACTGAAGCGCGCGGTCGAAGACCTCTTGCCTTCCGAAATTGTGTGGCGCGAGAAGCGCGGCATGGGCGTGCCTTTGACCTTGTGGCTGAAAGGGCGTTTGCGCCGTTGGTCGCACAGGCGTTTGCATCCTCGCGTCCTCGAAGGCGAAGGCTTGTGGGAGGCGGATGCGGCTCGTCGCATCTCAAGCGGCGAGTTGAGCGGGCAGGTGCAGGGGCGGCGCATAGGCGAAACGCTCTGGCTCATGTTGATGTGGCGCGCATGGCGCGAGTCTGTTTTCGAGTCCCACTCCGAGGCGGCAACTGAGAATTTATATGCCTCCCGGCGGCTCTCCCTTCCTTCTCTCAGCGCGCTCAGAAGGAGGTATACGTGAAGTGCATTGTGTGTGACACGGACAATAATCTGAAAGATCGCCAGGGTCACAGAGGGCGTTGCAAAAACTGTCAGCACCCGTTCGCGTTTGATCCGAAGATCATGTCCGGGGTCGATTTCACGGATAAGTTCTTTCAGCAGACGCTCTCAATGCTCACCGTCCACGACTCGCTCTTCTTCACGCCGCGCCAGCTCTCCTACTTCTTCAACCAGCGGCTCAATGCCAAGCAGTCCGACCAGTTGAAAGTGGCAGGCGGCTGCGCGATTTTCGTCGCCGTTGCGCTGGCTTTCTTCCTCTTCGCGACGGGCGGCGGGTTCTCCTTCGGATGGTCAATGACGCTGCTTCTCGTCGTCGCCTGCGGCCTAGCTCTGCTCGCCAGTCCAAGGCTGCGGCGACGCTTGCGCGGAGTCAAGCCTCAGGAACTCAAAGCCACACCGGAGCAGGTAGAACAGTGGTTCCGTCATTGGTGCAAGATCAACGGCGAAACGCACAGGCGGCTTCCAGCGCCGTCGGCGAAACGCAAAACGCAAGCTCTTCAAATCAGCCCCGAAGTCAGGAAATACAGCTTCGACCGCGTCGTCGTCTGCGACCGCCCGGAGATAGCGCAATGCCTTATCGCAAACAACTTCCACTTCGAGCACAACTGCGCTGTCTTGAGCATTGATGGATACCCGCATGACATCTTCGAGACGGTGATGGAGATGCTCAAACGCAATCCAGGTCTGAGCGTGTATGCGCTTCACGATGCGAGCATGGCGGGCGTCGAGCTGCCCCAACGGCTGCGCACAGACCCGCGATGGTTTGCCGGAAGCGAGGCGCGCATCTACGACCTCGGGTTGCTCCCGCGTCAAATCTTCAATCGCTCGGTCTTCGTCGAGAAGGCGCCTGAACGCACAGGCGCTACCGCTCTCCCCGCGCATGTCGCGGCAACGCTCGAACCTGAGGAAGTGCGTTGGCTGGAAGCGGGCAATTACGTTGCACTCGAATCCTTCACGCCGCAAACGCTGATGCGCGTCGTGGCACAAGGCATCGCCAAGAGCCGCGACCCGCAAGCCGTTGACGCCCTGGTTCCAGTCACGACCGGAGACGACGGCGGCGGCGGCGTGCTCATCTACACGTCGGACACCTTCGGTTAATCTGTCCGACGCGTGATCGGGCGATCAGGCACTTATACCAGGTTGCAGGATAAAAGAAGGTCACAGACGATCCACGAAATCACACGAAGCAACACGAAGACAGGCTCTTTCGTGTGGTTTCGTGTAAATTCGTGGATCGTCTCCTGCCTCTCTTTTCACTGCCATTCAGTATTACTCGCGCGTGTGCGTTTGCAGCCACAACTCCAGACTGACGAGCAGCCAGAGCTTGACTCCATAACGCGCCCACACGTCTCCACGATAATTGAGCCAGTCGCGCACCACGTCCTGATTGAGAAACTGCCGCGTGCGCGCGCGGCGCGAGAGCAGGAGCGCGCCCGCCCGTCTTCGCCAGCGTTCGCGAAACCATCGCTGCACAGGAACCATCATTCCGCTTTTCGGTCGCTCTAAAATCCGCGCGGGCAGCAGGTCTGCGACCGCCGCTTTGAGCACGGCCTTCTCTTGCGCCCCATCCAGCTTGTGCTCAGGCGGTATCTCTAAGCTCAACTCTACGATGCGGTCATCAAAGAGCGGCGAGCGCCCAAGGAGTCCGGCGGCACGAGTCAGATTATTCACCTTCGTCAGAATGTGATCAGCGCCCTTGAACCGCGTATTGATGAACATCAAGTTGTTCAGGTAGCTCCCCGGAGAATTGAAGGCGTCTGCGAACACGGATGCTTCGGCCTGCACGCTCTCCCACACTTCGCTACGCAGCAAGCGCGGTAAATCTGTCGCGCACTTTTGAAAAGAAGCCAGATAGGAGGCCACAGGATCAATAGATGTGCTCAACGGTTGCTCGTCTTGATGCACTTGGCCGTGCTCGGTTGGCGCGAATGATGGACGATAAAGCTGAGTCAGGAGCATCGGCTGATTCTTCGGCCCGCCGAAGCAGGGATCACCGCCTTCACCGTTCAAAATCGTGTTGACCGTAGATTTGGCCGCGCGTCCCAGGATGAGGTTCGGCACAGTCAACGGATCGCCAATCGGATCGTCAAGGTGTGCCATCGTCTCCGGCAGCAATTCCCACATCGCCTGGGGTTTGATCTCGATGACGTGATGTTCGGTTCGACAGTGCGCCGCGACAAGCGCAGAGAATTCGAGCTCGTTCGGGCACTCTTCGCCGAAATGGATCGAATAAGAATGCACAGGCTCTTGATGCAGACGCGCGGCTAAGGCTGCAACGCAACTCGAATCGAGTCCGCCGGAAAGATAAACGCCGACCGGTGCGCCCTCCGGCAAACAATCGCGTACGACCTGTTCCAGCGTGTTGCGTAAACGCGCACTGGAAGACGCAAGCGGCATTTGCTCGGGAGCGACGCGCTCCTCAACCTGCCAGTAAGTCTTCGTTTCTCCGTCCGGTAGGCGCAGGATCGTGCCGGGTCGTACCTCGCGCAGGGCGCGCCACATCGTTCGCTCGCCCGGCACAAAAGCGCAGCACAGATAGTCGCGCACGGCCACCGCGTCCAATTCGCGTGTCGCTCCTCTGACGACATCCGCCGCCCTTGCTCCTGCATATCGCACGGAGCCTTCCGTCGTGTGGTAGAGCGTCTCCACACCGACGCGGTCGCGCACGAGCCACAAAGTCTCTCGATCACTGTCCCACACACAAAAGGCGTAAGCGCCCGCCAGCAATTGCGGCGTGCGCCAGCCATGCGCCTGCCATAATAGAGCGATGATTCGAAGGTCTGTCGGCGCGGAGTCATATTTTCCAGAGGCGGACTCATCCATTCCTGTACTGCGCCCGTCAACTTCAGCCAGCAACTCGGCGCGATTCGTCAACCATACATCTCCGACGGCGATGAAACGCCCGCTCCGACACGCTTCCCACCGTCCGGCGAGCACAGCGCAACCCTCATCGCGCCAGAGACCTTCTTCCTGCATCTGACGCACGTTTCCGTATGCGATACGCCAGCCCGTCACCGTCGCGGAAAGCCCGTGCTGCCTCCGCCTGTAGCCAGGCAGTTGACCTGTTAATGCATCGACGAAGCTCATAATGCAGATTGTGGCAGCATTCTTACTCCCGTTGCCAGCGCGCAAGCCGGAATATGATATGCGCTCTGTGCATCCTCTGCGTCCTCTGTGTCTCTGTGGTGAGTCTTGTTTGCAGCAATTCACCACAGAGGCACAGAGAACACGGAGGATGCACAGAGAGTTTAGTTGATACTGGGAGACCCCTGAATTTGGAATCCTATTGACATGATTCACCCTGCGAAGGCACACTTTCGTTGACTTTCTCATCTTAATAAACCACTTTATCAGCATTGTGCGTCGTGCCGGATAAAACTTTTCTTCCCTTCAGACTTGCTCACGGTCATCTCGCAGAGACGACTGACGATGCTTTCCCCTCGCGCCTGTCCGCCTGGCGCAACGGCGTGCTTGAGCTTCCTGACGACGGGACACACTTCGGCTACGTGCATGAGCGCGAGGCGACGCTCGAAGCCGCCAGCGGAACCTTCGCGTTGCGACCCGGCATGTATTTCGCTGCACCCTCCTCGTGCCGTATCGGCGGTTCGGGTCAGGGGGTTATCATCACGCGGCTGGGCAATCATGGGATGTTTACTCTGGGCGGGCCTGTCGAGCCTGGAGGGCGCTTGCGCTACATTGACGGCTGCACGGACAGCCTGCTCATTCCGCCGCAAATGCTAGGCGATCCATGCCTGAACGCGCTCTACTTTCCCGCCCACATCTCGCAGACAGAGCATACGCACCCGTCCGTCCGCATCGGCCTGGTCGTGCGCGGCACGGGCGAGTGTCGCACGCCGCTTGCGACCTTTTCGCTCTTCCCCGGTCTAGCCTTCATCATCCGCGCCGACGCGCGACACAGTTTCAGGACGACGGCAGAGGAGATGCTCGTCGTCGCCTATCATCCTGAGAGCGATTACGGGCCGACGCACGAGGCGCACCCGATGATCAATCGCACGATGGTGCGCGGCGTTCCGGCTTCGCAGATTGAGCTGATACGCACGCGCGAAGACGGCCAGGGAAAATGAAGCAAGCTGGCGGGCACATGCTCCAGGTCTCGCTCACAGATGATCTCGAACAGTTACGTTTAGAATCAGGCTCGACTGCATGGTTGCAACGCCAAACTTTATCAGCTTAGAGTAGTAGCCTGTCATACGCTTAATAAGCAAAAGGGAGGAGACCATCGTCCGATTACGGCGTGAACGGATTCATCAACGCCTGTTTGGCGATCTGGAGCTGAATGAAAGAATTGACTGATCCCGAATTCATCGGCGGGCATCTGGTGATTATCGGCGGGGCTGAAGATAAGTACAACGAGCGTCGCATCCTGCATAAGTTCATTGAGTTGGCGGGCGGGCTTGATGCGCGCATCCTGATCGTCCCCGTGGCCTCCGATTACCCGGAATTTTCCGCAGACGTCTACATGCAGACTTTTCGCAATGTCGGCCTGCGGCACGTCAAAGTCCTGCGCGCCACATCGCGCCAGGCCGTCATTGATGCCGATGCAGATGATCTGCTCTCGGGCGTGACCGGCGTGTTCATCTCCGGCGGCGACCAGATGCGTCTCGTCTCCATCCTCGGCGGCACTGAATTCGCACGCCTGCTGGAAGAGCGCGTGCGGCACAGTCCGCTCGTGCTCGCCGGTTCGAGCGCAGGCGCAGCGGGCATGAGTGCGGCGATGATCGTGCGCGGCGACGCCGCGCCGCACCCGCACAAGAAAACCGTACGCATCTCGCCGGGGCTCGGCATCCTGCGCAACATCATCATCGATCAGCACTTCACGGAACGCGGACGCCTGAGCCGCTTGATCACGGCTGTCTCTTACAACCCACGGCAGCTCGGAATAGGGATTGATGAGAACACCGCCGTGATCATTTCGCACGACGGGACACTGGAGGTTCACGGTCATGGCACCGTGACCATCGTTGACGGCTCGCGCATCATCTACAATGACATCGCAGAGGTCGAAGACGTAAAGCCTTTCGCCGTTGCCGGCATCCAGTTGCACATCCTACGCGACGGCCTACGCTACGACATTACGCACCGCGCGCCAGTACCCGTCACCGAAGAATTTTTGTTGCCGGATATTGATTAACAGTAGACAGTAGACAGTAGTCAGGAGCCAGTAGAAAAACCGTAGTGTCATGCTTTGTCGTCTAATATGATTTAGAGAATGAGCATCGAACCGCATCAACTGCTTTTCTTTTCTACTGACTACTTACTACTGTCTACTGTCTACTCTTAAAAGGACTCTCGACATGCGTATTCTTGAAATAAAAGCATTGCGCGGCCCGAACTATTGGAGCGGCTACCGGAAAAAGCTGATCGTGATGCGGCTCGACCTGGAAGACTTTGAGCAGAGGCCGACCGACAAGATCGAAAATTTCACCGCCCGCCTCGAAGAGGTGATGCCGAGCCTGGTCAAGCACGGGTGCAGCTATCAGGAGCCGGGCGGGTTTCTGCGCCGCGTCGCTGAAGGGACGTGGGCGGGGCATGTCATCGAGCACCTCGCGTTGGAGTTGCAGACGCTGGCGGGCATGGACACGGGCTACGGGCGAACGCGCGAAACAAGCCGGAAGGGCATCTATAACGTCGTCTTCAGTTATATCGAAGAGGACGCCGGACGATACGCTGCCCGCGCCTCGGTCAAGCTCTTCGAAGACCTCGCCGGGGGAAGACCGGTTGACGAGCTCAAGCAGATGGTCGCAGACGACGTGCAGCACCTGCGCGAGATACGCGAAGAGGTGCGCTTCGGCCCCTCCACCGGAGCCATCGTCCAGGAAGCGGAGAACCGCGACATCCCGCACATACGCCTCAACGATCAATCGCTGGTTCAACTGGGCTACGGCGTCAACCAGCAGCGCATTCAAGCGACCGTCACGGGGCGCACCAACATGATCGCCGTAGACCTCGCCTCCGACAAAGACGCGACGAAACAACTTCTCGGCAGCATGGGCGTGCCCGTGCCGAAAGGCTACCAGATTGTTGACGAAGATGAGATCGAAAAGACTGTCGGGCGTTTAGGCTTTCCCATCGCCGTCAAACCGCTCGACGCCAATCACGGCAAGGGAATCACCGTCGGCTTAAAGACGCTCGAAGAGGTGCGCGCGGCGTTTCCGCTCGCGAAAAATTACTCGCGCCGCGTCATCGTCGAGCAATCGCTGACGGGGCAAGACTTCCGCGCCCTCGTCATCAATAATCGCCTCGTCGCCGTCGCCGAGAGAATCCCTGCTCACGTCACAGGCGACGGCGAGCATACGATTCGAGAGCTGATCGACATCACGAACCAGGACCCGCGACGCGGCTACGGCCACGAGAACGTCCTCACACTGATTAGCATCGACGCGCAGACCGAAAGCCTGCTCGCCGCGCACGGCAACACGCCGGACACTGTGCTTCCCGCAGGCGAAGTGTTCCGCCTCAAAACGACCGCGAACATCTCTACCGGCGGGACGGCGATTGATCGCACGGATGAGGTGCACCCGTTCAACGTCTCGCTCTTCGAGCGTATCGCGCGCATCATCGGATTAGACGTGGCCGGGATTGACGCGGTCGCGCCAGACCTCACCAGGCCGCTCACGGAGAACGGCGGCGGCATCATCGAAGTCAATGCCGCGCCCGGCTTTCGCATGCACATCGCGCCGAGCGACGGCCTGGCGCGCAACGTCGCAGAGCACGTCATCGACATGCTCTTTCCGCCCGGCACGCCCTCGCGCGTCCCCGTCATCGCCGTCACCGGCACGAACGGCAAGACGACGACGACGCGGCTCATCGCTCACATCGTCAAGAACTCCGGTTTAAACGTCGGCTTCACCACGACCGAGGGCATCTACATCGGTAACAGCCTCATCCAGCCCGGCGACAACACCGGCCCCGTCTCCGCGCAGCTCGTCCTCAAAGACCCGACCATAGAGATCGCCGTCCTCGAAACAGCGCGCGGCGGCATCATCCGCGCCGGTCTCGGCTTCGACCGTTGCGACATCGGCGTCGTGTTGAATGTCACCGTTGACCATCTCGGCCTGAAGGACATCGAGACGATTGAAGACATGGCGCGCGTCAAGGCTGTCGTCCCGCGCGCCGTCGGGCGAAACGGCCACGCCGTCCTCAATGCCGACGATGAGCTTGTCTACGCCATGCGCGAAGACACGCCTGGACGCATCGCTCTCTTCAGCATGGAGGAAACGAATCCCCACATCGTCGAGCATACACAGGAGGGGGGCATCGCCTGCGTGTTCGAGAACGGCTACGTCACGCTGCTCAAGGGCAGGTGGAAAGTGCGCGTCGAGAAGGTCATCAATATTCCGTTGACTTACGGCGGGCGCGCTGCGTTCATGATTCAGAACGTGCTCGCCGCCACGCTCGCCGCGTACCTGCAAAACATCAGCATCGAAGATATACGCGTCGGTCTGACGACCTTCGTGCCCTCGGTCGCGCAGACGCCCGGACGCTTGAACTTAGTCGAGATGGGCGACTTCACAGTCTTGATAGACTTCGCGCATAACCCCGCCGGGATGGAGGCGCTGCAACGCTTCCTCAGTAAGTTCCCGAACAAGACGAAGACCGGCGTAATCGGCGGCACGGGCGACCGCCGCGACGACGACCTGCGCCTCTATGGGCGCATCGCCGCGCAGATGTTCACACGCGTCATCGTCCGCGAAGACGACGATCTGCGCGGACGCGCGCCCGGCGAAGTGACACGCCTCGTCGTCGATGGCATTCGCAGTATCAACCCGGACATGCCGATCAAGGAATTCAAGAGTGCGCCCGAAGCAATTAACCACTCGCTGCAACACGCGCGTAAAGGCGAGCTGCTCGTCATTCTGGCCGACAACGTCAGCCGCTCAGTCGAGCTTGTTAGCAAGTTCCGCGAACAACGCACGCCGGTGAGTGTCGCCCATGAGGACATCCCTAACCAAAACTAGGGGAAGTAAAAAGGCAAAAGTGAAGAAAAACGATTAAGCTCCGTTCTTCACTTTTGCCTTTTACCTTTTGCCTTTTTACCTTCTTAGAGCAGATTTCATTTGGCTGTACGGAAAACTTTAACCGCAAAGGACGCCAAGGAAAACTCGCAAAGATCGCAAAGGAGGTTCTTCTTTGCGCCCTTTGCGTCTTTTTGCTTGGCGTCCTTTGCGGTTACACGTTCGCTCTTTCTATACGCTCAATTGAAAATCGCTCTAGTCGCTATAGATGGCAACTTGCGCATCTTGACTTGAAGTGATCCATGCGCGGTACATGCCTTCGCTGTTGAAGGGCAGCGCGACGTTTCCCCTTTGATCGACGGCGATGAGTCCACCTTCGCCGCCCATCTCGCGCAGCGTCTGACCGACGACCTGCTCACAGGCTTCTTCCAGAGTCAGCCCTTTGTACTTCATCAGGCAGGCAACATCGTAGGCGGCGACCGTGCGTATGAAGAACTCGCCGTGTCCGGTGCAGGAGACGGCGCAGGTGCGGTCGTCCGCGTAAGTGCCAGCGCCGATGAGCGCCGTGTCGCCGACGCGCCCGAATCGTTTGTTGGTCATGCCGCCGGTTGAAGTCGCCGCCGCGAGATGCCCACGCGCATCACACGCGACCGCGCCGACCGTTCCAAACTTTTTCAGGGGTGAATGATCCAGGAGCACTTCCTGTTCGCGCCGCGCCTGCAAGAGTTGTTCGTACCTGAACTCATCGAAGAAATATTCCGGCGGCGCGAATTCGCAGCCGACTTCGCGTGCGAACTCCTCCGCACCACGGCCACACAGAAGCACATGCGGCGACGCTTCCATGACGCGCCGCGCAAGCTTGATCGGGTTTTTGAGACGGCTGACAGCCGCCACCGCTCCGGCGCTCAAATCCTGGCCGGACATGATCGCCGCATCCATCTCGTGCTGCTCGTTGTTTGTAAACACAGAGCCGCGTCCGGCGTTGAAGAGCGGATCGTCTTCGAGCGCACAGACTGTGGCCTCGACAGCATCAAGCGCATCACCGCCAAGGGTTAAAATCTCCCAGCCGCGCATCAAGGCTTGCTCTAAACCGTCCCTGTAAGCGCGCTCGCGTTCAAGGCTCATCAACGCGCGTTGGATCGTCCCCGCGCCGCCGTGAATCGCCAGTGCCAGTTTCGCTTCGACTTTCGTTTCAGAGTTCATGATTGAGAGAATGAAAAGTTTCGCCGCTCACGTCAATAACTTGTTTCATGCAGGGTCATCAGGATGCCCTGTCGGGGACGTAAGGTGACCGATGCTTCCGGCACAACGGGGTGGCCGGGCACCAGTTGCAAGCTGTATTGCTGCGCCACCGTAGCGATGATCATCTGAGCTTCCATCATGGCGAAACCGTTGCCGATGCATTGACGCGGGCCGCCGCCGAATGGAAAGTAGGCATAGCGTGAGCGGCTGGCCGTCTTCTCCGCTGAAAAGCGTTCCGGGTCGAAACCTTCAGGGTTTTCCCAGAAATCCGGATGACGGTGTGTGATATAGGGGAAGAGAAAAATCTCCGAGTCGGCGGGTATATGAAACCCTTTGATCTCATCGTCATGAATGGCCGTTCGCGACATCGCGTAGATGGGCGGGAATAGTCGCATTGATTCTTCGAAGACCATCGTGGTGTACTTGAGCTTCGGGAGGTCTTCAAAAGTCGGCGTGCGCCCACAGAGCACTTCCAGTAGCTCCGCCCGCAGGCGTCGCTCCACCAACGGGTGTTTTGAGAGCAGATACCAGGTCCAGGAGAGCGCCTGCGTAATCGTCTCATATCCGGCGCCGATGATTGTCATCGCTTCATCACGCAACTGCTTGTCGTTCATGTGCTCGCCGCTCTCTTCATCGTACGATTCGAGGAGCATCGAGAGCAGATCATTGTCTTCGCCGGGTCTGCGGCGGCGGTCTTCAATCGCCCGGTAGATCATCTCATCCGACATACGAATCGCTTCGCGGAACTTGCGATTCCGAGGGGTCGGAAGACTTTCGGGAAGTCTGATGACGGCGAACATACGGCGCATGATGTGCTCGCGAATCACGCTTAAGGCCTTGCCCGCCCACTCGGCCTCATTCGTCAAATCGGTACTAAAGAGCGTTCGCCCGACAATTCCCAGGGTCAGGCGCATCATCTCAGCGTTGATCTCCAGGGGCGTGCCCTGCTCCGCGATGGGCTGCCAACGCTCAAGCATCTCCTCGGTGGCGTCGGTCATGACTTTGGCGAATGAGGCGATGCGTTGCCTGTGAAAAGCCGGTTGCGCAAGTCTTCGCTGGCGAAGCCACGTCTCCCCATCACTAATCAGCAGCCCCTCGCCAATCGAAGACTTAAACAGGCTGAAACTTCTGCCCTTCCGATAGTTCTTCTGATTGGTCTGTAGGACGTGCTCTATGTGGACGGGGTGCGTGAGCTGGAACGCAGTGTAAAGACCCTTGTAGTAGAAGACGTCGCCCATCTCGCGCCAGAGATTCATAAACGTCTGGAGCGCATCCTTGCGAAACTCCGGCATCATTCGCAAAAGTTTGAAACGGCTGATGCCCGGCGGTGTCATGTGTTGACCGCCTCTATTTTGAAGCAATGGATTGATCGTCTCTGTGGGCGCTGAAAGCGAGGGAAGGGGATTATCGCGGCTGTTCATACCTACTCCGATTAGTAGAGAAATCAGTGGTATTTATTCTTAAGGCATAAAGAGGGTTGTCTGGTCAGGTCAAGTGTGCTAGTCGGCTTCATCTGCTCGATCCGATGTATTGCTCACTTTAACCATCGTATCAGCGCCAACGGGTTTGGTCGCATAAGTACTCTTCGTCGTGGCGGCAGCGGTTGTCTCTCCGGCAGTCTCTACATCGACGCCGTCTTCAGGCGTCGAATCAACTGGCGATGCATCATTCTCAGTTTTTTCCATCTCACTCATCTGCTCTGCTCCCTTAAGGTGCACATTATTCTTGTGCGGGGTGGTTGTCAATAATTTGCTCCTCGAACCTCAGGATTGGTTTTGATGAGCAATAAAGTGGAGCGAGAGAGAATCTCTTTCCGTCGTCAGATTGATTGACCGGTATTTCCAATTTGACTTGACCGGTCAGGCTATCCCCTCGCAAATAATTCGTTTCACGACCCTATCCTACTGAAAATCAACAGCTTGAATTTTAAGAAAGAACTGGCACGGAGCATGCTTTAGAGGAGCGCGCAGGACGCGACCTGCCGTTTAGGCGAGGTGCGCCCAGGCGGTTCCTAATCGGAACGAGGTTGAGATGATTAAACCCAAGCGATCCAACATCACATGGCTAACTTGCATGTCACTACTGCTGTCGCTCTCTGTCATACCCTGGATCGGTGTTGGCGCGCAGGCAGTTGACCATCAGGCGCGAGCCGCCCGTGCCGAGCGTGGGGAGAAGGGGACGACCCCTTCCCTCTCTCTCTATACGAGCGATCTGACGAAGCTGGCGCGGCAGGGAAAACTGGAAGCCATCGGCGGCTACGAGACGCAGATTGAGCGTACCGTTCGTGTGCTGGCGCAAAGCACGAAGAATAATCCAGTGCTGCTCAGCGAGCCGGGCGTCGCCAGAAATCTAGTGGTCGAAGGGGTTGCTCAAAGAATCGCGAGGGGTGATGTTCCGGCCAGTTTGGTGAATAAGCGTGTGTTGCGTCTCAACCTCGACTCAATGCTCGCTCGCGTCCATAACGGGAATGAATTTAAGAGCCGCCTGGAGAGCGTGTTGTCAGAAATGAAGGATACCCGGCAAGGGCAGCCCATTCTTTTTATAGACGGACTCGATAGCCTGATCGGGGCGAACGAAGCCCGGAGCTCATCTCCCGTAAGCGCGCTCGAAACGGCGCTGGCGAACAATGAACTGCGTATCATTGGCGCGTCCACACAGGACTACTTCAAAGTCAACCTCATCAGCCGCGAATCGCTCAAGGGTCAGCTTGAGGGAATCAACATTGATGATGTGAGCGGAGAGGCAACGGACGAAGGTGAGCTTGATAAGGATACTGAGAAATCTTACGAAGCTCTGGTCGGCAACAAAATCTCTCCCGATCTGCGCGAGGGGCTTCAGAATTCCGGCGCAAGCGCGAGCCGCATTAGCCTTATGCTGCAAGGCGAGGAGCTGAAAAATCTCAGGCCGCGCGAATTCCTTATCGGTCAAGACGTAATGATCGGCGACAACGTTTCATCCAACTCGTCCACCCTATTTTATGGCGACAACACCTCTTCAATAGCCTTTGTGGCTGATCACGGAGTCAGATTCTTTAACTACAGAGGAGAAGGACGGACGCCGGGTTTCAATCAGCAGCCGCTTTGAGAGGAAAATCATGTATACCACCAGCGCACTAGTCAACATGAAAAATCTCAACGCCGCCCAGGTGGCTACCTGGGCGCCCTTCGCAAACAGCGCCTGGATACAGGTTCTGCGTAGCAGTGAAGATGCTGCCGAAGCGCAGAGCTTCCTCGCTGCCAGACCCATCCACACCGTCACCCTGCGCAGTTTCATAAGGGATAACGGACTGGAGAGCCCGCTTAATCGTGGCAAGTTCTACGGCTATCGTAATGCGGAAGGCGAGCTTGAAGGCGTGGCTTTGATCGGACATGCGACGCTGATCGAGGCGCGCACGACGCGCTCTCTGGAAGCCTTCGCACGCAAAGCCCAGCAGGGAACGCGTGCACACATGATCATGGGGGAGCAGGAGCGCATAGAGGGGTTTTGGAACTGCTACTCGGACGAAGGACAAAAGATGCGTCGTGCCTGTCGTGAACTGCTCTTTGAGCTGCACTGGCCGGTTGAGGCGCGGAATGATGTGACGGGGTTGCGCCAGGCGACGCTGGCCGATCTTGATCTGGTCAAGCCCGTGCAGGCCCAGATGGCTTTTGAAGAGAGCGGAGTCAATCCGATGGAGAGCGACCCGATAGGCTTCACGATGCGCTGCGCGCGCCGCATCGAGCAGGGGCGAACCTGGGTGCTGGTCGAAAATGGGAAGTTGATCTTCAAAGCGGAGGTCATGTCGGAGACGCCGGAGGTCAGTTACCTGGAAGGCATCCACGTTGACGAGCAAGAGCGTGGTCAGGGGCTGGGGCTGCGCTGCCTGTCACAACTAACCCGCACGCTGCTGAGACGCACGCGCTCACTTTGCATTCTTGTCAACGAACAGAACACGGCGGCACATTCCTTCTACCGGCAGGCGGGCTTCAAGTTTCAATGCTATTACGACACGATCTATCTTCAACAGCGCTAACCCTCTTTCTGAAGGTAAATAGCGAGACGTAAACATGTGGGCTACAAGAGAGACGGCGCGGAGAAAAGCACCTTCCGCGCCGCAACTGTTTTGGCACGCTTCTACAGGTTTTCATCTTGCGCCTGCGCGTGAACATTCGCAATTAAAGTTATGAAGGTAGATGCCCATCATTTTGAATCATCGCTCAATCTGACCTGGCTCGCCTCATTCAATATGATGTGCAAGCGCCGCCGGTCGTCTCTCGCCCACCCGTTAACCCTTCAACTTAGAACAGATTAACTCAACCGCCGGGCGTGGCATGAGAGTAGCTATATGTCTTAGCGCCTGGCACATGTGCGGCCATTAAAGTTCTTTCAGTAGACGTTGATCTGAACAGGCAACATTCCGCAGCCGATCCTGAGATGAGAAAGGTTGGCTGATCCCCTAGAGGATAAAGCTGATGCAAAGGACCAAAAAGTCACCCACGATGGCGTGGATCACGACTCTCTCGCTGACGGTCTCAGTGTGTGTAGGTAGCACGGCTGGCAGCATTACCAGAGGCCAGTCCAACCAAAACACCAACCCATCCGGCGCTTCCACTCCCAAAGCTGAGATAAGCTATCCGTTACTCTCACATTACGCTATTGATCTGACCGCGTTGGCACGACAGGGAAAGCTTGAGGCGGTGCGCGGCCACGAGTCTGAGATTCGCCGCATGACAGCGGTTCTCTCCAACAATGCAGACCGCAATCCCGTCTTGATCGGCGAATCAAACAATATTGATAAGATGGGCGTAGCCCTTCGTCTCGCGCAGAAGATCAATGCCGGAGATGTTCCCGAAAGCTTACGCGGCAAGCAGGTGTTCAGCCTCAATCTGGACAGGCTCTCGGCGGGGGCGAAAGACCCTGCGGAGTTCGCCTCGCGCTTACAGGCCATCCTGGCCGAGACGGCAGACGCGAAAGGCCGTGTCATCCTGTTCATAGATGAGCTTCATCAGTTCGTCGGCACATACGCTAATCAGCAGGCTTCCGAAGCATTACGCGACGCGCTTGAGCAAGGTCAGTTTCGCCTCATCGGCGCGGCAACGCCCGACGCTTACAGTAAATACATCGACAGTGATGTGGCGCTCGGCAAGCTCTTCCAGCCCATTCGCGTCGGTGATGAGAAGGCCAGCGTTGGCGGCGAGCGTGGCGGCGAGGAGTTTGAAGGAGATAAAGTCTCCGTTGACTTGCGCCAGATGATCGCCAGCGCCAGCTCCGGCAAGGATCGCCTCCCGCTTATTTTGCAGGTCGATGACGTGCAGAGCAAAGAGTTGAGTACATTGCTCACACGTCACGGCGTCCTGATTAATAATCGGATGACGCAAATGTCCTCGCTGAGGGTCGAAGTCCCGGCCAGCGCGATTGAAGAGCTGGCGGCGAGCGGCTTAACCAACTATCTCTCGCCCGACAGAAAGATCGAGCTATTGGGTCACGTCACGGCGACGACAGGCACAGACCTGGTGCGCACGCAAAGCTCCGGCTCGATCCTCGGCCTCATCAGCACTTCGACCACGCTTGACGGCACGGGCATCGGCATCGCCATCATTGACTCCGGTGTGGACGCAGCCCACAGAGCCTTTTCAAGCCGCATCAAGTTCAAAAAGGATTTTACGATTGAGAATAAAGCGGACAAAGACCCTTTCGGTCACGGCACGCATGTCGCCGCCTCGGCTGCCGGTATCAGCACGACGAACGGCAGCTCATACTCCGGCGTTGCCCCCAACGCGAATATCATCAGCCTGCGCGTGCTCAATGCGCAGGGCGTAGGAAAAACGTCCGACCTGTTGAGCGCTATGAATTGGATTCTCACTCCGGCTGACCCCAACAAGCCTGTGAGTTCAGGCAACCCGCTCAACAAGGACAAGTACGGCATTCGTATCGTGAACCTCAGCCTCGGCGCGCCCGCTATCGACTCTTACAAGAACGATCCGGTATGCCGCGCCGCGCGCAAGCTCGTCGATGCCGGGATCGTGGTCGTCGCCGCCGCCGGAAACAACGGCAAAGATGCATCGGGACAAAAACTCTACGGCCAGATACATTCGCCCGGCAATGAGCCTTCAGTCATTACTGTGGGGGCAACCAATACCTTTGGCACGGATGCGCGTGATGACGACGGCATCACCACGTATAGCTCGCGCGGCCCGACGCGCAGCTACTGGACGGATAACAACGGCATTAAGCATTACGACAACCTGTTGAAGCCGGAAATAGCTGCGCCCGGCAATAAGCTGATCTTTGCGGAAGCTGACGATGGCGGAAGCAACCCGAATCTTATCGTCCGGCAGAACCCTCAGTTAGATTCAGGGATCACCGACGATGATAACAAAAAGCTGATGTATTTGAGCGGCACGTCGATGGCAACTCCTATCGTCTCGGGCGCGGTGGCTCTCTTGCTCCAAATCAATCCGAGCCTCACGCCCAACATGGTTAAGGCGCTCCTGATGTATACTGCGCAGCAGCTTGCAGGCTTCAACATGTTGGAGCAGGGCGCGGGGCAACTGAACGTCGAAGGCGCGGTGCGCGTGGCGAAACTGGTTCGCACAGATCACTCTTCGTCAACTCCCGTCGGCGCACCCTTTTTGACCACCAACGCTGTTCCGAATCCGCAAACGACTATTGCCAATCAGACCTTCACATGGTCGCAGGGCTTGATCCTGAATTACACTTATGTGACGGGCTCGAATCTCATCACAAAGTACCAGCGGATTTACGACCTCGGCATGGTGATGGGCGATGGTCTCGTCGTCAGTGACAGCTCTTTAAGCATCAATAGCATGACGATGTCGAGCGGGATGGTGATGGGCGATAACATCATGACGAGCGACGGGATGGTGATGGGAGATGGCACGATCTTCTGCCCGACCGGCATCATGCTCGGCGATGGCATGATGCTCAACGATGGGATCATGCTCGGCGACGGGATGGTGATGGGCGACGGCATGGTGATGGGTGACGGGATGGTAATGGGCGATGCCGCCGTGCAGGCCATGTCGGCCATGCTCCGTGGTGATAATACGCGTTACATGAGGTAGGCCAGCGTGTTGGAACTGTGGGGGGGCCGTAACCCTGGCGGCCTCCTCACAGTTTCAGGTAAACACTTTTCCAGCCCCTCTGTAGACACCGATCATGCTATCTTCTCCAATCATCGCCGAAGTGGGAACAATCAGTATGCGACCACTCCCCATGAAAGAGAACAGGGTGTCATCCGTGGGAATTGAGAGGCTCGAAAATAAAGATGAGCGGGAGGTCATAGCCTTTCTCTCGCAGCGCCCGATTCACACTGTTTACATGGGCGGTCTGATCCTTGATAACGGGATCGTCAGCCCGCTCAATCGCGGTCAGTTCTATGCCTACCGCAATCGCGAGGGAGACGTTGAGGGCGTCCTGCTGCTCGGTCAGAAGATGGTCTTCGAAACACAGAGCGAAGCGGCTCTGGAGGCTTTCGCCGCGCTCGCTTTAGAGAATCCAGAGCTTCAGCTCATACGTGGTGAAGAAGGGCAGATCGAGCGTCTCTCGGTTTACCTGTCCGAGCACGGGCATGAGCCTCGCCGCGTTAGCCGTGAGCTGCTGCTTGAACAACGCTCACCCGCTGAAGGTGTCGAGTCGATGGGGGATTTACGCCCCGCGTTAATCGAGGATCAGGAGCGTGTGGCCTCCATCAACGCGATGATGATGTTTGAAGAGACCGGTATGAATCCGCTTGAGCGCGACCCGAAAGGCGTCCTGCAACGCATCAGACGCCGCATCGAGCAACGTCGCGTGTGGGTTCTGGTCGAGCGGGGGCGAATCATCTTCAAGGCCGACATCATCTCTGAAACCCCTGAGGCGGCCTTCATCGAAGGCGTTTACGTTCACCCTGAAGAACGTGGCCGCGGCTGCGGATTCCGTTGTATGACGCAGCTCGGGCATATTCTACTGGCGCGCATATCCTCACTCTGCCTCGTCGTCAACGAGGAGAATAAGGGGGCACAGGCTCTCTACTACAAGGCTGGCTACAAACTGCGTAGCCACTACCGCACAGTCTACTTCTAGCTCCAAAGAGCAGACAGGTCTTTAGTCAAGCTTGGATACCACAGCAAAACTCACGGGCAAGCAGCGGCTGACGATGCCCTACCAGTGGCTCATCATCGCCCTCGGCGGCGGCGTCGCTGCCTATTCCATCTGGCATCTGCCCTTCGCGCAGATCGACCTGCGCTTTCTGCTGTTGACCGCACTGACTCTCATCATCAGCTCGCGCGTGGCGGTCAAAGTTCCGCGTATTGATACCAATCTGACGATCTCCGACACCTTTATCTTCCTGACGCTGCTGCTCTACGGCGGTGAGATGGGGATTATGCTGGCGGCGGCAGAAGGTCTCAGCTCAGGCGCGCGCATCGGCAAACGCGCGCGCACCATCCTCTTCAACTCGGCGTTGATGGCCTGCTCGACCTTCGCCACGGTTCAAACCCTCAACTTGTGTTTCGGTTCGACGACCAATCTCACACAGCAAAGCTTTCCGCTCTCGATCATCTCGGTGGGCACGATGGCGCTCGCACAGTACTTCACCAATACGGGCATCATTGCGCTGGCGATGTCGTTCAAATACAACACGACGTTCTGGCAGATGTGGAGCCGGAATTGTCTCTGGTCATCCATCACTTTCTTCGCGGGCGCAGTCTCCGCCGGTTTCATCGCCAGCAGCGTCGGGATGATCGGCGTCTACGCCATCCTCGCCGCCATCCCGATGATCTCGATCCTCTACTTCACCTATCACAAATATCTTGAGGATATTCGGATGACGGCGGCGCAGGCCGAGCAGGCCGAGCGCGAAAAAGCCGAAGCGGAACGCGAGCGCGCCGAACAGGCCGAGCGCCACGTCGAAGAGTTGAACCGCCACCTGAGAGAGCAGGAGCGCATCAGCCGCGAGCTGGAAGAGAGCCGCGAGCACTTTCGCCACGTCGCTTTCCATGACACGCTGACAGACCTGCCGAATCGCGCCCTGCTCATTAATCACTTGCAGCTTTCGATGGATCGCGTCCGGCGTCATCCCAATCATCTCTTCGCTCTTCTCTTCCTGGACCTTGACCGTTTCAAGAACATCAACGATAGCCTCGGTCACGTCGCCGGGGATCAATTGCTGACCTCCATCGCCCGGCGCTTGGAGGAATGTTTGCGCCCGAGCGACACGGTCGCGCGCCTCGGCGGGGACGAGTTTGCCATCCTCCTCGACGGACTTGAAGACTACAACGATGCCATACGCGTGGCCGAGCGTGCGCAGAAAGAGCTGTCGCGCCCCTTGTGTCTCAACGGGCACGAGGTCTACACCACGGCGAGCATCGGCATCACCCTGAGCACCATCGGTTACGAGCATCCTGAGAACATCCTCCGCGATGCAGATACGGCGATGTATCACGCCAAGGAGAAGGGCAAAGCGCGCTACGAGATTTTCGACGCCGTGATGCATGCGCGCGCCGTCGCACGCCTCCAACTGGAGAACGACCTGCGTCGCGCCGTCGAGCGCGAGGAGATGGTGGTCTACTATCAGCCGATTGTGGCGCTCGACACCAATAAGCTCGCCGGCTTTGAGGCGCTGGTGCGCTGGCAGCACCCTCAAAGGGGTTTCGTCTCCCCGTCAGATTTCATCTCTATCGCGGAAGAGACGGGCTTGATCGTGGAGCTTGGCCGCCTCGTGCTTCAGGAATCGTGTCGCCAGATGCGCGCCTGGCAACTGGCACATCCCCTCAGGAAAGGGCTCTCGATCAGCGTCAATCTGTCCGGCAAACAGTTCACGCAGCCTAACCTGATTGATCAGATCAAAGAGATATTGCTGGAGACAGGGCTCGATCCGCGCAGCCTGAAACTGGAGATCACGGAGTCTGTCGTCATGGAGAACGCGGAGATCGCCAAGTCCATGCTGATGCAGCTACGCTCGCTCGGCGTCAAACTGAGTATCGACGATTTCGGCACGGGCTACTCCTCCTTGAGCTACCTGCACCGCTTCCCCGTCAACACGTTGAAGATTGATCGCTCCTTTATCGGCGATATGAGCATGGGGGATGAAAACATGGAGATCGTGCGCACGATCATGACGCTCGCCAGCAACCTGGGGATGGATGTCGTGGCCGAAGGCGTAGAGACTGAGAAGCAACTGGCGCAGCTCAAAGAGATGAAGTGCGAATATGGTCAGGGCTATCTATTCTCCAGGGCGCTCGGTGCGGAGGCGGCAGGCGCGCTGCTTCAAGATGAGCACCAGGGCGTCACACGCTACTTCGCCACACACGAGCTACAGGAGAGCAGCGAACAACTCGGCAGCCCCCTGGTCATGTAAAGGAGCGCCTGCGCTCTTCAGCACACACCAAGGTCTGGTCATGCCGGAGCATGATGAACAAAGAGTAGTATCCTAGCTTCATCTCTTCTCTGTGCCTCCTCCGTGTTCTCTGTGCCTCTGTGGTGAGTATCTGTAGGACTTTATACACCACAGAGGCACAGAGAACACAGAGGGGGCACAGAGAGAGCGTGCTGATTCAAACCTTGATCTCGCTTCGCGTCATTGCTTTGCCCTCTGCGCGTGCCATCAACCTCCTCTGATCTAACTTCATCTTTTCCCCGGCTTACGGCGTGTGGCGAAGCCCCACTGGTTCGGTATAGAGTAGAGGGGTACGAGTTTTCCCGTGATGGCTTAAGAGAGCGCCGACGATTGATGAGGTGAACACCATGACACAGTCTTCTGATCGCACAGGCAGCGAGGAGATGACGGAGAATGTGATTAGTGAGGAGGAGATTGACGAGGCTTTAGAGGAATCCTTTCCGGCAAGCGACCCTCCGCCTTGGACTCTCGGCATGGAGACACACGTTCATCCGAAGGAAGAGGCAGATGGCGGCGAGAAAGGGGGCGACGACCCACGAATCGACACGAAATGACACGTAAAGAGAGGCTGTTTCGTGTCGCTTCGTGTTAATTCGTGGATCGGTCGCACGCCTTCTTTTATTCTTCTGTCTGTTATTAAAACCCTCGGATTTCGTTTGCAGTAACGAAAAAACTTTAAACGCTGGAAGGCGCGAAGGAGAAGACGCTGGTAGAGCTGCTTCTCCTTCGCGCCTTCTAGCGTCTAATTCTTCCCTTTATTTCGATCCCGCTTTTTGGGCGGGCTGTTCGGCCCCCAGTAATACTTCTGAATGACCAGTTGATACAGGACGATGACAACCGCGATTGAGATAATCGTCAGTATGATTAAGGGAAGCATCGCATTAACTCCTGCGCGCATTATTCCAACTGACCGATGGGGAGTCAAACAAATGTGCTCCACATTTGAGGCGGGCATGAGCGGTCTTCACACGACGAAGCCTCTTCGCGGGCGAGATAATCGACTCTGAGCGCGTGTCTCGCTCTGAGCGCGTTGATGGATTCAGCGCGGCGCTCCAAAGCGCGCCGGAGTAGACAGTCAAAAAAGCAGTTTCCGAACAGGCCGTCAGAAAGGCTCCGGTCTATTTTCTGACCGCAAACATTGGAATTTCCGCCAAATTTTTTACCCCCCTCAAGAATTCCTCAAGAATTACTCAAGTCATGTCTCTATGCTGTATGTGTTCTGAAAGAACTTCAAAAGCCCTCGCTAGGTAGACACTTGATACAGCATTAAGCCAGAGTCCACTTTCTATCAATTTACCGTTTGATGATCGCCTGCTCACTGTCTGAAGGGATCGGCAGCAAACGATTGAGAGAGAGGACAGCCCGAGCTTTAACGGGCGTCCGGCCAGAAAAAATACTATCGCGCCACGTAATTCGATTGGCAGGGCACAGGCGAAGCCGCCAAAGATGAGCTTACAGCCGCCATTATTTTCCACATTAGCGCCGCTCTCTTTCCGAGGGGGAGGCATCGCCACATTCTGCGAAGGAGATGATTTCGATGAAGGACTCTAATTGCACGCGCATGCGAACGATTTCCAACCAGCGCTGGAGGTTGCTTCTATTCATTGCGCTCGCCTGTGCTGTTTGCGCCATTCCATTAGCTCGACCCGGCTCTGAAGACGTGAACCCGGCGCTGGTCGTCGCCGCCGCAGCGACGCCGATTCCACCCGCGCCGCAGGATACAGGCCCCAAGGTGGGATACCAAAACTACGAGGCTCCGGGAACTCTGATCAACGTTGCTTCGGCCAGCCAGGGGCCAACGGCGCTCACTGTGGAATACTTAGGGCACGACGCCGGCGAACCGTCCATCGGCAACAACTGGAAGACAGGCGTGACAAACTACCAGTCCGATCTGGAGACGTTGTTTGTCACGTTCGACGATAACTGCCCTTCGAACGGCCAGACCGCAACCTGGGTCAATCGCGCGTCTCCCGCCTCGCAGTTCATCAATTCCGATCCCATCGGCTTCACAGACCGTACGACGGGTCGAACCTTCGCCGGGCAGCTTACGCTGACCTCCGGCGGGAACAAGACGGCTTATACGGACGACGACGGTCAGACCTGGGTCGTCTCCGCCTACGGGCAGGGGATCGGCGCGAGTCTAGACCACCAGACAATCGGCGGCGGCCCGTTCCATGCGCCCTTGACCAGACCGACGGATGTACCCGGTCTCTATCCCAACGCGGTCTATTACTGCTCGCAGCTCCCGCACTCTTCCTGCGCCCGAAGCGATGACGGGGGGGCTACCTTCGGCCCTGCCGTAGAGGTAGACCCCATCGCGGACGCACACTGCGGAGGGTTGCACGGCCACATCAAGGTCGCGCCTGACGGAACGGTCTATGTTCCGTTCAACAACTGCGATGGCAAAGGGTCTGTCGTCGTCTCGGAAGATAACGGAATCACCTGGAGCATTCGCCACGTTGAGAACCAGAACCACACCACCGTCGCCTCCGGCAATTTTCAAGACCCTTCAGTAGGGATAGACAATAATGGCCGCGTCTATTTCGTGATGGCGAGCGGCGACCATACCGCAGCCGTGGCGACATCAGACGATCAGGGGCGGACTTGGTCGAACATCTTTGAGGTCGGCTCGGTCTACGGGCTACAGAATATAGCGTATCCGGCGGCGGTCGCAGCCGACGCAGGTCGCGCCGCCGTCGCCTTCTATGGCTCGACGACCGGTGGAGACTTTTCGGCAAACAGCTTCACCGGCGTCTGGCATCTCTACGTGGCACACACATTCGACGGGGGGCAGCACTGGACGACCTCCGACGTGACACCGTCTGCCCCGATCCAGCGCGGCTGCATCTGGGCGCATGGCGGCGCGGACATCTGTCGCAACCTGCTCGACTTCTTCGACATGACTGTTGACAGGGAGGGACGCGTCGAGGTCGGCTACGTCAACGGGTGCGCGGGCGGCCACTGCGCTCAGGCAGCCGAAACCGCCAAGGGCAACGCCTACACAGCGCTGGCAACCATCGCGCGACAGTCAAGCGGCAGGCGGCTCGTCGCGCTATATGACCCGCCAGACCCTCTCAACGCCACCTCAGCGCCGGGAATGCCGCTCGTGACGACTCGCAGAGTCGGCGGGGTCGTTCACCTCGGATGGTCTCTTGCCGATACAGGCAACTCGCCGATCACAAACTATCAGATCATGAGAGGCACTGAGAGCGGCGCTGAGACTCTGCTAAACACTGTGCCGGGGACGCAGACGACCTACGATGATAGGACAGCGACCGACACGAGTAAGACCTATTACTACAAGGTGCTGGCGGTCAACGCCGTCGGGACATCGTGCCCGAACAACGAGGTCTCGGCTCCCTACATGGGCGACACGCGCACGGGCTTGATCGTCCAGCGCACCCCGCCGGGGCATCCCGAACAGCCCTCGCAAGGGAACGCTCCAGCCTCGCTCGCCATAGACTATATCGCGGTTGGCGAGCCTCTGGGACAGAGCGGCACGGGCACCTTCATGTTCAAGATGAAGGTCAGCAGTCTCAGCGGCAGCTTACCGCCGAACAGCCGTTGGAGGATCGTCTGGAACTCTTACTCAGCACCAGGCGAGCAGTTCTACGTTGGCATGAGGACGAACCAGAATTCGGTTGCCAGCTTTGAGTACGGGTCTATTGCCACGGCGGTGGTCGGTCTGGTGGTTGGCGTCCCGACAGAAACGAAGATCGGAAACGCCTTGCCCCAGAGCAATTATCAAACTGACGGGACGATCACGATCTACGTTCCAAAGTCTGCGGTAGGCAATCCACAGCCGGGGGATTTGCTGGGCGCGGTCAATGGAAGGACATTCACAGGCGACACCCCGGAGACAGCCAACCTTGAGCGCTCGACCCTTCTGATAGACCATACATTCGTCAAGGCGCAAAGGGACAATGGTCATCCGGCTGCGACGTACACAGTCGCCGGCAATTACACAGCGCCCTACGATTTCGACGGCGACGGCAAGAGCGACATCTCGATCTTCCGTGGCCCGGAGGGACTCTGGTCAGCTCTGCAAAGCTCCAACCAGAGCGGCCCGCTCATCGAACAGCAATGGGGTAGCTCGACGCTCGGCGATA
>DASVVT010000014.1:0-15957 GCA_036386415.1 Pyrinomonadaceae bacterium
AGAGATGGTGATGCCCGGGGATAATGTGGCGATGGAGATCGAGTTGATCGCGCCGATAGCGATGGAGAAGGGCTTAAGGTTTGCGATCCGAGAGGGAGGCCGGACGGTGGGGGCGGGCACTGTCTCCGAAGTCGTTGAATAAAAAACAGGGTCGAAAATTTGGGGATTCGATCTCTTTAGAAGTTGTTGACGAGTCTTGAAGGTGAGTTATGCCACGCGATAATATTGTGCTTCAGTGCACGGACTGCAAGAGTCGCAATTATGTGACGACGAAGAATAAGAAGACGACGCCGGAGCGCCTGGAGTTTCGGAAGTTTTGCCGCCGTTGCCGCAAGCACACGGGACACAAGGAAACTAAGTGAGGGATGAGGGCAGAGGGATGAGGGATGGGTTAGAAAGTTGGAGACCGACGGCCTTTAATTCATCCCTCCGCCCTCATCCCTTATCCCTTCGTGGGGGTATAGTGTCAATGGCTAGCACGTCGGTCTCCAAAACCGAAAGTCCGAGTTCGAGTCTTGGTACCCCTGAATCCATTTTGCTAAGGAAGAAGTCGAGTGTCTAAGAAGGACGATCAGATGACGAGCGATAGAGACGACTCGGCTGAGTTGCCGTTGCCAGAGCCGCCGCCCGCGCGCGTCAGTTCCGAGGATGTGCCGGAGAGTGTGCCTGCCCCGCGTGCGGCGCGTTTCGGCGAAGGGCCGGAGGGCAAGGGCGCGCGGCGCGAGCGCGGTGTGTCGGGCGCGCGCGCAGGGTTCTTCGAGCGCACGTCGCAATTCCTGCGCGATGTGCGCGCAGAGATGCGACGCGTCTCATGGCCGACCATGAACGAGGTGAAGAACACGACGATCATCACGATCGTCGCCGTGATCTTCTTTGCTGTTTATCTGTTTCTTGTGGATCAGGGGCTGGCGCGTCTGATCCTGGGTCTCGAATGGCTGGCTAATAAGCTGCTCGGAGCACAATAATAGGAAGTTTTTGAGATGAGGCAGTGGTACATCCTCCATACTTATTCGGGTCACGAGAAGAAGGTGCGTGACAGCCTGAAGGCGCGCATCCGCGACACCGATCTCCAGAACGAGATCATAGAGGTGCTCGTGCCGACCGAGACGGTCGTCGAGATGCGCGGCAACAAGCGCGTCGAATCGTCCCGCATGTTTTATCCGGGCTACGTGCTCGTGCAGATAGAGTGCGACGAGCGCGGGCATATCCCCGACAACGTCTTTCACGCGATCAAATCGACGCCGAAAGTGACGGGGTTCGTCGGCGGTCAGAACCCCACGCCACTGACGCCGCAGGAAGTCGATCAGATCGTTCATAACGTGACGGAAGCGGCGGAGAAGCCGAAGCCGAAATTCTCTTACACGCAGGGCGAAACGGTGCGCATCAAGTCAGGCCCGTTCGCCAGCTTCACGGGCAAAGTGGAAGAGGTCAACGAGGACAAGTCCACACTGAAGGTGACGGTCACCATCTTCGGGCGCTCAACCCCCGTCGAACTGAATTTCCTGGACGTTGAAAAAGTAACGTTCGCAGAAGAAGAATGAAAAGAAGTAGACAGTAGACGGTAGTCAGTAGCCAGTAGAAAAACCAAGGTTGCTGCTTTCTTTCTACTGACTACTGTTTACTGACTACTGACTACTTAAAAATTATGGCAAAGAAGATTACAGGTTATATCAAGCTTCAGGTTCCGGCGGGGAAGGCCAATCCGGCCCCGCCCATCGGCCCTGCGCTGGGTCAGCACGGCGTCAACATCATGGAGTTCTGCAAGGCTTTCAACGCCAAGACGGCGCAGATGGACCCGGATTTGAAAATCCCGGTCGTGATCACAGTCTACGCGGATCGCTCCTTTACCTTTGAGACGAAGACGCCGCCCGCAGCCGATCTCTTGAAGAAGGCTTCGGGTGTGGCGAAGGGGTCAGGCAAGCCGAACCGCGAAAAGGTCGGGACGATCTCGCGCGCCAAGATTGAAGAGATCGCCCGCACGAAGATGCCCGACCTGAATACGACGAATCTGGAGAGCGCCATCAAGACCATCGAAGGCACGGCGCGCAACATGGGACTGACCATCGAATAGGAGTGGCCGAAATGAATCACGCCGTCGAAAGGGCTCTATTTAGTTTGCTGGCCGTGCTGGCTCTGGTCGCTACGGTCGTCGCAGGCGGCCAGAAGAAGGACGATGGGCTGAAGAATCAATACCAGAATATCGAAGTGGCTCAGTTCGATGTCAAAGAGGGTGTCGAGTTTCCCGCCGAGAACATGACCGGCATGATGGACGAAATCGTCTCGGAGTTGCAGGACATCAAAAAGTTTAAGCAGGTCACACGGGCGGGGGCAACTCCGGTTGACGCGGCTTCAGCGCCCACGATCCAGTTGGTCGGGACGGTGACGGAGTACAAGGCTGGCAGCCGCGCCAAACGTTATCTGATAGGTTTCGGCGCGGGGAAAACCAAAGTCGTGGCGCACGTCAAATTTATTGATAAAGCGACCGGCAACGTTCTGCTTGAGCGCGATGTGGACGGCAAAGTAGTCCTCGGTCTTTTCGGCGGCAAGTCAAAGACTTCGCTGCGCGACGTTGGCAAAGAGATCGCTTCGGTTGCCAAGAAGAAGTTTTTCTAAATGATTCCGGCGCGGCGTATGCGGTTCAAAAGGTTGGCCCGAGACGGACGCGACATAGACAAGAGGGAGAGATAAACGGTTGGGCGGTCGGTTGATTTGACTGGCGCGCGCGACGGAAAAATCTCGCTACGACCTCGGAGGTACGTTGAATGAAAAGGCACGGAAAGAAGTACCGCGCGGCAACGGAGAAGATAGAGGCGGGCCGCAAGTATAATCTGGATGAGGGCGTGGCGAAGGTCAAAGAGATTGCTTTCGCCAAGTTTGATGAGACGGTTGAGTTGACGATGTGGCTCGGCGTCGATCCGCGCAAGGCTGATCAACTCGTGCGCGGCACGGTGGTCTTGCCGCACGGGTTGGGCAAATCCAAGACCGTCCTTGTCATCGCGCAGGGCGAAAAGATCAAGGAAGCAGAAGAGGCTGGGGCGGATTTCGTCGGCGGCGAGGAGATGGTCAACCGGATTAAGAATGAGAACTGGCTCGACTTCGACGCCGTCATCGCCACCCCTGACATGATGCGTCTGGTCGGGGGACTGGGCAAAATCTTAGGCCCGCGCGGCCTGATGCCGAACCCGAAGACGGGCACTGTGACGCCGGACGTGGCGAACGCTGTGCGCGAGACGAAGGCCGGTAAGGTCGAGTATCGTGTCGATAAGACGGGCGTCATCCACGTCGGCATCGGCAAAGTCTCGTTCGAGCCGGACAAGATTCAGGAGAACGCGCGCGTGCTCCTGGATGCGGTCGTCAAGGCCAAGCCGTCGACGGCCAAGGGCAAGTACGTCAAGAAGGTGAACCTGGCTCCGACGATGGGGCCGGGCGTGCTGCTTGATGAGACGGCTTACACGAAGTAGGAAGTGAGGACGGGAAAGAGATGAAGACCAGAGAACAGAAGCAGAAGGACTTGAACGCCCTCACGGAGCAGTTTCAGAAGGCCACCGCCGCGATGATCGTGGGCTTCAATAAGATGACTGTCCCGAAGGATCAGGAGCTGCGCAACCAGTTGCGTGAAGCGGGCGTCTCCTACGAGGTCGTCAAGAACACGCTGGCGCGCAAGGCCGCCGAAGGAACACCCTTTGAGCAGGCCATAGAGCATTTCAAAGGTGTGACGGCGATTGCCACGAGCGAGGGCGACCCCGTGAACCTCTCGAAAGCGATCTCCAAGTTCACGAAGGCCAACCCCGAAGTGTTCACTTTCAAGGCGGGCGTGGTCGAAGGCAGGGTCGTAGCGCTCGCTGAGGTAGAATCAATCGCGAACCTGCCGTCGAAGGAAGAGTTGATCTCGAAGATCATGTTCCTGATCAATTGTCAGGCGCAACGGCTCGTGACGGTGCTCTCAGCCGTGCCGCGCAACCTGGCTATCGTGATCAAACAGATCGGCGAGCAGAAGGGCGGCACTGAGGAAACCGCCTAACGATTTTGGAATGCGGATTTCGGATTGCGGATTGAAGAATCAAGCGGGCTTTTTTTAATCCGCATTCCGCAATCCGAAATCCGCAATGAGTAGAGTCAGCCGGACCAGGGATAAACGAGCGGGACGATATGTCAGATCGTTCTATTCGGCTCGGACGCTTTCAATAGCTTGCGATGCAGCAAGGTGTGTGAGCGTCCCGTGGGTTCTCCTGCTGCTAACCATTAACGAACAGCACACTAGAACCCTTTTTGAGGAGGAAGAGAAAGCAATCATGGCAGCTACACGTGAAGATGTGATCGAATATTTGAAGGGGATGACCCTTCTGGAAGCCTCGCAGCTCGTCAAAGAGCTGGAGGAGACCTTTGGCGTCTCGGCGGCAGCAGCGGCGGTCGCAGCAGCTCCGGCGGCGGGCGCTGGCGGCGGCGAAGCAGCCGCTCCGGTTGAAGAGAAGACAGAGTTTGACGTGATCCTACAGGCCGCTGGCGGCAACAAGATCAACGTCATCAAGGTCGTACGCGAAGTCACGGCGCTCGGTCTGAAGGAAGCCAAAGACCTCGTCGAAGCCGCTCCGAAGGCCGTCAAAGAGGGCGTGTCCAAGGAAGAGGCCGAGACGATTCGCCAGAAGCTCGCTGATGCGGGCGCGACCGTCGAAGTCAAGTAAGCTCGAAAGGCTGAAGGCAACAGGGGTTCGTCCGGTGCGTGGAGCGAGCGAGCGCGTGCAACGCACATCGCCGCTCCCGCATCAGAACCTCGCATTCGTCAGTCGAGTTTGATTGAGTTTTGGGTTGACAGTTTAATCGTTCGCGATTAAGGTAGGGGAGTAGTGAGGCGCTGGCGTTACTCCCGAAAAATTTGAGCAAGAAAAATCAACCGCTTTGGCACAAAGCGGTCGGGGCATTTTGCGCCCCGACCGCGTTTTGGCGTCTCTATAATATTGCGGAATGCGGAATTCGGATTGCGGATTGAGAAACAACAGCTTGATTCTTTAATCCGCATTCCGCATTCCGCATTCCGAAATCAAAGGAACTTCCGATGTCTTCTGCAAATCCGCTTCAAATTGTGAACAACGGGCTCGGACGGCGCACGAGTCGTCCGCCGGATCGTCTGGACTTTTCAAAGATCAAAACGGCCGTGCGAATCCCGAATCTGATTGAGATTCAGCGCGATTCCTACAATCGTTTTCTGCAAATGGACTTGCTGCCGGAAGAGCGCGAGAACACGGGTCTTCAGGCGGTCTTCCGTTCCGTCTTCCCGATCTCGGATTTTCGCGGCACAGCGACGCTCGATTTCGTGGAATTTCAGATCGGCAACTGGCAATGTAAGTGCGGGCGGCTGGAAGGCTTGAACTACCTGCGCTCGAACTGCAAGAACTGCGGCTCGACGATCAAGGTCGACCCGCTCGTTCCAGGCGAAACCTTGTGCCACAACTGCGGCACGTTCAACGCCGTGCGCCCGACGCTTTGCGACAACTGCGGCGAACCCGTCGGCCTCAAGCACAAGCACGATCAGCAGGAGTGTCAGGAGCGCGGCATGAGCTACTCCGTCCCGCTCAAGGTCAAAATCCGTCTCACCGTCTACGATAAAGACCCTGAGACGGAGACGCTCTCGATCCGCGACATCAAGGAGGAAGAGGTCTTCTTCGGCGAAATCCCGCTGATGACCGATAACGGCACGTTCATCATCAACGGCACGGAGCGCGTCATCGTCTCGCAGCTCCATCGCTCGCCCGGCGTCTTCTTCAAGCGCAGCCCCGTCTATGTCGCCAAGGTGATCCCGTATCGGGGCTCCTGGGTGGAGTTTGAATACGACCAGAAGAACCTGCTCTACGTGCGTGTGGGAAAACGCAAGTTCCTGGCGTCGATCTTTCTGCGGGGCCTGGGCATCTGGCTCAACCCGCAGTTTGATGCTGAGACGGTGCGCACTGACGGGCAGTTGGAAGAGGCCGTCAAGAACGCATCATTTTCCGACGAGGACATCCTGCGCGCCTTCTACATCGCCGACGAAGTGCGCGTTGAAGAAGGCCGCCTCCTCTTACAGGTCGCCGAGGCGGGCGCGAGCAATCTCGTCGGCATGAAGGTTGACAATGATATCAAGGGGCGCAGCGGCGACCCGTTTGTGCGCGCCGGAAAGAAGGTCACGCACTCTGCCCTGGAGAGCATGCGCAAAAGCCACATCCGCGAAGTCGAGATCGACACGGCGCAGTTTGAAGGCGCGTACGCGCTCTCTGATATCGTCAACACGGAGACGGGCGAGGTCGTTTTAGAATCCAATAACGAGATCACCCCGGCCAAGTTGCAGGAGATCATCGAAGCCGGAATCACACGATTCTCGGTCTTCTTCCCGGAACGCGACGACGTCGGCTCGATTCTGTCGCAGACCCTGAAGAAGGATGTCATCACGAAGCCTGTGGATGCGCTCTTGGAGATTTACCGCAAGATGCGCCCTGGCGATCCGCCGACGGTGCAGACGGCCTATCGTCTGCTGGAAGGCATGTTCTTCGACCCGCGTAAATTCGATTTCTCGCGCGTTGGCCGATTGAAGTTCAACATCAAGATGGGCAAGCCGGATTTCGACCGCATCGACGATCCGTTGCTCTCCGCACACGACTTTGTAGATGTCGTCTCTTACCTGCTGAAGATGCGTAAGAACCCTGCCGAGTACCAGCAGGACGACATAGACCACCTCGGCAACCGCCGCGTGCGGGCGGTCGGCGAGCTGTTGGAGAACCAGTTCCGCATCGGGTTAGAGCGGATGGAGCGCGCCATCAAGGAGAAGATGTCGATCCATCAGGAGATGCAGACGACGATGCCGCGCGATCTGATTAACGCGAAGCCCGTGACGGCAGCCGTGCGCGAGTTCTTCGGCTCCAGCCAGTTATCGCAGTTCATGGATCAGACGAACCCGCTCTCGGAGATCACGCACAAGCGCAGGCTCTCGGCACTCGGGCCGGGCGGTCTGTCGCGCGAGCGCGCCGGGTTCGAAGTACGCGACGTGCACCCGACGCACTACGGTCGCATCTGTCCGATTGAGACGCCTGAAGGCCCGAACATCGGTCTCATCTCCTCGCTCTCGTGCTTTGCGCGGATCAACGAGTTCGGCTTCATAGAGTCGCCCTACCGCAAGGTCATAGATGGCCGCGTCGTCGAGTACGTACGCGTCATCAACGGCGGCGACACCAAATTTAAGCCGAACGATCACGTCGCGCAGGATGAAGTCGATAAGGCCAACAAGCGTGTCGGCGCAGACGGACGCCGCGCCGAGTATGAGCCGTGGCCCTTCTACCTGACCGCCTGGGAAGAGGACAAGCACGTCGTCGGGCAGGCCAACATCGAGTTGGACGAGCAGGGGCATATCATCAACGAACGCAATGCGGCGCGAAAGGCGGGCGAGTTCATCCTCGCGCTTCGCAAGGACATAGAGTACGTAGACGTAAGCCCCAAGCAGTTGGTCTCGGTCGCGGCCAGCTTGATCCCGTTCCTTGAGAATGACGACGCCAACCGCGCGCTGATGGGCTCGAACATGCAGCGCCAGAGTGTGCCGCTTCTTCGTGCCGAAGCGCCCTACATCGGGACGGGTATGGAGAAGGTGACGGCGCAGGACAGTGGCGCGGTCGTCGTCGCGCGACGCGACGGCGTGGTGGACTATGTGGACTCTGAGCGCATCATCATCAAGGCCGATCACAATGTGGACGGTACGATCTCGCGCGAGGTGACCGCAGACATCTACACCTTGATCAAGTTCAAGCGCTCGAACCAGAACACCTGCATCAACCAGCGTCCCATCGTGCACGTCGGCGAGCGCACCTCTAAGGGACAGGTCATTGCCGACGGGCCTTGCACGGACAGGGGCGAGCTTGCCCTTGGCCGTAACGTGCTAGTCGCCTTCATGCCCTGGCGCGGTTACAACTTCGAGGACGCGATCCTCGTCTCGGAGCGTCTCGTCAAAGACGACTTCTATACTTCGATTCATATCGAGGAGCTGGAGATAGAGGCGCGCGACACCAAGCTCGGCCCTGAGGAGATCACGCGCGACATCCCGAACGTCGGCGAGAACATGTTACGCGACCTGGACGAGAGCGGCATCATACGCATCGGCGCACAGGTCAAGCCCGGCTCGATCCTCGTCGGCAAAGTGACGCCGAAGGGCGAAACGCAGTTGACCGCCGAGGAGAAGTTGCTTCGCGCCATCTTCGGCGAGAAGGCCGGAGACGTGAAGGACGCGTCCCTCATGTGCCCGCCGGGGATAGACGGCACGGTGGTAGACGTGCAGGTCTTCACGCGCAAAGGGCAGGAGAAGGATCAGCGCTCGCAATCAATCGAGCAGGAAGAGGAAGATCGCCTGCGCCGCGACCTGGAAGATGAGATTCGCATCCTTCAGGAGCAGCGCGACACGCGCATCCACGAGCTTCTGGAAGGCCGTAAGCTCTCCGCCGACCTGACCGTCAATCGCGAGGTCTTGATTCCGAAGGGACAGACGATCACGCGCGAGATGCTGGCAGGGGTTGAGCCGAAGGCTCTCAGAAAAGCTCAGTTGACGACGACCTCGATCAACATCCCTGCGGAGATCAAGGAGTACGAAGAGAGAACCGAGCGGCAGATCAAGATTCTCTCCGACATCTACGAAGAGAAGATCGCGAAGCTCAGGCAGGGCGACGAGCTTGCGCCGGGCGTCATCAAGATGGTCAAGGTCTTTATCGCCATGAAGCGCAAGCTTTCGGTCGGCGACAAGATGGCCGGACGCCACGGCAACAAGGGCGTCATCGCGCGCATCCTGCCGGAAGAGGACATGCCTTATCTTCCTGACGGAACGCCCGTCGAGATCGTCCTTAATCCCCTGGGCGTGCCCTCGCGCATGAACGTCGGACAGATTCTTGAGACGCACCTTGGGTGGGCCGCGCGCGTGCTCGGTCTACACTTCGCGACGCCAGTCTTTGACGGAGCATCCGAGACGGAGATCAAGAAGAGGTTGCGTGACTCAGCCGCGCACCTGCGCGAATTGGGTCTGCCCGAAATCGTCAACGAGTCCGGCAAGACCGTTCTTTATGACGGGCTGACGGGCGATGCGTTTGAGCAGAAGGTGACGGTCGGCTACATCTACATGCTGAAGCTGTCGCACCTGGTTGACGACAAGATTCACGCGCGCTCGATCGGGCCGTACAGCCTGATCACGCAGCAGCCCCTGGGCGGCAAGGCGCAATTCGGCGGACAGCGTTTTGGAGAGATGGAGGTGTGGGCGCTGGAAGCCTACGGCGCGGCGCACATCCTTCAGGAGCTTCTGACGGCCAAGTCCGACGACGTGGCCGGGCGCTCGAAGATTTACGAGGCCATCGTCAAAGGTGAAGCGGACTTTGATCCGGGTCTGCCCGAATCTTTCAACGTGCTCGTGCGCGAGCTACAGTCGCTCTGTCTCGACGTTGAATTGATCAACAGGGAAGCTGGCGACGGCAACGGAGCAGTTACGGGCGACGGGACGGGCGAAGCGATTCTCGTCGGCGGAGGCGCGGAAAGCTAATACTGTAGGGGCAGGGCTTGTCCCTGCCCGCTATGGTGACGAAATACACGGGCAGGGACAAGCCCTGCCCTACAGACGAAATACACGGGCAGGGACAAGCCCTGCCCCTACAGCTATCGGTTGACGGCTTATTGTTTTTACGGAGATATCATGTTTCGATTCCCACAAGAAAAAACGCAGCTCGCGCCGGATTTTGAGGCGATTCGCATCAGCCTCGCGTCACCCGAAAAGATTCGCCAGTGGTCGCACGGCGAGGTGACGAAACCGGAGACGATCAATTACAGGACGTTCAAGCCGGAGCGCGACGGGCTCTTCTGCGCGCGCATCTTCGGCCCCGTCGCAGACTGGGAGTGCCTGTGCGGCAAGTACAAGAGGATGAAGCACAGGGGCGTCATCTGCGACAAGTGCGGCGTCGAAGTGACGCAAGCCAAGGTCAGACGCGAACGCCTCGGCCACATAGACCTCGCCAGTCCGTGCTCGCACGTCTGGTTCTTCAAGGGGCTGCCCTCCAGGATCGGGCATCTGCTCGATATCCCTTTGCGCGAGCTGGAGAAGGTTCTCTACTTCGAGTCGTACATCGTAATTGATCCGGGCGATGCGCCGGTCAAAGAGAGAGAGCTGTTGACGGATGAGCGCTACCGCGAGTTGGCGCGTGAGCTTCCGGGACAGTTCGTGGCGAAGATGGGTGCGGAAGCAATCAAAGAACTGTTGACGATGGTCAACGTCGAAGAGTTGTCCGTAGACCTTCGCACCCGGATGAAGGAGGAGACTTCGCAGCAGAAGAAGCTCAAATACTCCAAGCGTCTGAAGGTCGCGACCAGCTTCCTCAAATCCGGCAATCGTCCTGAATGGATGATCCTCGACGTGATCCCTGTCATTCCGCCGGAATTGCGCCCGCTCGTGCCGCTCGACGGCGGACGCTTTGCGACCTCGGATTTGAACGACCTTTATCGTCGTGTCATCAATCGCAACAACCGCTTGAAGAAGCTGATGGAGCTGCGCGCGCCTGAAGTCATCGTGCGCAACGAGAAGCGCATGCTTCAGGAGGCCGTCGATGCGCTGTTCGATAATGGTCGCCGGGGGCGCGTGCTGCGCGGCGTCAACAATCGCCCCTTGAAATCCCTTTCGGGAACCTTGAAGGGCAAGCAGGGACGCTTCCGCCAGAACCTTCTGGGCAAGCGCGTTGACTACTCTGGCCGTTCGGTGATCGTCGTCGGGCCGGAGCTCAAGCTGCACCAGTGCGGTCTGCCGAAGAAGATGGCTTTGGAGTTGTTCAAGCCCTTCATCTACAACCAGCTTGAGAAGCAGGGGCACGCGGCGACCATCAAACAGGCGCGCGAGATGGTCGAGCGCCAGGAGTCTGTCGTCTGGGACATCCTCGAAGAGGTGATTCGCGAGCATCCGGTTCTGCTGAACCGCGCTCCGACCTTGCACCGTCTCGGCATACAGGCTTTCGAGCCCGTGCTCGTCGAAGGCAAAGCGATCAAGATTCACCCGCTCGTCTGCACAGCTTTCAACGCAGACTTTGACGGCGACCAGATGGCCGTGCACATTCCGCTCTCGCCCGAAGCGCAGATCGAAGCGGCGGTCTTGATGCTCTCTTCAAACAACATCCTCTCGCCCGCCAACGGCCAGCCCATCGCCGTGCCCTCGCAGGACATCGTTTTGGGCTGCTACTACCTGACGCGCGACAAGAAGGGCGCGAAGGGCGAAGGAAGAGTCTTCGCCACGCGCGAAGAGGTCTTGCTCGCGCTCGACGCCAAAGAGGTGACGACGCAGACGCCCATCAAGCTGCGCATACGCGGCGACCTGATCGACCTCACACAGGAGCACGATCCGCAGGACGTGATGCGCGCGACCGTTCAGGAGAACGTCAGCCGCGTCGTCAATACGACCGTCGGTCGCGTCATCTTTAACGAGCAGATTGCGCGCGACCTGCCGTTCTTCAACGGCACGATGAAGCGCAAGGGCTTGCAGTCGCTCGTCAGCTATTGCCACGTCCGTCTCGGCCACGAGATGACCGTCAAGATGTTAGACGACCTGAAGAACCTTGGCTTCCTCTACGCCACCAAGGCGGGCATCTCCATCGGCATCGACGACCTGGTGACGCCGGATGCCAAGAAGACGCTCGTTGATAAGGCCGACAAGGATGTGATCAACGTCGAGCAGCAGTACCTTGACGGCGTCATCACAAACGGCGAGCGCTACAACAAGGTCGTGGCGATCTGGTCGGAAGTCACAGACCGCGTCGCCAAAGAGATGTTCAAGGCGATGGATCAACGCGAGCGGGATTCGGGCGAGTTGAACCCGATCCTCGTCATGAGTGATTCCGGCGCGCGCGGCAGTGCGCAGCAGATTCGCCAGCTCGCAGGGATGCGCGGCCTGATGGCTAAGCCTTCCGGTGAGATCATAGAGACGCCTATCCGCGCCAACTTCCGCGAAGGCCTCAACGTCCTTCAATACTTCATCTCGACGCACGGCGCGCGCAAAGGTCTCGCGGACACGGCTCTGAAGACCGCAGACTCGGGCTACCTGACGCGCCGACTCGTAGACGTGGCGCAGGACGTGATCATCAGTGAGCCTGACTGCGGCACGCTCAGAGGTATTTCTGCCACGGCAATCGTCGAAGGCGGCGAGGAGATCGAGTCCCTGCGTGACCGCATCGTGGGGCGCACTTCTCTGGATGACGTGATTGATCCGGTCGAAGGCCGTGTGATCGTAGAAACCGGCGACGAGATAGATGAAGACCTGGCGGCGGAAATTCAACGCTCCGGCGTGCAGCGTGTGCGTATTCGCTCCGTGCTGACGTGCGAATCGCGTCGCGGGTGCTGCATCAAGTGTTACGGGCGCAATCTAGCCACAGGTCGCCCCGTTGATATAGGCGAAGCGGTCGGCGTCATCGCCGCTCAATCCATCGGCGAGCCGGGCACGCAGCTCACGATGCGTACGTTCCACATCGGCGGCACGGCGCGTCTTGAGGAGTCTTCGAAGCACGAGGCGCGCGTCGACGGCACGATCAAGTACGTCGAGCTGCAAACAGTCAAAAACCGCAAGGGCGAGATCATCGCCATGAATCGCAACGGCGCTCTGACAATCCTCGACGAGCGTGGGCGCGAGGTGGCGCGTTACCAGATCGTTTACGGCGCGCACCTGCACGCTGCCGACGGCGCTCGCGTGCAGCAGGATCAGTTGCTTGCCACCTGGGACCCCTTCACCTTCGCGATTCTGACCGAGGTCGCAGGCCACATCAAATTCCAGGATTTGAAGGAAGGCGTGACCGTTGACGAAGAGGTTGACGAAGTGACCGGGCAGTCGCGCATGGTCGTGAAGGATTCGCCGGACGAGAAGAAACAGCCGCGCCTGGAGATTCGCAACGCCTCCAACAAGATGTTGAAGACCTACCAGATGCCCGTCCGCGCCAACCTGATGGTCGGGGATGGTGATGTGGTAGAGCCCGGCGACATCATCGCTAAGATTCCGCGTGAGACCACCAAGACCAAGGACATCACGGGCGGTCTGCCGCGCGTCGTTGAGCTTTTCGAAGCGCGCAAGCCCGGCGAGACAGCCATCATGTCCGAGATCGACGGCATCGTTAAGCTCGGCCAGATTTCAAAGGGCAAGCGCAAACTGATCATCACAGGCGACGACGGCGAGGAGCGCGAGTACGACATCCCGCGCGGCACGCACATTAACGTGCAGGAGGGCGACCGCGTCCGCGCCGGCGAAGCTTTGATGGATGGCCCCTTGAACCCGCACGACATCCTGCGCGTCCTTGGCATGAACCGCTTGCAGGAGTATCTCGTCAACGAGATACAGGAGGTCTATCGCTTGCAGGGCGTCAACATCAACGACAAGCACATCGAGGTGATCGTCCGACAGATGTTGCGCTGGGTGAAGATTCGCGAAGTGGGCGACACGGAATTCCTGCTCGACGAGCAGGTTGACCGCTTCCGCTTCACGGACGAGAACGCGCGTGTCACAGAAGCGGGCGGTGAACCGGCGCAGGCCGAACCCCTGCTGCTCGGCATCACCAAGGCTTCACTCTCAACAGACTCGTTTATCTCCGCCGCTTCGTTCCAGGAGACGACGCGTGTGCTGACGGAAGCGGCGATTTCGGGGCGCATAGACTATCTGCGCGGTCTCAAAGAGAACGTCATCATGGGACGCCTGATTCCTGCCGGAACGGGCATGGAGTTCTATCGTAACGTCAAGGTTGACCGCGACGAGACGATTGACCAGGCGAGCCGCGAGCGCGACATGGAAGACTTCCCCGAAATCGTCGGCGGCGAGGATGTCCCGGCCACGCCGCGCGCGGCTGTCGCGGCCACAGGCGATGGCGAAGCCGCTGAAGGGGAGTAATCCTCTCGCCTGAAAAATAGATCAGCGCGCCCGGCGTTCTCTCTCTCTGGTGAATGTCGGACACGCGACGAGCAAAGACCGGCTAAGGCATGCATGCCTTGGCCGGTCTTTTAATTATAAGTGAGCATCCGAGGCGTATAAGCGTTGAGTATGTAATAACGAGAGGAAGAGAACGATTCACGAATCGACACGAAAAGTGGGGCTGTTTCGTGTGCTTTAGTGTTGCTCGGCTGATCGGTCGCACACCTTCTTTCTCAAATGGGTTGTTAGCTGGCGGCTGCCGTTACGGATTCTTTCGGAACGCTGTCTGGCATTGTCAGAGCGAGCAGTAACGGCACAAAGGTTACATAGCACACAGCCCCTCGAATCCAACTAAACCTCTGCCAACGTCGCCCGCGTGCTAACCACTCCGCAGCCGTCAGGCTTGATTCCGGGCTACGTTCGAAGGCTACTAATTCGGGAATAAAATAGATCCGAGAGATGATGAGCACCAGCACGTACACCACTAAGGCGATTAAGATGAGCTTGCGTCGCGCTGGCAACTTCCAATTCAGCGCGAGCGTGACGATGAGCGAGAGGATGAGCAGCGGGTGAATAGTCATCCAGAATATCCCCTCGTGTAGACCATAAGGCCCGTTGACGACGACCGCCGAATCAGGCAGGGCCGACAGATAGGCAGGGAAATATACGAGGTGGGAATAGGCAATCCCACCAAGCAGTGTCCCCCACAGGACAATGGATAGCATGAGCAAAATGGTGCTGAGCCTCAGCGTCGTCATTCCAGTGCCTCCTCAGTTATAGAAATGTCAAAGTTGTACATACCCCGGCGAACGCTCGAATTTGTATGTTGACTGAAGTCGGCTGAAGCAGCAAGCTTTAGCCAACCCAGGGCACCGAAGAAGCTGTGCTCGAATTATGACTCCGAGTCAGCGGGTTAGAAAAGCTCTCGGTGCTCACATTGCAGCGCACGAGGTCGGACAGTATCCAAAGCCGCTTCTACCATGAAGCAGAGCTTGCATCTGCAAGTTTGACCCGCGCCGCATCACATTTCACAAAGAGGAGTTCATCAGATGACAGCACCGGCCCTTGGCATCGACATCTCGAAACTGAAGTTCAACACCTGTCTCATCCAGCAGAGCGGCAAACTCAAGCACAAAGTCTTCCCGAACAGTGAGACCGGCTTTGAGCAGCTCACACAGTGGCTCTCACGCCAGGGTGTCCAGAGTGTTCACGCCTGCCTGGAAGCCACCGGCACGTATGGCGAGGCGCTCTCGCTCTTTCTCTACCAGGCGGGTCACACCGTCAGCGTCATCAACCCGGCGGCCATCAAAGCCTTCGCCGGGAGTCGGCTTGCACGCACCAAAACAGACCGCGTCGATGCTGAGTTGATCGCACGCTTTTGCCTCGCTCAAGAGCCTCCGGCGTGGACGCCACTGCCTCAAGAAGTGCGGGAACTACAGGCACTTGTGCGCCGCCTTGAGTCGCTTGTTGAGATGCGCGTGATGGAAGAGAACCGACTCTCTTCAGGCATCACCGTAGAGTCGGTGCGCGAGAGTGTCGAAGAACTACTCGCTCATCTCAACACTCAGATCAAGCGCACAGAACAGTTGATCCGCAATCACATCAACTCACACCCAACACTCAAGCAGCAGAGTGAACTGCTCGACTCCATCCCTGGCATCGCAGAGACGACCGCCGCGCACTTGCTCGCCGAGATCACAGACATCAAGCAGTACCGGAGCGCTCGACGGGTCGCAGCTTACGCGGGCCTCGTGCCGCGCGAGCGCCAATCGGGGACGGGTGTCAGAGGACGCACCAGACTATCAAAGGTCGGCAATGCTCGGCTCAGGCGAGCGCTCTACTTCCCGGCCATCACGGCGCTGCGGTGCAGCCCGTTCTTCAAAGAGTGGGCCGCAGGCTTACGTCTGCGGGGAAAGAGCAAAATGAGCGTCATCTGTGCGGTGATGCGGAAGCTCGTGCATCTGGCTTATGGTGTGTTGAAGTCAGAGAAACCATTCGACCCGCAGTGGGCGAAATCTGCTTGACAATCAACACAGTATCTAACC
>DASVVT010000015.1:0-231216 GCA_036386415.1 Pyrinomonadaceae bacterium
AAGAAATCGCGTCTTAATCTTAGCGCCTTTGCGTCTTGGCGTGAGGCTTTCCCCCATTATGAAGTTCTCTTTTGAAGTGGGCACAGAGGAGCGGCACACGGTCGAGTTTGACTTCGATTCGATGCGGGGAAATCTGAGCATCAAGGTCGATGGTCAGAGGGTCGTCACAGACTTTCGCATGCTCTCTTTACGTTTGACCGTCGCATACAGCTTCAACGTCGGAGAGCGCGAGCGACATGCGGTCAGAATCGAGAAGCAGCGGAAGCTGTTTCTGGCCGGACTGCGTAAACAGAAGTACCGCGTCTTTGTCGATGAGCGATTGATCAAGGGGTATGAGGGCTTTTAGCCTCTCTCCGCTCTCCATGAACGAACTGCTTTGAGGACGCTACGGGCAGCGCGCGCGGATGCGCCGCCCGCGCCGAGCCTCGCGGTCGCTTCACGAAGCCGCCCGCGCATCTCCATGTTTCTCTCTGCATCAAGCAGCGCCGCTAACTCTTCGGCAAGGCGCTCTCCGCTTAAATCATCCTGTATCAATTCGGTCGCCAGCCGCTCGCCCGCGATCAGGTTGATGAGACCGACGTGCTCAGAGTTGATCAGACGCCCGAGCGTCTGCCAGTTAAGCCTCGATTCCTTGTAGACGATGACGAGCGGCGTGCCGATGATCGCGGCTTCGAGCGTCGCCGTGCCGCTGGCGATGGCGGCCACATCGGCTGCCGCCAGCGCTTCGCGCGTCGCATGCTGCGTGATGCGCAGCACTGCGGGCGCAGGCTGTAGACCGTTCCTTGAAGCCGCGTCGATGAGCGCCCTGACTTCAGCCGGTTGCCTGCTCGGAGCCAGGGCGATGACGAACTGCGTCTCAGGACGCGCGCGTGCGAGGCGCGCCGCGCCGTCCAGCATTGGCGGCAGAATCCGCTGAAGCTCTTTGTGACGACTGCCGGGCAGCAGCGCGACGATGGGGCGGGACTGATCCAGATCGTTGCGCTGGCAGAACTCCGCGCGCCCGTACCCTGGCCGCACCTCGCCCGTCAGCGGATGGCCGACGAACTCCACCTGTTCGATTCCGCGCTCCTCGTACCAAACGGGCTCGAAGGGAAGGATGGCGAGCATGAGGTCTACGTCGCGGCGTATGTTGCGCACGCGGTAAGAGCGCCAAGCCCAGAGCTGCGGGCTGATGTAGTAGATGATGCGCAATCCACGGCGATGAAGCGCTCGCGCCAGGCGCAGGTTGAAGTCAGGCCAATCGACGAGGATGACCGCATCCGGACGTCTTTCCAGCGCCTCGCGTTTGAGAGCGCGGTAGGCGCGCCAGAACCTGGGCAGAGCGCCGGCCACCTCTACGAGTCCCAGGATCGCCAGATCGTCTGAGCGGACAATCGATTCGACCCCGCGAGCGCGCATCTGCGTACCCGTCGCGCCGAAGAATTCAAACTCCGCCTGCGGCTCACCTTCACGCAGGGCGTCCACCAGCGCCGCCGCGTGCGCGTCGCCCGAAGGCTCGCCCGCCACGATCATCAAGCGCAATTTTTCGGCGGGCTGAGCGGTCATCACAAACATCATACCAGAAGGGAAAAGATGGATTTAAAAGCCACGGAGTGGTGGCCGTATCAGTAGCCCACGACTAGAGGAGTGGGTTCAAGAGCCGAATACAAATCCGAAGCCCCGGCAGGGGCGACATATATTGCCAGCTTGCCGAGCACATCCATTGAGATAATGCAGCCCTCTTCGAGGGCTTATTCCTATTACTTGCGCTCAAACCCACGACCGGCGTCGTGGGCTACTGATACGGCTGCCCCTGCCGGGGCTTCTTATCGACGATTCGCTTTTCTTTTGTTGCTGGCGCGTGTTAGCATCGCCCCGCTTTCTGAACCAAAATGGCGCGCCTGCTGTCTGGCTGGTTGAAATCGAAGGACGCGCCCGATACTCAGCCCCCGGAGGTCTGCGGCTCGTCTTTTGCGCACCGTTTTTTCCGCATTCAAGTTTGATCTCCTCTTCAAGCTCGCGATAGCGTGCGCCGTCCTGGCCTGTGCATCCGTAGCGCGGCCTCTGCTCGCGCAGCAGCCGAATCCGGTTGACCGTCAGGTCACAAATCCGATGACCGACACGCCGAACGTCAACCCGCTGACACAGGAGCAGCCCATCAGACCGCGCCTGCCGGTCAAAACTTCGGACACCTCCGGGTCTACGCAGGAATTGGACGTGCGCGCAGACCGTGCAAATACCACCGGCCCCGAAAATGCGCGCGTCATTGTGTACGAGGGCAACGTGGATGCGCGCATCGGAGCGTACCGCCTTCAGGCAGATAAGATCAGCGTCTTTGAAGCGAGCAACCGCGTCGTCGCCGAAGGCAACGTCGTCTTCGACCAGGGGCAGCAGCGCATCACTGGCAAGCGCGCCGAATGGAACTACGCGACCAAGCTCGGCTTCTTCGTTGATTCGACGGGGTTCACGAATCAGACGCTGGATGGCACGATTATCTATTTCACAGCCGATTCGGTCGAGAAGGTCAGCGCCGACACCATCGTCGCCGTCAACGCTGTGCTGACGGCCTGCGAAGATAGCGTGCCGAAATGGAGTTTCAAGACGGGGCGCGCGACCATCAAGATGGGCGACCGCGTGCGCGTCTCAACTCCCACTTTTCGCGTCAAGGGCGTGCCCATCGTCTATCTCCCTTATGCTTCGATCTCAATCAAGCGACAGGATCGCGCTTCGGGTTTTCTGACGCCGACTTTCAGCGGCTCGGGCAACAAGGGCTTTCGCATCTCCAATGCCTACTATCAAACGTTGGGGCGCTCGGCGGATGTGACGCTCAGAAGCGACATCTATACGGGACGCGGGCTCGGTTTCGGCATGGACTTTCGAACGCGCGCCAATTCGCGCTCGTTCCTCAACTTCGGTTTCTACGCCGTCAAGGATCGCATCTTCGGAGAGAGCGCGAGCCCGCAGAACCCTGATCAGGGCGGCTCAAATTTTTACATCGAGGGCGTGCACTATTTCGCGAACGGATTTTTGGCCGCCGCCGATGTCAACCTCACCTCGAATCTGGCCTACCGCCAAGTCTTCTCCGACACGATTCAACAGACCATCTCGCCCGAAGAGCGCTCGCAAATCTTCATCAACAAGAATTCGGGCGACTACAGCTTCAACTTTCTCGCGCGCTCGCAGGTCACGACGCTTCAGAGCGCGCGCATACGCACGCGCCAGTTGCCGAGCATCACGCTCGACAAACGTCCTTCGGCGCTACGCTACTTTGAGCGCATTCCGGTCTACTTCTCCTTTGAAGGCGGGCTCGAAGGCGTCAGCCGCAAAGAGACGCCGGACGACCTGGCGCTCTTCCTTTTGGAGACGAAGGGGCAGCCCGTCATTACGCCCTCAATGGTGCAGCGCTTGGATGTGCACCCGCGCTTTTCCATACCCTTCAATTATGGCGGGTGGTCTTTTACGCCGACCTTCGGCCTGCGCGCGACCTATTATTCGAATTCGATTGACCCGGCGACGCGCCTCATCCTGAGCCGCGATGTCGTGCGCGGCTACGGCGAGTTTGAGTTCGACGTGCGCCCGCCCGCCCTGGCGCGCAACTTCCGCCACCGCGACGGCTCGTTCTTCTTCCGCCACATCATCGAGCCCTATTTCATCTATCGGCGGCTGGGAGGCATCTCCAACTTCGAGCGCGTCATTCGGATAGACGATAAGGACGCTATCGCCGATACGAACGAGATCGAGTATGGCATCACGAACCGCTTCTTCACGCGCCGCTCGACGGAAAACGTGAGCAGCAAAGTCGTCCGCGCAGATGGCAACCGGCCACGCGCGCCTCTCGCAAGCCAGCCCTATGAAGCGCTGACGATCACCCTGCGCGGCAAGTATTTCTTCGACCCCTATTTTGGCGGCGCGCTCATCCCCGGACAGCGCAATCAGTTCTATCCGATCAACACCCTGTCGGGCTTCACCTACGGCGGCGTGCCGCGCCGCTGGTCGCCGATTAACGTCGAGGCGCGCTACCGGCCTAGAAGCGATCTGTTTACGGACGTGCGCTCGGATTTGGATGTGCAGAGCGGCGGCCTGCGCGCGCTCTCCTGGACGTTCGGCGTTAATCGCCCGCTCGTGCAGGCTTTTCAGACCTTCTACTACACGCGCGCCATCTCGCTGGCGCCGAGCCTGCGCCGTTTCGAGGATGCGCGCGGGTTCGAGCCGGGTACGCTGCCCGGAACGCAGTGGAGTCCCTCGGTCTTCCTCGGAAATCGAGAGCGCGGACTCTTCGGCGGCGTCTCGCTCTTCTTCGACTTCCAGCATCGCGGAAGCCCTTCGGGCAACTCCTCTTTGATCAGCTCGACCGTCACCGCCGGTTACGGCTGGGATTGCTGCGCCATCACCGTCCAGAACTTCACCTTCAACGTCGGCGTGCGCAACGAGAACCGGGTCGTCTTCAGTTTCCGCCTGAACGGCATCGGCACGTTCGGCACAGAGCAGATCGGCCAGCGCTTCCGTTAATTTTCTCAGCGCCCTTTGCGAAAATCCTTTGCGTACTTTGCGTTTAGAGAGGCGCTTTAAACGCAAAGTACGCAAAGGGTTTCGCAGAGAGCGCAAAAGGGTAATCTTTGCTGGCCGAGCCGTTTTCCGTGCATCTTCCGCGCGGGTTTTGGCATCAGAATTGTCGTTCAACTTTGGATGGCCGGACGGCTTTTCTCAAGCAGGTTCCCCGGCTGCCGATCTCTTTAAGCAGGATAGTTTAAGCGGGTTCAGGTAAGAGTCTTGCGCGCGACGCCTGGCGTAACGACCTCGTTTGATTTCGGACTGGTCGCTTGGCTGGGCGGTGCATTTGCGGTTACACTACGCTGGCGGCTCGGCAAATCTTCCTTGCGTTCATGCAAAGCTTACGCGTAAAATGCCAGCTTTTGAACGCCCAGGCGTTTTTTGTGAAGATCGGGCGCACGTTTTCATTTTAACTGGACGCTCCTTTTTTGACCTCTCTCTAAAATTTTTACCTGTGTTCTTATTTCGGAGGGTTTCCCTGTGAAGCAAGTTTTTCGTTTGTCGGTGGCGATCATCGCGCTGATCCTGATGGGCTACGCTGGCTCGGCATTCGGCCAGACGCCCACGCCGTCCGTTGATCCGTTCATCGCGCAGTTGTCCTCCTCGTCCCAGAACTCCTTTGCCGGCGGGGTCAGCGGCGATGGCCGCTTTATCGTCATCGAATCGACGGGTGACATCGGAACCAAAGAGCCCGGGTTGAGCCTCAACCCGAGTAATGCCGACGGTAATCGTGAAATCTTCCTGGTTGACTTTGCGCAGCGCCGTATCTTCCAGATCACCAATACCAAGAGCGCGCTCAAAGACGCGAACGGTTCGACGACCGACCGAAACAACATACGGGTCGAGGTCAGCAACAATAAGCCTGTCATCAGCACGGATGGCCGCTGGATCGCTTTCGGCTCGAACGCGACCGTTTCGGGGACGAATCTCAATCCGGGAAACTTCGACGGCAACGCCCAGAGTGCGGCTCTCACGTCGGATGGCAACACGGAGATCTTTCTTTATCAGGTTCCGGCGACGACGCCCGTCGATCTGGCGAGCGGAATCGAAGCTCCGTTCGTCAATCTGAGCACGGGCGCGTTTACGCGCGTGACAAACACGCCCGCGAGCCGACCGCCGCAAGAGGGCACGGCCAACACGTCGCCCTTTGTCGCGGACGATAACCGTAACCCCTCGCTCAACGATAACGGCTCGCTGGTCGCGTTCACCTCTACGCGCGACATCATCCCGGGGCACAACGCTGAATCTATCCCGAACCCGGAAGTCTTCATCTATAACCGGACGGGCAACAGCTTCACGCAGGTCACGGAGACACAGGGGATGTTCTTCTTCAATGAGAACCCCACGCTCTCCGGCCCGCCGCCGCCCGCCAACACGGTCGTCTCGTTTATCTCCAACGCCAACATCCCCGGAAGCAATAATCCGGAGAATAATGCCGAAATCTATTTCGCGAGCTTCAACGGCTCGGCGGTGACAGGCATTACGCAGGTGACGCGCACAACACCTTCGAGCGCAACCCCGATCGTCAATCTGATGAGCCCGGGGTCGCGCCGCCTGACACGCAACGGCAACTTCATCACCTTTGAATCGACAGCTAATCTGGCAGGCGACGGAGCAATACAGTCTGGCTTTGCGATCTTCGTCTATAACATCGCCGCCAACACGTTCACGCAGGTCGGCCCGCGCTCGCAGACAGGACAAACTGACCTGTTGATCCGCTTCCCGACCTTTACAGCCGATAACAGCACCCTGATCTTTACGTCAACTTTGAATCTGGATGTCAATGGCGCGGTGGCGTCGAGCGGGGGGTTGAACCCTGATCGTCGAGTGCAGCTCTTCTCGACACCCATTCCGGTGTCGGGCACGCCCGTTCGTCTCACACGCTTGACGAACACCCCGGCCAACGCCGTGCAGGGACAGATAACGCTGCAATCCTTCGCCAGCAACACGCAGGAGCGCGTCGTTTTCACGCTCACGGGCGCGGAGCTTGGCGGCGGAAATTCCGACAGGTCTACCGAAGCCTTCTACCTGCTGGCGCGATCAGGAACCAATACGACCGCCACCGTCTCCTTCTTTACGGGGGCGAGCCGTCGTCCGGTGGTTAGTCCGAGTCCGGCCCCAACGCCTCCAGCCGTCGCGGGGCTTGCGCCCGGCATGCTCGGCATCATCACTTCAAGCGTCGCCCTTGCGCCGTCCAATCAAAATGCCACGGGCGCGTCGAACCGGCGCACTCCGCCCCTGCCGATTGAGTTGAACGGCGTTTCTGTCTCCGTCAACGGCGCTGCCGCTGGCCTCTATTTCGTCGGCAACAGTCCGAGCGAGATCATGTTCGTCGTGCCCATCGGGCTCGCGCCTAATTCAGGGGCGACGGACACCTATCCGGTCGTCATCAACAACAACGGGACGATCATTCGCAGTACGCTACGCATCCTTCCGGCGCAGCCAGACCTCTTTTCGACGTCGGGCGGGGCAGGTGGACGCGCCATCATTTTCAATGTCACCAACCCGATGTTCGAGTTGGCCGAGCCGCCCGGCGGATTCCCCGTCACCACAGGTGGAATGCCCACAGTGCTCAGAATCGTCCTGACGGGCGTGCGCGGCGTGGCAGCCGCCAATGTGACGGTTCGGATCGGCTCGACCACTCTGACAGGCGCGGCGATCAAGTCTGTGGCGTCGCGTGATATGCCCGGCTTCGATCAAATAGACGTGCAGTTACCATCGTCGGCGGCACACTCTTGCAACGTCCCTGTGATCGTCAGCGTCACGGTCAACGGTGTGACGTTCACCAGTCGCCCGGCTGACTCAGCGCCTGTCACGTCAATCGGGCCGTGCCCGTAAGACAGATATAAGCCTGTATGAAAGAGGGCTGAACCTGGAGGCAATGAGCTTCCAGGTTCAGCCCTTTATCTATTTGCGATACTGACTCGAAGATATACTCTACATATCCATCGGCCATACCTTCGAGCATTCCAGGGAAGGCACTGTTTATGTCACGGACGCCCTCCCTCACGCTCGGGCTTGCGGCCTTAGAGCAATTTTCAATTGAGTGTCAGGAAAAGAAGAAGAACCTTCAACGCAAAGGAAAGAGACGCAAAGGGCGCAAAGGTTCTTCTCCTTCGCCGCCTTTGCGCGTCCTTGCTTTGCGCCCTTTGCGTTGAAGGTTTTTCCATACGTGCTAATGAAATCCGCTCTAATGGACAAAAAAGGCCAGCTTCCCTTGAAGCTGGCCTTTAGATGTTGCGAAAGAGCGCGTGCCCTTAGAACCTGTTGCGGTACAACGGGGAACTGAGAAAATTGTTGGTCACGGTGCGGTAGTTGTTGGTCGTGTTCAGGGTATTGAGCCACTTCGCAAAGTTGGTGTCCGGGTCACGCTTGAAATAACCGAAGTAGCCAAGCGCCACGTAGGCTTCCTTGTAATACTTGTTATTGACCTCCGTGCCCTCAGCGATGGCGCGAAGCACCTGCGCGCGGGTCTTACGCCCGGCCTGTAGGTCGCTGATTAAAGTGTTGCGATTGGCGAGCGTCACTTTGGCCGCCGCAGCCAGCGCATCCACATATGCTGCCGGAGTCATAGTTGCCGGGTACTTGGCCTTGAAGGCGGGTTTCAATACCCAGTTGTTGACGAACGTATTTTTGCTGGCTTCCAGTTGCGTGGCGGTCTGATACGGAGTGATCAGCTTCAGGTTCGGGCCGAACTCCGTGAATCTGGGCTTACGCGCGAAACTCGTGATGAAGAGCTTGTAAACGTACATCCCTCTTCCCACAAACTCGACCGAGTTGAAGAAAGATTGAGAGGCCGCGATACGGTCGCAGGACGTGTCGCCCTGGGCGCAGTTGTTGAGCTTGGTCAGGCGAGGACCGTAACTGGCCGAATCAGGCATACGGAAGAAGAAATCCACGTAGTGCTGTTGAAGGAAAAAGTCGTTATCGTCAATGGTGACGCGCCGGTTGGTGCCGGGACGTATGCGCAACGGCTTCACCTTCGTATTGCCGAAGTACAGATCGGACGGGAGATTCGGATCGTCTGTGACGATTCTCAACGTCGGAGGCTGTTGACCCTGCCCCAAAACAGTCAAGGCAGTGAGGGCGATTATTAGAACAGTAATAGCAAGCTTCATCTGTACGACTCCTAATGATCTTTTGAACGAGGTTAAGAATTTACCAGAAAAACTGAAAATGAGGGAGGGCCTTGGGTCATTCGCGCGAGAGGTGCTGCTGCTGCTGGCGCACCCTGATAGCCACTAATGAGTATAGAGTGCATGCTACCCCTTGTCAATCCGAATCCTTTTTAACTTTAGTGAATCCGCGCGAGATCAAAACCGCAGCCTGACAGCCCTCTATAAACGCTTGATTACCTTTAATTTCTAGTCCTTCCAGCCGATCACAGCGAAGTCGCGCGGGCCGTAGAACCAGTTGTGCAGTTCACCAAGCGCCCCCCTCTCCTCGCCCTCGAAGGGGCTGCCCTCGACAGCATTAAGGTACTTGAGATGCACATTACTGAACCCGCGATTGCTCAAGATAAACTGAATTGTTTCGGGGAAAATGGGGTTGCGGTGCGTCGGGTCTGAGTAGAAACTGTATGCGCCGACCGTCAGGTTCTTCGGGTTGGGCGTCTCGAAGATGAGCAGGCCGCCGGGGCGCAAGGTGCGCTGGGTTTCGTCTACCAGATGGACGAGCATCTCAAACGGCAGATGTTCGATCAGGTGAAAGCTCGTCACGGCGTAAAGGCTCTCGTCCGGCAGGCCGCGCAGGTAGGAGAGGGCGTCCGCCTCCGTGACTTCCAGTCCGCGCCTGCGGCACTCGTCCAGCATGACGCGATTAAGATCGACCCCGCGCGCCTCCACCCCCTCAGCCTTTAATAACTCCAGCCACTCGCCCCGCCCGCAGCCTATGTCCAGCACACCCTTCTTGATCCCCGCTTCGCGTAAAGTCGGGAGATAAACCTTGAGCCGCTCCTTGATCTCTTCACGGTGGCCGCGAAATTGTTCCTCGAAGGCAGCATAAAACGCATCCAGGTTGTGGCGCGCTTCCGTGTCTAAGGGCACAGGCCATGATTGCCATTCCGACGGCGCGGGCAGTCGTTCGCCCTCTTTCTCAACGCGTGATGAGAGGCGATTTTCGAGCAGCGTCAGTTCCGCGCGTGCCAGTTGAAGTCTCTCGGAGAGCTGTCGCAGACCGAACGCCATCTGCTGCTGCTGGACGGACGAGTAGGCTTCAAACTGTCTCTGTCGTCGCGCCAGCAAAGGCAGGCGCACGAGCGCACACGCCAACTCCGTCAGGTAGCCGAGCACCGGAACGCGATAGAGACGGCGTATGGTCGCGGGCAGAGAGAGCCCTTCGATCCTGACATTTTTCTCAAGACCTTCCGCCGAGTAGCGCAGGGAAGCGAGCACGTCTACTTTATCGAAGCGACCATCGAGCAGCATCCGCGTCTGTTGCAGGTGTCCCGCCTCGTCCGGCTCTCGTTTGAGAATCGCGCGGTAGGCGTTGCGTACAAACTCCTGCCCCTCGTACTTCAACAGATCGTCGATGTGATAGCGATCATTCCCGCGCGCGATAAACTCTGGCTCCAGGATCGAACGTAGAAGCTCCGGGCGCGGCGTCGGGGAAGAAGGCGGGTCGTTTGCCATAAAAGTTTCCAGGAGCGTGTATGCAAAAGTGTAGATTTAAACGCAGAGGGCGCAAAGTGCATCGCAAAGGGCGCAGAGAAGAAACTCTTTGCGTTCTTTGCGAACGACCTTTGCGTCCTTTGCGTTTAAATCTCTACTCACTGAATAACTTCATCCATAGTTTCTTTCAGAGAAGCAGTATCCGCTCTGCTGCCATATTCCTTGAGCCTGCGGGTCGTGACGCTGGCGTTGAGATTGGCGACGCCTTCGATCAAGGTCTCGCTGACGACGCGAAAGAAGAGCACGCCGTCCATCCAGTCGAAGCTGATCGCGTCGGCGCTGTGCACGGCGACCGCGATGGAGTAGGTGTCCGGCGCGAGCCAGCAATTGAACTCAAAGGTCGCTTCGATCACCTCACCTTTCGCGACACGTTCGAAGACCACCTGTTGCAATTCTGTATTCGTGCCGTAGAGATGTATGCCGTGGCGGTTGCGTATGAGAAAGCCTATGACCGGATACTCCACTTCGGCCAGAAAGCGCACCTCTACGCGCAGCGAGACCGCTTCGCCCGTCTCCACCATCTCGACCGCGCGCCGCATCGTGTCCGTCAAGCGGACGCGCAGGATTTCGGCGCTCCCCTCGCCGTGCCGATAGGTATAGCTGAGCGACCCCTGCTCAGCTTCGACCGGCAAGAGCCGCTCGGTTTGACTCGACGCGGCTTCAGCCGCCGCCGTCTGCCCTTCGGCATCGTACGTGGCTTCGCGCGACATGATCAGCTTTTGATAACGGTTGAGAGCGTCCGATGGCTTACCGTCGAACTCAATGCGGCCACCGCTCAGGAGAATGGCGCGCGAGCAGAGCGCCCGAATCGCACCCGTATCGTGCGAGACGAAGAGGATGGTCGCGCCTCGCTCCTGCATCTCCTTGATGCGGCGTATGCAGCGGTGCTGGAAAATGGCATCGCCGACGGCCAAAGCCTCGTCGATGATCAGTATATCGGGGCGGACGCTGATGGCGACGGCGAAGGCGAGGCGGACGTACATGCCGCTCGAATAGGTCTTGACGGGCTGGTGTATAAACGAGCCGATCTCTGCGAAGCGCTCGATTTCGGGGAGAAGCTCGTCGGTCTCAGCGCGCGAGAAGCCCATCAGCGCCGCGTTCATGTAGGCGTTCTCCACGCCCGTAAACTCCATGTTGAAGCCCGCGCCTAATTCGAGCAGGGCGGCGATTCTGCCTTCGTGCCAGACCTCTCCACGGGTCGCATCGAGCGTGCCCGTGATGATCTGAAGGAGCGTCGATTTGCCGCACCCGTTCGGGCCGATGATGCCTGTTGTCGTGCCCGCCTCGACCTCGAACCCGATGTCGCTGAGCGCCCAGAACTCGCGGTGATTCTTCCAGAGCCCCAGCGTCAGATACTCCTTCACGCGGTCAACCGGATGATTGTAGATTCGATACCGCTTCGAGACGCCCTCGACGCTCAACGCCACACTCATAGCGCTCGATTGTAGATTTCAGATTTCAGTTTGGCAATTAAAGAGTAGACAGTAGATAGTAGTCAGTAGCCAGTAGAAAGACATGTTGCTAGCGCTGCCTGTAGGCTACAATCGTACATTGTGAGTGCGAGGACTTTCGAAGATGTTGAGGTATGGCAAAAGGCGCATGTGTGGGTGCTGGATGTTTATCGCCTGACAGAGACCTTTCCAAAGCAGGAGTTGTTTGGATTGACGTCACAACTCAGGCGGGCTGCCGTGTCCGTTCCGGCTAATCTGGCGGAAGGCTTTAAAAAGCGAGGGCTATCAGACAAAATCCGGTTCTACAATATTTCGCAAGGATCATTAGAAGAATGTCGCTATTATTTGATTCTCGCCAGAGACCTCAACTATGGTGAGATACAGGTTCTGATGAAAGCATTGGAAGAGATTAGCAAGATGCTGGATAGCTACATCCGCTCAATTCTGGTAGCATCCAAGCAAAACTACTGACTACTGACTACTGTCTACTGACTACTGCTTTATTATGCTTTCATCTCAAATAGCGCGCCGCGCCGTGTGGCGTCCCCTCTGGGAGTTGCCGCGCCATCTTGACCTGGTGCGCACGATGACGCGGCGCGAGGTGGCGTTGCGCTACAAGGGGTCTGTGCTGGGGATAGCGTGGGCTGTCGTAACGCCCATCGTGCTGATCGCCATCTTCACCTTCATCTTCGCAGGGGTTTTTCGCGCGCGCTTTGGCACGAGCGGCTCCGGCTGGGATTACGCGCTCTACCTCTTCTGCGGCCTGCTGCCGTGGACGGCCTTTCAGGAGGCCGTGCAGCTTTCATCACAGGCCATCGTGCTGCGCGCGAATCTGGTCAAGCGGGTCGTCTTCCCGCTGGAGATATTGCCGATGGCGCAGGCGCTCGCCTCGCTCGTCAACCAGATGTTCGGCACGCTCGTCTTTCTCGCGGCGACCCTGATCATCCGGCGCGAGCTTCACCCGACCATTCTCTGGCTGCCTCTGCTGATCGTGCCGCAACTGCTGGCAACATTCGGCGTGGCTTGGTTCGTCTCGTCCGTCGGCGTCTTCCTGCGCGACGTGGTGCAGGGTGTGACGCTTCTTTTGATGGCCTGGATGTACCTGACGCCGATCATCTATCCGGAGTCGATCATCCCTGAGCGCTACAGAGCGTGGGTCAACCTCAATCCGTTTGCCGGGCTCATCCGCAGCTATCGCAACATCATGCTCGAAGGCGCAAGCCCGGACTGGCCCGGTCTCGCTTACTTTACAGCCTTCGCGCTCGGCTGTTTTCTCTTCGGCTACTGGTGGTTCGCCAAAACGCGCAGGCATTTCGCAGATGTGATCTGAGATGGAAGGACGCGTTCATAACAGAGCGAGAATGCGCTTTGTTGAGGCCGCAAAGCTCTCAGGGCAATCGCGTTGACACTCACTATTTACGCATGTTAGCGTACTCGTCTGATGCCTTTCGAAAGGCATTCGAGACATTAACGATGCGTCCCCCACTGCGAGAGCGCGGTTGATTGAGAGAGAGACCGTCCACCGCTCGTCTTTAATGCCTCTACAGTTTTAGCGACCGAACGATTCTTAATGGGCTTCGATAAGACAAAAGTTGTGCGTGCGGCTGAGAAGTATCTTGCTCTGGGCAAGATACCGGCGGCCATCAAAGAGTATCGCCAGATCGTCGAGAATGACCCGAGCGATTTCACCGCGCTCAACATGCTCGGCGATCTTTACGTGCGCACGGACAAGAAGAAAGAGGCCATCGCCTGCTTCGCGCGCATCGCGGATCATTACCGCGAGCAGGGCTTTGCTCTGAAAGCCATCGCGATGTACAAGAAGATCGACCGCCTCAACCCGGCGGCGGCTGACATCGCCAGCCGCCTCGCCGCTCTCTACGAAAGTCAGGGTCTGATCGTCGAGGCGCGGGCGCAGTATCTCGTCGTCGCAGACGCTTACACACGCGCCGGGCAGGCGCAGAAGGCGCTCGAAGTCTTGCGCAAGATCGCCGATCTGGACCCGCAGAACACGGAAGTGCGCTTGAAGCTGGCCGAAGGCTACCTGCGCGAGAACTTTCGTTCGGACGCTGCCGAAGCCTACTTGGAAGCGGGCGCACAGCTTTTCGCTCGCGGCGCGCATGAACGCGCGCTCGATATCTATACGAAGGCGCTCGATCTGAGCCCGCATAACCGCGCCGCTTTGAGCGGGCTGGTCTCTGTCCAGATCGCGCTCGGCTCGCCCGACGAAGCCGCAGAGGCGTTGGAGCGCGCGCTTCAGGTCGAGCCGAATGATGTCGAGTTATGGTCGATGCTGGCACATGCCTACATCGAAGCCGAAGATGCTCCAGCCGCCGAGCGCGCGACCGCGAAGCTCGTCTCGCATGAACCGTCAAGCTATCAGCGCTTTGCTGACGTGGCGCGTCTCTACCTCAAAGCCGGAGACACGGACGCGGCCACACGTGTGATCGCCGGAATCGCCGAGCAACTTCTGGCCGGGCGCGGAGAGAAGCAGTTACTCGACCTGTTGAACGAGGTGCTGGCGCTCAATCCTGAACAGGTGGAGGCGCTGCGCCTTCTGGTTCGCCTGCATACCTGGCAGCATGATACGGAGAGATTGGTTGCAGTGCTTGAACGCCTGGCAGAGGCCGCCGAAGCCGCTCAGTTGGTGGAAGACGAGCATTACGCGCTCTCGCAACTCGTGCGGCTCGCGCCCGAGGAGCCGCGCTATCTTCAACGACTGCGCGCTCTGGGCATAAGCGCCGAAGCGGAGGGCGCGGGCGCGGCGCACCATCCATTCGAGCATCCTTCGCATGATGTTCCGACCTTCGAGAGCTTCATGCCGAATGTTGAAGCCGAAGCTACTGCAAGGGACGCGCTCGGCGGAGGAGCCACGGAGTTTGAATGGAACGCCGTGACGCCGCCTTCAGCCTCCGACCCTGCATCGTCGTTCGCTGATCTTAACGAAGATTGGGCCGGCGCGGACGCCGGTTCGCACGACCCTTCGACGACCGCCGCGCCCCCGCCCCTGACAGGCTTTAACGAGTTTGATTTCAGCAGCCCGGAGACTTCCACGCCGCCACACGCCGACCGTGCTGTAGAGACGGACAACGCCTTCGAGATACAGGGGGGCGCAACCGAGGTGCGCCACGCAGACCTCCTGCGACAGGAGCTTGAGAGCGTGGACTTCTACCTCGCGCAGGGCTACACGGACATCGCGCTCGACACGCTCGACATGCTCGAACGCCAGTTTGGGGCTCAAGAGGAGATCAACGCGCGGCGCACGCAGATTCAAAAAGCGATTCCGGCTGATCCTGCTGCTGCTGCTGCTCCTCCTGTTGCGGATGCTGCTCCGCCCCACGCAACATCGGACGCGTCCGTGGAGTTTTCCGGCTTCAAGCTCTACGACGTTGCGGAAGAAGCCATGGCTTCTTCCTCGACGGAGGATGCTGCTGCTGGAGACATCGACGCTGCTTTCATGGAGCTTGAGGCCGCAGCACCTCCCCTTGTGCCTGCCGCAGAGCCCGCCTCCGCTACCACCAGGCCCGAAACATCTCAGGCGAACGTTCCTGTGAATCAGAAAGCCGGAATCGATCCCGGCCTGGCCGCCATCTTCGACGAGTTTCGCACGGCGGTCGAAGAGGAGGAGCCAGTCGCCTCTGACAGCGACTACGAGACGCACTATAATCTCGGTCTCGCCTACAAGGAGATGGACCTGTTGGACGAGGCCGTCGAAGAGTTTCAGACCGCCGCCGCCCTGGTCGCGCCGCAGGACGGCACGCCGCGTTACCTGCAATGCTGCAACCTGCTCGGCCATTGCTTCATGCAGAAGGGGATGCCCAGAGTGGCCGTCATGTGGTTCAAGAAGGGGCTGGATGCTCCGGGTCATACAGAGGACGAGTATCAGGCGCTGCGCTACGAGCTGGGCACATCCTACGAGCAGATGGGCGAGCTGGATCAAGCCATAGATGTGTTCTCGGAAGTCTACGGCATCAACGTTTCCTATCGGGGCGTGGCAGATAAGCTGCGCGACCTGCAAGCGCAGAAAACAAGTAAATAGTGGAACGTCGAATCGTGTATGGACGGACGGATCTTCTCCGGCCACGGTTTGACGTTTGACGATTCACGATTTACGATTCACAACGAGAGATATATGTCGGCGAAGCTCACAGTTTTTTTCTACATCATCCTGTGCCTGGAAGTTGGCCTGATGCTGACCTTCCTGCCGTGGATTCATGTGATTCCGCTTCTGCCGACGTTCGGTCTGGGCGACTGGGGCCAGAACTATTTTCTGCTCTACGCGGCGCAGAAGACCGGCTTGCAGGGCTTGCGCCCGATCATCGCCTCCGGCTGGGTACGCGGCGCTGTAACCGGGCTCGGCCTGCTCAATCTGAGCATCGCCTTCTGGGAGATTTCGCATTTTCGTCAGACGGTGCGCGCGCTTTCTGGAGCTAACGCCGCTCAGCCGACGCCGCCCGCCACCACAGATGGCGCACAGCAGCCTTCCATTACCGGCAACCTACCTGATTACGAGCGGCGAGACGACGCCGCCGTTGACCCGTTCGCAGAGTGAAGAGTTCGCACGTCTCCTCGCCCTTATCACAGCCGCCGTCCGTGCCCGCGTTAATCTCGTTCAGCTACGCGAAAAGAATCTCACGGCGAGGTCTCTTTACGAGTTGACGACGCGCGCCGCCGCGATCACGCGGGGCAGCGCGACGCGCCTCCTCGTCAACGACCGCGCAGACATTGCGCGCGCAGCACACGCCGACGGTGTTCATCTCACCACGCGCTCACTGGAAGCGCACACGATTCGCCGCGCCTTCGGCGATGATTTCCTGATCGGAGTTTCCACGCATTCAGTGATGGAGGCGCGCGCAGCCCTCGAGGGCGGCGCGGATTTCGCCACCTTCGGCCCCGTCTTCGATACAGCGTCGAAGCGCGTCTACGGCCCTGCGGTCGGCCTCGACGCGCTTCAGGAAGCGGCGCTCTCTCTTTCGCCGTTTCCGCTTTTCGCCCTCGGCGGCATCACACTCGGCAATGCCGCTGCCGCCTTGCGCGCGGGCGCAAGCGGCGTCGCCGCCATACGTTTATTCAATGACCCGCACACTTTGGACGCCACAGTTCGTGCGATCCGTGGCGATCAGGAAGATTGAGAGGAAGCTGATAAATGGCGTCTCCATCCCCACTTTTGATGACACGTGCCCGTAATTCGGATATGCTTTTATCTGCATCTCGCGCGGGAGTCGCAACATCTTATGTCAACTCACCAAGCAGAGGGTCGGAAGTTTGGGAATCGGCTGCTCGATAAATTGTCGGGCGAAGAGCTGGATGCTTTACATCCTCATTTGGAGCCGGTCTCGCTCACCCGCGCTCAATATCTCATCGTGCCCCATGAGCCGATTCTTTACGCCTACTTTCCCATAACGTCATTGGCCTCCCTGGTGACGGTGCTGGAGGACGGCTCGACGGTCGAGGCGGGCGCGGTCGGACGTGAAGGGATGGTCGGCGTCCCCATCCTTTTAGACGCTCGGACGACTCCGATGGAGACGCTCGTCCAGATTCCCGGCGAAGCCATACGTGTGAAAGCCGGGGTGATCAAACAGGTATTCGATAGCGGCGGCACATTACACGATCTTCTGAATCGTTACATACACATGCTCTTTATCGGAGCCTCTCAAACGGCTGCCTGCAATCGTCGTCATCAAGTCGAATTGAGGCTCGCCAGATGGTTGCTGATGAGCAGCGATGGTGTAGGCTCAGACGAGATCGCCCTGACACAGGAGTTCCTCGCCACGATGTTAGGAGTCCGTCGTGCCGGAGTCACGCAAGCTGCCCTTTATCTTCAAGAATCAGGCCTCATTGAGTATACGCGCGGGCGCATCAGGATTCTTGATCGGGAGAAATTGGAAGCCGCAACCTGCGAGTGCTACCACATGGTTAAAGAGGAGTTCGAGTGTCTGCTGGGTTGAAGCCAGGGTCTATACGTTCTCGGATAAGAGAGAACGTTCACCCGCATCAGACGAAGTTATACCGGATAGCAGAATAAAAGAGGACGGGGGACGATCCACGAAGCAACACGAAATAGCACGAATAGAGGGGATGGTTTGTGTAGTTTCGTGTCGAGCGCGTGGATCGTCCCCCGTCCTCTTTTGATTGCATCCTGGTATTAGTACCGCTTGCGTGAGCGGGCGGGTCTCCTGGCCGTAGCCGCCACAGGCTGCTCTGACTTCCGTTATCCTTCCTCAACGCTTCGTCTCGGCCAGCCTGTTATATTTCTTCAACACTTCTCGCAAGCGGTCATGTGGAAGGGCGATCACTTTATGATTGTCGATGCCGGTCATGGTCTCCGCCGCGACCATCGCATTAATGATGGCTTCTTCTGTGGCCTGCACGGTCGCCTCGAAAAGAGCGCCCATACGATCATTGGGGAGCATCGTCAGTTGAGCGAGACCGGAGGACTTGGAAGCTCCCGTGTTGGCGGTTGAGAAGGCGATGAAGATGTCTCCTGAGCCGTTGCCTGAAACGCTTCCCGTGCGCGCCAACCCCAGAGAGGCGCGTCGCGCCAGCCGCTTGATCTGGTGCGGCAGCAGCGGAGCATCGGTTGCGACCGTGATGATGATCGAGCCAGTATCGTCAACCTTTTCCCCGTAATAATGCGCCAGAGTGTTGTCAGTGATTTCCTGGCCGACCGCCACGCCAGCGATGCGCAGTTGATTCCGGCGGCCACAGTTGCATTGCACGAGCACGCCCACGGTGTAGCCGCCGCCGCGCTCGCCGAGCTTCCTTGAAGCCGTCCCGATGCCGCCTTTGAATTCGTAGCAGACCATTCCCGTCCCGCCGCCCACGTTGCCTTCTGCGACCCGTCCGGTTGCAGCCGTGCTCAGGGCGCTGAAGACATGAGCCTCTTTGACGTGAAAGCCGTTGACGTCGTTCAGGTAGCCGTCATAGGTTTCTGCGACGACCGGCAAAGACCACCAGTAGCCAATCGAATCAGTGCCGCCCTGTTTGACGCGCCAACTGATGACGGCGTCGCGCACCACGCCGACGCTGTGAGTGTTGGTAATCATGACCGGCCCTTCGAGAAAGCCGGACTCTTCGACCCACGTTGTCCCCGTCATCTCTCCATTGCCGTTCAGAGAGAACCATCCGGCAAACGTCGGATCATTTGTTGACTGCCTGCCGCGCGGCAAGATGGCCGTGACCCCCGTGCGGACGGGGCCTGCACCGACCTTCAAAGCTCCCTCGCCCGAGATTAGTGTGGTGTGCCCGACCTCCACACCCTTCACGTCCGTAATCGCGTTGAGCGGCCCCGGCGTTCCCTCAAAAGGAACTCCCAGGTCGCGCGCGCGTGGCTTGCTGCTACTACTAGTGCTGCTGCTGCCGCTGCTGCTGCTCTGTGCCGATGTCGTCTGTGGAAGCATAAAAGAAGTAGCCAGTAGACAGTAGACAGTAGTCAGTAGGAAAACATTTGTTGCCCGGCTCATTTTAAATGAATCATACCTCTTTCTTCAGCCTTCTGCTCCTGCTTTCTGTTCTACTGGCTACTGGCTACTGTTCAAGTTTCGCGCGTGCGCGTGCGAGGAACGTGCTTAGCATGTCTGCGACGCGCTTCTGCATCTCTGCGCTGATGCCGCTCTCACCGACGAGGCCGGCGAGTATGTGCAGCTCGCGTGCGTGCTGGCGGCGCATCTCGACGTGTTGGACGATGCGCACGAGCGTCTGCGCGCCGCGCTGCTGAAAGGTGGCGACGTAGCGCAGATAGTTCTTCTGTTCGGTGCGGGCTGGCGACCATTCGATGCGCTCGGGCAGGTTCTCCGTCTGCTCTACGGCAAAGGCCGCGCGCATAGACCCAAGCCTCGGTATATCTGCGCGCACCATCCAGCGCCTGATGCCGCCCGCCTCCGTCGTAATGTTCTCGATGCCCGGCATCAAGTCTACGATGTTGCGCAAATTCTCAAAGAACTCGCGCGCCCGCTCGATGCTCGTCTTAACCTCTATCTGCTCGCTATGTTGAGCCTTAATGCGAAACATAAATCCTCTCGGTAGTCAGTAGACAGTAGACAGTAGTCGGTAGTAAAGCATTCATCATCCAACTCATTTTAACTGAATCGCCTACATTCTTCAGCCTTCTACTCCTGCTTTCTTTTCTACTGTCTACTGTCTACTGGCTACTGACTACTGTTCTCACATTGCTGTCGGGAAAAGAATCGAGTTAAAGAAGAGGCGCGTCGTGATGCGCCAGAAGCCGCGATAGTTGGGGTCTTCGGCGTAGAGTATGACGTGGCCGCGCCCCGTCGGTTCGTCCAGTACGTAAGCCGTACCGCGCAGAAGCCTCTCCGTGTTGTCAGGCCAGACGAAGCCGGAGATGTGCAGGGGCGCGCGCGCGTCACCCGTGAAGACGATGGCGTTGGTTCCCTCCTTCGAGGGTCGAAAGAAGTAACCGGAAGCGACGAGCACTGGAAGCTGCGCGTCTTCATAGCCGTAGGTCAGATAGGTCGAGCGGTCTACGGTCGCACGCATGATCGCGCCGGGCACGGCTTCGGGGACTCTGCCGGGGCGCGAGGAAGGCGAAGCGATGGGCGGCAGATCGGGCGGCGCGCCCTCAAGCTTTTCCGTCTGATCCGCCTCGGCGCGCTCCTGCTCCGTCGCATCAGGGCTCGAACGCCGCCCCTTATCCGTCGAAGGAGCGCCGATCTGTCGCGCCTGCGGAGACGCGGAAGGCGTGGGTTGCGCTTTCTCCTCCGGCGTCTTTTGATCGTCTTCATCGCTGCCGACCAGACGCGATGAAGTGAGATTGACATCCTTGAGCGCCGCGAAGACCGCCGCGCCTTTGATGCAGACCAGGGTTCCGCCGCGCTCGCACCAGCCGCGCAAGGTCTCTATGCCACTCTTGCCGAATTGGGCGAAGTAGTCGCCCGCGTCGCCGTCCGGCAGGATGATGACGTTGTAGCTATCCAGATTGGCGCGCTTGATCGCGCTGATCGTCATCGGCGTAAAGTCTACGCCGTAGCGGTCGAACAGCCACCAGATCGCACCGTAGCTGGATTGGTCGACGGGTTCGTCCGCCGCAATGATGATGCGCGGCGGCTTGAGCGAGATGACATTCTCAGAGCCGACAGGCGTCTCGCCCGTCTCCGTGAACCCTGTGTTGACGGCTGTCACTTCCACGCCCGCTTCGCTTGCCAGTCGCGCCATTGCATCATGCAGCGTATCGGGGTTTCGCGAGACGCGAGCCACAACCGTGCCGCGCGGCCAGTCGCGCCCCGCTGCATTCAATGTGCGCGTCGCCACGGCGAGGCGGAATCCCTCGCGCTGTAGACGATAGATGAGCGAGGCAGCGCCATTCGTGTCGTAAGGGATGATATAAGCGACGAGCGCGCGTCCGCCCGTCACCTGCCCTGCCGGTTTGACTGCCGATTCAGTTCGCAGAGGGGTTGCTCCGCGTACCTCTCCCGCGTCTTCCGTCCAGTATGCCTCGACGCCGAAGGCCAGCGGCAGAGACCACGCCGTGATGTCGTAGAAGCCGTACTCTTCTTTCGGCACGCTGCGGCCACGTCGCTCGTTGCGCGCGAATCGCGCGAGCTGCTCGCGCACGAACGCTGCGTCCTGTTTCGTCTCCGGCTCAAGCAGCGCCTTCGCCAGACGCTTCTGCGGCTGCGCCAGATCAATCACGTAAGCGCCTGCCGGAAAGTCGCGCGCAGTAGCAGCAGCAGCAGCGGCGGCCTGCCCTGTTCCCGGATAATCGTGCGCGCTCTGCGAGCGGAAAGGCTCGCGCGCAAGGTTGACCTCGATACCGGCGCGCAGCAGCACCTCGATCATGTCAGCCGCTCTGACGGGATCGCTTCCGGGCAGAATCACGAAGCGCTTGACCGTCCCGCTTCGACCCTCTTCGACGGCGCTGCGACGGAAGTCGTAATAATCAGAGAGACGCGAAGCCCTATTGGTCGCCGCCGTCTCAAGCGTCGTCATAGAAGCGATGAAGTGCTTGGCTATACCGGAGCGCAGGGTGACGATGGTGTCGTCGTCGCGCTTCCACCTGTAGCCTTTGGAGCCGCCGCTGTCTGTCTCGTAGGTCATGCCGGTCGCGCCGTTTAAGCTCGGCCAGGAATCCCAGTAGCCCGGATAGAAGAGGTCGTAAACGTCGCGCACGTAAAAATCCCAGTTGCGCGCGTCGAACTGCGCGGCGTTGGCGCGCCCAAACGTCATCAGCCAGCGCGAAGTCTGTTCGGGCGGCAGGTTGGGATTGATCGGCAGCGCCGCCGGAGGGAAGAAGAACTGCGAGGGCTGCCCGTGGTGATCGACGAAGACCTGCGGATGCCATTCCAGGTAGGCGCGCTCGACCCTCTGTGTCTCGACTTGCGTCGAAGCCATGTTGTCGCGGTTGAGATCGAAGCGATAACGGTTGAAGCGCCCGTAGACAGACCAGGGCTCGTGGTGTTCGCCCGCCAGGGGCTCCGGGTTGCCGATGCCGTAGGAGTTGTACCAGGAGACGAAACGCTCGTGCCCGTCCGGGTTCGCGCAGACGTTGATGAGCGCGACCACGTTCTTCAGAATACTGAGCGTCGCGGGCTCGTCCGACGCGGCCAACTGGTAGACGACCTGCATCATCGTCTCGAACGAGGCCGACTCGTTGCCGTGAATCGTGTAGTTCAGCCAGACGACGACGGGCATCTCCGCGATCAACTGCCCGGCTTCCTGCTGGTTGAGCTGGCGCGGGTCGCTGAGCCTCGCCATGTTCGATTTGATCTGCGCGAGGCGCGCGATGTTTTCCGGCGCGCTGATCGCCACCAGGTGCATCATGCGATGCTCGTTCGTCTCGCCTATGTCAATGACGCGCACACGCTCGGGCGCGGCCTCGGCTATCTTCTCGATGACGCGCTCCATCAGCGCGTAGTTCGTGTGAAACTCGCCGACATCATAGCGCAAGATGCTCTGCGGGCGCGGCACTGCGGCGCGAAACGGCCCGCGCGTGTAGAAGTCGAAGCGCGTATCATCACGCTGCGCATAAAGAGCAGGCGCAAAGAGAAGGAGAAAAAGCGCGAGGGCAAAGAGACGAGCGACGGGGCGAGCAAATTGGATCATCTGTCAGGCGAGTATTCTTTTTCTTCCGAAGTTGATAAGACAATCGTGATGTTACCGCGCTTTCGCCCTGATTCTCAAACGGCGGGGCGGGATGGCGCTGCTTTCGGCGTGATATATTGTCCAGACGATACTTGGTGATGACAGGATCAAAGATGAACACACAGACCCACGAAACTTGCACGCGATGCGGCGAGGGGCGCTTGCGCGATTGGGATGAGCTGAGCGACGAAGAGCAGGAGATCGTACGCCGACTGCCCGCTTCCACCGACTACTCTTTCAACGAGCGCCAGGCCACACACAGATGGTGCACAAACTGCTGGTACGAAGCGACAGAAGGCGCACCGTGTGAAGCATGAAAAGAAGTAGACAGTAGACAGGAGACAGTAGTCAGTAGAAAAGAAAAACAGTTGATGCGTTTGATGCTGAGCTTCTGAATGTTAGCAGGCAACGTAAGCCGGCACTCTGTTTTATCTGGTGACTACTGAGAAGCTGTTTGACAAGTCCCGTAGGGACATGATGAGAATAGCCCAGTGCTTCAGCACTGGGTACAAGCGGAACATCAGATAGAGTCCCGTAGGGACGGCTGAAACTGTTATTCAGTCGTCCCTACGGGACTCTATCTCTTTGTCACGACTGTTCCCAGCCATCAATGGCTGGGCTACTATCAGAAGTCCCTACGGGACTGTTCAAACAAATACTGACTACTGACTACTGACTACTGTCTCCTGCCTTCCTGTGATCCTGTCGTATGCGGCGCGAATGTGCTGCATGTGGAGGGTGAGGGCGTCGGTTAGCTGGGCGGATGATGTGTAGCCCATGCTGCGCGCAATGTCTTGAAGGGCAGGGTGGTCTGTGGCGGGCAGGCGAGTGGAGCGCCCGATGACTAGACGCAGGTGATGGTCGAGGGTGCGTATGAGCGCGTAGCCGTCGTTCATCGCCGCGTACGTCTGGTCGTCGAGCGAGCCCGCCCCGTGCAGGCGTTCGAGAGTGGTGCGCGTAGAGCGATCAACGCCCTGGTCTGTGACGTGGTCGCGCAATTGCAGGTAGCGCGTGGCGAAATATACATCCAGCATGCCGCCCGCCCCGTACTTGATATCCGTCGCACCAGATGCGTGCCGCTTCATCCTCTCCTGTTCCAGTCGCTCGCGCACACGGCGCGTCTCATCGCGCAACAGTGTGTCTCCGACATGACGCGCCGCTTCGTGAATGATGTGCCGCGCCTCCGCTTCAACTCTCCTCCCCAACTCAAGGTCGCCCGCCGCCGCGCGTAGCTTGACGTAGGCGAGCCATTCCCAGGGCAGCGCACGCGACATTAGATAATCCGTAAAGGCGCACGCGCCGGAAACGTTCGCGCCGTTCTTCCCGTCCGGGCGCAGGCGCAAGTCCATGCGGTAGAGAAAGCCTTCGCGCGTCATGCTCGAAAGGGCTGCGACGAGCAGCTCTGCAAAGCGCGCGTAGGCTTCACGGTGCGTCAGGCGCGAGAGTGGAGACGGCGCATCATCGTCGTAGATGAGTACGACATCCAGATCAGAGCCATAATCCATCCCGCCACCGCCGAGACGCCCCAGACCGAGCACGGAGAGGCATGGTTCTGCATCAAGCTCTCCGTGGCGACGCTCCAGCTCGCGCCGCGCGATGAGACATCCGGCATCAAGACTCGCTTCGGCCAGCTTCGTCTGGCGCTCATTCGATTCCCGTATCGAAATCAAGCCCGCCGCATCGAGCGCGCCCGTCAAGACCATCATCTTCGTCCAAGCGCGGCGCAGCCCGGCCAGCTCCGCACGAAAACTTCCTTCGCCTTCGATAGCCGCAAAGAGAGCGGCACGCATATCCGGCTGCTCATCTTTTCTTCCTTCGACCGCCAGCGCCGGAATGAGCGACGGAAGGCTGGCGATCATGTCGCCGAAATACTCCGAAGCTCCGCACAAAAGGATGACAGCGCGAAGGGCGTCTTCCGTCAGCTTCACATGCGCGTCCGATTTATCGAGCGAAGACGCGATGCGCGCCACGAGCCGCAGGGCGCGATGCGGATTGAGCGATGAGCTGGCCGCGCTGCGCAAAACTTGCGCGACCCGCTCAACCATCATCTCCCTCTCCGAGCCTTCCTCCTCGGCCATGTGCGCCGCAAAGACGAGCACGGCTGAATCCACCGCCGCCGCTTCCGCGTCAAACGGATGCTCCATGTGCTTGATTTCCGGTAACTCGTACTCCTTCCTGCTCGCGAGCGCGTGCGTTTCACCCGCGCTCCGCAAGCCCTGCGCGCCATTTAGCTCTGCCTCTTCCGAGTGCGCGAAAACGCGTTCGTAGACGGCGCGCACGCTCTCCGTGTGCGTTTGAAGCGCGCGGTCGAAATCTCTGACGGCATCCGTGGCGTCGCCGGTGAAGTTCATGCGCCGCGCGACGAGTGCGCGCCGCGCCGGATCGTCCGGCACTGAATGTGTCTGTAGCCCGTGCTCCATCTGCAAACGATGTTCGAGCGTGCGCAGGAAGAGGTAGGCATCGGAGAGGCGCGTGCGCTCGCCCTCCGTAATCAAACGGCGGTCTGCGAGGCGGCTGAGGCTGATGAGCGTATGAGGCGCGCGCAGCCACTCATCGCGCCCGCCGAGACTCAGTTGAAGCGCCTGTGCGATGAACTCCAGCTCGCGTATGCCGCCGCTGCCGAGCTTGACGTTGAAGCCGCCTGTGTCCCGCGCATGATGACGGTCGATCTTCTGTTTGGCGAGTCGCACGTTGGCGAGCGCCTGCCTCAACGTCTCTTCAGCGACGTAAATGCGATGGCGGACGCGCTCGTTGAAGCTCGCGTAAAGCGCGCGGTCACCGGCGGCGGCGCGCGAGCGAATCAATGCTTGGCGCTCCCAGGGCTGCGCCGTCTCCGCGTAATAGCGCACGGCTTCGTCGAGCGATGAAGCGAGCACGCCGTCTCGCCCGTGCGGTCTGAGGCGCAAGTCTACGCGATAAGCTGCGCCCTCGCCGGTCTGTTGACCGACGACGCGCGCCACCCATTCCGCGAGCTTGATGAAATACTCGCGGTTGGTCGTCTTCCCGCGCGCGCCCGTCCCCGTCGTCTCGCCGTCATCCGAGTAGAGGAAGAGCAGGTCTATGTCGGAGGCGTAGTTCAGCTCACCCGAGCCGAGCTTGCCGAGCGCGACGATGCAGAGCGTCGCGGTGTCCGTACGACCCCGCGCGGTTGTGCGGCGCGGCGCGCCGTACCTGTTATCCATCTCCTGCCGCGCGTAGCTCAAAGCGTGCTCAAGAATGGCATCGGCCAAATTCGATAGCTCTTCCGTCGTCTCGACGAGCGTGCTGATGCGGCGTATGTCGCGCAGATAAATGCGCAGCAGCTCGCGACGGCGAAAACGCGCGAGCAGCACCTGCGGGTCAAGCTGCGAGTGCGTCAACTGAAAGCGCGCCAGGGATTCTGCCAGCTCTTCGCGGGTTCTCACGCGCGCGAGTGCGCGTTCGCGTGCGAGCCATTGTAGATAATCTGGATTCTGCGCGAGCGTGGTCGCCAGCAGCGGGCTCCAGGCGGCGAGCGCCAGCACATCCGAGAGCAAACCGTCGTCGCGCATGAGGCTGCGCGCAGAGCGCGGGTGTTCCGTCGAAAGGCGCTCGAAGAAGAGACGCGCGCCTTCCGCATCCGGCAGATCGCGTATCAGCGATTCAACTTTTGCATCAAGTGTTGCCAACGTGGAAATAACATAGAACAGAGATGGAGAGGATGTACAGGATGGGGCTCTTTGACAGGAGGTGAGAGAAGGGGGAAGAGAGATTTAAACGCAAAGGGCGCAAAGGTTGTCGCAAAGGAAGTAAATTCTTTGCGCCCTCTGCGTCATCCTCCTCTGCGTCCTTTGCGTTAAATCCTCTTCTCTTTAAACACACTCCAAGTTTAGAAGATTTTCGTTTGCCCGGGCTTCATGAACTGCACGCGCTTGTCCTTTTCAATGGCGGCGCGCACTTCCGCCTCGGTTGATAAAGTGGGCAGCGAAGCGTAGTGCATGGGGATGATGATCTGTGGCTTGAAAAATCTATTGATGGCTAAGAGGGCGACCTCGGGGCTTTGACCGTAGGCCTTGCCTCCGACGTTCGTCAGGATAATGTCCGGGTGATAGAACTCCTGTATCAAAGCCATGTCACCGAAAATCCAGGTGTCGCCCTGGTGATAAACCGAGCGCCCGTCTGAAAATTCTACAACGAAGCCGACGGGACGCCCGCTCGGCTCGCTTCCGTGCATCGCAGGCACGACGTGCACCTTGACATCGCCGAGCGGGATTGTGCCGCCGACGTTGATCGTTTGCACCAACTCCTCCGGCAGCCCCTCCTTCTGAAAGAGGGCGGGCATGTTGACTGTGACGAGCTTCGCCTTGCTGGCCTTGGCAATCTCGATGGCATCGCCCAGATGGTCGCCGTGAGAGTGCGTCACGAGAATGAAATTCGGTTTGTAGCGTGAGAGGTCTTTGAACTCAGGCGGGGTCGCCGGATTCTCTTTCAGGAAGGGGTCGATCAGAATCCTCGTCCCGCCGGAAGAGACAAGCTCAAAGGCGGCATGACCGAGCCAGGTGATCTGGATCTCTTTCTTAGTCTTGTTCTGTTGCGCCTGAACATTTAATAACGGGGCTATCGCCAGCAGGACGAACACCGCGACTGCTGTTTTCAATGAATTCATCCTTACCTCTCTCAGCTCAACGTGAATTTATCCAACCGGCTATCTAACATGGAACGGACGAGCCAGTTTCTCTTCGAGGGCGATCTTCACGGTCGGCCACTCGGAATTGATGATGCTGTAGTAAACGGAGTGACGAAGACGCCCCGTGTAGGTGATCATGTGGTTTCGGAACGTGCCTTCTTCCTTCGCGCCGATGCGCTCAAGCGCGCTGCGCGAGCGTTCGTTCAGCGAGTCGGTCTTGAATTCGACGCGGATGCAGCCCCAGGTTTCAAAGGCTTGACGGAGCATCAGGTACTTGGCTTCCGTGTTGGCAGGTGTGCGCTGGTAACTGCGACCGATCCACGTCCACCCGATCTCGACGCGTCGATTCGCGCGGTCTATGTTGCCGTAGCGCGTCGAGCCGATGACCCGCCCGGATGCCTTTTCAATGGTGGCGAAAGGCAGCGACATTCCAGCCGCCTCTTCTTCAAGCGCCGTCTCTATGTAAAGACGCATCTCCTCCGACGTGCTGATACGCGTCGTCGTCCAACGCCACAGGTCTTCATCAAGGCCGACCTCGCAGAGCTTTTCGTGATGATCCAGCCGAAGCGGCTCCAGGCGAACATGACGGCCTTCAAGAATAAGCGGCTCAACAACCATAAAGTCCTAAGAGGGTGTTTAAAAGAGTGGTTGAGTTAATCAGTGAGTAGGGATTAAACGCAAAGAACGCCAAGGGGGGACGCAGAGGGCGCAAAGAAATGACTTCTTCTCTGCGTCCTCTGCGCTGCACTTTGCGCCCTTTGCGTTTATATCCTCCACTTTTTAGATGTCGAAGTACATCCCGAACTCTAACGGGTGCGGGCGCATCCGTAAGGGTTGAATCTCTTTCTCACGCTTGTAGGTGATCCAGCGGTCGATGACCTGCGGCGTAAAGACGTCGCCTTTGAGCAGGAAGTCGTGATCGGCTTCGAGCGCTTTGAGGGATTCATCGAGTGAGCCGGGCAGGCTGGGCACGTCTCGTAAAGCTTCAGGCGAGAGATCGTAGATGTCTTTGTCGAGCGGCTGTCCCGGATCGATCTGGTTCTGTATGCCGTCGAGCCCGGCGAGCAGCATGGCGGAGAAGGCCAGGTAAGCGTTGCAGGACGGGTCGGGCGGACGAAACTCCAGGCGCTTCTGCTTCGGGTTGGTCGAGAACATGGGGATGCGTATGGCCGCCGAACGATTGCGCGCAGAGTAGGCCAGATTCACAGGCGCTTCAAAGCCGGGCACGAGCCGCTTGTAGCTGTTGGTGGTCGGCGCGGCGAAGGCGACAATCGAGGGCGCGTGTTTGAGCAGCCCGCCGATATAATGGAGCGCCATCTGCGAGAGCCCCGCGTAGCCGTCGCCTGAGAAGAGCGGCTTTTCGCCCTTCCATAGAGACTGGTGGCAGTGCATGCCTGAGCCGTTGTCGCCGTAGAGCGGCTTAGGCATAAAGGTGGCCGCCTTGCCGTAGTTGTAGGCCGTGTTGCGCACGACGTACTTGAAAATCTGTAGATTGTCAGCCGTGCCCAACAGCGTTGCGAAACGGAAATCTATCTCGCACTGTCCGGCTGTGGCGACCTCGTGATGATGACACTCGACGTTGATCCCGCACTTGGCGAGGATCAAAGAGATTTCCGAGCGCAGATCGCTCAAGCTATCCGCCGGTGGGACGGGCACATAACCCTCTTTGCCGCGTATGCGATAGCCGAGGTTTGAGCCGTAGAACTCGTTGGCCGCGCGCCCGCTGTTCCAGTGGCCTTCGTCGGAATCGACAGAGTAGCCTGCGGAATGCTGTTCATTGTGAAACTTCACCGAATCGAAGACGAAGAACTCGGCTTCGGGGCCGAAGTTGGCCGTGTCTGCGAGCCCTGTGAATTTAAGATAGCTTTCAGCGCGGACGGCGACCGAGCGTGGATCAAAAGCGTAGCCGTCCTTGGTGATCGGATCAACGACATTGGCGATCAGGCAGAGCGTCGGCTCCTCTGCGAACGGGTCCATCCAGTAGCGCCCGGCATCGGGTACGAGCAGCATGTCGGATTCGTTGATCGCCGCCCAGCCGCGCAAACTGGAGGCGTCAAAGCCGAAGCCGTCTTCAAAAGAGTCTTCGCCGAGCTGTTCGATGGGGAAGGTCAGATGGTGCCAGGAGCCCGGCAAATCCGTAAAACGTACGGAGACGAACCGTGCGCCCTGATCGTCAGCATATTTCAGAGCAGTTTTTGCATTCATAGTTTGTCCTCACGGGAAAAAGGGAGTGTTGGAGGTGCTTTCCGCGCCGTAGAAGTTGGCGGTGCGGTTTCCTGGTCTTGCGAGAGCGAGCGGTGTGCCTGTGCGAGAGAGCGCGTCATACTGCGGCAGCGCCTTAAAAAGCTTTGCATTATAGTCGCGCGCCGCCTCGTGTCAAGGATTTCTTTGCACACTTCCGAAGAGGCGCGCGAGCGCGCTGACACCTTTTCGACACTTAAATTATTACCGGGCGCAGACTTAACCCTGCGGCAGCAAATCCGGGGGCAAAAAAATAGTTTTTGACCGACCTCGCGTTTTCTGTTAAATTGCGAGCCTAAGTGTTCCATCCATGATTCTCCGCTACAGGGCTTTATTGAGAAGCAGCGCTTCGCTACGTGCGGGAACGCGCGCCATTGGGAACAGCACTCAGGGGGAGACCGCGAATTGACCACGGCTATTGAACACACGCTTGAAACCTACGGGATAGAGAATTGGGGCGCAGGCTATTTTGACGTTAACCGTAAAGGTAATTTGATCGTGCACCCCGCCGAAGGGGATGCACGCGCGGCAGACTTGAAAGAGATCGTTGACGACCTACAGCGTCGCGGCATCGGCACGCCCGTGCTCCTGCGCTTCCCCCAGTTGGTCGCCAGCCAGGTGCGCAAGCTCCAACGCGCCTTTCGCAACTCCATACGCGAATTCGAGTACCAGGGCACGCACATGTGCGTCTACCCGATGAAGGTCAACCAGCAGCGGGCGGTCGTCGAAGAGTACCTGCGCGAAGGCTCCCGCTACGATTTCGGGCTGGAAGCGGGCTCGAAACCGGAGCTCTACGCGGCGCTCGCCCTGGAACAGACCCCCGACAGCCTGCTCGTCCTAAACGGCTTCAAGGATGCGGAGTTCATCGAGCTGGCGTTTGCGGGCGCGATGTGCGGCAAGCGCGTCGTCATCGTCATCGAGAAGATGAGCGAGCTCGGCCACATCCTGCGTCTGGCCGAAGAGCACGAGGAGGGCAATCTGCCGATGGTCGGCATCCGCGTCAAGCTCTATTCCAAGGGCTCTGGCCGCTGGGAAAAGTCCGGCGGCGAGGCGGCCAAGTTCGGATTGACGACCACAGAGATTCTGGAAGTCATCGGACGCTTGCAGGATGCAGGACGCACCGACATGCTCCGCTTACTGCACTTTCACATCGGCTCGCAACTGACAGACATCAAGCGCATCAAGAACGCTATGAAAGAGGCGGCGCGCGTCTACAGCAAGATCTACCAGATGAAGGTTCCCATCGACCTGCTGGATGTCGGCGGCGGCATGGCCGTCGATTACGACGGATCGAAAACCGCCTTCGATTCTTCCGCCAACTACTCGGCGCAGGAGTTCGCCAACGACGTGATCTACACGATCAAGCAGGTCTGCGACGACGAGAACGTGCCGCACCCGAACGTCATCCAGGAGTCCGGGCGCTACCTCGCCGCCTATCACGCCATTCTCATCACCAACGTGGTTGACGAGATTGAAACGGTCGTCGAGGACATCACGCCCTTTGAAATCGACGAGGATGATCCGCAGGTGATTACAGAACTCGGCGACCTGCGCGAGACCATCTCGGTCAAGAATTACCGCGAGTATTATCACGACGCGCTCGAACATCGCGAAGAACTCTTTACGCTCTTCAATCTGGGTCTGATCTCATTGGAAGATCGCGCCAAAGGCGAGGTGCTCTTCTGGGACGTGTGCGAGCGCGCGGACAAGTATGCGCAGCAGGCCAAGTATGTTTCCGAAGAGTTTGGCGACCTGCGCCGACTGCTCTGCGCGAAATACCTGACGAATTTCTCCGTCTTCCGCTCGGTGCCGGATCACTGGGCGCTCGATCAACTGTTCCCCATCGTCCCCATACACAAGCTCAATAAGCCCCCTTTGGAGTACGCGACGCTCTGCGACATCACGTGCGATTCGGACGGCATCGTCGATAAGTTCGTCGATCTACACGACGTCAAGCAGGTGCTTGAGCTTCACTCGCTCGTCGAAGGCGAGCCCTATTATCTGGCCTTCGCGCTCGTCGGCGCGTACCAGGAGGTGATGGGCAACAGCCACAACCTTTTCGGCGCGCCCAACGAAGCGCACATACATATTGACGAAGACGGCTACCTGATCAAAAAGGTGGTTCAGGGCACAACCGTCGGCGAAGCCTTGCATCGTGCGCGCTACGAGCGAGGACAGCTTCACGAAGGCTTTCGCCGCCAGGCCGCGCAACGCGTCAAGCGCGGCGACCTGACGGAAGCCGAAGCCGCACAGCTTGTCGAATTTTACGAAGCGCGCTTTAACGCCTACACCTATCTTGGAACCGATGGGAAAGAAGTAAGAGGCAGGCGCAGCAGAGACTAGAAGAAGTCTAGAGTCTGGAGTCCGAGAGTCCGGAGTCAAAAGAAAGAGATATTTTCTGTCTTTGACTCCAGACTCCAGACTCTCGGACTCCGGACTCTATTGGAGACCTTTATGGTGACTCAGCGAAAACCCAGACCGTCTAAGTATTTGACCGTGCCGACGCGACCCATCCAGGTGGATCGCGACCGTTCGGTGGCCGGGCTTCTGGAAAAGATGGAGGGCTCTGGCTTTGGCGGACGCCAGATGGCCGAAGCGCACCGCATCTGGCTCGACATGCTCGGCGACAACACGACCATCTTCGTCGCCGGCTCAGGCGCGCTTATTCCGGCTGGCATGCGCCGTCTTCTGGCCTACGTGATTAAGAATCGTTTCGTTGACGTGCTCGTACTCTCCGGCTCGATTCTCTTTCACGACCTGCACGAGACCCTGGGACGCCACCACTTTCAGGCACATCCCTCGATGACCGATGCGGAGCTTGAGGCTTCGCAGATCAACCGCATGTGGGATCTGCTCGCCAGCGAGGAGGAGTACCGCGAGGCAGACGAATGGGTCGGCGGCTTCACCAATCAACTCGATCAAACGCGCCCCTATTCGACGCGTGAATTCCTGCACCTGCTGGGGCGCGAGCTGGCCGAGATCGCCACTGAAGACGGTGTGCTTACCTCCGCCTACAAAGCGCGCGTGCCCATCTTCTGCCCGGCGGTCGCCGACAGCGCCATCGCCATCGGCATCGCTGCGGCTCGTTTCGAGAAGAAGAACAATTTTCAGTTCGACATCGTCCAGGACGTACTTGACCTGACGCAGGTGGCTGCGCGCGCGCGCGTCTCCGGCGTCATCAATCTCGGCGGCGGGACGACCAAGAGCTTCATCCAACAGACGGAAATCTCCACCAACATCGTCAAGATTCCGTCGCGCGGCCACAAGTACGCCATACAGATTTCCACGGACGCGCCCCATCCGGGCGGGCGCTCCAACGCCGTCTCCTTCGACGAAGGATTGATCTACGGCAAGCTCGCGCGCGGCGCGCACACGGCCTACGTCAACTGCGACGCGACCATCGCGCTTCCCATCCTCGTCACCGCGCTCTCGCAAACCGCCGCCAAGTACATGAAGGGACGCAAGCGTCCGAACTTCATCTTCACCGGGCGCGATTTGACGATTGAAGTACCGTGACGAAAAGCAGTAGTCAGTAGACAGCAGCCAGTAGTCAGTAGAAAGAACATGCTGATTACTGGCTATTTATTTTTATGCAGCCGATCAATTCTTCACTCCTTCAAGTTCAGCCCTTGACAGATTCACGAATATTCCTATGATGCGCCGCGAATTCGCTGACAAAAGTCGTCAGTGAAAGGATTGAGGAAAAGAGGTATCGCCTATGGCTGGAAAGTTGCCCGTGCTAAAACCAAAGAAAGTTATTACCGCTCTTGAGCGTCATGGATTTCAAATCCGGCGCGTAACAGGAAGTCACTACATTCTGAAGAAAGATAATCGAATAGTGACAGTTCCTTATCACAACAAAGATTTGAAGGCTGGCACGCTCGCATCCATAATTAAGCAGGCTGGTTTTACAGTTGAAGAGTTTTTGGATTTACTATAAGGCTTGAGGAATGAGTCAAGCAATCTCGACCGCTATTTCTTCAGCGATTGAATTATCTGACGGGATTGGTTCTCCATCTTCAATAAGAACTTCAAGGTAGCCGCGAATGGCATCGGCAGCCATCGCGCGTGCTTCTTCCAGCGTATCTCCCTCAGTTACCAATCCGGGCAGCGCGGGACACGTCACAACGTAACCGCCAGTCTCATCCGGCGTCATCACAACTGTGAAGTTAAGGACTTTCATGGAATGGATTATAACATTCGATTATCAGTTTTCGTCTACTGACTACTGACCACTGTCTCCTGTATACTTTCTTCCATGTCCGAATCAGCACACCTTCCTGTGAACTTCGGCGGCATCGCCGAGGAAGAGTTTTCGAGTTTTGAGCGGGCGCGCATTCTCGTGTGGCCTGTCTCTTACGAGGGGACTGTCTCTTACGGAACGGGGACGGGGCGCGGAGCCGAGGCGATCATTGATGCCTCGCGCAACATGGAGCTGTATGATGAAGAGACGGACGCTGAAGTTTATAGGCTGGGCATTCACACGCTCGACGAAGCACCTTCTATTGATCCGCCTGAGCGCATGATGCAGGCGCTGTACGAGCGCGCCGCCCGGTTAGTCGCGACCGGGAAATTCGTCGCCATGATCGGCGGCGAGCATTCGGTCAGCGCGCCCGTCATACGCGCTCATGCCGAGCGCTACGCTGATCTCTCCGTGCTTCAGATAGACGCCCATGCGGACTTGCGCGACCAGTATGACGGCACGCCGCACTCGCACGCTTCGATCATGGCGCGCGTCGTGCGCGATATGCGTTTGCCGTCCGTGCAATGCGGGATTCGCTCGATCTCTGCCGAAGAGGCGCGCGTCCTCGATGAGTTGCCGACGCGCATCTTCTGGGCTAAAGACATCGTGGGTCGCACGGATTGGTGGGAAGAGGCAGTCTCTAGCCTGACCGAGAACGTTTACCTGACAATAGACATCGACGGGCTCGATCCTTCGCTGGTCGCGCAGACGGGGACGCCGGAGCCGGGGGGGCTCGGCTGGTACGAGACGATTGGGTTGATCCGCACGCTCGCGCGTAGTCGTCGCGTCGTCGGCATGGACCTGACAGAATACTCTTACGTTGAGGGCTTCGACGCTTCGGCCTTCCTCTGCGCCAAGCTCATCTACAAATCGCTGGCCTTCATCTTTGAAGGGCAGACAGCACGCGTACGCGGCAGGGGACAGCAGCCCTCAGCCGCCCATGCATAAAAAAGGGGGATTTAAGATGGCTAGCAAAGCAAGCATTGCGGGGCATCCGGTTCACCCGATGCTCATTCCGTTTCCCCTGGCTCTGTGGATCACATCCTTTATCGCGGACGTGATCTTCTACTTCTATCGCAACCAGAGTTTGCTCCTGATCGCGAAATTTACGCTCGCGGCAGGGATCATCGGAGGGTTGATGGCGGCTGTGCCGGGCATCATCGACTGGCTGGCGATCAAGAACGGGGAGGTTAAGCGCATCGCCAACTGGCACGCGCGCCTCAACATCATCGCTCTACTGATCTTCGCCGTCAGCCTCTACCTGCGAACGCGCTACGGAGCCCCGTGGGTCGGCTGGAGGCTCACCATCCCCTTCCTGCTCTCTCTCGTCGGCGTGATCCTGATCGGAATTTCCGGCTGGCTCGGCGGCGACCTCGTCTACAAACACGGCGTCTCGGTCAAGCCGCAACACGACTCGCCGGAAGAAGAGACGGCGAAGGTGAGACTACAGTAGACAGGAGACAGTAGTCAGTAGACAGTAGTCAGTAGAAAAGAAAATCAGGGTTGCTGCTTCCTTTCTACTGGCTACTGACTACTGTCTACTTCTTTACTGTTTTTGCCCGGTGAAGTCGTAGGTGATGTGAAGGTTGAGCATGCTCTCTTTCACTTCGGCGCGAACATCTTTGACCTGCGCTTTGAGTGTGCCGTTGCTGGCCTTGACTGGGACGGCGAGCGTGAGTTGCGACGAGCGCATGATCTCCAGCGGATTAACGCGTTCGTTGATCGCACGCTGCACGAGCGGCGTGACAAGGCCGCCGACGATTGGGGAAGTGCCTTCGAGGTTGACTCCTTCAACGGTGATCTGGCCGTAAACCGTCTGCTGCCCCTGATCGAAACGCAACTGGATGTTGGCCTGCGCCCATCCTTTGAAATTAATACAACTGCCGAACGCATTGTAGCTGCCGCTGAAAGCGAGCGGAGCCATGATCTTTCCTTCGGTCAGGCGCACGCCCGTTTTGACGTTGCTGTCCTGCGGCGCGATGACGACAGCGTCCGCACATCCCTCCTGTAGAGCTGATGGACGGAAGACCTCCGCCCCCTGCGGCTCTCCCTGAAGCGAGGTGAACTGGAGCGGGAACGTGGGTGCGCCCAGATCGCGGAAGATCGTGCCGAGCAGGGCGTCGAAGAACTTCTCGTCGAGTGTGACCAAAGCTGTGCCCGGCGGATCGCCGCCTTGTTCGGGCGGCTGGACGACTGCGCCGGGCAAAGGCTTCGCGCGCGGCGCGCCGACAAAGAGAAAGAAGACCAGTGCGCCGCCCGCAATCAATCCGGCCAGAAGGGTCAGAATGTATCTCATTTTCTTCTCTCCTTCTGGCTAAGGCGCGGTTGGAGATGGGCTTGGAGACGGCGACGGGCTGGTCGTCGTCGTCGTGACGGTCGTCGTCGTCGTGCCCTGCGAGCCCATGTTGTTCAAGAGCACCTTGACGACCGCCGTCACAGAGGCCGTCAGCATGTCTATCTGCTGGCGCACCTGTTCGGGCGTGACCTTGTTCAACCCCTGCGGCACTTCAAACAGGGTCTGAGCTACGTTCGTCTGGATGTCGCGCATCTCGGCAATCACTTTCGCTCCCTTTGCGCCCTGCACGTTGCCTGTCGCTTCGGAGTACAACTCGGCGCGCAGCGGCAGCCCCGTCTCCTTGTCCACGTAGACGAAAGCCTCTGATTTAATATCGCCCGCCTGCGTCCCGGTCTTGGCCGTGCCCGCATAGCGATACTTTTCAGCCGTGCGCCCGTTCATCTGCTCTTCGCCGACACGCTCGTAACCCTTCTGTTTCTCCAGATAGGAGACGAGCTGCCCCGGAGTCATGAGGCGCTGGATTTCGAACCCGGTCGCCTCCGATGTCAACTCTGCATACTGCTTGCGGGTCGGCGAGATGACGTAATGCTTGTCTTTGCTGTCGAGATAGATCAACTGCTCGCCGCTCGGAAGCTTGAACGAGACGCGACGATCCAGGCCATTGCGCGCCACTTCAGCAGACAGAGGCGACAAAGCCATGGACTTGTCGCCGCCTTCCGTCTCAACCGTAAAGACCAGCGTGGCGCTGTATTTTTCCGGCTCGCGCGTGTTGATGACCGTGCCGGGATCGACGGCCATCGTCGTGCTGTTCGTATTAGTCGTCGTGTTCGTCGTCGCCGTCGTGTTGGAGTTGGCGGTATTCCCTACAGGCTGGTTTTGACAGGCGCTGCTGGCGAGACCGAGCGAAAGAACCGCTATTAACAGAAAGCAGGTTGATGATGTTGTGGCAGAGACACGCATGAAACACCTCTCCTTGAGAAGAAGCGGCGTCGAAGGCCGCCCGCGTTGGTCGAACTGTCATAGGGGACTAAGGCTCTTAGCATAGCACGCATAGCGCAACCTGCGAAACAATTTTGCCAGGTCAGCGAGTGGGAGATAGAAACAGAAAAAATCACCACCGCAGACACAGAGAAGCAGAGAAAATAGAAAAGGATCACCGTCTCATCAATCTATCAAAGTTTTCTCTGTGTCTGCGGTGTCTGCGGTGGTGAAATTCTTTTCGCGCCATTTCCCCACACCTATTGACTTGTCTCTGGATTTATCGTAGAAGCGCTGTGCTCTATCAATCCCCGAAAGCGAATTAACCTATGAACCATATTCCTATACTCGCGGCGCTGGTACTGGCGCTGTCATTGTGTGGCCTGACTGATAGGCTGACGGGCAAGGGCGGGGGAAAATCTGACTCGAATTCGTCCTCATCCTCATCCTCTAATTCATCCACATCCAGTCCGACAGCGCCGTCCGGGTCGAGCGGCTCGACCGTGAGCGACCAGCAAGTGGAGCGTCCGAACCCTACGTCAGCCCAGACGGCTGCGCTTGAGGGCGGGCAGACGGTCAACTGGGAGCAGCAGGGCATCACATGGACACTGCCGAAGAACTGGAACAAGATGAGCGTCGAGAAGGAGATGTTCAACTGGGGCGGGGGCAACGCGTTTCTGATCGTCAATATCTCCGCGCTCGGCGACACGTTTCCGATGGATGCGGCGCTTCAGGCAGCCTATACGGGCGCGCAGACCAACTACAAAAATGGAAAATACGAGGAGCTGCGCTGGCTCGAGCTGGACGGCTTGAAAGGCGTCTCTTTCCGCGAGGCGATGCCGGAAAATCAGGGCGACCCGAGACGCTTGCAGTGGCAGGCCTACCGCAAGTATGCTGGTCAGATACAGCTCGTCAACCTCATCCTCTCGACGAGCGGCGGCAATTTCGCCAAGCACCAGGACGAGTTTTACGCCATACTTTACTCGACCAAGATCGTGCACTGAGAAAGCAGTAGACAGTAGTCAGTAGTCAGTAGACAGTAGAAAAGAAAAGCCGAGGTCGCTGCTTTCGTTTCTACTGGCTACTGACTACTGTCTACTGTCTACTCTTATTGCCTTTTCCCTTTATTGGTGTTAGGTTTGATGCTCGCCTGAAACGGGGACGAAAGTCTTGCAGGGCGGCGCGCTCTTTGGAACTTTAAGATTCGTATCGCTGTTCAACTCGGCGGGGCAGAAGGTGTTTAATCCGGTGCTGCCGCAGGAGTTGACCGTCGCAGGTTCAGCCCCTCGGAGGGCGACAAGGGAAGTCGGGTTAAATCCCGCACGGTTCCCGCCACTGTAGACCGGCGATTGTGTCGCATCCAACTTCAGAAGGTCACTCGTTTCCGCAAGGTACGGGGAAGGCCGTGATGCGACACGCTTGAGCCGGGAGTCAGGAAACCTTGCCTGCAAAAAGGACGGAAGCGACCGCTTACGCTTCGGGACAGAGCGAGTGGCGTCCGCGTGCTGATCGTTCGATGGATGAAGGGCGAGCCCAAAAGGGGTTCGACCTCGGCTCAAATGGCTCCATCGAGATTAGCCTTTTTTGAAACGCCCTTGATCTTCCGCGCGGAAGATCAAGGGCGTTTCAATTTTCTGAAACATAAATCCATGCCGTTCTCCAACCTGCGACAGAGGAGCACGTATCTCTTCCTGGCGCTCGTCGTCGTCATCATCCTTGGCGGCATCATCGGCATCGAAGCGCTCCGGCGTTTGAGCGCGCGGCAGAACACGGCGCCCCCCAATCTTTACCCCGCGTCCGTCTCCGAAAGGGCGCGCACGCCTTTCCCGCGCCAGTTGCGTGATGCGAGCGGCGGGGTTGTGACGATCAAAGCGCGACCCGTACGCATCGCGTCTACGACGCTCAGCACGGACGAAATCCTGCTCGCCATCTGCACACCGGAGCGTATCAAAGGCTTCAGCAAGTTTGCGCTTGACGCGAAGTACAGCAACGTCGTCTCGGAGGTGCGCGCGACCGGCTCGCCGATTGTGGAGAATGCCGAGCAGATTTTGCAGATCGAGCCCGACCTCATCTTCGTCGCCAGCTACAGCCGCCCCGAGACGGTCGAGCAGCTTCAGGCGGCAGGCGCAACCGTCTTTCGCTTCGCCAACTTCATCAGTATCGAGGACATCAAGCAGAATATACGCACGGTCGGCTACAGTATCGGTGAGGATGAGCGTGCCGAAGCGCTTGTCGCGCAGATGGATCGTGATCTCGGTCAGATTCGCGCACGCGTGCCCAAAGTTGACAGTGCCCCGCGCGTCCTGTCTTACAGCGCGGATGGATATACAGCCGGAAGCGGCACGCTCTTTGACGACATTCTACGCACGGCGGGCGCGATCAATGTCGCGGCTGAACACGGGCTCGACGGATTCCCGAAGATCAACGCCGAACAGGTCGCAGACTGGCAGCCGGACTTCATCGTCGCCGGTGCTGATGCGGGGCAGTTTGAAGAGACGCGCCGCCGCCTGCTCATGAACCCTGCGGTCGCGACCACGCGTGCGGCGCGCGCCAACCGTATCATCATCATGGACAACCGCTATTTTCTGACCGTCTCACAGTACGTCGTGCGGGCGGTCGGGACGCTGGTGGATGGATTGTACGCCGAGCAGCCGGGGACATCTCAATGAGAGTTGATGAGGCGAAACCGACTGAAAGGAGCACGCGCGCCGAGAGCAGCGCACAGACATCGCCAGCCTCTCGCTCCGGCGGCGCTGGCGGGCGCAGTGAATCCGCCACCGTCTCTGATTCAGGGGCGGGCACGCAAGCATCCATCTTCGACGGGCGCACGCTTCTTTACTTCGTCGTCATCGCCATCCTGCTTGTGCTCGCGATCATCTGTGGCATCGCCGTCGGCAGCACGTCGGTCGCGCCGGGCGTGGTCGTGCGTGTGCTGCTGGCGCACGTGCTGCCCGTTGGGTGGGTGGATATGAGCGCCATAGGCGAGCCGCAGCAAGCTGTCGTCTGGGTAATACGCACGCCGCGCGTGCTGGTGGCGGCGCTGGCCGGTGCGGCGCTCGCAATGGCTGGAGCGCAGATGCAGGGGCTCTTCAAAAACCCGCTGGCTTCGCCTGACATCGTCGGCACGAGTTCGGGCGGCGCGCTCGGCGCTTGCGTCGCTCTGGTCAGCGGGCTCGCCCTTCGCTCGCTCTTTTACCTGCCGGTCTTTTCGTTCATCGGAGCGTTCTTTGCGCTCTTCGCCGTCTATGTCATCTCGACGCGTCAGGGGCGCACGCCGATGGCGACGCTGCTGCTGACGGGTGTCGCGCTCAACGCTTTGATAGGCGCGGCCACCTCTTTTCTGATTACTATGTCCTGGGTGCGATTTGACGTCGCGCAGGAGATTCTCTTCTGGCTGCTCGGCGGCCTGGACAATCGCGGTTGGCCTCATTTCTGGCTCGCCCTTCCGGGCATCATCGCGGGCACCATCGTCTCGCTCGTCTACACGCGTGAGCTTGATCTCATGCTGACCGGCGAAGAGACGGCGCAATCGCTCGGCGTAGATGTCGAGCAGGTCAAGCGCGTGGTCCTGACCTGTGCGGCGCTGCTGACGGGCACGGCTGTGGCTGTGAGCGGTGTGGTCGGATTTGTCGGCCTCATCGTGCCGCACATCGTACGGCTCATCATCGGCCCCTCGCACCGTCGCCTGATCCCTGCGAGCGCGCTGACGGGCTCTGTCTTTCTCATCTTCGCAGACCTTCTCGCGCGCACCCTGCGCAGCCCCGAAGAGATACGCCTCGGCATCATCACGGCGGCCTTCGGCGCTCCCTTCTTTCTCTACCTCCTGCTGCGCCATCGCCGCGAGGTCGGCTACTTATGATCCTTGAGCTTCAAGACGCAGGGGTGGAAGTGGACGGGCGTTGGCTCGTGCGTCATGCCTCGCTTCAGCTTCGCCCCAAACACCTGACGGTGCTCGTCGGCCCGAACGGTTCGGGCAAGACCAGCTTGCTCCGGCTGCTCAGCGGTCTCTGGCGGCCAGTGGAAGGAAGGGCGCGGCTTGACGGGCAAGACCTGCATAGCATTAAGCGCAGGGAGCTGGCGCGCCGCATCAGTTTCACGCCGCAGGACACGCATCTTGGATTCGCTTTCACCGTGCGCGATGTGGTGAGCATGGGCAGACACCCGCACCTCGGACGCTTCGAGCGTGAAACTGATGCGGATCGACGCGCCGTTGATGAGGCACTGGCGCGCGCCGATGTCGCACATCTCGCCGCGCGCCTGGTGACAGAGCTTTCAGGCGGCGAGCGCCAGCGCGTCCTCCTCGCCCGTAGCCTCGCCACACAATCGGACGCCATTCTGCTTGACGAGCCGACAGCCAACCTGGACATCGCGCACGCGCTCGATGTGCTGAACCTCTGCCGCAAGCTGGCCGATGAGGGGAAAACAATAGCGCTCGCCATTCACGATCTGAACTCGGCGGCGCGCTACGCGACCGAGGTCGCCCTCATCTCTGCGGGTCGCATCCGTGCTGTGGGTGCTCCCGCAGAGGTTCTCTCCGACGCAGGGATTCGGGATGTCTTCGGCGTTCGCGCCGAGCGAGCCCAAGCGCCGAATGGTGAGGTCGTCTTCTTTTTCCAACGCGATAAGAATGAGGGCTATGGAGAGAGATCAGGCGGAAGTATGTAAATGAGAAGTTCACGCCGCTAAGAGAAGGTGTCCCGTTTATTTCGCAATGACATGATCGAAGTAATTTCATAACGAAGATGGAAAAAGGCACATCAACCGAGAGAGAGGCTGCAATCCAAGCTTACCCACAGCGTATCGTCTGCCTGACGGAAGAGACGACCGAGACGCTCTACCTGTTGGGCGAAGACTGGCGCATCGTCGGCATCTCCGGCTACACCGTGCGCCCGCCGCAAGCGCGGCGCGAGAAACCTAAAGTCTCCGCCTTCACGAGCGCCAAGTTCGACCGCATCATGGAGCTTAAGCCCGACCTGGTCTTCGCTTTCTCAGACCTTCAAGCGGAGATCGCGCGCGAGTTGATCCAGAGAGGGTTGAACGTGTTCACCTTCAACCAGCGCAGCGTCGCCGAAATCCTGCAAATGATTCTGACCGTCGGGCGCATCTGCGGCTGTATGGACAAGGCCGCTCAGTTGATCGCGCGCCTCGAAGCGGAGCTGCGTCAGATAGAGGTTTCCGCCAGCCGCTTCAAGACGCGCCCGCGCGTCTTCTTCGAGGAGTGGCACGAGCCTTTGATATCCGGCATTCGCTGGGTGGAAGAGCTGATCGAGATCGCAGGGGGTCAACCGCTCTATCCTGAACTGCGCGAGAGCAAGGCTGCGAAGGATCGTGTTCTAAATCCGTTGGACGTAGCCGCACGCGACCCACAGGTTATTATCGCCTCCTGGTGCGGGCGCGCCGTTAAGAAGTCTGTGATCCGTCAGAGACAGGGCTGGTCAACAGTGAGCGCGGTGCGCGACCGTCACGTCTACGAAGTGAAGTCAACATATATCCTACAGCCGGGACCGGCCTCGCTCACAGAAGGCGTGCGACAGCTTCATGCGTTGATTGCTCGCGCCGCAGGCTATGAGGTTGATCCGAGCCTCGCACCGTTGGAGGCTCTGGACGCAGACGCGAGCGCATCATTAACATGAGCCTGGAGGATACTTAGAATGCTTAACAAAACCAGGGAATCACCACAGAGACACAGAGGCACAGAGAAGCAATTAAGAAATAAGCTAAGACAAAGCTGCTCGATCTGCCCGTACATCGCCTTTGATTCTGTTTTCTCTATGTCGCTGTGTCTCTGTGGTGATTCTTTGTTCTGTGCTCTTAAGGAGAAAATTTCATGAGCATAGCAACGAAGCGCGGCGATAGGGGGCAGACCGCATTGATCGGGGGCGAGCGCGTCTCCAAGGCGCACCTGCGCGTTGAGGCTTATGGAACGATTGACGAGCTGGGCGCGCAGATGGGCTTCGCCCGCTCGATCTGCGATGACAAAGAGGTGCACGACCTGACCAGGGAGATTCAGCGCGAGCTGTTCCTCATCAGCGGGTCGATTGCCAACCCTGATGCCGTGAAGAAAGAGACGCCGGATGTTACCGCCGGGATGGTTGAGCGTTTGACTTCGGAAGTTCATCGCATCGAAGCGATGGAGGGTATCCTGTCAGACTGGTCTTTGCCCGGAGACCACGCGGCGGCTGCCGCTTACGATGTGGCGCGTACCATCTGCCGACGCGCCGAACGCTGCATCGTGCGGCTCAATGAGGCCGGAGAAGATGTGAGCGCAGAGGCTCTCGCTTACATCAATCGCCTCTCCGACTTGCTCTGGTTGATGGGTCGCCTTCTGGAAATGCGCGCTGGCGTAGACTCTTCTCTGCGCGACGAAAAGCACGACGGCCCCAAGTGGTCGCGCGCGTGGTAAGGGTTGACTTAAAAAGAAGCAGAGCAGTTCGGTGAATAGAGATGTAAACGCAAAGGACGCAAAGTGCAGCGCAAAGTAAGTAGCCTCTTTGCGCTCTCCAGCGTCTTCCTCCTTTGCGTCCTTTGCGTTTACATCGCCCCTTCGTAGATATGAAGCTCTGATAAGGAGCATTTATGCCATTGACGGCGATTGGACTGGTAATCGTCGCCGCAGCGCTGCACACAGGCTGGAACGTTCTTGTTAAGCAGGCGCAGGAAGCCCGGCAGGTGTTTACGTGGTGGGCTTGCGTCACGGGCTCGCTCATTTATCTTCCAGTCTTCGCCTTCCATCCATCAATCCCGGCGCGCATCTGGCCTTACGCCTTGAGCAGCGCCCTTGCCGAGGCCGCCTATTTCATCACGCTCATACGCGCCTATGAACACGGCGACTTCTCTCTGGTCTACACGCTCGCGCGCGGCGCAGCCCCGGCGCTTCTCGCTCTCTGGGCGATAGCATTTCTCGGTGAGCAGCCCGCTCTCTTCGGCTACGTTGGACTCATCACCCTCCTCTGCGGTCTGGTCATGGTCGGAAGCGGGCGCTTCTTGCGATCACGCCAGCCGGTCTACACGGTCAGAAGCGCGAGCGGGGTCGGCGCAGCCCTGAGCGTGGCGATATGCATCTCTCTCTACTCTGCGATTGACGCAGCAGCCGTTCGCTTGATGTCTCCCCTGCCGTATACGGTGCTGGCGCTCAGCCTGGCGTGCCTCTTCGTGACGCCCTTTATGCTGGCGCGCTACGGCTATCGCCCTCTCATCAAAGAGTGGCGCGCGCGCTGGGGGCGCATCATCGTGGTCGGAGTCCTCATGCAATTGACGTACATCCTCGTGCTCTATGCTTATCAGTGGGGGCGCGTCAGCTATGTCGGCGCGTTGCGCGAGTTGAGTATTCTTTTCGCCGCGCTGACGGGCTGGCGCTGGATGGGTGAAGCCTTCGGGGCTGTGCGCTTGATAGGCGTCGCGCTGGCGTTCGTAGGCATAGTCATCATGACGGTGGGCGGTTGATTTGAATGCGGCAGGTCAGTTGAGAGAAGGTGATTGGCAAGCGATTGCCGACTCGCGTTATTTACGTTTAATCGTCGCATAGACCAGCGCATCGGCCTCTGCCACCGTGCTGATATCATAAAGGGTCGCCAAACGCGCCGCGTCCCCCTGGCGAAAAATAATCGGCTTCTGTGAGTTCTGCGCAACGTCCGCCAGATTCGTAAAGTTGACGTAGCGGCTGGCGTCTTCGCTGGCAGGCTTAACCGTATCGTATGTTTGTTGGATCGGTCGATTGCTGTAGAACAATGGTGTCTGCGCGTAAAACGGTTCGGATTCGGAGAAGAGGACGAGGGATTGACGGTCTTCCGCGCTTGTACTTTGAGCCAGCCGAGCCAGGCGTGCAATCGGTTCTTCTCCTCTACTATTGAGGTAGAGGGAGAGAAGGCTGTAAAGACCGCCAACCGTCACGAGCAGAACGCAGAGCGATGCGATGATGCGCCGGTGAGCTGGACGCTCGCGGTAAGCCTGGAAAAGGTTGGTCAGGAAAGCCGCGATGAGGACTGCAAGCGCAGGAAAGAGGGGCACGATATACCAGGGTCGTCTGGTCGGGATCAGCGTGTATAGCCCGAAGACCAGTGCGCTCACGAGCAGGAAGATGAGAGAGCGGGACTTCCCTTTCAGGATTTCTCTGACGCCCGATGCGACGGCAAAGGGTGCGAGCAGACACCAGGGGAAAAAGCCGTCTATTAATTTTGCCAGATAGTAGAGATGTGTCGTCGGGTGTCCTTCCAGCGTCTGCGTTGTCCGCGCGATCACGTGGTAGCCGATATACTCTCCTATGAAAGCGCGCTCGTATCGGATGTACATGAGGATATGCCAGGGGGCGACCAGCAAGGCTGCCAGCAGAAATGCCTGCCAGAAATGTCTCGACTGAATCGTCCGGGCGAAGCGTTTATCAAAGAACAAGGCCAGCCACAGCACGGCAGGCGCGATCAGTCCGCCAGCTCCTTTAGCCATCAGCGCGAGCGCGCAAGACGTCCAGATCAAATACCACCATTTTTCATCGCCCTCCTTCAAGCGTAGATAACCGTAGAGAGTGAGGTAGATGAAGAGCGACAGCATGACCTCCATCGTGCCGAAGCGAGAGAAGGAAAGGAAGTAATAACTGGTCAATAGAATGACAGCCGCCAGCCATCCGACACGCTGATCGTATGCGCGTTTGGCGATGAGATAGGTGAGCACGACGAGGGCGACGCCGGAAAGGGCTGAAGCCGCGCGCGCACCGTACTCGTTGACCCCCAGGAAGCGATAGAGAATCGCCGTGACCCATACAAACAGGGGCGGTTTCTCGAACCACGGCTCATACTGCCAGTGCAGTGTCAGCCAATCCCCGCCGCGCAAAATCTCCTTTGAGACCTGAGCATAAATGGCTTCATCCCAGGCGGCCAGACTGCTCGCGCCTAATTTCCAGAAGAGCGCGAAGGTCGTGACGGGGATTAAGACGTATAGCGGAGAGAAGCTTGAACTGCCTGAGAAGAAGCGTCCTTGACCCGGCGGCTTGGTTGGAGTCATCGGTGATCGCCCCTTTCCTCTCCGTGAATTTCAGACAAACGCCTCGAATGTTTTTTAGACACTCCATCCCTGAAGAATGTTCCAGCTTATTATCGAGTCTTGGCGGGAGGGACGGGTGAATCCCCGCGACCTAATCAGCCGCTTCAATGATGTGCGAAGTGGGCGTGTCTGCGTGCGGGACGAAGCAGCGGCGGCAGCGCGCCTCGTACATGTTGGCTGCGCCGACGGCAACGCGCTCTTCACTTTCAAAGGTACGCTGCGAGTAGTTGGCGGGCTGGCCGCAGCGCACGCAGATGGCGTGCGTCTTGGTGATGTATTCGGCGATGGCGAGCAGTTGCGGCATCGGCTCCCAGGGCTTACCCGTGTAGTCCTGATCGAGTCCCGCGATGATGACGCGCAGGCCGCGATGCGCCAGCTCGTTGGCGACATCGACCAGCTCGTTGTCGAAGAACTGTCCCTCGTCGATGCCGACCACCTCCGTGCCTCTTTCGACATTGGCGAGCAGCTCGCGAGCCGATTTGACGGTTCCCGATTCGTGGCGCATCTCAGAGTGCGAGACGATGTGATCCTGGGAAAAGCGAATGTCGATCTCAGGCTTGAAGACCTGTACTTTCTGGCGCGCGATCCGTGCGCGGCGCAGGCGGCGTATCAGTTCCTCAGACTTGCCGGAGAACATCGAGCCCGTGATGACTTCGATCCAGCCGGGCGCAGTACGTAGGTGGTTCAGGTGCTCATCGTTGCCCAGTGCAGTGAGTTCTTCCATCTTCAAAAGTCCTTCGACATAGTTGATGATGTGAGGCTATAACAGAGCGCGCGTCAAAGCAAATGATGAACGCGGAATGCGGAATGCGGAATCAAAAGAAGAACCGTTTCTCTTTTTAATTCATCGTTCCGCATTCCTGGTTCATCATTTGCTTTTCATCTGCTTTTCAAGCTTGCTTGACATTTCAATGCTCGACTTGTTGTAATCAATTTGCTTACCCTTTTATGCAGACGAGGTGTTGAAGTGCCTGTTGAAGAGCTTATTTATGATTGGAACAGGACTGAGCCGGAGAGTTTCGCGCCGGGACGTCATATCAGTTTTGACGATGAGACCCTGCGCGACGGCTTACAGTCGCCTTCTGTGTGCGAGCCTTCGGTCGAGCAGAAGATAGAGCTGCTGCACCTGATGGACGGGCTCGGCATAGATACGGCGGACATAGGGCTGCCGGGCGCGGGCGGCACGCATGCGGCAGGTGTGGAGCGGCTGGCGCGCGAGATCGCTGACAAGAGGTTGAAGATTCGTCCGAACTGCGCGGCGCGCACGCATCGCAACGACATCATCCCCATCGTCGAAATCTCGCAGCGCGCGGGCATCCCCATCGAAGCCTGCACCTTCATAGGCTCCTCGCCCGTCCGTTTTTACGCGGAAGATTGGACGCTCGATAAGCTCTTGAAGCTGACGGAAGAGGCGGTCACGTTCGCCGTCAAAGAAGGCATCCCCGTGATGTACGTGACGGAAGACACGACGCGCGCCGACCCGGAGACGATTCGCGCTCTCTACCGGACGGCGATCAGCGCGGGCGCGCGCGCCGTCTGCGTCTGCGATACGGTCGGGCACGCGACGCCCGACGGGGCGCGCGCCGTCGTCAGCTTCGTGAAGAAGATCATCGAAGAGTCTGGCGAGCGTGTGCGCCTGGACTGGCACGGCCACCAGGATCGTGGCCTTGGCGTCATCAACTCCATCGCGGCCATTGAAGGCGGCGCGGATCAGGTGCACGGCTCTGCCCTCGGGATGGGCGAGCGCGTCGGCAATACGCCGATGGATCAGCTCCTCGTCAATCTCAAGCTGATGGGCTGGATTGATAACGACCTTTCCAGTTTAGGCCAGTATTGCGAAGTGGCCGCGCGCGGCTGCAAGTGGAGCATCCCTTATAACTATCCTGTGTTCGGGCGCGACGCTTTCCGCACGGCGACGGGCGTTCACGCGGCGGCGGTCATCAAGAGTTACAAGAAGGGCGATGCGGGTCTGGCCGACCTGATCTATTCGGGCGTGCCCGCAGGGCTCTTCGGCCTCAAGCAGAAGATCGAGATCGGCCCGATGAGCGGCAGATCGAACGTCATCTACTGGCTCGAAACAAGAGGCCTGGAAGCCAGCGAAGAGCGCGTCGCGCGCATCTTTGATCGCGCCAAGCAGTCTTCCTCCGTGCTCGAAGAAGAGGAAGTGATGCAGTTGGTCTAGAAAGTCTGAACAAGAGTGTTGGAACGAAAGATCATCAAGGGTCTGCTGCTTCTACCGTTGCTCCTTTTGTGCGCTGCGACCCCGGTTTTTGCGCAGGGCGGAGGTAAGGCAGAGCCTTTGCGCATAGAGTTCAAGCGCGGGGCAAAGAGCGCGACGGCCAAAGGTAGAGTCCGCCATGATGAGCAGGCGGAATACATTTTTGCCGCTCGTAAGGGGCAGCGGATCGTGATTGACTTAATCACCACGCCGACCCAAACGGCCTGCTTTCATCTGCTCGGCGGCGATGGCGAAGACCTTAAGTTCGAGCATAGATGCGATTCTTTGTCGGATGTCGCCCCGCAGACAAGAGACTATTTGATTTACGTTACTAAACGGAACCCGAAGGTCGACAGCTCCAGTTATTCGCTTACCCTGCGTATTAAGTGAATCGAACATTTCCAGGATCGCCTGTCCTCTGCCTTTATATGATTCCTACCGCAACGATCACCCCGGACGCGACTGTCCGAGAGCTTCTCGGCAGAGATGCTGTGTGCCGCGCTTTCCAGTTCTTTGAAGCCCACGCAGAGGAGATCACAGAGGAGCACATCAAGATTTGCTCCATCCCAGCACCGCCCTTTGGCGAACGGGAGCGCGCCGAGTATCTACGCGAAAAGTTTCGCGCCGCCGGCCTCGCAGAAGCGTACACGGACGAGGAGGGTAATTGCATTGCGCTTCGCCCTGGAGCGTCCATGTCTCCGCTGCTCGTCGCGAGCGCACATCTGGACACGGTCTTCCCTGCGGGCACGGATTTCACTGTGCGCCGCGAGCAGCACAGGTTGTTCGCGCCCGGAATCGCAGATGATGGCTGTGGACTGGCGGCGCTTCTGGCGCTCGTTCGGGCGCTTCAGACCTGCGCCGTAGAGACCGAAGGCTCGCTGCTTTTCGTCGGCACGGTGGGCGAAGAAGGGGAAGGCGATCTGCGCGGCGCGCGCTATCTTTTCAATGCGGGCGAGTGGGCCGGAAAGCTTGATGCCTTCATCAGTTTCGACGGCCCCGGACTGGAGCGCATCACGCACGCGGCACTCGGCTCGCGTCGCTACCGCCTGCGCCTGCGCGGGACTGGCGGCCACTCCTGGGGCGACTTCGGCGTCGCCAACCCCGTGCATGCGCTGGGACGCGCCATCGCGCGACTCAGTTCGTATCCAGCTCCGGCTGAGCCACGCACGACCTTTAACGTCGGGCGCATCGAAGGGGGCACTGGGATCAACGTCATCCCGCGTGAGGCGACGATGGATGTTGATCTGCGCTCCGTCTCGGCTGACGAGCTGCGGCGTCTGGACGCCTTCTTTCGCCGCGCCGTGCGCGAGGCCGCCGACGATGAGAACGCGGGACGGCGCGCTGGCGACCCGCCGCTTGAGCTTGACCTGAAGCTCATAGGGGAGCGCCCTTCAGGTGAGACTCCGCCCGCTTCTCCAATCGTTCGCCTCGCCGAAGAAGCGACGCGCGCCCTCGGCTATCGCCCACGGCTGGATCGTTCGTCAACGGATTCAAACATTCCCATCTCACTCGGTATTCCTGCTATCACGCTCGGCGCGGGCGGCGCTTCCGGCAACTCGCACACTCTAGACGAATGGTTCGATACGCGCAGCCGCGAGATAGGGCTCAAGCGCGCCCTGCTCGTCATCCTTGGACTTGTCGGCCAAAGATAAAGAGAAGTAGCGAGCGGGGAGGGAAGATTTAAACGCTGGAGGTCGCGAAGTACATTCGCAAAGGGCACAGAGAATTACCTCTTCGCGCTCTTTGTGTCTTCCTCCTTTGCGTTTAAATCCTCCTTTTGTAGACGCCCCTTCTTTATGACATGGCGACGGTGAAGTAGGTTGCGAAGAGAGCCGCCATCAGGCCGAGCATGACGATAAATATGGTGCGGATGGTTTGATCGACGAGCGGCTGACGTCCCCACTGCGCCAACAGCATGAAGACCGGAAAGATGGTCAATACGTAACGGGCATGCGATTGCAGCCGCAGGGAAGAGAGCGGCGCGATGATAGAGAGCAGCGTGTAGAGGGCGAACGGCCACTCCCGCCTTTTGGCGAACACGATCCCGCAGGCGAGAGCCAGCAGCGACGCCGCGAAATTTAAGGCGTGGAAGTCCCAGGATTCAACGACGAGGCGGAAGCGCAGGATGTAGTTGAAGAGCGGGAGCAGAAAAAAGCCGCTGCTGCGCTGCCAGGCGACCAGCACGTCTTTGAAAGCGAAGGCATTTCCGGTAATCATATGCAGAAAGAGCATGAAGGATAATAGCCCTAGCGGGATGAGGAACAGTCCGAGCACATTAACGCGCGGTCTGAGGCCATATTGCTTCCAGTAGAGCAGGGCGAGCGCAGGCACGAGGAAGATACCGCTGAACCGTGTTGCCGTAGCCATTGCGCCCGCGACGCCCGCGAGCCACCATCTGTCACGCATGGCGGCATAAAAGCTGCCGACCGTTGTGAGCAGGAAGAGCGCTTCGGTCTGCGCGAGCGAAAAGAAATAGCTGGTGGGAAACACTGCCAGGTAAAAGATGCACCGGTCGGCATCGCCTTCGTCCAGATTGAACGCCAGCGCCGTCTTATGTAGCAGGATGAGCGCTGGCAGAAAGAAGATGTTTGATAACAACATCCCGGTCAGATGAAACTCGCCCGTCAGAGCGGCGGCTAATCGCAAGACCATTGGGTAGAGAGGAAAGAATGCCCAGTTATGCTGCTCCGTGGCGTCGAACGCCTGGCGCTGGTAGCCTTCTCGTGCCGTGCTTGTGTACCATCCTGCGTCGCCGCGATAGCCCAGGGGTCGCAACCTCTCGACGATGGCTCGACCGTGCAAATCTATAACCGGCTGTTTTAATTCGTCTATCGGTTTAACCTCGCCCACTGTGATGAAATTTGTGGCGAGCACAAAGATGGCGAAGACTATTCCACGCGTCAGCGCAAAGACGAAGAGCGCAGAGCGCACGCTGCGGTCACGCCGGACGCGGCTGAGCACAGACCTGCTATCATCCTGTTGAGTATCTTTATCCATCTGCCTGACAATAAACCGGACAACACGAATGACAGATAACCGCGCGTCCTGTCAAGCGGCGCGGCGCATCGCAATGATGATTACATGGTTGAAGTTTCGCCGCCGCTTGCCTTAAAGTGCCTTTCAAATTTTCAGAAAGCGATACATACGAGATGAAGCTTATCAATCGAAGAGAAGCAGGGGGATGGTGGCTCGGGGTGGCGCTATTAGCTCTGACCTGTTCTCTCAACACGCTTGCCCAGACAGCCGCACCCGCCACTGCTGCTGGGCAAGCTGATAACGAGTACCAGGAAGGCGCGGTGCTATGGACACAAACGTCTGGCGAGATGCGCGCCCTGGCCTATCAGGCATTCACCTTCGCGAGAATAATTCTGGATCGTGACCTGAGGCTCAATCGACGCAGCCGTATGAGACGCGCCGTCGTCGTTGACGTGGATGAGACGATACTGGATAACAGCAGTTACCAGGCGACGCTGTTGAAGAACCGTCAGAACCATAGTGGGCAGAGGTGGACTGACTGGGTCAATCGCGCGGAGGCGGCGGCTGTCCCCGGCGCGGTCGAGTTCCTACGCTACGCGTCCCGGCGTGGCGTGCGCGTCTTTTACATCACTAACCGTAATGAGGCGGAAAAAAATGGCACCGCCGCCAATCTGAAGAAGCTCGGATTTCCTGATGTCAACGATCAGACGCTGCTGGTTAAAACAGATGGTTCGAGTAAAGAGCCGCGCAGGCGCGCTGTCGGCTCAAAGTTTCGCATCGTGCTGCTGATGGGAGACAACCTCAACGACTTTGCAGAGGTGTTTGAGAAGAGTAAGACGGTCACAGATCGTCTGGCAGCGGTCGAGAAGAACAGGGATCAGTTCGGCACGCGATTCATCATGCTGCCCAACGTCATGTACGGCGATTGGGAGAGCGCGATCTATGATTACAACTTCAAGCTCACGGATGAAGAGAGAGCCGCCAGGAGAAAGAGCCAGTTGAAAACTTACTGAAGCCGGTCAGGGTCGCCTCGCGCGGGTAGTGTCATGATTGTATTAGTGCTCTGTGCATCCTCTGCGTCCTCTGTGTCTCTGTGGTGAGTGTAGCTGAAAGTTCATTCACCACAGAGACACAGAGAACACAGAGAAGGCACAGAGAAAAGCTGAAACTAGGACAATACTCTCTCTCGCCCCACCCTGACGGTTGGCGGACGACGGCAGTTAAGACGTACAATCTGAGGCGTCCATCCTTGGATGCTCTCTGAACTTCAGAAATGCCCGCGCGATGAGAATGAGAATAATAAAATATATTTCAGCACTCTGCCTGCTCTTACTGTTTTTCGTCTGCTCCGCTACGCACACACAGACCGTGAGCGCGCAACGCCGCCGTTCAAATAACGTGACCGGCAGCAGCAGCAGCACGACTTCCGTCGGGTCCTCAGCCGCGATTTCAGGCGAGCAGGGCGAGCAGGCGCAACTGAAGGCCATTCTTGGGCTGCCGCCTCGAGAGCGCATCGAGAAATTAAAGTCCTTCGTCGAAGCGCACCCGCGATCCCCTTTAAAGGATCGTGCGCTGGAATTGATCGTCAGCGCGCGCGCCGCGCTGGGCGACGAGCTGTTGAAAGCGGGTGATCCGACGGGAGGTCGCGAGCAGTTTCGCCGGGCGGTGACAGAAAGCTCCGTTAATATGTCGGAGAAGCTCTATACGGAAGTCGTCTCGACGCTGCCTCTCAATCTATTCCTACGGGGCGAGCGCGCAGCGGCGGTCGAGGTGGCGCGGCTCATCGAAGAGAAGGTTAAGGAGAACCCGAAACGGCTGCTTGCCGTCGCCGCCTTCTATCTGAACATCGAAGAGATCGCTGAAGCGACGCGTATCGCTGAGCTGGCCGTCAAGCTCGCGCCCGACATGGCCGCCGCACATCAGGTGCTCGGCTCAGCGCATCACATCGCGCTCCGGCTCGATGAGGCGGGCAAGGAATATGCGCGGGCGCTTGAGCTCGATCCCGCTCTGGCGACCGCGCGACGCAGCCTTGCAGACCTGCGCCGCGCCGGTGGACAGCCTGAGCAGGCGCTCATGCTCTACCAGGAACAGTTGAAGGCTGATCCGGCTGATAAGGCTGCGCGCGCAGGCGTCGCACTCGCACTCTTCGACCTGGGCAAACGTGAGGAGGCCGAGCGCGAGCTTGAAGCGGCGCTCAAAGATGATCCGCGTAACTTCCAGCTTCTGACCGGCGCGGCCTACTGGTACGCGGCACACGAAGCGGGCGCGCGCGCGTTGGAGTTGGCAGAGCAGGCCGTCCAGGTCGAGCCGCGTTATACCTGGGCGCAGATCAGTCTGGGACGCGCTCTGCTCATGCAGGGACGCCCTCTTGATGCCGAGCGCGTGCTACGTTTCGCGCGCCAGTACGGACGCTTTCCCACGCTCGATTACGAGCTGGCGAGCGCCCTTGCGGCTGCCGGACTCTACGAAGAAGCGGCCACCGAGCTGGCGCGTTCCTTCACGCTCAAAGATGGGCAGATAGAGACGCAGTTGGCCGGACGCACCCCGGCGCACGCAACGAGCTTCACAGAGTTGCTCGCGCTCGAGCGCCGCGCCAGTATCTTTCAGCCAGCCACGGCGGACACGGAAAACAACGCGCGTGTGCTCAAGAACCTGCTCGCCTTTTATAGCGTGCTCAGTCCGGCTGGCGGCGGCGGCGAAGCAGCGATCAGTGAGACGCAAGCCGTGGCCTCGGCGCAGGAGTTTGCGTCGGGTGAAGATAAGATGCGCGCGTATCGCCAGCTCTATGCGGCGAGCCGCCTGCTGCAAAACAGAATCGCGTTTCAGACGGTGATTGATTTAACGCAGGCGGCCATCAATGGAGTCGAGGCGGCGCTCGACGCGCCTGCTGCAACAGTGGCGACGATGGCCGATAATCTGATCGACATACGCGCACGCGCCATCGCTACGGGCGCGACCCCGGCCATCCCGGACGTACAGCGCTACACGCTCTCGAACATCCTGCGTGGGCGTATCGAAGACATGATAGGCACGGCACTTTTCAATCAGGACAAAGCCACCGAAGCGGTCGTGCACCTGCGGCGCGCCGTGAGCGTGCTGCCTGAAGATACGATCTGGTTGCGTACCGCGCTGTGGCATCTCGGCACAGCGCTCGAAGCCACAGGCAACCAGCAGGAAGCGCTCATTGCCTACATCAGGAGTTACAGAAGCGGAGCGACGGATGCCGCGCGGCGCTCCGTCATAGAGACCCTCTATCGCAAGGTCAACGGCTCGCTCAACGGTTTAGAGGATGCGCTTGGCGTGCCCGCTTCCGCTTCATCTAGCACCTCCACAAACACCAGCGCATCGGCTGTAACGCCTGAGAGCGCCCGTCCGGCGAAGGACGACGATTCGTCTGCTACTACTACTACTACTGCTCCGGCGGCGTCGCCCGAGACGAGTAGCAATAATCAAGCGGCGGCGCTCCCTGCGGAGACACCAACCCCGACTCCTGCCCCTGCTTCTTCTGCGGTCGCCGATTCCGTCCAGACCCAGACGCTTGAGCAGACACCAGCAGCGGCGACGACGCCCACGTCCGCGCCTGCGCCTCCTGCGCCGGAAGTTACGCCAGCCCCCGAACAGACGGGCACAGAGGACAGCACCTGTCTCATCCAGGTCAGCGAGGACACGTTGACCGTACGCAATAACGGGGGCTCTACCATCATCACCGTCACACTGATGGGCTGGGGAGGCGCGGGGGATGTCACCGCCACGACAACTAACTGGCCGGACATCGCCATCTTCCCGGAGCCAAAATCCGGCTCTGCGCCCGGCACGTTTAAATACTCAATCACTTCGGTCAGTCGAAATGTAGGAACCTACTACATCACCTTGAAGTCGCCATGCGGCGAAAAGCTCCTTGAGGTAAGAGTGACCTGAAGCCCATCCATGAAGAATCTTGCGGGCTTCGCTTTTCTGCGACCTCTGCGCGTCCCCTTAGCGCCCTTTGCGTTCAAAGGTCTTCTCTAAACGCAAAGGGCGCTAAGGGGACGCGCAGAGGTCGCAGAGATAATCTTTCCCTTGACCCTTTTTTTAAAGCGTTTCCAGGGCTTAAGCCAGCCAACCGCCGAGCCTTCCAAACCATCCAAAAGTCGCGACTTTAGAAAGCCACGACCGGCCACTCGAGGGGGTTTTGTCCCTCGGCCTCCGCTGCCCTACAGCTTTCAAGCGGCGACAGGTTTTGGATCAAGAGCAATCAGCGCCCGCCCGGCTCGCGCGTTCGGCGGACGGCGTGTGTATAATAGCAGCAGCCAGATATTCGCTCCTGACGGAAAAAAATATATGAAGATTCCAGATCGATTCTACAGAGCAGGCGTGCTCACAATCGCGCTTCTTGCCTCATTCATCGCGGCTCACGCACAGCAAGCTTCGCCCGTGGGCTCGCGTTATGATGTCACCAGCTACCGCATAGAGGCGCAGTTAATTCCCGCCGAACATCTCTTGCGCGCCGCCGCCGATGTCGCCTTCACGCCGCTCGAAGCGACCCGCTCGGTCGTCTTCGAGCTTAACGGCTCGCTCAAGGTGGAGTCGGTCGAGCGAAACGGAAAGCCGCTCACCAATTTTGTGCAGGATGCCGTCGGCGTCGGACAACTCGGGCCGAGCGTGCGCATCGACCTGGGCGAGACCGTACAGGCAGGGCAACCCGTCACATTGCGCTTCCGCTGGAGCGGCGCGTTCGTTTCGCCGGAAGGTGGGCCGCTGGCGACGAAGCGCCTCGCCTACATCGGTCAGGAAGGCTCGTATCTGATGTACGCCGCGCGCTGGTTTCCTTTCCATGATTACGCGGCGGATCGCGCTACCGCAGACATCACCGTGATCGTACCCGCCGGCATGCAGGTCGCCGGATCGAGCGACGAGCCCGTCATGCAGCAGCCCGACAAGGGCGGCACGCGCTTTCGCTTCGTTCACAAGCAGCCTGCCTTGATCGGTAACATCGCCGCCGGGCCATATCTGACCCGCACCTTGAAATTCGGCAACTACGAGTTGCAGTTCTACACGCTGCCCGGCAGCGAACGTCAGGTCGAGCGCTTCGGCGAATTGATGGGCAATGCGCTACAGTTCTACACGCAGCAATACGGCGCGCCCGCTTTCGGCAAGCGCCTCATTGTCGTGCAGACGGACGACGAGACGCTGGACGCCTACTCTGCGCCCGGCATGCAGTTTCTCTCCTCGCGCCTCTTCGAGCCGTCGCGCGCGACCACAGAAGAGCGTCTGCAACGCGAAGTCGCTTACCAGTGGTGGGGACAGACCGCCGCGCTGAAATCCTTTGACGACGCGTGGCTCTCGCAGGGTCTGGCCGAGTGGAGCGCCTTCGCGCTGCGCGAAGCGACGCTCACGGGCGGCGCGCTCGATGCGGCGCAGCGCGAGATGCAGGAGCGCGCTCTCTCCTTCGAGCAGACCGCTTCAATCGCCCGCGCGCCCTCTTCCCTGGACGATCAATCGGCGGCCTATCAATCAATCGTCTTCTATAAGGGTGCGATGGTCTTCCGCATGCTCCGCGAATCTCTGGGCAGGGAGAAGTTCAACCAGTTGTTGCGCACCTTCCTCGAAAAATATCGCGGCAAGAATGCTTCGATTGACGACTTCGAGCGTCTGACCTCCGAGGTCGCGGGCGAGAACATGCGATACTTCTTCGCCCAGTGGGTCGAAGGCACGGGCGTGCCCGAGTTCTCCGCCGATTACCAGATCATACGCACACGCAGCGGGAAATTCCTCGCGCGCGGGACGGTCAAACAGAACATCGAGACGCTGCGCATGCCGGTTGAATTGATGCTGCGCTCTGAGGGCGAAGACCGCACTACGGTCGTGCGTCTCGAAGGCAAGAGCGAGGATTTTGATATCGAATCCAAGGGTAAGCCGCTCGAAGTGATCGTCGATCCGAACAACAAGATACTTCACATGTCTGAGGATCTGCGCGTGGCGGTGGTCGCGCGTCGCGGCATCGAGCAGTTTCGCGAGGGGCTGTACGCCGAAGCGCAGCAGCAGTTCGAAGAGGCGCTCAAGCTCGACAAGTCAAACTCCTGGATCTATTACAACCTCGGACTGCTCTACCTTGAGCAGCGCAACTATCAACCCGCTCTGGATAATTTTCAGGCGGCGCTCGACGGCACTTTGAAACCGTCCTGGATTGAGGTCTGGGCGCGCATCAAACGCGGCAACGCCTACGATGCCAAGGGTGATCGCACACGCGCCATCAACGAGTACAACAAGGCCATCCAGACCGGCATCAATTACGACAACGCGCAGTCCGCCGCGAAAAGATACCTCGCCACGCCTTACGATCCGAAGAACGCGCAGACGCAGCAGGCATCTTCGCTTAACTCACAGTGACGGAATACAAAGAGGCGATTAAACGCAAAGGACGCAAAGGTCAGCGCAGAGGAGGTAGCTTCTTTGCGCTCTCCAGCGTCTTCTTCCTTCGCGTCCTTTGCGTTTAATCACCCCTTACAGCACCACCCTACTCCTCTTTTTAATCTCGCTCTAAGATGCTTTCAGTGAGCGGGCGATCAGTCCGATGCCACCGGCCAGCAGGACGAGCATCATGATGGTGTTGAAGAGGCTCGTCGATTGGAAGTAAATCTGTAGATTCATGAGGATGCCTGTGAAGATGATGACGATGCCGACGAAGAGCAGTATCCAGCCCGCAACAGACTTGCCGTTGAAGAAGAGAATCCCTATGCCCGCGATGAGCGGTAACAGGGAGAGCCCGAAAGTGTTATAACCCCACAACTGCCAGAACCCGCTCGTCACCGTCACGCGATTGGTTAAAATATAGGCTCCTGCGACCGTCATTGCCATGCCGAGCAAAAACATCCCTATGCCGCCGGACGTTCCACCCGCGCCGCGCACTCTCCCTTCATCTTCCATAACTCTCAAATCCTCCTGTGTTCGTCCGGGTGGCCGCAGCTTAAAAGCTGTAGCACCGGACGCCATCACATCCACCATAGCAATCTGAAGGGCAGTCGCTATTCTTGCTGCATTGAATGTTTGCACAGTCAGACCTTTTGGGAGTGGCGTCTCCCTGCCCGGTGGACGTTCCTATACAGCCGTCGGGTTTTCCGGCGCACAGGCTATCGCAGCTTGAGTTCAGCATGCATTCGCGCACGCCCGGCTTCTCTAAATTCGGCTCGCCCTCGGCCTTCTCCATGCAGTCGTCGTAGGACTCGCAACCGCACGAATCGTACTTCTTGCACAACTGCGCGTTAGGGCTGTTCTCAGACTTTCGCTCCGAGCTGCTGCTACGACGGTTATCGCCGCCCAACCTGCACGCCAGCAGAGCGGCGAACAGTAAGAGCAGGTAGCAGAGCTTTGTGATGAGACGCATCGTTCCGCCCTCGTAAGTCTTCATCGTTGACTCCCGGAAAAGGGAAGATTTAAACGCAGAGGACGCAAAGGACATCGCAAAGGGCGCTAAGAAGCTGCTCCTTTGCGTCCTCTGCGTTTAAATTCCAAGCTGCAACTCCACCCCACTTTAAAGGCCCGCGAGCGCGAGCCGCTGCACGCGCGCGACCACATCACCGACGCTCACGTCTTCCGTCTGCTTGCTGCGCCTGTCGAACAACTCAACCATCCCGTCTGCGATCTTCTTGCCGATGGTGATGCGGTATGGGATGCCGATCAGGTCTGAGTCCTTGAACTTCACGCCCGCGCGCTCGTCTCTGTCATCAAGCAGCACGTCGAGCCCTGCATGCTGCAACTCCTTGTACAGTCTCTCGCCCGCCTCGCGCAGCTCATCCTGTTTCATGTTCGTGACCGTGACTATACAATCGAAGGGCGCAATCGCCTTAGGCCAGATGATGCCGTCCGCGTCGTGATGTAGCTCAATCGCGGCGGCGAGGATACGCTCCACGCCGATGCCGTAGCTGCCCATCACGATGGGCACTTCCTGGCCGTCCTGGTTGAGCACGCGCGCGCCCATCGACTCGGAATACTTCGTGCCGAGCTTGAAGATGTGCCCGATCTCCAGCGCCTTGGCGACTTCGAGCCGTCCAGTCTCGCAGTGAGGACAGCCCTCGCCGGACACAACCGTCCGAAGATCGACCCACTGGTCTACAGGGATGTCGCGCGACAGATTGACGCCGCGCAGGTGATAATCGTCGCGGTTCGCGCCCGTCGTCATGTTGCGTCGGCCTTTGAGGGCTGGATCGGCCAGGATTCGAATCTCCTGCCCGCGCTCGCGCGCCCTTGCCTTCGCGCCGACACCCCCAAGGCTTCCGGCGTGCGCGCCGAGCAGCTCGAAAATCTCTTCCGGGCGAGCGGGGCGCGCTTCTGCTCCCGCGAGCGAGTCCGCGAGCTTCGTTTCCTGCAACTGGTGATCGCCGCGCAAGAGCGCCAGCAGGAATTGCGTCTCGTCGTTTCTGGTTGTGACGAAGACGAGCGTCTTGATCTGCTGGTCAGCCGCCGCTCCGCCCGGAAAGGTCGTCAGGTCTTCAATCGTACGCACTCCTGGCGTCGGAAACTCTACGGGCGCGTCCAATCCTATCCCATCCTTAACTTCCGGCAATCGCGACGTGGCCTTCTCCAGATTGGCGGCATAGCCGCACACCTCACACGTCGCGATCATGTCCTCGCCCGCATCCGTTTTCACCATGAACTCGTTAGACTGAGAGCCGCCCATCGAGCCCGAAGAGGCTTCGACGATCACGTAGCGTAGGCCGCAGCGGTCGAAGATGCGCTTATAGGCTTCGCGCTGATCCTCGAACGATTTATCCTGCCCCGCTTGATCAACGTCAAACGAGTAGGCGTCTTTCATGATGAACTGGCGCACGCGCAGGATGCCGGACTTCGGCCTCGCTTCGTCACGAAACTTGACCTGAATCTGATACCAGACCTGCGGCAGTTGTTTGTAGGAGCGCAGCTCGCCTCGCGCTATCGACGTGAAAATCTCTTCGTGCGTCATCCCCAGACACATGTCCGCGCCCCTGCGGTCTTTCAGGCGAAACATGTTGTCGCCCATCGCCGTCCAACGCCCGGACTCTTCCCAGACCTCGCGCGGATTGAGCGCGGGCAAAAAGAATTCCTGCCCGCCGACGCGGTTCATCTCTTCGCGCAGGATTTGCATGATCTTCAGCGCCGAGCGCTGCGCGAGCGGCAGGTAAGAATAGATGCCTGCGGCGAGTTGGCGCACCAGCCCCGCACGCAGCAGGAGTTTATGCGAGATGACCTCGGCGTCTGCCGGGTCTTCACGAAGCGTCGGAATAAAATATTGTGACCAGCGCATGAGAGTGAGTGCGAGAGCGTCTCCTTCTGAAAACGATAAGTTTTAACCCGCGCTCATTCTCGCCCAGCAATGAGGTTTATGGCAACGCCGGAAGCTGCCCCACGTATGTAGCCTCACGCAAAGACGCTGGAGGCGCTAAGAAGAAAGCGTGTCTTATCTTAGCGCCTCCAGCGTCTTTGCGTGAGATTGAAGCGTGATGTACCATCGACCTTCCGCCAGCGCCAGATTGTTCATTCCCGAGGGAGGCCCGTCTTCAAGATGAAAGTAGCGCTCGCCAGCGATCATGCCGGGTATGCTGAAAAGGAACGCCTCAAACCTGTGCTTCTTGAGCTGGGCATAGAGTTTGAAGACCTCGGCACGGTCTCCGAAGATTCGGTCGATTATCCTGACTATGCGCGGAAAGTCGCCGAAGCGGTGGCGCGCGGGCAGGTCGAGCAGGGCGTGCTCGTGTGCGGCTCCGGCACAGGGATGGCTATCGCCGCCAACAAAGTGCCGGGTGTGCGCGCGGCGGTCGCGTGGTCTGAAGAGACCGCGCAGCTTGCTCGCTCACATAACGACGCCAACGTGCTGGCGATAGGCGCGCGCACAACCCAGCCCGATTTGATTCCGAACATCGTGCGTGCATGGTTCAGTACGAAGTTTGAAGGCGGGCGACATGCGGCGCGCGTCAAGAAGATCAGGCAGATCGAGCATGATATAGCCGACGATCAAAAGCTCAGCGAGGAGATGAAATGGACGACCGAAGAAACCGAACGCTTGCCGAAACAGATCCTTTAATCTCGGATGCGATAGACAACGAAGTCCGTCGTCAATCGGAAGGACTTGAGCTGATCGCTTCGGAAAACTTCGTCAGCGAAGCCGTACTCGAAGCGATGGGCTCTGTGTTTACGAATAAGTACGCCGAAGGCTATCCGAAGAAGCGCTACTACGGCGGGTGCGAGTTTACGGACGTGGTCGAGCAGGCGGCCATTGATCGCGCCAAAGAGTTGTTCGGCGCAGAGCACGCCAACGTTCAGCCGCACAGCGGCGCGCAGGCCAACATGGCCGTCTACATGGCGGCCATCAGTTACGGCGACCAGATTCTCGGCATGAATCTTTCGCACGGCGGCCACCTCACACACGGTCATCCCTTGAACTTCTCAGGCATCAGCTACAAGGTCGCCGACTACGGCGTCTCGCGCGACACGGAGCAGATTGATTACGACGAGCTGCAACGTACAGCCGAAGAGCACAAGCCGAAGCTGATCGTCTGCGGAGCAAGCGCCTACCCGCGCATCATAGACTTCGAGCGTATCGGCCAGATCGCCCGCGAGGTCGGCGCGCGCATGTTCGCAGATATCGCGCACATCGCCGGCCCCATCGCCGCAGGGCTGCACCCTTCGCCTATCCCGCACGCCGATTATGTCACCACGACCACGCATAAGACCCTGCGCGGCCCGCGCGGCGGCCTCATCCTCTGCCGCGAAGAGCACGCCGTCGAAGTTAATCGAAAACTGTTTCCGGGCGTGCAGGGCGGCCCGCTCGTCCACATCATCGCCGCCAAGGCTGTGGCCTTCGGCGAAGCGCTCCGTGATGACTTCAAAGAGTATCAGCGGCAGGTCTTGAAGAACGCGAAGGCGCTCGCCGGGGAGTTGCAGGAACAGGGCTTGCGCATCGTCTCCGGCGGCACAGACAATCACCTGATGCTCGTAGACGTGTTCATGGGAGGCAAAGGTATTACGGGCAAGGATGCCGAGAAGGCGCTCGAAGCCGCGCACATCACCGTCAACAAGAACACGATCCCCTTTGACACCAACAAGCCTTTCGTCACTTCCGGCATCAGGATCGGCACGCCCGCCCTGACCACGCGCGGCATGGGCGAACGGGAGATGCGCGAGATAGGACGGCTCATCGCAGCCATCCTGCATGAGCCTCAATCCGAAGAGGTGAAGCGCAAGGTTCAGCAGGGCGTCTCTGAACTCACGGCGCGCTTCCCGCTCTACCCGAAGCGTTTCAAAGAGAGAGCGCCGGAGCAGGAAGCGATGGGCGCTGATTAGAGAAAGATTCAGGTAAATAAAATGGCAGAAGTATTCGTTAGTCACATCCACGAAGAAGAAGAAGTAGCAAAGGCGGTTCAAAGATTCCTTCAACAGTCTTTTGATAACCAGCAAAATATATTTTTATCATCCGACCAACGGCAGGTATTTGCCGGAGAAAATTGGCTGGAGCGAATTCGACAAGAACTTGCTTCTGCAAGTGTGGTGGTTCTGCTGCTAAGTCAAAGATCGGTAGAGAGACCTTGGGTAAACTTCGAGGCAGGGGCAGCGTGGCTTGCTAAGAAAGTTGTGATTCCCGTTTGCTTCGGAAAGCTATCAAAGGATCAATTACCAAAGCAATATGCATGGGCACAAGCTTTGAATCTGGCTGAAGACTCAGAATATTTAGTTAAGTCCGTAGCGCAACATCTAAAAATATTACCCCCTCCACCATTTGGTAAAGAATATGATGAAGCCCATAAGAATCTGCTAGATAATCTAGAGGCCCTAGAAGACGTTGCTCTGAGTCACGCCATTGAAGAAGGCGAGCATGGCGGAACAGTTGACAGAGGAGAGATATTTGAAATCCTAGAGGGCAACAGGTGAACGTAGAGTTCAAAGAAAGCTTTGCCAGGGATTTGCGTAGCATTAAAGATAAACCTCTATTAAAGCGGGTCAAGGAACTCATCGAGAGAGTTGAGCAGGCTCAACATATAGATGAGCTAGGCAATCTGAAGAAGCTCAAAGGCGGCGGTCATTATTACCGCATTAGAATTGGTGATTATCGGGTGGGCCTTATAATTGAAGATGATGTGGTAATATTTGTACGGTTCCTCAATAGAAAAGAAGTATATAGGTACTTCCCATAACAATATTTTTCTCTCTCTACTCCACTTCAGACATTGCTGATTTTATGGAAGAGATTTTCGGTCACGGCGGCTTGATCGCGCGTGCGCATCCTGAGTATGAATATCGCCCCGGCCAGATCGAGATGGCCCGCGCCGTGCTGCGCGCGTTCGAGGAGAAACGCCACCTGATCGTAGAGGCGGGCACAGGCACGGGGAAGACCTTGGCGTATCTGGTTCCGGCGGTGGCGGCGGCGGTCGCGACGGGCGGGCGCGTCATCATCTCGACGGGCACGAAGAACCTGCAAGAGCAGTTGATGGAGAAGGACATCCCTTTTCTGCAACGCGTTCTGCCGCGAAAGTTCTCGGCTGCCTACATGAAGGGGCGCGCCAATTATGCCTGCCTTCAGCGCATCAAGCGCGCGGAGAATTCGCCCGTGCTCGAAGGTCTGGACGAAATGGACTATTTCGACGAGGTGCGCCAATGGGCTAGACAGTCGCAGACGGGCGACCGCGCGGAGCTGGTAGAGTTACCTGAAAACCTCTCCTTCTGGCGTCACATAGACGCGCGCAGCGAGACCTGCCTCGGCCAGAAATGCCCGGACTTCGATCCGTGCTTCATCACGCGTATGCGACAGAATGCGCTTGCTGCGGAGATCGTCATTGTCAATCACCACCTCTTCTTCGCCGATCTCAGTTTGCGCGGCAGCCAGTACGGGCAGGTGCTGCCTGATTACTCGGCGGTCATTTTCGATGAAGCGCACCTGGTCGAAGACGTGGCCGCAGAGTATTTCGGGGCGCAGGTCTCAAGCTATCAGATGGAAGACCTCGTGCGCGATCTCGCGATGCTGCCCGTCACGAGCGTGGATGCGAACCGCGAGCTGACGAAGGTGGCCGGGCGCATCACGCGGTTCAGTGACAACTTCTGGATGGGCTTTAAGGAGGGGCGCGGCGACGAGGGGAGATTTCCGATCCTGCCGGGCACGTTCGCCCGAAGAATGACGAACGGTGAAATAGAGGCGACCCCGCTGGGACAGGGTTATCTGGGGTTGGACGGCGCGCTTGAAAGGATGGAGACGACACTCGACGCGCTCGCAGAGCAACCGCCTGAGATTGAAAATCTCGTGCGGCGCATCCGGCAGATTCGTTTCGATCTGCAATTTATTGTCGCGGGCGATGATAAGTCTTTCGTCTACTGGATGGAGCGGCGCGGGCGCGGCCTCTTCCTGCGCGCTTCACCGATAGACGTCTCCGGCCTTCTGCAAGACAAGCTATTCGAGCGTGTCGAGACCGTGGTGCTGACTTCGGCGACGCTCGCCAGCGCGGGCAGCTTCGGCTTCATACGCGAGCGTCTCGGTCTCATAGACAACGCGGATGACCTGATCGCGCCGTCGAGCTTCGACTATGAAACGCAGGCTGTGCTCTACTTGCCGCAACGCATGCCAGACCCGCGTGCGCCGGAATGGTCTGAGCGTGCTGCCGCCGAAGTTATTAAAATCTTGAACGCCACACAGGGGCGCGCCTTCGTCCTTTCGACGAGCTTTGCGGGCATGCACGCGCTCTACGAGCGTGTCACGCGCGAGGTCGATTTCCCGTGCTTCCTTCAGGGCAGCGCATCGAAGGCGGGGCTGCTTGAGAAGTTTCGCGAAACGCCGCACGCCGTTCTCTTCGCGACCTCAAGTTTCTGGCAGGGTGTCGACGTGCGCGGCGAACAACTCTCGTGCGTGATTATTGACAAGCTGCCGTTTGCAGTGCCTTCCGACCCTGTGGTCGCCGCCCGCCAACGTTACATAGACGATCAGGGCGGATCGAGCTTTTACGAGTACAGCGTGCCGCAGGCGATCATCAGCTTGAAGCAGGGACTGGGACGCTTAATCAGAAGCACGACCGACCGGGGCGTGCTCGCCGTGCTTGATCCACGTCTGCGCACCAAAGCTTACGGACGCCTTTTTCTGGAAAGCCTGCCCCCGTGCCGCGTGACATCCGATATTGAGACGGTCGCTCGCGTATTTCATCCAGAGCCCGATGCCCACAGTCCAATGTCCAGGGTCGAGCGTGCGCGTTCGTAAGATGGACGACTTACCTCTGCTGGCTTGCGACTTTGGACTTTGGACTTTAGACTTTTGCCTATGTTTGAAGTGATGATCGAGCGCAACTTTTCGAGCGCGCACCAGTTGCGCGGCTATAAGGGGAAGTGCGAGAACCTGCACGGGCACAATTACAAGATCGAGATTTATGCGCGCGGGCGTGAGCTGGACAACATAGGGTTGCTCGTTGATTTCGTCGAGCTGAAAGAGGCCGCAGACGAAGTGGTGCAATACCTGGATCACCGCAACCTGAATGAACTGTCGCCGTTTGACGAAGAGCTGAACCCGTCGGCGGAAAACCTCGCGCGCTACATTCTGGAACGCATCGCCTCACGCGTCGGAGATGAGCGCGTCCAAATCTACAAAGTACGCTGCTTCGAGACGCCGACCAGCGTGGCGACTTATCAAGTAGGCTAGAACGGTATCCAGTCAGGTTTTTAAACGCAAAGGACGCAAAGTGCATCGCAGAGGGCGCAGAGAAGTTGAACTCTCTGCGCCCTCCAGCGTCTTCCCTTGGCGACCTTTGCGTTAAAATCTTTTTCAATCCAGAAAATCGTCTAGACCCCGGACGAGCCCCGTCGTGTTCTTCACCTTTCGGATCGCGAGCAGCGTGCCCTGTATGTAGGGCGCAGCGCCCGTGCCTGCATCATGACGGATTGTGAGGCGCTCGTCCTCTTCGCCGAAGATTACTTCGACGCCGATGACGTAGCCGGGGAGGCGTATGGAATGAATCTGGCTTCCGTTGAGGGTGGCTCCGCGACTCTCCCTGCGTCCCAGAGTCTTCTCAAGGGGGTAGATGGTTTCCGGTTCCCTGATCTCTGACAGACGAAAGGCCAGCTCGCGTGTGACGCCGCTCGGCGCGTCCGGTTTCGTCGCTGAGGCGTAATCTATGATCTCCCAGTGGGAAAGATACTTCGCCGCCTCGCGCGCGAAGCGTTCGAGCAGCACGGCTGTGATCGCAAAGTTTCCGGCGGCGATGACGCCGACGCCTTTGGTCAGTGCCGCCTCGTTGATCTCATCGAAATCCTCGTCCGCCAGCCCCGAAGTACCGATCACGACATGAACGCCAAGGCTTATCGCCGTCAAAACGTTTGCCTTGACCACGTCCGGCCTGGTGTAATCGACCAGCACGTCGGTCGGGTGACGCAACGCCTCTTCGACCGTTGCGCTGACGATCAGATCGAGCCCCGGCTCGCCTATCACTTCGCCCAGGTTCTGACCCTCGTAAGTGCGGGAGACAGCGCCCGCAAGCTTCAGGTCTTCAGAGTGAAAGATCGCCGCGCTCAGAGGTCTTCCCACCCAACCGGTCGCGCCAGCGATGCATACATTCAGGCTCATGATTCAGATTCTCAGCCGTCATACTGAACCACAGAGACACAGAGGCACAGAGAAGAAGGTAAGAAATAAGCTGAGATAGAAATGCTCAATCTATCCAAATATGTATCTTGATCCTGTCTTCTCTGTGTCTCTGTGGTGATTCCTTCGTTAATCATTCTCAAATGGCGTCACCGCTTGCAGCGGCTTCGCCGCCTTCAGGCCCGTAGAATATAACCCAGACGACCAGATCGTCGCTGAAGTTCTCGAAGCGGTGCGCCTCACCTGCGGCGGCGAAAAGTAGATCGCCGGGGCGGAACGGTTGGCGACTCTCTTCCAGAACGAAATCCCCGCTGCCTTCTACGACGACGTACACTTCATCGCGCGTGTGCGGCTTCTGCGGGTCTGAGCCGCGCGGCGCGTAGACCTCGACCAGCAGGCTGCCATGCTCGAAGACCGTTGCGAAGCGCTCTCCCTGCGGCCCGGGCAAGAGTGCCATCGCTTCCGCCACAGTTGCCCTGCGCCGTTCGCTGAAACGCTGACCGCTCGCCTCTTTGTTCGTGCCCATAGATTTCCCACCTCATGCGGTTACATTCTTCGACGGGAGACAGCTAGAGCGTCACAGTTTACGAGTCAGCGTAAACCCTCTGATCTTTTCCAACCTCTCAATGATCGCCTTGACGTACTTGATGAGTCCTTTGGCATACTGACCCTGCCGGTATAATTCTTTTGACTGGTCGCCCAGCTCTTTACAGACTTCATCCGGTAAATCCTGTTCCAGACTGCGGCTGACCTGGATTCTCCACTGACGGTCTTTAACCGCCAGCATCAACAAGAGACCGCCACCCTTGGACGGATCCTTCGAGCCGATCCCCCATCCCTTCGCGACGGCGAGAGAATAATCGAGGAGCGGCTGTCCTCCGGTAGTCTCAATCGTCACCACTGCGAATTCAATCCCGGATTTATCTTTTAATTCGATTAGGACAGTCTCCAAACGCTGCTTTGATTGAGGGTCAAATGCCCTGGCGTAATCGTTGACGAAACCTGTCGGAGGAGGAAGCGGGCTTTTAACCTGAGTCCCACTATTCTGTGTCTGAGACGTGGTTTGAAGATGAGCGGCAACATTATTGTTTACGCTCAGCGACGTTTCGGAGGTGTTGGAGCAACTTACAACCAGGAGCAGCCCTATTGTGGAGAGCACTGCGACGCGAGCTGATGGGAATTTCGCACCCATTTTTAACCACACTCCACAGAGACTCACGGATGTAAGGCTGCTCAAAAGCTTGAAGCCTAACTTATGAAGAGACGATCTGCCCCACGTCGATGTGGTATTTTCTGATCTTGCTGTAGAGGCGCGGGCGATAGATACCTAACAGGTTGGCTGCCGCCTGCTTGTTGCCGCCGGTTCTTTGCAGCGTCTTTTCGATGACCAGTTTTTCGATGTCTTCGAGCGTCATATTGGGCGGCACGTCCCAACTGACGCCCTGCACAGCGCCTTCGGGCAAGGAGCCGTTATCGAAAGGAAGATCGACGGGGTCAATCTTGTTCGCTTTAGCCAGCAGCACCGCGCGCTCTATGACGTTCTGCAATTCACGCACGTTGCCAGGCCAGGAGTGCGCAAACAGCCGCTGGTAGGCTGCCTGCGAGACACCCGTGATCGGGCGTTCGTATTTCTGCGCGTACATCTTGAGGAAATGATCCGTGAGAAGCTGTATGTCCTCCGTGCGCTCGCGCAGAGGGGGAACGTGAATCGTGATCGTCGAGATGCGATAGAAGAGGTCGTCGCGCAGAACGCCGTCGCGGATGGCATCAGCCGGTGGCCGATTCGTCGAGGTGATGAGACGGAAATCCACGGCGTAGGTCTTCTCCGAGCCGATCTTGCGGTAGCTCCTCTCCTGTAGCACCCGCAGGAGCTTGGGTTGCAGCTCGACGGGCATCTCGGCAATCTCGTCCAGCAGGAGCGAGCCGCCCGCAGCGTGCTGCACCAGCCCTTCCTTGTCAGCGTGCGCGCCCGTGAACGCGCCCTTGGTGTGGCCGAAGAGTTCCGACTCGATCAGCTCTTTCGGCAGCGCGGCGCAGTTGACCTTGATGAAGGGCTTCTTCGAGCGCAGAGAGTTGTAGTGAATGGCGTTGGCGATCAACTCTTTGCCCGTGCCGGATTCGCCGACGATGAGGACGTTGGCGTCCGATTTGGCGACGGATTCTATTGTTTCGTAAATCTGCTGCATCTGCTTGGACGCGCCGATGATGTTGAAGTATTCGGCGCGGGTCGAGAGCTGGCGGCGCATGCTCTCGGTCTCGGCCATCAACTCACGCCGCTCCAAAGCCTTTTCAACGAGGGGCAGCATCTGCTCGAAGTCGAAAGGTTTTTCGACGAAGTAGAACGCGCCCGCCTTGGTCGCTTCCACAGCGCGTGCGACTGAGCCGTAGCCTGTCACGACGATGACCTCTGTGGCGGGCTGCGCGTCCTTCATGTGCCGCATCACATCGAGACCGTCCATGTCCGGCAATTGAAGATCACAGATGGCGAGATGATGCCCGCCGCGATCAAACAACTCTATCGCTTCGGCGCCATTGGCCGCCGTGTCCACCTTGTATCCCTCTTCGGCCAGATTCTGCTTGAGCGAATCGGCCATCATCGGTTCATCGTCAACGACAAGAATACGTGCGTCTTTACGTTCCACCCGGTTCTCCTAAGGGATGAGGGATGAGGGATGAGGAATGAATGAAAAGAAAGACAGCAGCTTTTCTTTTTTCATCCCTCATCCCTTATCCCTCATCCCTATCTTTTAGCGGGAGGCTGACGCGCAGCGTATTCGATGCCTGCGCGGCCTCTCCACCGTGTGCTTCAATTATTTTCGCCGCGAGCGACATACGCAATGCGTCGCTCCCGGCGAATGAATGAAAAGGATCGTGGTCGTCGTTTGATTTAACGTTGCGCCACTCGATCAGCGCCGTGGGCTCATCCGTCGCTTCCTCTGTTCGGACATGGATTAAGAGTGCCGCGCTCCCGTCAACCTGGCCCAAATGGAGCGCTGCGGTCGTGATCGTTTGGAGCGCCTCGGCGATCAAAGTTCCGTCGAGTTGGCCTTCGATTGTCGGGGTCGCCGCTTCAAAGTAAACTCCTTCGCTCATCGCAACGCCTGAGACGATTTTAACGAGATCGACGCCGGGCTGGCGGCGCAACTCTATGTGGCGACCGTAGCGCACAAGCGCCGTCATGTCGGAGGCCGCGCGCTCCAGACCCGCGATCAGCTTCAGGATGGTCTCCTGCTCGTCTGCGGGGCGTGCGCTCTTCTCCATGCGTTTGCGTAAAAATGTGGCATAGAGTTTGAGACCGTTTAACTGGTTCTTCAGGTCGTGAACAATCTGGACGGATGCGCGCCCCAGTTCCTGGAGCGTGTGAACGTCTTTTGTTTCAGTTAATAATGGCTTCATACTGCCCAGGCGTCCTGAACCCAAAGTGTGTCTCGTGCACGGCTCTGATGGCCGACGCCAACTCGCGTGTACGAATAGAACCCAACGAAAGCGTCTCTTAGTGTTGTGTTTCGATGCGCCATCTTAGCAAAAAAATTCACCGTATTCTAGTCATGCACTAGGGTGATAGGGCTTGTTTGGCCTGTTACAATTCAAAATCTTATTTCGAGAATGAGGCCGGAGAGAATGAGAAGGTGACGAAGGTAGGCGTAAATCAGACCGTCCTGGTGGTGGAAGATTTCGAGGATAACCGTTTTATGATGAGGCGTTTGCTGGAGATGAGCGGCTATCATGTGCTGGAAGCCATCAATGGCGAGGAAGCGGTCGAGATGGCAGAGCGCGAGCTGCCGGGCCTGATCCTGATGGATTTGAGCCTCCCCTTGCTGGACGGGCTCGCCGCCACGCGCCGCATACGCCAGCATGAGGCGCTGCGCAATGTGCCGATTGTGGCCGTCTCGGCTCACGATACAGCAGACTTTCACGCCGACGCCCTCGCCGCCGGATGCAATGATTACGTCACCAAACCGATAGATTTCGATCAACTGGAAGCGCTTTTAGGACGATTATTACCAAAAAATAGTAAGCAGTAAGCAGTGAGCTGTAAGCAGTTTGCTTTCTTCTACTGCTCACCGCTTACTGCTTACTATCTTTCTCCCAATGCCCGAATACTTCACCAAGCTCATCAGGCAATATGAGGATGCCATCATCCGCGCGTGGATGGAGGAGATGTATCGAGACAGGTGTGTCCAGTTGCCGGACATGCTCTCGTACGCGCAGCTCGTAGACCATTTCCCTGAGCTTTTGGAGGAACTGGCGCGCGCGCTCGATGCAAACTCGAGCGATGCCGAGATCATCGAAGCGACACGGCGATTACGCTCGCACGCGCAGGTGCGCTTCCAGCAGGGGGCTTTGATCGACGAAGTGGCACGCGAGTTGATGATCTTTCGTAGAGTCTTTAATGATTTTCTGTGGCGCGCGAGCGTTAGCGCCACCGAGGGAGACCTGTGGGAGTTGCGCGACGCGCTCAGGCGCGCAGACCGTCTCATTGACGAGATGATCGCGCAAGTGATCGTCGTTTATGCCTCTAGTGTGCGCCCGCCTGTCGAAACGCGGACGACAAATTGGCCGCCCCCGCGCCGTCGCCGCACGGATTTCCCGGAGAAGCGCCAGTCATGAAAGGGTCCAACAGGGGAACGCCATTTTTCCGCAGCGTGCGCGCCAAGCTTCTGGTGATGCTGGCCCTGCTGTCTCTACCCCTGCTCATCCTCAGCCTGCTTCAGCTAAACAACTACCGACGCAGCCTTGACGAACAGGCAGCGACCATCGCGCGCATCGAGACCGCAGCCGCCTCCGGCGCGCTCATCAACTGGCTCGAAGATCACCTCTCTTTTGTCACGGGGGGCGGCGGCGGGACGACGCGGCCGACAGACGAAGCAGCCAACCTCTACTATCGTTTGCAACAGGCGACCAGCCCGAGCGCTGGCACGATCATCGTCGTCTTCGATGCGGAGGGGAGAGTCGTCCAGAACCCTTCGATGCCAGGGATTGTTCCCGTCCATGTGAAGGCTCCGGCGGATGTCGGGCGCGCAGAGTGGAATGATGGTATGGCACGCATGACGAGCGTCAGGCGCGTCGAGCCTTTCGGTTGGAGCGTGGTCGTCGGCGTGCCGCTCGCGGAGAACACGTTCGCAGGACAGTCCGTGCTGATCCTCGCCGCCACGTGGGCATTAGCCCTCATCGCCTCGATCCTCATCGGCGTGTGGGCTGTCGGGCGCTTCACCAAGCCCCTGCGAAAACTGGCATCCTCGGCGTCCATGCTCGGCGGCGGACAACTTCAGGAGCGCGTCGCCGTCGAGACAGAAGACGAGGTCGGCGCGCTGGCCCAGAACTTCAACGTCATGGCCGCGCATCTGGAGACCAAGTTCAATGAGGTGCAGACGCAGGGCGCGTTTATCGAGGAGGTTCTGAACGGACTGCCGCTCGGCGTCGCAGTCCTGGACGCTTCCCTGATCGTGCACAAAGCCAACCAGACTTTCGCGCGCTTCGTCGGGCGCGATGCAGCGCAGATTGCGGGGCGCGGGCTCTACGAGGCGGCGGCAGGACTGGCCGTCTTAAGCGATGTCGTCGAAGATGTGCGGCGCACGCGCAAGCCCTTCGTCACCTACGGTCTGCCGCTCAGCCTCGTCGCGCGAAGCAAAAGGGAGGCGGGCGACGACGACGATGAGGCGGTCGTCGCAGGAGAGAGCGCAAACTTCTTTGACGTGACGATCTGGCCGACGAGCCCGCGCAGCGCCGTGCGCGGCGACCTCATCTTCATCATTTCTGAGGTCTCCAAGCGCGTGCGCGCAGAGAAGCTGGCGACCGCCGCGTTCGCCTCCGAGCGAACGCGCGCCGCAGAGCTTGAGAGCGTCATCAACCAGATGAACGAGGGCGTCGTCATCATCGACCGCAACGCTTCCTACAGAACTAACCCGGCGGCGGCTGAGATCATGGGGCGCAAGCGGAGCGATTTCCGCGACGGGGCCGAGGCGTTGATCGCTGACTTCGCGCTCAGGGACATGGACGGCCATGAGCTTCAGCCTGAGCAGACGCCCCTCTGGCGTGCCCTTGAACGGCGCGAGAGCATCTCCGGCGAGCAGTTGAAGATCGCGCGTGCGGACGGCGAGGTGCGTGTGGTGGCGATCAGCGCAACCCCGCTCACCGGCGAAGACGGAAAACAGGAGGGCGCGGTCGCCGTCTTCCGTGACATCACGGAAGAAGTGAAGCAGCACGACGAGCTGGTCTCCGCATACGACCGCCTGCGCGAGCATGATCGCTTGAAGTCGGCCTTCGTCTCCAACATCAGCCACGAGCTGCGCACGCCCTTAAACGTCATCATAGGGCTTTGCCAACTTCTCGAACGCGACCGCCAGTTGCCGCTCGCTCCGCTTCAGGGAGAGGCGGTCACGCGCATGGAGCGCAACGCGCGATCCCTGCTCGAACTCGTCAACGACCTGCTCGACTATTCGCGTCTGGAAGCGGGGCGCGCCGCCCTGCATCTTGAGAGCATCAACGTGGCGGAAGTCATACACGAGATCATAGAAGACTACGCCGGAGAGACCATGGACAAGCGCGTCACGTTGCGCGTGGAGGTTTTGCCCGAGCTGGGACAGGTCGTGACGGATCGGCACAAGCTTCAGCAGGTGCTCTCGAATCTGGTCGGCAACGCCGTTAAGTTCACCGCCGCAGGCTCCGTCACGGTTGAGGCCGGGCCGCTCGATGCCGAGCGCTGGTATCTGGAAGTGAGCGACACGGGCATCGGCATCTCAAGTGATGCGCTGACCTACATCTTCGACGAATTTCGCCAGGTCGATGATCGTCTCGCGCGCTCATACGGCGGGACAGGCCTGGGGCTCGCCATCACGCGCAAGATCGTCGAGCTGCTCGAAGGTGAGATCACCGTCCAGAGCGAGCCGAAAGAGGGCAGCCGCTTCCGTATCGTCTGGCCGCGCACCGTGCGCCAACGTACAGGCACGGGCTCGCTCGTCGAAAAGAGCGTCCCTGCTCCCGGTGAAACTCTCAAATGGCGCACGCGAGCGAGGTAGGGCAACAGGAGACAGGAGACAGTAGTCAGTAGCCAGTAGGCGCTCCGCGTATCGGGCGCTGAAGCTTCCACCCTGATGATTCCGTAGCGAATGCTTTTCTACTGTCTCCTGTCTTCTGTCTCCTGTTATTCACTTGCAATCTTCCAGGTAGAGACTGAAAATCACAAATCTAAAATTTGAGACGGGGGAATGCCGCGCCATGTCTAGCGCAACACAGAACACCACCGAGACGAATAGCTCACGGCGCATGATATTTATAATAGTCGCTGCTATCTCAGTGCTGCTGATCGGAGGTCTCATCTACCTGGCGACGCGCCCGACGACCGGCGGCGCAGGCGAACAGCAGCGGCTCGAAGGCGGGATACGCGCGGGCACGCCGGAGTTTGAGCAATACCGCGAACGGATCATGCTCGACAAGCCGGAAGCGACGCAATCGGCACGCCCCATCGGCGACATAGTGATGAGACTCACATCTACCGTACGCAATTTCACAGGCCGTACCATCAACGGTCTGGAGATTCACGCGGCTGTGGTTGACTCTCAAGGTAATCCAGTCAAAGAGCGCACCGTCATCGTCGTCCCCACGCGCCAGCCCGAGATTGAGCCGAACAGGACGATGGAAGTCCCCGTCATGCTCGAAGGCATGAAGAAGGAGGATGACCGCGCCGACATCAAGATGGAAGTCACGGCTGTGAGGTTTAAATAATATAACGCTCGCCGTGAGGAATAGCCTGTCGGGCGACAGCGCATGGGAAAAGCAATGCTACAAATAGCGCTCTTTGATGATTTTGATATGGCGTAGCTCGTGGCCGGCGATATGATATGCGGCGGCCCGAACACTCATCACGTTTCCACTTACCACACCAACTCTGGTCAGCGCACTGCTCTCAAGGCCATTGAACAGAGAGATGGTAGAGTCTCGCACGGTCGCCAACTCTTCAAGAATATCTTTGATGTCTCGTTCATTCGCGCCTGAGTGAAGTGCGTAATCATCCTGCTCAAAGCCGGGTAGCTCCGTCTTATCATTTCGAGCAAACCGCAATGCTCGATAGGCATAAATACGCTCGTCATCAATGATGTGGACGAGTATCTCTTTGATCGTCCACTTACCTTCGGCATAGCGATAGGCCAGTTTTTCTTCGGGCAACGAGAGAATGAAATCCTGTGTGGATTTTAAATTGTCCTTCAAATGCTTTAAGACAAGCCCATCGTCGGGCAACAACCCGATATACATGATGGTGTAGGGTGCGTATTCGCCCTCTTCGGGTTTCTCAATTCTTCTCATTGTTCATGCTCTCATTGTGGACGTTGATGTCTACACTGTTATCTTGCCTCGATAATAATTCTGCGACGATACTTTTCACATGAATGCGCGTCGTATCTAAAAAGGGGACGCTGGCCGTGCCCGCTTCATCGCGCAAAATCAAAGGCAGTTCCGTCCCACCTAAGATCAGCCCCTCAATAGCCTCCCGCACTTTCATTCGATCAACTATCTCCAGAAGGCGCTCACGCGTTTCAGGCAGAAATATGCCCGGCACCAGTTCATTCATGTACTTGTCATGAATGTACACCTGCTCTTCCTCATTGGGGAGGACGAGCGTCATTCCCACCCTGGAGAATAGCTCCGCGTAGAAACGCCCCTGCATCGTGAAACGTGTGCCGAAGAGACCGATTCTTTTCATCCCAAGGGCTTGAGCCTTCTGGCAAGTCGCTTTGACAATACTAATCAGTGGAATAGGTGACTGGCGAGCGAGATCATCAAACACGATATGCGGTGTGTTGGCCGCCAGCACTCCGAAGTCTGCCCCCGCACGGGCAAGCCTGTGCAACTCGCCGACCAGATACGCCGTCATCAACGCCAGCTCATTCGCCTCGATCAAATCCACTATCTTTTTCATATTGATGCTGTTGATGATGATCGAGGGATAGCTTCCGTCCCGTTTCTGCTCACGATAGGAGGCGATGATCAGGCGATAATACTCGATGGTTGATTCCGGCCCGATGCCGCCGATGATCCCGACTACTTTCATCCAGAATTCTCCCGACTCTCTTCTTCTACTTTTGCCTTCTGACCGTCACGCCCGGAGGCGGGCTGAATGTGAAAGCGTCTGCGGGAGCGATAAAATTCTCGCGCACGTTCGTCAAAGCCACTTCCGAGATTGCGCCCGCTTCGTCCAGTAGTTTCACCTTCGAGATTCGTCCGTCCGTGTAGACTTCAAGGAGAATCTCGCGGAGGCCGTAAGCATTGCTTCGCGGAGCGAGGCGCAGCACGCGCACGTCCGTTGCACCGTCCTGAGCTACCAGCTCGACGGAGCGAAAGTCGCGCCGCAGGTTCGTTTGCCCGAGCAGAAAGAGAAATGGAAAGCGTGCATCCGAGACGGCATTCGTTTTGGCGTGGACGGCCTCGCGGTCGGCGGGTACATAGAACCAGACATCGCCGCCGTTGACGATGAAGAGCTTGCCCGGCTTGGGGTCGTACTCCCAGCGCATACGCCTCGGGCGTTGTAGAAAGAGGCGGCCACGCTCGCGCCTCGTGCGCGCGCCCGGTGCGCTGTACGTTTGCTCAAACTCAGCCGCCAGCCCGCGCATACGCCCGTAACGAGACTCGATGCGCCTGACCAGCAGCTCAAGCTCGCTCTGGCTTTGGGCAAGGCACAAGGAAAAAGTAAAAAGGCAAAAGTAAAGGCAGACGCAATTCAATGAAATCTTTAGAATTGGTTTCCGCCTCACTTTTGCCTTTTACCTTCTGCTTTTTACTTGTCTGTCGTTTCGCGCACGAACAGCTCTTCGAGCGATTGCTTGACGGGCTGCACGGAGACGAGGAGGCCACCCGCGCGGCGTATGGCTGCAAGCGCGGCATCGACATCCTTTTCGTCTGCGACTTCGATGCGCGCACCACCCGCCGTGGGGGCGACGCTCGATCCTTCCAGGAGAGGCAGCGCGCTCTTGATCGCTTCCGCTTCCGCTCCGGCGACAGTGATCTCCAGATGATGATTGTCACCTTCCAGCCTGCGCAACTCTTCGAGGCGACCCGTTTCGCTGAGCCGCCCGCTTTTGACAATCCCGACAGTGTCGCAGAGCACTTCGATGTCCGAGAGGATATGCGAGCACATGAAGACGGTTGTGCCGCGTGCGCGCAAACCGGCGATCAGGTCGCGCACCTCGCGGCGTCCAATGGGGTCTAGGCCGCTCATCGGCTCGTCTAGGAAAACTATCTCGGGATCGTTGATGAGCGCCTGCGCCAGACCGACGCGCTGCAACATGCCCTTGGAGAATTTGCGTAGCTGCTTGTCCCAGTTCTTCTCGTCCAGATGCACGCGCGAGAGCATCCCGGAGGTGCGCCGCTTTCGCTCCGCGCGGTCATAGCCGAAAAGCTCTGCACAGTAGTCCAGAAACTCGCGCGCCGTCAGGTAGTCATAGAAGTAAGGGTTTTCCGGCAGGTAACCGATGCGCGCGTGCATCTGTATGTCGTTGATGTCGCGTCCGAGGATGCGCGCCCGCCCAGCGGTCGGATAGATGAGGCGCATCAGGAGCTTCAGCGTCGTCGTTTTCCCGGCGCCGTTTGCGCCGAGAAAGCCGAAGATTTGACCGCCTTCAACCTTCAGCGACAGGCCGTCGAGCGCACGCACACGACGCTTGCGCCAGAAGCCCACTTCGTAATCTTTCGTCAGGTTCTCTATCTCAACTATCGCAGACATGATCTTAAAGTTTAGCCCCTATCTATACGGCACTTTGGAGGCGCGCCAATCCAAATCCACATCGCAGCCTTCTTTGACCAGAAGGTAGGGCGTGTTCGACGGGTCGAGCGGCGCGCCTGTAGATGGATCGACCCTGAGACGCACGGCGCGCAAGGCGGGCGCAACTTCGCGCCAGGACGAGGCGCAACGCCCAAGACGCGCGCGGTAGTCTTCGAGCACGCGGCGAATCACTTCACGTTCGTCCAGCGAATCGAGTCGCATCAAGTAAAGCTCGGCCATCGTTCTGGTCTGTTCATCATCCGCCTCCTCGTACATGCGCGAGTACATCTCACGCGCCGTGGCGCGGCTTCCGCCCTCGTCGGCCATGCGCGCACCCATCGCTTTCATCCATGCGGGCGCGCCCTGTATTTGTGCCCCATCGCCGTAAGCCTTGCCCGCCAGCTCATACTGCCCTCGCTTCCAGTAGATGTAGCCCAGATGGTGATAGAGACGCCAGAGGGACGGGTTGGCTGCGATGCCCTTCTGTAGCAGCGCGATGGCCTCCTCGCTCCCACGCTCACCGGTTGCCGGAAGGATCACCGCGCCGTATTCGTAGACGGCTGAGAACTGCGGATCGAGTGTCGTCGCAATGTCCAGAAGCTGCGCCAGTTGCTTCAGATCGAGCGAGCGCAGGTCTGTATTCATGCCGCCGCCTGCAATGACCTTCTTCCCCATGTATTGCAGAGCGCGCATCCAGTACCAGTCAGCGACGAGACCGTTGAAGCTGAGGCTCATGCGTCTGGCCGCCCCGCCCGTGACGTAAAGCTGCTCTTCTTCGACCGCCGGATCAGGCAAAGCTTGGCGTGCACCCTCCATCCAACGCGATAGCATGACGACAGAGGCGAGTCCGAGCAAGATGACTAGAGACAGCAGTAGCGTCTGCCCGTGACGATGAGTACGAGGCTCTATCCGTGGGTCTGTCTGTGGTCGTGTGTCTATCATTTGAAGTTGCGACGATTGAAGATGAGCGTCGAGGCCGCCAGCAGAATAATGATATACAGGAGCGCATAAAGAAGCGCCCCTGCTGCCATTGAGAGCGGCGGCGTGTGGCCGTGCCCGGCGGGCGTGATGAAGCTGTAAGTCGAGAGGTTGGGCAGCAGATAGTAGAGCGCCGCGAAGAACGCGCGTGCGCTCTGTGTGCCCATTGAAGCGGCGAAGGCTTTGAGGTCGGCGCTGAAATGGCCGATGATGAAGATGAAGAAGGTCAGGAGCGCCGAGAGAGCCGGGGATGAGAAAGAGGAGAAGAGAAGCGCGACCGCCGTCAGGATCGTCAACTCAAGGTAGATCAGCCCGACGGCAGGCCAGATGCGCAGGGCGAGCGGGTCCCAGCCTCCGCGTACGTAGATCAAAGCGAGCGCCAGCCCCGCGCCCATGACCGCGACGTTGACAAGCAGCGTCAGGCACAAGCCCAGGTACTTGCCGATCAGAAACTCGCCGCGCCCGACTGGCTTCGCAAACATCGCATAGACAGTCCGCCGCTCAATCTCTTTGTAGACGAGTCCCGTGCCGACGAAGATGGCGATGAAGGTTCCAAAGAGCAGCATCGCGCTCAACCCCAGATCAATGATGATCTTGGATTCCTGCGCCGCCGACAACTCGCCTATGAAGATCGCGCCGATGGTCAGCAGCAGCACGAACAGGACGAGGTTGTAGAGCACGCGGTCACGGACTGCCTCGCGAAAAGTGTTGCGCGCAATCGCAGCGATCCGTCGTCCCGACGTGCTGTGACTACTAATCAAGAGGTTTCTTTCACCCTCCATCTCGTGATGTGCTTTCGTTTCTTTGGCGACGACGCTCATCTCTACGGCGTGCTCCGTTTCAACTTCCGCGTGGCAGCACAATCATAAACACCCTTAGATGGCGGATGCAAACTCAAGACGCCAGCGCGCTGCTGACGCGCACTCCCGCCACGTTACCCGACTCTTCGTAACTGTGCTCGTGCCCGCGCTTGACAAGCGGCTTCTCAAAATAGACCCAGGAGAGAGTTGCCAGGGCTAATGTCAGGATCAGCGCCAGAAGCGTCACGGCGGCATCGGGAAGACTGGCGATTTGAGGCTCGCGCCCTCGAATCAGGCCATGACACAATCCCAGCACGCCCAGATGCAACAGGTATGTCCCGTAGGCGATAGCACCAAGCCACATGAGCGCGCGATTGCGCAAGGTGCGGCTGAGCAGGCTCGCTTTTTGGGTGAGAGCGATCAACAAAATGCAGAGGTAGAAGAGCGCCACCCACGTGTAACCGATGGAAGTCATCGCCAGCGAGTACACGCCCCAATTTTTAAGGGTCAGCATTACCATTCCTAAAGATAGCAGCGTCAGGATCAAGGAGAGCAAACGCTTCTGCGCGACCAAAAACGCCCAACCGGCGCGACTTCGCACTAACAGGGCAGATACTACGCCGAGCATTAATGAATCGGCACGGCAGGGCATGAGAATATATGCAGCCAGGTATCCATGCGGGAGCTTAAAATAGAGTAGAGCACGAATTAATGGAGCGATCAGAATAATGGCGGCTAAAACGTATGGCAAACGAGCTCTCTTTAGATACCTGATAATCAAAGGCAGCGTTAAGTAGAACTGTTCCTCAACCGCCAACGACCAGGTCACTCCCAGCCAACCCGCGCCGAAGCTGCCGTATTGTACCATCCAGAAGTTTTGAGTGAAGGTCGCATAGGTGTACCAGGGCAGCGGATGCTCAAACAGTGACCGCCATCCCGCAACGTGGCTCTCCACAGACAAACTCACCGCCAGCCATAACAGCAGGCAGACTAAAGAATAGAGCGGCAGGATGCGGTAGAAGCGGCGCGCGTAGAAGGCTTTGAAATAGTTTGGCGAGGAGCGCGCATCCATTAGGATGCCCCCGATCAGAAACCCTGAGAGAATGAGGAAAAGATCGACGCCACTCCACGTCAGTCGCCCCCATGTGTTGACATACTGCGACAGAGCCTGCTCGGAAGGGATCTGGCCGATGAAGTAATGCCAGATGAGAACAAGTAAGATCGCCAGACCTCTCAGCCCATCCAGCTCTGGAATGCGACCTTTGAAATTATTGCTCGGCGGCGCTATAGACATAATGACAAAAACTGAAACGATACCTGCGCGTCGGGCTTGAGAGCTAAATGAAACCGGCTGTGAGCGCAGCGGATCATCATTTTTCTCGCGTCTCGGCAGCGGCCAGTTTTGGAAGCTCGACTTCGTCTCTACCTTTGCCGATACCAGGAGGCAACACTTCGATCAACAGCAACTTTTTCAATCTGGTTTGTTGTGAGTAGTAGAACAGCTCAAAAGGGACAATCTTTCCCACGGTCAATCCTGTCCTCGTGATGTACTTAACGGCCTTCTTCGCATCCGGCGCGTTACAGAGAGAGAACATTCGTTTACCCTGAGAATAGGCCAGGGCGTCGGCAAAACGCTGCTTCGATTCTTCAGTTTCCAGAAAATCGAAATGCGAGATGTAGTCGGAGACTGACAGCATGGGAATGTCGCTCTTGAGCATCACCTCCACGCCGCTGGTCGTATAATAACTGTTGATCCACACGTCTACGCCGTCCAGGGTCTGCTTTTCGCTCGCCGAAAGATATACGGCTGCGGAGCGATCACGGAAAAGGTTGCGCGCTTCCTGTGCGTACTCATTGACCTTTGCCGCGAAGGTCAGATGTTTTTTCTCGTCGAAAACGGCCTGGTCGTTGCGGTAGACGTGACGGTAAGCGACGACGGATTGGAAGGCCAAAAGCCCGCCAAAGAGGAGCAGCAGGAGCGTGACGTTCGAAGAGCGTCCGGGCTGCGCTTCTGCCGTCTCATGCGCGGTGGCGGCGGCTGAAGCGCGGAGCGACGCCAGCAGACTGATCGCCAGGATGGCTCCCAGGAGTTCCAGGTACAGGCCATAGCGACCGTTCCCGCTCGTCATGCTCCACAAGACGACGCCCGCGAAGGTGAGAATTCCAAGCCGCCTGATCTCTTTGCCGAGTGATCTATGGAAGATGCAGAGCAGGGAGACGACATAGGCGAGCGTGATTCTTCCTGTGTATGCTGCCGACAGTCCGCTCCATTCCGAAAGGCGCTCAGGATAAAAGAGCACCCAGAACGGCCAGAGCACAGTCTCCCAGAGAGTTTTCGGCCCGTGTCCGGGGTCTTCAAAGTTGTTCGCAATCGAGTACGGCGACTTGAATATCTTATTGTAGAAGGGGAAGACCGGATTGCCTGTCTGCCAGTACATGTAAAGGCTGAAGGGGACGAGCGGCGCGACGAAAGCGGCGGCGGCGAGCAGTAGATACCTGGCGTCCAGTTTTTTCCAGAAGGGCATGGCTTGATAAGCGCAGAGCAGCGTGACGGGAACGGCCACGACCAGGTTGGTGAGCTTGAAAGCCGTACTGATGCCGAGGAAAAGAGCGATATGGACGAGAGTGTAATTCTTGTTCTTCACCTCGCCAAAGCGCAGCGCAAGGTAGGTCGCCTCCATGAGCAGAGGCAGCGCCAGCAGATCGACGAGATAAAAGTTCAACAGATAGAGGATCAGCTCGGTCGAGACGACGAGGAGCACGGCGGCGCATCTCAGCCAGTGATGCTTAATGTAGGCTCGCAGGAATCTATCAACGATGAGCGCCACCCAGAGAAGGGCCAGATAGTTGACGAGCGTTCCCAGACGGTAGCCGAGCGCGTGGCGGAAGAGGCCGCTCACCATGTTGGGCGCTGGATTGACCTGCAACACCGTCGGAAAAAAATCACCCGGCACGAAGGGGAAGCCGCTCAGTGCGCGCTCCGAATGTACCAGATGATAATTCATCACGTCGAAGCTCATGTCGGGAAACGGCGCGCGCATCGCGTAGATCAAGAGCAGAGGGAGAGCGACCACGAGCCAGAAGCTCATGGACGATGAGCTTTTAAACTCTTCGCGCGCGCGGGCGTGCAATCCCCAGATGACGCTCGACAGGATTATAGCCAGCGCCCACGCAACCCCCTGGTCAGCGATGCCCCACAGATACTGGCGTATGAAAACCGTGATGTAGGGGAACAGTAAAAGGTCTGCGAATTCGGCTTTGAGAAGCAGGGCGCGCACGAGCCCTGCGAGGCGTCCGTTAGCTTTCCAGAGGCCGCCGAAAGCAGGCTCATCTCTGTTCGCCGTGATGACGATGTCGGCGGGCGAACCAATCTGGCAGGCGAGAGTGGGATCGGTGTGATTCATCAGGGCAGGGACTAGAAATGAGGAATGCGGAGTGCGGAATGCGGAATGGAAAGAAGAACCATTCACGTTTGTCTTAGGTCTCTAATTCCGCATTCATCATTCATCATTCATCATTTGCTTCTAAGGGGCTTGCGACATAAAACCTGGTATTGAGCGCCGAGCGGCCAGCGCGCCACGTGCGGCTCGATGCCGCGCATGAAGCCGAGCACGCGCGGGAAGATAAACAGGAAGCTGGTCGTCTGAATCTCAAAACCTGAGCTGCGCAGCAATCGTCGCGCTGCCGGAGGAGCGAGAGCCACAGCATCCTGATCGAAAGGGCATCTCCACATGGCGTATCGCGCGCCCGGATTCCAGGGATTGTTCTCCCAGAAGGCGAAGAGTCCGCCCGGTTTGAGCGAGCGGTAGATGTAAGCGACAGAGGCTGCGCGCTCCCCGACAGGGATGTGATGGAACACGCCGTTGCAGAAGGCCAGATCAAATTCCTCGCGCGGCTCGTACTGTTCAATCTGTGCGAAGCTCACGCGCGGCTCGCGGTGCGTGCGCCGCGCCTGAGCCAGAGACTTCTCCGAAATATCTACTCCGAGGACGCGCTCGGCTCCGAGCAGGTCGAGCAGGAAGGGCGTAGCCGTCCCGGTCCCGCACCCGTAATCCATCACGGCCTTAACCCTTGCGGTCGGCAACATGGAGGAGAGCCAACGGATGCGACCGTGCGCGAAAAAGTTGCGGTCTTCACCTGAAATGGAGATGCCCGCGTCGAGAGCCTCGTCGTAGCTCTCCGCGTATTGATCGAATGTGGCTGAGGCCGAGATGCTCATCGCCGTTTCAACCCCAGTACGCTCAGGAACAGACTGGACAGCATGGTCTGGAAACCGAGCGTGATGGCGGTCACAGCCGGAATGACCGTGCGCAACGTCTCCGACGGATTGAGCGCGCCGAAAGAGTGCGCGCCCCAGGAGCCGAAGGCCCAGACCGACCCGACGATCCCGGCCAGCAGGACGATGCCGCCGGAGATCAAGCCTTTTTCCAGGTTGACGGTCTCGAACAACTTGTTCAATCGCGGGTCTTCGGGCAGTAGTCCTGCGCTGGCCGCAAAGACCTTGGTGAAGACGGCAAAGACGACCGCCTGGTAGCCGACGATGATCGCCAGCGCTGCATAGAGGAGCGTATGCACGTCCAGACTGATGCCCTCGAAAAGTTGCGGCCCGGGCAAGAGCCAGAGGGAGACGAGCGACCCGACGAGCATGGACAACAGGCCGGGATAGAGGAAGAGCCAGCGCGGGCTGTAGAGCATCAGAAAGCGCAGGTGACGCCACCCGTCGCGCCAGCTACGCAGGTGCGGCGGGCGGCTGCGCCCGTCCGGCGAGAGCGTGGTCGGCACTTCCGCGAGCCGCATCTTATGGAGCGTCGCTTTGACGACCATCTCGCTGGCGAATTCCATCCCCGTCGTGTGCAGGTCAAGTCGCATCACGGCCTCACGGCTAAAGCCGCGCAGCCCGCAATGAAAATCGCCGCACGGGCTGCGGAAGAGCAGTCGCCCGATGCCTGTCAGGACTGGATTGCCCAGATACTTGTGAAGCGGCGGCATGGCCTTCGGCTTGATGCCGCCTTTAAAACGGTTTCCCATCACGAGGTCGTTGCCCTCGCGCAGCTTTTCGACAAAGGGGCCGAGGTTGGCGAAGTCATAGCTATCGTCTGCGTCGCCCATGATGATGTACTTGCCGCGCGCAGCCGCGATGCCGCCCATCAGGGCGCTGCCGTATCCTTTAGCTTCGACAGGGACGACGCGCGCCCCCATCCTTTGGGCTATCTCCTGAGAGCCGTCCGTGCTGCCGTTATCGGCGATCAAGACCTCGCCCTTGATATTGCAGTCGCGCAGAGATGTCTGCGCCTTCTCTATACAGACGGCCAATGTTTCCGCTTCATTCAGGCAGGGCATGACGATGGATAACTCCGGCACCTCTGTGATGAGTTCCGGCTTCCAGTTGGCGGCTTCTTTTGTGCCTGAGAGAAGCTCTGAGGCTGGGGTGGAAATGGAATTGGGCGAGAGCATGACTTTTGAACTTAACTCCTTTGAGATTCGAGTTGGTGATTTGTCGCTCTGGACTGAACGAGGCGTATGTCCAGAAGCGTTTTTTTTGTAAGAGTCCGGCCCGTGGGCTGAGCCGCCAGCGAGCGCGACCAATCTTAAGTCGCGCTTGCTTCCGCGTTACTTAATGCAAATCTGTAGCCAGACTTTTTCTTCAAGCCCGCCACAAAAAGCGCGCACATCAGCAGCCATGCGACGGCGCTCAGGATTGATGCCGCCTGAGTCCTCAGGGGCTCGCGGAATTGTAGATCGACAGAAACAGCCCCGGCAGGAAGAGAGATCAAGAGCGCGCCATCCGGGGCTCTGCGCGTTGAAAGCTTCTGGCCGCCAGAGGTCGCAACCCAGAGCGGGTAGAAGAGTGCTCGCACGCGCGCCTCAGTCTCTTGCCCCGCGCCTACCTCGAACGTGCGGCGCTCATCCTCCCAGGAGGCTATGCGGACATCTCTTTGCCCGGCCTCGACCCGCGCGCTCATCCGGCGCAAAGGTTCTGTAGACCCTGCGGGAAGCCATTCGGGAAGGCTCGCCGATCCGGGCAGCGCTCGAAGCATCCCTTCGAATTGAGGCCGCGCGTAGAAGATGGCTGCGCGAACGGGATGCATAAAGGTAAAGACGATGGCGGTGAGCACGCTGCCCATCGCCAACAGCGCGAGAATGCGCTGTGGCCGACCCAGCCTCTCTTTCCAGTAGGGCAGACTCGACGCCAGCGCGATAGACCCCGCCACGGAGGTCACGGCCAGCCAGCGCCAGGGAAATTCGATTGAGCCGAGTTTTGGAATAATGATCCAGAGCGGCCAACTGAGCGGCGTCGTCATCAGGAAGGAGAAGATCATTAAAAGCTTGATCGTGCTCAGGCTCCGATCTTTCGTCGCTCCCTGAGCGGGGCGCGACCGCCGCCGCGCCGCCATGAGCGCAGGCCAGAACATTAAAATCATCGCCACGGCGAGGATGTTTCCCCACCAGTTGTTGATGCTTTCGGGCGAGGATGTCCAGAAGAGAAAGTTGCGGCTGTAAGCGTAGCGTGTGCCGGGCGCGATCCCATCGCCCCTGATCCATGACAGCTCCGCGAGCAGCGTCGTCCAATAAAACGCGCTGGCGCAGAGTCCGAGCGCGACACCCAGACCGAGCTTCAATGAAAAGGAGCGGAAATTCTTCTCCCTCACCTTCAGCAGCGCATAGATGGCGAGCACGAGCGAGGCCATCATCGTAAGCGGCAGGTGTGTGAGGACGAGAACGGCGAAGGAGACGCTGAGACAGGCAATATCGAGCGTGCGTCCTCGCCTGTAGATTCTCTCTGCGAAGCCGAGGACGAGCGCAAAGAGCGCGCCACCGGCGTACTCGGCGATCAAAGAGGACTGGTACAACTCGTTGATGTGGTAGGCCGTGAGCATGTAGAAGATGCCCGCGCACGTAGCGAGCGGGCGAGGGCACACGGCGCTCGCCCAGAAATAGACGCACAGGCCGCCAGCCACGGAAAGCAGCGTGAAGCTGGCGAGGGTCGCAACGTACCAGTCGCCTGTCAGAGCATGCGCGAGGGTGAGCAGGTAGTAGAGCCCCGGAGGGTAGAAGCGAAAACTCGGATCACCATATCCTCCGTTGGAGGCGGCGAGCCAGCCCGGATAGAGGTTCCCTTGGCGAATCGCTTCGTCGAACGAGAGCGCGTAGCGGAAATGAGCGGGGATGTCAGGGCCGTAAGGGATGCCGTAGATTATGGCGGGCAGGGTCACAATGATTCCAACCGCCATCAGGCACAGCACCGGCGACCAGTTCTTGAGTGTCCCCGACGTGATCGTCCTGTGGAGTTGATTATGCATCGCTTGAGGCGGCCTTGGGCTGTGGCGTGTGTGATGTAAGAAACGGGGGCTAGAGCTTTCACTCCAGCCCCCGCGAGGTCTTGGGTTTAAGTTGTAACCGCGTTCGGATTATTGGCCGACGAGGCCGCCTGCGATGACATCAGCTCTGTCAGTGTAAGCGGCGAGAGCATCATCAGAGTCGCCGTGCAGCACACCGTCGTCGGTGATGCCGAAGCGGCGCGTGCCGGTCTGCGAGACGCCGCTGGTCGTGACCGGAACGGCTGTCGCGTAGAAGGTTGAGAGGGTCGGCGGCGTGGCCGCTGAGTTAGCATCGGTCTCGTGGACGGCGAAAGTGTAACCGCTCTTGGTTCCAGTCTGGAGAACCGGGTCAACCAGTTTCTGTCCGTACAGCTCGGACATGCTGCCAAAGTTGCTGTTGCCGGCGGTGGCCTGGTAGGTGGCTTCGGCGCTGTGGATGGTGCGCAGTGACTGCTGGGCCGAGCCTTCGTTGGCGGCGCGGCGTGAAGCGAGAAGGTTGGGGATTGCGATGGCGGCGATGATACCGATGATCGCAACGACGATGAGAAGTTCGATCAGAGAGAAGCCCTGTTGGCGATTTTGCGTCTGCATGTGTTTCTTTAAGCTCCTTATGGAAGGGGAAAAGTTTTGGAAGTTACTCGCGCCACCGGCTATCGTCTCAGGCTCGCATGCCGCGCAGTGCGCGATTTGTCGCAGATGCCTATTACAAACCGTGTGCCGTAAGCATGCGTTAGATATTTCCCTCAAATTGCTTGAATTTGGAGAAGAAAAATTCCGGTTGGTCGCCCTGGCAGGCATAGATGGGCACGCGCTGACAAATTATGGCAGTGCGTCTGTGACGATTTTCGTCAACGCGAGAGCAAGGAAGGACGCCCTCAGCAGAGCGGGAAGGGCATCACGGGCGAGTGCTGCGCGATGCGCGTCGCTGGATTTAAGGCGCTAGAATTTGCGCCGCATGGTCTTCATCTCAAGGGGAGGTTTCGCTATCGGCGGCTCGCGCCTGCGCGCTCTTTTTTCAATCATCTTCAAGAAGAGATGCTGCCACGCGCTGCTGTGAAGAGAAACGTCGCTTGCTTCCGGCGAAGCGTGCGGGTCAGTTCTTCATTCAAATAACGGGAGCGTCGGGATAAGGGCTGTGGAGAAGAAAGAGGCGTGTAATTCACCTTAATCAATCGGCGTGCTCAAAGCGTTAGCATTGGCTCCCTGGTTCCTGCGAATCACTCCGGTAGCATTGACGAAGAAGAAATTATTGACGGCTGGCAAGTTCAACGGCACACCTTCCGCCGTGTAGTCCATCGTCGCATCTACCGTGTCCGGCGTCACTGTAAACTGGTAGAGGCTCTTCTGTCCTGTCGAGAGCAGAGCCGGATCGTTGATGAAGCCGGAGTCGCCCAGTTGCGTCATGTTGCCGTAGCTGCCCTTGGATACTCTGTATGAACTCTCGCTCTGGTGGATCGTGCGCAGGGAGTTGATCGCGGAAGCTGAGTTGGCGGCCTGCTTCGCCTGGACGACATAGACAATCGCTATCGACGCGATGATGCCGATGACTGCCACGACGATGAGGAGTTCTATCAGTGAGAAACCGCGTTGTGAGATTGATCTATTTGTCATAGGGGAAATGTCTCATAGGTAGTTTCTGGACAAGGTAGCTGCCGAGGTATCGCAAACGCCTCAAGGGCATGCCAGCAACGTCTATGCCAAAGGGCGGAGGATTGCGGAATGCGGATTTCGGATTGCGGAATAGAAAGCAACATCTTTGCTTCTTGAATCCGCAATCCGAAATCCGCATTCCGCAATCTTTCTTCTTATTCCGGTGCGCCGCGCGCCGCCGAATCGCGTAGCTGCGCTGTCAGGCTGCGGATGCCGTGCTTATCCAGTAGATGGCGCAGGGAGCGCACGGAGAGGTGCAGGAGTTCGGCGGCGCGCGTCTGGTTGCCGCCTGTTCTTCGCAAGGCTTCAAGGACGTAGGTCTTTTCAAGCTGTTCGAGGTGAGCCACGATGTTGATGCCTTCATCGGGCAGATCAAAGGCTGCGGCGACGCGCGTCGGGTTGAAATTAGTGATCTGTTCGGGCAGGCGGTCGGGCTGGATCGCATCTGTACGTTCGAGGGCGACGGCGCGCTCGACCGTGTGCTCAAGCTCGCGCACGTTGCCCGGCCAGGAGTAGAGCTCAAGAAGGCGCAAAGCTTTTTCGCTGATCGAAAGCTTGCGCCCCGTCTGTGCGCAGAATTTCTGTGTGAAATGCTCTGCCAGCTCCGGAATGTCTTCGCGGCGTTCACGCAAAGGGGGCAGCTCGATGGGGATCACGGAGATACGATAGAAGAGGTCTTCGCGGAAGCTGCTGTCTTTGACCATCGCCGTGAGATCGCGGTTGGTGGCGGCAATCACGCGCGTGTCTATCTCCGTCTCTTCGTGAGCGCCGACGGGTCGGACACGCCGCTCCTGTAGCACGCGCAGCAGCTTCACCTGCATGGCTGGCGACATCTCACCGATCTCGTCCAGAAAGATCGTGCCCCTGTTGGCCGCCTCGAACAGTCCTTTGCGGTTGGTGTTCGCGCCCGTAAAGGCTCCCTTGACGTAGCCGAACAGTTCGGATTCGAGCAGGGTTTCGGTGAACGCGCCGCAGTTGATTGAGACGAAGGGTTTTTCGGCGCGCGGGCTCAGATCGTGTATGGCGCGTGCGACCAGCTCCTTGCCCGTCCCCGATTCTCCGGTCACGAGCACGGTCGATTGCACCTCGGCGACGGTTTCGATCATCTGGTAAACGGCCTGCATGCGCTCGGAGCGTCCGATGATATTGCCGAGCTTTCCGCGCTCGTGCTGCGCACGTTTGAAGGCGCGGTTCTCGCGTACCAGGTCCAGCTTCTCCAGCGCCTTGGCGACGATCAACTTCAGCTCTTCGACATCGAAAGGCTTCTGGATGAAATCGTCCGCGCCGAGCTTGAAAGCCTCGCGCGCCGTATCGACCGTCGCAAAGGCTGTCATCATCACGACGGCGACATCGGGCAGCAACTCGCGCGTCGCGCGCAACAACTCGATGCCATCCATATCCGGCATCTTCACGTCAGAGATAATCAGGTCTGCCGGTTCATCGCGCAGAAGAACAAGCGCCCTCTTCCCGCCTTCTGCCGCACGAACGCTGTGGCCTGCACGCTCGAACACGAGCGTCAAGAGTTGTCTGATCCCTTGTTCATCATCAACTACAAGAAGCTTAGCCATAACGTATACAGAATACAGGAGACAGAATACAGAATACAGAAGTTGATGCCGTTTACCCTAAGTTGGTTAGAAGCTTATCATGGTATTTAGCTAATAACCTGCTGACTTCATCGAGCAGTGATAGTAATTCCGGTTGATCGCCATAGTTAAGATCACGCGACAAGATTAAATAGTAACGGCATTCCTCGGCGGAGCCTTGCGCAATGTTCATAAATCGAGCTTTATCACTGCGACCCCTTTTCTTAAAACCTTCAGCAATATTCGCCGGTATAGAGACCGCTGCTCGCCTGAACTGCGAGGTCAATCCATATATCTCTTTTCGAGGGAAATCTTCAGTAAAACGGTAAACAGCTAGCACAAATCGATGGCTTTCTGCCACACTATCAACTCCTGAAAATTTTTCGCGGCTTCCCGATCCACCACGAAACCCTCCCATCTCCTGTATTCTGTATTCTCTCTCCTTTCTATTTCCTTTCAGTTGGCAACTCAATCGTGATTGTTGTTCCCTGACCTTCGCGGCTGCGGACATTAATTGTACCACCATGATCGCGAATGATCTGATAAACAATCGAGAGCCCCAACCCTGTGCCGCCCGTCGAAGAGGAGAAGGGCTCGAAAAGGCGCTCGACCTGTTCGGGCGTCATCCCCTGGCCTGTGTCCGTGAAGGTGAGGCGCAGGCGTTTCGACCCGGTCTGCCTCAGCTCTGCGCTGAGACGGCCTCCCTCCGGCATCGCGTGCAGGGCATTGCGCGCCAGATTCCAGAAGACCTGCTTGAGCTGCGCTACGTCGGCATTGATCATCACGGGCTCACGGGGCAGATCATCTTCAAGCACATGGTCGTCGCGAATCTCAGGGCTGTGACGCAGGAGCGTGAAGGTCTCGCGCAGGGGCTCGCGCACGTCTATGTTTGAGAACGAAGAGGCGCGCGGTCGCGCGTAGGTCAGGAAGTCCGAGATGATCTGGTTGAGGCGGTCTGATTCGCGCAGGATGATCTCCATCAACTGCGCCTGCTGAGAGTCGCCGTCCATATCGGAACGCAGCACCTGTATGGAGCCGCGCATGGAGGCGAGCGGATTCCTGATCTCGTGCGCGATACCGGCGGCGACGCGCCCGACCGCCGCCAGGCGATCCTGGCGGCGCGAGGTCTCTTCGAGCGCGCGCACCTCCGTCAAATCCTGAAAGGTGATGACGAAGCCCGTCGTCTCATTCGATTCTGTGAAGAGCGGGGAGATGCTGAAGCCCAGGCGCAGGCGCAGACCGTCAGATGTCAGGCAGTCGGCCTCAAAGCGCGGGTTGGGTTCGTTCGCAGCCACCGCGCGCAAGCTGCTCGCGATCTTATCGGCGATCTCGCCGAAGAAGATGGAGACCTCCTGCCCGCGCACATCTGCGGCCTTATAGCCGGTGATCTCTTCAGCCGCCGCGTTGAAAGTGTAGATGCGCCCTGTGAGGTCTGTCGTGACGACGCCGGAGCGAATCGATTCGACGATACGTTCGTGGAGCGCGCGTAAATTTGCGAGCGTCTGTGTGGCCGCGATGAGGCTCACATCGGAGCGCATCTGACGCTCGGCGAGCCGCGCCGCCAGAAGGCCGACCACCAGAAAGGCGATGTCGTTGAGCCCGATGGTTTGAATCGCTTTGCTCGTCGAGATTTCAAACGCTCCGTGAATGTAGTGAGGGGCGAAGCCGGTCAGCGTCAGGAGCGTGATGCTCGTGAAGGCGAGGGCGCACCCGACGGAAGTGACGAGCGCGCCGCGCGGGCCTAGAAAGATACTGGCGACCGCGATGATGATGATGTAGGTGGCCGCGTAAGGTGAAAGGACATCGCCCGTCACCCACACGAGCCACGTGACGAGCAGCACGTCTGCGAACAATTGCCCGCTCGCGTGCCATTGCCAGCGCCTGGAGAAAGCGAGCGCGACAGCATATACGAGCGAGAGGGCGAACACGACGCCGAAGATCGGAAGCGTGTCGTTGAACGCGCTACGATTCAGTTCGCCGAAACGCTCTCGCATCCACAGAGCACTCGCCAGCAGGAAAAGGATGGCGGCGATGAGCCGACCCACAATCAGCCACCACAGCCTGCGTACGGGCGCACTGTCGTCCACTAATCTTCTCGTGTCCTCCAGCATCCGTTAAAGCGTACCACAAAGAAAAAGTAAAAAGGAAAAAGTAAAAAGGCAAAAGTGAGGGCGAAAGCAGATAGGTTTCCGCCTCACTTTTGCCTTTTACCTTTTGCCTTTTGCCTTATCCTTTGAGGTGCTTATCCAACCATTGGAGCACGTTCGTGTACCAGAACTCGGAGTTCTGTGGCTTGAGAATCCAGTGTCCCTCGTCCGGGAAGTAGATCAGCTTGGACTCGACGCCGCGCCTTTGAAGCGCCGTGAAGAGCTGCAAGCCTTCGCCGACGGGCACGCGGAAATCAAGCTCGCCGTGCGTGACCAGCATCGGCGTCTTGAAATTTTTCACGAACATGTGGGGCGACCATTTCTCGTAAATTTCCGGCTGCTCCCAGGGCATACCCTTGAATTCCCAATTGACGAACCAGAGTTCTTCCGTCACGCCGGCCATGCTCGTCAGATTGTAAACACCCGCGTGTGAGACCAGCGTTTTGAACTGGAAACGTGGGTCGTCGTTGTGCCCTTCGATCCAGTTGACCATGTAGCCGCCGTAGCTTGCGCCCGCCGCCCCGATTCGCTCCTTGTCGACGTAGCCGAGCGTGACGACGTGCGCGACGCCGTTCATAATGTCCGTATAAGCCTTGCCCCCCCAGTCGCCTGAGATTTCCTCTACGAACTTCTGGCCGTAGCCGAAGGAGCCGCGCGGGTTCGGCATGAAGACCACGTAGCCTGCGGCGGCGAAGATCTGCGGATTCCAGCGGTAGCTCCAGGCGTCGTTCCAGGAGCCTTGCGGCCCGCCGTGAATCAAGACCAGCAGCGGCCATTTCTTCGTCGCGCTGAAGCCCGCTGGCTTGACTATGAAACCATGTATCTGTGTGCCGCCCGCGCCAGCCCAAGTGACATCTTCGACCCCGTTCAGGTTAAAGCGTGCGAAACTCGCTTCATTGGTTTTGGTGAGCTGAGTGATATGGCTTCCGTCCGCGTTGGCGCGAAAAATCTCCGGCGCTCTGGTGATGCTTGAGCGCGAGAAGACCAGAGTTTTCCCGTCGCGAGTGACCTGCACATCGTCGTTGAATCCATCTGCGATGACCTTCGAGACGGCGCCGCCTGCGAGCGGCACGGAGTAGACGAACTGGCGACCCTTCTCCAGCGCGGCGAGGTAAATCTTCTGGCCGTCTGGTGCGAAGGTGAAAGATTCAACCGCCGCATCCATTTGATCGTTCAACGGGCGAGCCTGATTGGTCTGGCGATCATAAGCGGTCAAGCGCCAGATGTCGCTCTCATAGCCTCCCCTCGCCTGTGAGCGATAAACAAGATAGCGTCCGTCCTCAGAATACTGCGGCGAGAGGTCTGCGCCCTTGTTGCCTGCGGTGATATTTCGCGCCTCGCCTCCCGACAAGGAGACGACGAAGATGTCTGCATTGGTCGAAATGGCTTCGACCTTATCCCTGTTACTGGCAAAGGCCAGCTCTTTAGAATCCGGCGAGAAGGCATAATCGAGCGGGCCGCCGAGGCTGAACGGCGGCGCATCGTAATCACCCGGCGTCATGTCGCGCGCCTCGCCCGCGCTTGCGTCTGCGGCTGCGACGAAGACGTGCGTACGCTTGCCTTCCTTCCAGGTTGTCCAGTGGCGAAAGAGCAGGCGATCCGTCACCTTCGCCCTGACCTTGCTCGCCTGCGCTTGCTCGTCGCGCTTCTTATTGCACTCGTCGGTCGTGCACTCCGGGTAGATGTCTGAGACGAAAGCGATCCATTTACCGTCGGGCGACCAGAGCGGCGCGTCTGCGCCCGTAGAGATGTTCGTCACCTTCAAGGGCGCGCTTCCGTCTGCGTTCATCACCCAGATTTGACCGTCGCGCGCCGAGACGAAGGCGATCCTTTTCCCGTCGGGCGACCAGCGCGGCGAGGTGGACGATTTATCGCCGCTCGTCAATGCCTTAGGCTCTCCGCCTTCGATCGGCATGAGATAGATCTGGGTCGTACGTTTATTAGCCGCCTTGTCCGTATCGGCGATGGTATAGGCGATCCATTTACCGTCGGGCGACACCTGCGGGTCTGAGACGCGGCGCACGTTGATGAGGTCGTTAATCGCAAACGGCTGTGTGGCCTGCTGTGCGAGCGTGACGGGCGCGAGCGCGAGCGCGAGCACGACAGCAACAGCCGCTATGGTAGCCAGGGGCTTCATAAAAATCCTCTTTCTGATATTGATGTTTCGGAGAGCGTCTTGATTATCTCACCAAACGATGCCGCGCGCATCTTCAGAATAGTAAGGTCAAGCTCTATTCGCTCTTGAACAAAAACCGAACTGAAGATCAACGCCGCAGACCGCAGAGGAGGCGCAGAGAGAGTGTTGCAAGGGATTCAAGCCTATCGTCTTTTTTCAAGTTAGAGACTCATTGACGAAGTTCAGCTCAACGCCCACTCCCGCCGGATCACGGACAAAGACCTGAATTTGTTTGAGCGATGGAATCTCGACCACTTCGTAAGGGATCTTCAAGCACCTGAGACGTTCAACCAATCCAAGCAGCCCTTCACAGGAGAAAGCTATATGATCAAAGAAGTTCAGCCCGACTTTACCCCCGGCGCGGTCATCATCCGGGTCGCAAGCTGTCAGATGAACAATCGGCTCATCCCTCGCGTACAGCCAAAAACCTCTACGGCTAAAACTCGGCCTCTCTCCAACCACAAGCCCTACGACCTCCACATAAAAGTCTCGAACCTTCTCAAGCAACTCGTAGGGAGTTGTGATATTGAAATGACTCAAGCCGACAGTCTCCATAATTCAGCACACCTCCATAGCTCCTAACATACGCCCCGCGCCGCCATCGACAGCACAGATGAAACCAGAGAGAGATGATGAAAGGCAAGCTGCGGACGGGCGGGTCGAATGGGTTGTTGATATTCGGAAAAAAGAATAGGGCCTCCTTTCTTCATAGCGGCGGGCTAACAACTCATTCAACCCGACCACGCGATAGCGTGCCTTTCATGATGCTTCCTTGGGGTGTAAATTGAAGGCTGTTCGCGCGGGGCGGGTTAGTTCGAGAGTGAGGCGGCTAAGTCACCGTGGCGAGCGGCACATGGTTGAAACAGTTTTGGTTGCAGCATCGTAATGTTAAGTGCACGCGAAGGAGGTATTCGATGTCCGAAGTATCGACGTTCAGGCTCTACTTGTTGAGAGCCGGGTACTTGGTTATTGCCGTGGGCTTAGCGATTATGATCTGGCCGGGGATTATTCGTCCTCCTGAAAATCTGTCTCACATGGGTGCAGTGGTGCGCAGCGTGCTCGGTGCCGTGTCGCTTCTGGCATTTTTGGGAATCCGTTATCCGCTCAAGATGCTCCCCCTGCTTTTTTTCGAATTGCTGTGGAAGTCAATTTGGGTTCTCGCTTTCGGGCTTCGGCTATGGTCTGCCAACAAGCTGGATCAGGACACGAAAGAAACGCTGAATGATTGTATCTTTGGCATTATATTGGTTCTACTCGTGACGCCCTGGGGCTATGCACTCAAACATTATTTGAAGGCACCGGGAGACGAGTGGCGTAAGCGGGTCATCTCAAGCACCGGCAGATAGTTTTTGTCATCGTGCTCCGCTACTGACTGTCGCCGACTTGCGCCGCCTGACAACTCATTCAACACGACGCCTCAATAGAATGCCTTTCATCATCGCTTTCTCCGTTCTGATAGAATGCTGCTCGTCGGCGCGGGTTAATCCGGGCGTTATGCCGCTTCGCCTCTCGCAACTGCTAAAGCATTGCTTTATGATTCAGCCATGCTGATTGATGACTTTCTCACAATCTATGATGCTCATGAACGACACCAAATCATCGTTCATGCTCCAATTGATAAAGTTTATGCGGCGGCTCGCCAGCTTGATCTAAGCCAGGCGAAACTATCCATGTTTCTCTTCCGGCTTCGTGGCCTGCCTGCTGGTCGCTCTGCTCCATCTTGTTTCACCCTCGATGATTTTTTGAAGATGCGCTTCATTCTTCTGGGAGAAAAACCGAACGAAGAATTGCTGCTCGGCCTGGTTGGCCGCTTCTGGACACCTTCGGGTGAGTTGCGTCGTCTAGATGCTGAAGGCTACCGAAACTTTAATGATCCGGGGTTTGCTAAAGCCGCTTGGAATTTCTCTGTTTCCGAACAGCCTGATGGCTCAGTCCTCCTCGAGACGGAAACGAGAGTATATTGCTTAGATAATGTTAGTCGGAGATGGTTTAGATTATACTGGCTATTTATTGGGGCGTTCAGCGGCTTAATACGCCGGGAAGTATTGCAGGCTATAAAGCGGAATGCGGAGAGCTTCGACGCACAGGTGGCATAACAACTCATTCAACGCGGACGCCTCGATAGCATCCCTTTCATTGTTGTCTGGTTTCTTCATCTTGAATGCTTTATGCTCGCGGCGGGTTAATTCGGGCGTCAGGTGCTACTGTGTTGCAAAACAAAACCTTAAGATTATGCGCCCGGTATTATTATCTTCAACTCTGTTAATTGGAGGAGAGAACCAGTTATGAATCGGTCTCTTAGGTTCTTAACTTTCTTCATTATCTTTAATGTCTGCGTCAGCAATGCGATCTCTCAAACTTCCCCTGAACAGAGTCGCCGTAAGAGCTTTCGTGAGATAGTGATGATGCCTCTCGTGTACAGTGTCCCGGAGATGGACAAGGTCAACGTCCGGTCAGATATAAAGTACACGAAAGTCAATAATCCTTATCTGTTAATGGATGCTTATATCCCGCTGCGTCTGGCGAAAGGCGAGCGGCGTCCAGCCGTCTTGTTCATTCATGGCGGTGCGGGCGCGGAGACTACCCCGAAAGATTGGGGTATCTATAAATCGTGGGGACGATTAGTCGCGGCATCGGGTATGGTCGGCATCACCTTTACGCACCGGCTCGGCTTCCCAAAACCTTTATTGACGGAATCGGCGAGTGATGTAAACGCTGCTATTGACTACGTCCGCACCAACGCTGATTCTCTCAATGTTGATAAAGATCGCATCTGTTTAGCAGCGTATTCCGCCGGGGGGCCGATGCTGAGTATGGCAATGCGAGATAAGCCCAAGTATGTGCGCTGTCTGGTAGCGTTTTATGCCTTTATGGACATTCAACAGTCAGAGTTGCATAGGGCGCACGAGACGCCTGACCTGGTGAAAGCGTTCTCCCCTATCACCTATCTGGCGAATGACGCCGACAAGATTGCGCCAATGTTTATCGCGCGGGCAGGATTGGATGAGATACCCACCATGAATGATTCAATAGATCGCTTCATTCGCGAGGCAATCTCCAAGAATGCTTCAATTACATTTGCCAATCACCCGAAAGGTGTTCATGGTTTTGATAACCAGAACGATGATGAGCGGTCTCGTGAGATCATTCGTAGCGTGATTACTTTCATGAAAGACCAGCTAGGAGTGCCAGAAAGTAAGTGATAAATAAGGGTGCGCCTAACAACTCATTCAAGCGGAGCGGAAATAGCTCGCTTTTCATGCGCAAGATTGAAGACTTGTTTCGGCGTCTCCCGCCCGGTTAATTCGAGCGTAAGACAGCTATTCTTATGGTAGGGGCGAAAAGTTGAAAGTCATGCTAAAGAGCATTCTAGGGATAATGATAATTTTCGTAGTCGCCCCTGCTCAGAAACGCTCTATCGTTGATCGTTCCGCTCCGATTGCTCCTACAAATTGTGCTTATAATTCAATGATCGTTGATTCTGTTCGTAGCAAGCTTCTGTCTAGCGATAGTAAGAATGATTACTTGATCGCCATTGCCAGACTTGGCAATGGCGAAAGAACCAGTGAGTTAAATCGGCGTCGGCTTTATACGGTTCGCCAGTATTTGATTGCGCGCGGAGTGCCTTCGGATAGATTGATTGTAGCTGAAGGTGAAAGAATAAAGGGTTATGGTCGCGTTGAGCTATACTCGCGCGGCGAATTGGTTGAGAATTTAGTTGGCGAGCGTTGCGCTGACCTGCCAGTTCAAAATTGCGAAGAGGATTTCTACGATCCGGCTTTATATCTGCCGCGAAAAGGTAAAAGGCGGTGGTGTCGCTGACGGCGAACGGCGCAGCCCAACAACTCATACAACCAAACAAACAATCCTTCTCACCGGAGCTCACCATAATGGCTAATTCTGATGAACTAAAGATTCTTATAGAAGGTGTTGCCGTATGGAATAAGTGGATAGAGAAAAGCTTTAGGGTTAGCCCTGTTAGTTATTCATTCCGCTGGCAGCACTAATTCTTTACCTTGATGACGTGGGCTGTTGATGGATGGACTTACAGGGTAGGCCATCATCTCCGAAGCCGGGAAGGGGCGTAAAAGCTCTTTGCGTAAATCCTGCTTTCTGACATCATCATCCAGCCATAAGCTATAAGCCTCCTGATCAAGGATCACAGGCATCCTGTCATGCACAGGCTCAAGAACCGCATTAGCCTCAGTGGTGAGAATCGAGCAGGTCTCAAGGCTCTCTCCTTCTGGTGTGCGCCACTTCTCCCACAGCCCTGCGAAACCAAACAAACGTTCATCTTTCAACTGAAAATAAAAGGGCTGTTTCCTACCGCCTGTGCGCTGCCATTCATAAAATCCATCTGCCGGGATAACGCAACGTCTGCGCTTGAATGCCTCACGGAACGAGGGCTTTTCATCAACTGTCTCACTCCTGGCATTGATGAGCTTCGCGCCTATGGAAGCATCTTTCGCCCATGATGGAATCAATCCCCACTTGAGCATCATGGCTTCGCGCTCATCAGCCTCCTGTCGCACGACCAGAATGCTCTGCGTCGGCGCGATGTTGTAACGGGCTTCAAGCGGCGGCATCTCTTCAAGCTGAAACTCTCTTTTCACTCTTTCCGCTGGCGTGCGTAACGTGAATCTCCCACACATTTTCTTCTCCTCTTTTGAAAAAAGTCTGGTACAAGCCTCGTCTTGTGTGTTATACATCGTTTCACCCTTAACACGCAACTTTTCGAGGATGAGGAAAATGGATGTAGCAGGAATCTATTTGCCGCGCCGTGCGACCAGATTATCACGCCCCGTCATCATGTGGCGCATACCTGCCGGGTTTCCTTCGCCTGCGGATGACTACGTTGAAGGCCGGATTGACCTTAACCGTGATCTTATCAAGCATCCGCTCGCCACCTTCTATATTCGTGTTGATGGGGATTCGATGGAGCCAAGGATTCATGCGGGCGCTCTCATCGTCGTAGATCGCATGGCCGAGACCAAAGATGACGACATCGTAGTGGCGCGTCTCGGTAGCGAGTTTATGGTCAAAAAGCTTCACATCGAGAAGGATGGTTGTATCTGGTTGGTATCGGAAAATAGAGCCTATCCTCCCATCCCTGTCACAGAAGGGGTGGACTTTGAAGTTTGGGGCAGAGTGATGCATTCAATTCAATCATACTGAATCGAGCGAGTGAGGCAATATGACGTCGGCGATTGCCCTGGTAGATGCTAACTGCTTTTACGTTTCATGCGAGCGCGTCTTCAGTGCTCGGCTCGTCCAGCGCCCCGTCGTTGTGCTCTCCAATAATGACGGTTGCATCATCGCCCGTTCGGATGAGGCGAAAGCGTTGGGGCTGAAGATGGGGGCGCCGCTCTTTAAGAATCAGCACCTGATAGAAGCTTATGATGTGGCGGTCTCTTCCTCTAACTATGCGCTCTATGGTGATATGAGCCAGCGAGTAATGGAAGCCCTACAAGAGTTCACGCCGGAGGTAGAGATATATTCCATTGACGAGGCTTTCATGGGGCTTGATGCCCGTCCAAACGTGTCGTTTCGTGATTATGGCGCGGAGATTAAAAGGAAGGTCTATCAGTGGACGGGCATTCCGGTCTCTATCGGTATCTCGCAGACCAAGACGCTTGCCAAGGTCGCCCAACGCTTTGCCAGGAAGATGCCGGAGGTGCAGGGTGTACTTGATTTAACCGCCGCGTCAGAGCAGACACAGGTGCTTGAAGAGACTCCTGTGGAAGATGTCTGGGGAGTCGGCCCGGCCTATTCCAAGTTGCTCAAAGGAGCAGGCATCAAGACGGCGCGTAAGCTGCGAGACGCAGACCGCAGATGGATACGCCAGCGGATGACTGTCGTGGGCGCGCGGATTGTGGAGGAGTTGCGCGGCGTTCGTTGTCTCTCGATAGAGCAATATCCGCAGCAGAAGAAATCCGTCACCTGCTCGCGTACTTTCGGCCTGCTCGTAGAATCGCTCGATAGTTTACGTGAAGCTGTAGCCGCTTATACAAGCCGTGTTGCCGAAAGGTTGCGCCGGGCGAGGCTCGCGGCAAGCGTCGTCACGGTCTTCATCAGCACAGACCGTTTCAGTTCAGAGCCTCAATACAGTAATACCATCACGCAGGAGCTTGCGTCTGCAACCGACGCGACCGATGAGTTACTTCAATGGTCGCTCAAAGGCCTGGAGCAGATTTACAGACCAAAGTTCAAGTATAAGAAAGCTGGCGTGATGCTCAATCATCTTGTGCCTGCGGATCAACTCTCAGTACGCTTGTATGATGATGAGAGTTTCGAGCGGTCGCGCAGATTAGCGAAGGTGATGGATGCGATCAACGCTCGGTATGGACGGGATACAATTCGATTCGGCGTAACACAATCCGATGGCCGGTGGAAGACGAAATTCTTAAAGCGCAGCCCTCGTTATACTACCTGTCTAAAAGAAGTGCTCAGTGTCGGCTAGTAAGGTGATACTGAAATTCTAGCTATTGACATCTCTCAAGCCGGGAGAATAACGTGCGCTCGAATATGCCGCGCGAGCCTCACATCAATCTCCTCAGGTGGCGGTAAAAGTCATCTCTAGTAGAAAAATACCGCCACTGGCGGTCTAATGAGCGTTATGTGGCTGTATGATGTCTAGGTGTGGCAAAAGATAGAGTAAAAATCCCTGACTCGCTCCGTTCTCAGATACTTATTGCTAACCAGCACGCTTGCTGTATCTGTGGTAATGCTGGGGTTCAAATTCACCATATCAATGAAAAGCCTGATGATAATCGGTCTGCGAATTTAGCTGTGCTTTGTCTAAATCATCATGATGAAGCGACGAGCGTGACAGGACTATCAGCGAAGCTATCTCCGTCTGAAATTAGGAAATATAAACGTCAGTGGGAAGAAGCTTGTGTTGAGCGAGTCAAACGTGCCGCTCGCGGGCGAACAGCATTCTTTATGGTTGATTACAAAAATGCTGAGCGCATAAGGCAAATATATGCACAACTCTCGGAGCGTGAGTTCCAACAAGCTTACGAAACGCTAAAAAGTGAATTTCAAGAAGAAGAAAAGTTTAGGCAAGAGCAGGGCTTTGATATTTCTCCTGAGCCTAATACTGCGTGGAACGAACCTACTCGAAGAATGCTAAGTTGGGTGCAAGCTGGCGATCCTCATCCTAAACCGTTCCATAAAGCAAAGGGGCATCCTCAAGACCCAATGTTTCCAACGGGTGCTATTTGGATTCATCCTGAAATTGCGTATTACGACCTATGGTGTCAAATAATGGTGCGAGCAATTATCGCAGTCCGTAATCCTTTTGACCTGGATGAATTGCTTAAGCTGGAAAAACCAGAGGTCGCTAATTTAGCCGGAAGCTTAGTGGCGTTCGAGGGACAGGTAAAGGGAGATATTGCGCCCCCAAGAAAATGGGAGCAAAAACCTGTGTGCTATACCGTATTGTCGCGGGAGTCTTTCGATACAATTTGGCGCAGTAAATTGGCTCTTAAGACGCATTACGTATATTCGGTTACTGCCGCTGAATGTTTAAGTGATGGATACGAAAATGGGGTGCTAATGATTCGCGGAATTCGCAACCTAGGTAAAAAGAAAGGAAAGCGGGTCGTAGAATTTGATGCAACTTCACTTATAATTGGGAATGGCATTCTGAAACTCTAACAGCGCCACATAACAACTCATTCAACCGGAGCGCGGGATAGCTTGTCTTTCATCGTCAACTTAAATCAGTCAGCGTTGTGTGCGCGCCCAGTTAATTCGAGTGTTAGGCGTTGCGGCTAAATGGTTATTGCTAGTTCAGCTAAAAAGGTCAATAATCAGCAAAAAGGTTATTTGACTGCCGGGACTGACTTTTCAGACCGTTAATATTATCAGAAGCGGTAATGATTTAAGCTTTTCAAGAGGTTACGTCACATTTGAAGAGAATATCAACTTCAATGTATTGTTAAGCGCCGATCAAATGTGATTTCACCTGAAGAGAGGAGATCAAATGATGGATGAACACCACACTGAGGACTCTGGCACAGATATTCCACTTGCTGAAACCTTACAAACGCTTCGTCGCGAGCTTCAACTAGCCCAATTACAGTCGGTGGGTGAGGGAATCCTGTTCGAGATGGATAAGATAGAGTTGGAACTCCAAGTGGTTATTTCGCGCAGGGCAAAGGGGGAGGGCGGAATCCAATTCTATGTTGTCAAAGCTGGCGGAGAGGTTGAGAGAGCTAATGAGACGACGCACACCGTCAAGCTTACGCTTACTCCAATGAGTGACGAATCGGGGAAACGTTTGAGAGTCTCATCGCATACAACTCAGGGGCCGTCGAGGAGTTGAGATGGCGGGCTTAGATATTAAGCGGCTTGCGCTTATTCACAGCAAAGTAAAAACTAGCAGCGGCGACGAGCATGTTTACGGAACCGGGTACTTCGTAACGACAGAGCTCGTGCTGACCGCCAGCCATGTGTTATCCAAAGGGCTCCCGGAATTGATAGAGGTGCGTCCGGGAGCTCACGCGCACGGGCGAGAGTCATCCTGGGTGGAAGCTGAACCGAAGCCGGTTTGGGAAAATGCAAAGCTCGATGCGGCTCTCATCCGGGTAGTTCAGCCTATTTCGGAGGACGTACCATTACCCGACTGGGGTGATATGGATTTTCAGAAGAACCAGGACTGGGACTCAGTCGCTTATCCAGATGCATCATCTGAAGAGACGCAAAATGGTACGGAATTTAAAACCTCTGGCCTCAGAGGAACTTTATACGCGCACGGCGGAGGCGGGCAAGGGACACGCGAACTGGAATTAGGCGTTGAAGATGAAGCAACGTTGTGGGCTGGCATTTCGGGCGCTCCGGTTTTTGTCGGTGAAAAGCTTGTCGGCATTATCAAATCGTCCTTCTCATCTTTCGAGCAGAGACGACTTGCGGCTGTACCTGTCGAGTTTCTGCGGCGCGACCCGGACTTTCGTAAAGCTATAGCTCCGAAATGGCTTCAGCCCTTTCCGCAAAAAACCTGGGTGCTCATTCTTAATCAAGAGAATAAGTACCCGGAGTTGACGGATACGGTTAAAGCGGCAATCAGTAATAGGAGTGAAGATATAGAGCGCACGGCGGGCAGGCCACTTGAAGACGAGCCGCGTGTTGTCTCAGTGACCGACGCGCTAGAGAGTCCTGAGCGTTTGTTTCAATTTATACAGGCCATCTGCGCCGCCCCGATCATGGTCTTTGACGTAACTGACTTCGAGCCGGCGGTAATGATGTTTCTTGGCATTCGAGCTGTTGTCCGGCGCGGTGTCACCCTTACGACGACGAATAAGTCTCTTAACGAGAGCTTACTCTCCGAACTCCCTTTTAACATTCAAGAGACCAAGCTCATTGATCTTTCAGAAGAGGAGATCGGAAGTCCCAAGCATCCGTTAAATTGGATTGGCAGTGCTATAGTAAAAGGTCTGACACAACTTCAAAGCCATCCTAATTATCTTGACCTCCCCGCATATAATGCTGTCCGCTGTCCGGAGCCAAAGGACTTTGCGGGTAAACCCCTGACGAAGGATAAAGCTCTGATGCTGTGTTCATTTCATAAGCATTACACAGAACACTACTGGAAATACGTTGCTAACAAAATAGTTAAGAAAGCCGCCCCGAAGACACTCGAACGGATGCTCGACATCTCGTCTCCCAGACTGGTCGGGCTTGCTCTTTATGAGAGTATTCGCTGGACGCCGTGCTGCATTATTGATTGGACTCAGTGGCGTCCAAATGTCTTCTTTGAGCTCGGTGTAAGGCTGGCCTGCTCAGACATTGGCCCCATCTCCCTGATTGAAGAGGGCGAGATTCTTGATGAGAGGAATGACATCGGAGAAGCGAACACAACTGCAAGTGCTCCAACCGAAGAGACGGGGTCGAAGCCTCCGATACTCAATCAACGGCATCAATTAATCAGGCTATTAGCTCCTACGAAATACAAATTGCAGGGGCCGATTGAACCCTTCGACAAAGCCTTCAGACGCTACGATGCCATCATCAACGACCAGGATGTTTCCATTGACGATTCAGCGATTGCTCACAATGCAATCTACCGGGCAATTGTGAATTCGTATTTTTGGCAGCAGGAGCCGATTTCCAGACTTCCTCATGAAGAATTGAGTGCCAATGTGCAGGCGCAATTAGGTAAAGACCCGCAGAAGCAGGGGCGTTCACAGGTCTTGTTTTCTTCAAATCCTGAGTTCGCAAAGGAACTGAGACGTAATGTGCAGGAAAGATGGATTGCGGCCTGGTATTACCTTAAAGGTCGTTATGCAATGGAAGAGTTTCGCTCCAATGCGGAATTACGGAAGCAATTAACTACCCTCGGTGAGGAGGTTGCTCAGTGGTTATCTAAAACGCCCGATTACGATAGAATTTATAATGAAATCATTGAAGTGATTGATGATTTAGGGGAACAATAAAGCCAAAGTCTAAGGAAGAATCAGATGGAAGACTTACTACAAACTATACGTAACCTCAAGACTAGGGCAAAAAATCGTCGCGATCTGGGGCGCTACGAAAGAGCTGTGAGGATTCTTGAAGAAGAAGCGATCCCATTGATTCAAAAAGAACTTTCTTCTACCAGCTTGGCTGACTGGAGAGCGCAGCTTGCGTCAGAGCTGTCTGACTGTTTTGGAATACTAGGAGGGCTCTACCGGCGGTGGGCTCTAGAAACGGAAACTGAACAAGAGCGAAAATTGCATTTGAGAAAATCGGTTGATGCTTACGAGAAAGGTTACGAGATAGAAAAAAATCCTAAACACAACATCATTAACTCATATAATATGCTGAACCGCATATTGAGTTATATCTTTCTCGAACCGGATTCCTTATGGGATGCGACCCCCTCTGAGAAGGCTAGTTATGGCAAAGCTTACGATGTGAGGCAGGAGCTACAGAAAATCGAAGCTGTTATCCGAGAACAGCTAAAAGAGAAAAGGCGAGGAGATATATGGGCACTCGCTGACCTGGCTCTTGTACGTTTGCTTCTTGGTAATGATGATCCGGTTGTGGCCTACGCGGATTTTAACGCCAAATCTCCACCCGACTTCGCTTATGAGAGTGCGCTCTCCACACTTCGACCTTTGGCTAAGCTTAGGTTGCCTGTAGCAGATAAGTTAAGCAGAGCCGTAGAACTGCTTGAAGAGAAGCTCGGTCAATTACAGGGTTCGAGTCAGAGCTGAGCTTTGCAGACTATCTTCAGAACTGATCTACCAGATGTGTTCTACCAGTGAGCCAAATCACGCGCCGAACAACTCATTCAACCGGAGCGCGAGTGAGCTTGATTTTCATCATCAACTTGTCCGTACCGGCGTTTGCGCGCCCGGTTAATCCGAGCGTTCGGCTGCCTCCTCCGAAGTGAACTAAGAAACGAATCGTCATCTCGCGCTTAAGTCTATGGCGCTGCCCGTCATTTCATTTTGGTAGTGGGTCAGTTTCAATTTGAAGACCGCATTATTCATCATTGACATGCCGCCGGATGAAATATTTTGCCTCAAAATGACATTAAAATTTAGAAAGCAGTATTCGGGACAATTGCCTTTAGCCCTTCGATTAAAGAGAAACTCAGGTTGGATTTGAAATTGACACACTACTTTCATTCTCTCACTGTTGATATTGACTCGGTACAGTCATGTCTTGCTTACCTACAAAGGGTTACACTTTCCTGCCGCCGGGAGCCTTATCCCGACGGCCCCGTACTTCCCGATCTTTCCCACACCGCACAGGAGGCCCCATGAAACTCTTTACAGCTATGTTTGCGTTTGCCACCATCCTGCTTGCCGCCGTCACCACCAGCGGCGAGGAAGGGAAACTGAGAATGCACGTCATCAACGTAGGGCAGGCCGAGTCGATCCTGATCGAGATGCCGCAGCACGCCCTGCTGATTGATGCGGGCGGCGAGGATACCGAAAGGGATACCAACGAAGAAGATTTCTACCAGGGGGAGCTGAGAAAATATCTGGACGATTTCTTCGCCAAAAATCCACGCTTCAACAGAACGTTCTATGCCCTTGTTCTCAGCCACCCCCATACGGATCACACCAAGTATCTCAAATTCATCCTGACTAACTACACGGTTCAGCACTTCATCGAAGGAGGCCACTCAAATAGGAGTCGCTTCAGTGGCATCGGAGACGTCAGGGATGCCAGACGGATCGTCAACCAGAGGGGCATCGGACATATCCGTGTCAAGTACAACACTGTAGATTCTACGCAACTGCGCTCGTGGGCCGGAGACATAGAGCAAAGATCGGGAGCGCGTGTCAGGTTCCTGAGCGGGCGGCGCGGGTGTAACGATGCTAATAACGACTCGCTCGTTATGCGCATCGAGTACGGGCAGAAGAGCCTGCTGCTGACGGGCGACTCTGAGGTGGACGACCGGCCCTTCGGCCAACCTAACAATGTAGGCTGCGGGGGGCAACTCCCTTTCTTACTCCACTACTACCGCAACAACCTTGCGGTGCTTAACGCCGACGTCTACAAGGTCGGCCACCACGGGGCAACCAACGGCACTTACGACGACTTCCTCGACGTAGTCACGCCGGAATACGCGGTGATCTCCGCCGGGAACTTCGAAGATCAAAGCCCGGGCGGCTTCCATGGCTGGCAACACGGTCATCCGAACGAGAGAACCATCCAGTTGCTCGAACAGTTCGTCACCCGCAATAGGACGCAGCCGGTCAACGTCTTCACGATGAAAGGGCAAGAGCAAGTAATCAGAAACCGGAGAGTGGAGAAGGGGATCTACTGCACGTGTTGGGGCACCAAGGCAGTGGTCGTCACCCTAAGCGACGACAACACGCCAATCGGTGTCGTCGAAATTCGGCAATTGTGATTTTCGTCAGGGTGTTATCCCGTGGCGGCGCAGAGTTGGGATGCATGCCTCTCGTCCCTGATGGTGTGCGGCGAGAGGCATGACCATCACGTCGCGCCAGCACCCGAACAACTCATTGAACCGGAGCGCGAGCTAGCCGGTTTTCCATCATTAACTTAAATATACCGGTGTTGTGTGCGCGCCTGGTTAATTCGAGCGTTAGATTGCTGTTGAATGATTCTATAATCTCAATGTTAGGACTCGACCTTTATTACAAGACGTTTTGCCCGACCTCGCTGAAGAACTCCTAACTCTTCTTGAAAAGGGCGATGCACCTCTGCTTGCCGCGCAGATTTCAACTCTTCGTATGGGCGTTAGGCGTCTCGTTGATGTAAATTATTCTAACTGTCATAGGGAGGGCCGAAATGGCGGGATACATTATTGTTGATGTGCAGATCACCGATCCAGAAGCTTACGAGCGATATAAAGCCGCTGTACCTGCGACGCTTGCGGCCTACGGCGGCAAGTTTCTTGTTCGCGGCGGGCGCGCCGAAATCTTAGAGGGGGATTGGGAGCCCAGCCGTATTGTTGTGCTTGAGTTTGAAAGCGCAGAGAAAGCAAAAGCGTGGTGGAGTTCGCAAGTATATGCAGCCCCGAAACAACTTCGCCAGAGCGCTTCTGTGACGAAGATGATTTTGGTGGAGGGGATATGAGCGCTTGTGCGCCACAGAAGGCATCTTAAATGGTAGCCGCCGCCTGACAACTCATTCAGCCCGACCGCTCGATAGCGTGGCTTTCATCATCTCTCCTTGCGATGTAGATTGAAGGCTGCTCGCTCGCGGCGGGTTAATTTGTGCGTTAGACACGCTTCACGAAAACAAGAGAGTCGAGTCTCGTGTGACAAAGCTCAGAAAAGAAAGTGCCACGATGAATGGTTTAATCAAGTGGGCGGTCTCCGGTGAAAAACAGAAGAGCGGTTATCGCAATCCAGAATAATCATCCACCAAAACGAAACAAGCTAATCAAGCTCTCAGCGATTCTACTGCTGGGAGCGGCGGCGGCTCTCGCGCTGCTTCTTTATCTCACTCTGCGTGAAAGCCCGCGCCAGAGGCCTGTGGACTGGCCCTGGCTGGTGACGACGCTGGCGGGCGACGGCACTCCGGGTCTTCAGGATGGCGCAGGCGAGCAGGCGCGCTTCGCAGACCCGTTCGGCATCGCGGTCGATCATGAGGGGAACGTCTATGTCGCTGACGCTGGCGATAACAATCTGATACGCAGGATTAAACCGGATGGTCAGGTCAGCACGCTCGCTGGCGGGGCTGAAGGCTTCAAAGACAGGGCGGGGAAGGAGGCCGCATTCAACTCGCCCTCGGCGCTGGCCGTTGACGCTGACGGTAATCTCTACGTCGCAGACACCGGCAACAACGCGATACGCAAGATCACGCCCGCAGGCCAGGTCTCGACGCTCGCCGGAGATGGCATCGCAGGTTTCCGTGACGGTCAGGCTGCCGAAGCGCGCTTTAACGGCCCCGTCGGTGTGGCCGTCGATGCGCAGGGCAACGTTTACATCGCAGATAGCTACAACGACCGCATACGTCAGATCACCTCCGACGGGCAGGTCAAAACCATCGCGGGCGGCGACCATAACGGTTACGCGGACGGCCCCGCCGCAAACGCTCGCTTTGATACGCCCTGCGCCCTCATTGCAACTGCGACCGCAGGTGAACTGCTCGTCGCAGACACAGGCAATAACGTGATACGCAGGATCAAGCCCGATGGCGAGGTCACAACCCTGACCGTCAACCTGTCCGGGGATTCCGGCGGGTTGCGTGCGCCGATGGGACTGGCGCAGGGCTCTGACCTTTCCCTTTACGTGGCCGAGAACAGGGGCGGGCGCATTATTCAAATCTCGCCGGACGGGACAGCCCGTGTACAGGCCGGAACTTTCCAGCGCGGCTTCAGTAACGGCGACGGAGCGAGCGCCCGGTTCAACGGTTCGGCGGGAATCGCCGTTGACGGGCGCGGCGCGCTCTACGTTGCCGACGCGGCTAACTGCTTGGTACGCAAGCTCGCTCCTATCGAAGACACGGCGGGCGCACTCGCCGCCGCCAGAGGCGCGTCACAAGTGTTGGGTCAAGCGACGCTGCCGCGCCTCTCCGTAGAGACGTCGCGTGTGAAGCGTATGCCCTGGCCCATAGACCCGCAAGAGCGCTGGCATGAAGTTGTCGCCACGCTCGGCGAGGTGCGCGGCAGCTACGATGGCGAGAGCCGCGACCATCTGCACAGCGGGATCGACGTGCAGGGGCCTGACGGCACGACGGTCAGGTCGATCATGGACGAGAAGGTGAACAATCCACTGAGCAACTGGGGACTGGGTGAGCTGGGCGAGGGCATTCAAGTGGGCCTTCTGACCTACATTCATATTCGCGTGGGACGCAACCAGCAGGACGAGCCGCTCGATGCCAAACGCTTCGCGTTGCTGCGCGATGAGAAAGATAAGCCGGTGCGCGTGCGCGTCAAGCGCGGCACGCGCTTTCATATAGGCGATGCGCTCGGCACGATCAATCGAATGTATCATGTCCACCTGAATTTCGGGCCGTGGGACGCCGAAGCCAATCCGCTCGCGCTCCCCTTCATAGATTTCAGCGACCGCATCAACCCCACAATCGAGCGCGACGGCATACGCTTATTCGACCGCACAGGTAAGCGATTGACCGAGCAGCGCGACGGTCGATTAATCGTGCATGGTGACGTAGAGATTGTGGTCGAGGCTTACGATCAGGTCGATCAGAATGCGGCGCGGCGGCGTCTAGGGCTTTACAGTCTAGGCTACCAGGTATTATTGCCGGACGAAACACCCGCACCAGGTTTCCAGAGGCCGCGCATCAACCTGGAGTTTAATCGTTTGCCGCCTGAGCAGAGCGCGGTCAAGATCGCCTATGCAGACAGCAGCGGCATCACCGTCTACGGCAGCGCGACGACGCGTTTTCTCTACGTCGTCACCAACGTCGTCCGCGACGGGCGCGCGCATTCTGATACCTGGCGCAGCTCGGAGCTGCCGCCGGGTGATTACATCCTGCGCATCATCGCCGCCGATTACAGTGGCAATGAAGCCCGGACGGGACGCGACGTTGCGATCACTATCGAATAGAATGTGTTGGCAGGGTAGATTTAAACGCAAAGGGCGCAAAGTAAGAAGACGCAGAAGAGATGCTTCTTCACGTCCTTTGCGTCGTCCCCTTTGCGTCCTTTGCGTTTAAATCATTGCTTTTTAGAAAGGATGCTATGAGCCGTTTTCAGCTTTCGCTGGCGTGCCTGTTGTTCATCTTCCTTCCAGGCTGCATGTCTCTTCGCGCTCAGACGACCGCGACCACGCCGCGGGCAACATCGTCTCCGGCTGAGAAGAGAGGGGGAGTGCAGGCGTACACGCTGCCTCCTGAGAAGTACGAGCAGGCGATTGTTTTTTCGCGGACGCGTTGGGCGCTGCACTTCATCGGCGTCGCTTACAGTCTCGTCCTGCTCCTCGCCTTACTGGCGCTCAAGGTAGCTCCCTTGTTTCGCAACTGGGCCGAGGCCGTCTCGCGGCGTCGTTTCGTGCAGGCGCTGGTCTTCGTGCCGCTGCTGCTCCTCACATTCGACCTGCTCCATCTCCCGCTCGATATTTATAGACAACATCTACAGCTTCGCTACAACCAGTCCATCGAGAGCTGGGGAGGATGGTTCTGGGACTGGACAAAGTCGGAGCTGATCGGGTTGGTGACGGGGACGCTCCTCGTATGGCTCATGTACGCCGTCATCAGGCGCAAGGCGCGTGGCTGGTGGTTCTATTTCTGGTTGGCCTCGCTGCCCATTCTCATCTTTATTTTCTTTATCACCCCGGTGGTCATAGACCCCCTGTTCTTCAAGTTCGAGCCGCTCGAAGCGAGACAGCCGCAGCTAGTCTCGGAGATCGAGAGGCTGGTCAAGCGCGGCGGGCTCTCCATTTCGCGCGAGCGCATGTTCGAGATGAACGCGAGCGAGAAGTATACGACGCTCAACGCCTACGTGACGGGGTTCGGGGCGACCAAGCGCGTCGTGATGTGGGATACGACCCTGAAACAGATGACGATGCCGCAAACCCTCTTCGTCTTCGGACACGAGATGGGTCATTACGTGCTCGAACACATCTTCAAAGCGATTGCTATCTTGAGCTTGATGCTCCTCGTGCTACTCTTTATCCTTGCGCGCGTCGTCGGGTGGGCCATCAGTCGCTGGGGAACGCGCTGGCGCATTCGCGGCCTGGACGACTGGGCCTCGCTGCCCGTCCTGATGCTCTTCTTCTTGCTCTTCGCTTTTCTCGGAGAGCCAGTCGGCAACACCTTCAGCCGTTACCAGGAGCACGAGGCGGATGTTTACGCCCTGGAAGTGACGCACGGCATCGTGCCCGATTCGGCGCGCGCCGGTGCCGAAGCGTTTCAAATCCTGGGCGAGAAAGCGCTTTCTCATCCAAACCCTCCGGCATTCATCAAGGTCTGGCTCTACAGCCACCCGCCGGTGGCGGAGCGTTTAAAGTTCGCACGAGACTACGACCCGTGGTCAAAGGGAGAGCAGACGCAATACGTGAGTAGACAGTAGACAGTAGTCAGTAGTCAGTAGAAAAACCTGAGCGGCACACTTTGTTGCCTGTTATGATTGAAAGGCTCGCTATCAAACGCATCAACGGATTTTCTGTTCTACTGGCTACTGACTACTGACTACTGTCTACTTTAAAGGAGTTCTCATGCACGAGTACGGGACAACAGGCTTCAAGTTCACAGACGCGGGCGTGCGTCACGTCGAAGAGGCTGACATTCCTGCGCTCATACGCCTGTTCAAATTGAATTATGGCGACGACTATGCGATCCCGGAGTTCTATGACGACCGCTGGGTCAAGCGCGGCATCTACTCAGACCACATCATCTGGCTGGTGATAGAGGAAGAGGGCGAAGTGATCGCCTCCGGCGCATGCATCCTCGACTATGGAGACTACAACGACCAGATCGGCGAGCTGGGACGGTTCGTGGTTCACCCGGAGCGCAAAGGGCGTGGTTTGGGAAAACGGCTCGTGGTGGCGCTGCTCGAAGCGACAGACGATACGGTCGAGTTTGCCTTCGGCGAGGCGCGAACAGTTCACCCTTTGAGCCAGGTGCTCTTTGATCGTGCGGGCTTTACGGCGTCCGGTTTTCTGCCTCAGAGCTACTGCTTCGGCGACACGCGCGAGAGCTTCGTGCTCTACACGAATCTATACGGCAACGGGCTCACCCTGCGCCGCGAAGAGCCGCCGCAGGTGATTCCCGAAGTAGCGCCGCTGGCGCGTCACGTCCTTGAAGCGATGGGGCTGCCCGCGTCGCTTAATGTCGTGGATGGATGCGACCCGTATACAACAGACTCTGTCTGCACGGTGCAGCCAATGGATCGCCGTTCTCTGGCGCGCCTCGTGAGAATTGAGCACGGGCGGCTTGTCGAGCCCCTTCTCTTCGGCGGGCTCTCTTTGGAGCAGGGCATCTCGCACATACGCCGCCGTCATGCTGTCTACCTGATGGCTTTGGACGAGAATCAGCAGCCGGTCGGGGCCGTCGGCTACCAGGTGGATGCGCCGAGCCAGTTGGTGAAGGGGATCGAGCTGGTGGCAAAGCATGAAGGGCTGCGCGGCCACCTCTGCGGCTCGCTCCTTCGCGCGGCGGAAGAAGAGCTGGGCGCGCTGGTCATAGAGGTCAATCTCTCAGCCTATAACGCGCGCCTCCAGCGCACCTTCGCCGACCAAGGGTTTCATCCGGTCGCCTACGCCCCCGCGATGGTCTTTCACGGCACTGAGCGCCTTGATGTCGTCAAGATGCTCAAGCTCAATTTACCCTACGAGCCGGGCGAAATGACGCTCACAGACCCGGCCAGAGCAGTGGTCTCCATCGTAGAAACAGAATTCACCCGCATTAATAAATTTTGCAGATGAATTTACCAGCATCAGCAACATTGTAGGGGCAGGGCTTGTCCCTGCCCGTGTGGACGCGTAAGCACGCGGGCAGGGACAAGCCCTGCCCCTACAGTTCGACCGGCGGGCAGGGACAAGCCCTGCCCCTACAGTTATCTGCCTTTCACACAGCGTCAGCCGCTTCCTGCATAGTGAAAGTTCCCTTTTGCAGAGCGAAAATCGCCTTCTGCAACGTGAAAATCGGTTTCTTCAACCTGAAAGTCGCAATTTACAAGGTGAAAGTCCGCTTTTGCAGTGTGGAAATCGCTTTTTGCAAGGTGAAAGTCCCAATATTTGTGGCGGAAGTCTGAATTTACATCGCGGAAATCGCAATTTGCACCGTGAAAGTCGGAATTTACAGGGTAAAAGTCAGCTTTTGCAGCGTGAAAGTCGCTTTTGACAGCCTGGAAGCAGGCGATTGAGTCGCAAATGGTTGCGTAAGATGCAAAAAACCTTGGATGCGGGTTTTAAGGGGCGTATAATCCGCTCATCAACAGGGCTCAACTGTTTGATTGGCAACTTTCCCGATTAAAGGCTCATAGCATCCCTTTAATCCAACTCTCAATCCGTCCTTTTGGACTTCACCCTTGCAGAAGGAGACACTCCCATGAATGATAGAGAAACCAGCCGGTTTGAGATGTTTTTAAGTGTGCGCGAATTCAGGAACACGGAGGCGGCGCGATTCCCTGCCGGGTCATACGCTCTTGAATTGGCGAAGCAGCTAGACGGGATCATTGACGAGATAGAGACGCACGCGAGCACACAGTCTTCCGGGTTGCGCGCGGTGAAAGAGAGCGGGACGAGCAAGGCTGTTGACCGCGACGAGCTACGGCGCGACCTTGAAGCGATCAGCCGCACGGCGCGCATAATGACGACGCCGGGACTTGAAGATAAGTTTCGCCTGCCGCGCGCTCCCAAGGATCAGGAACTGCTCACGGTCGCGCGCTCGTTCGCGGCGGACGCTACGCCGCTCAAGGTTGAATTCGTCAAGCGCGGCCTTCCGGCGGATTTCCTCGACGACCTCAACGCCGATACGGAAAGATTCGAGGCGTCTATCTCGCGTAAGATTCAGGGGGCGGAATCACATGTCGCGGCCACCGCCGCCATAGATGATTTGATTGATCGGGGCATGAAGGTGGTGCGCGAGCTTGATGTTCTTATGCGTAATACGCTGGACGATAACGAGGCGACGCTCGCCGCATGGCTGAGCGCGAGTCACGTCAAACGCTCAAAGGGCAAGAAAGATGGGGAACGGCCCGCGCCGCCTCCACCACCACAGCAGTAAGAGCGCCAAACAAAGAGACTTTCCACGAAACCACACGAAATAACACGAAAATCTCAAGTCCTTTCGTGTTATTTCGTGTCTCTCTTGCGAGCGTAGAGTAGTGTCCCGGTTTCAGCTATTCTCTGTGTAATCTCCGTGTTCTCTGCGTCTCTGTGGTGAATCTACCTAAACAAGACTCACCACAGAGACACAGAGGACGCAGAGGCGGCACAGAGAACTAATAAGGTTGACATCAAAATCGAACGCTCGCTGGTTCTACCTGACCGGGTCGCCCAGATAACGTGCCACGACAAAATCATGGGTTCGGTTCGGCTCAAGCTCGGCATCTCCTGTGACCACGATTTTGCCGTCTGGTTGGATTTTGACATCAGATAAATCGTCGTGTGAGTAGCCACCCGACGGGCGAAACGAGCCGAAATCGGTGTACACCTTGCCTCTATTGCCGAAACCCAAATCGAGAGTTCCGTTGACGTTGAGACGGATGGTGACGAGATCGTATGCGCCGCCGTTGGAGAAAGGCGAGGCGTCGCCACTGACCACAATCTTTCCGTTTGGCTGAACGGCGACGCCGCCCGCTGTATCCTGTGTGCCGAATCCAGAGATATCCCGGACGAATTTGCCGTCCACATCAAAGGTCGTGTCCAACCTGCCGTTCGCATTGTAGCGCGCCACGGCGAAATCCCATTTCCCTGATTGTCCGCTTGCTCCGGCGACCACGAGTTTACCCCCGGGGGCGATGTCCATATCGTACAAGATGTCGCTCGAAGTGGCCGAAAAGTTTGTCCTGACCTTACCACCACTGCCGAAAGTCGTGTCCAACGTGCCGTTCGGATTGTAGCGCACGAGCGCAAAGTCACCCGCTCCGGCGCTGTCATAAACGCTGCCGGCCACGACTATCTTACCGTCCGGCAAGAGAACCATCTCCGCCCCGCCATCGGCGCTATTGAGAAAATCTGTCTGCGCGACGCCGCCCACACCAAAAGTCCTATCGATGCTGCCGTTCGGATTGTAACGAGCCACCGCAAAGTCTGACGAATTACCGGCATTGACGAAACCAGCAGCCACAATCTTACCGTCCGGCTGAATGGCGACGCCGGTTAATTCGTCCATATAGGTGGTCAGGTCTGTAACGACCTTTCCATCGAAGTCGAAAGTCCTATCGAGCGAGCCGTTCGTGTTGTACCTGACGAGCGCGAACGCGAAGTTGAGGCTCCCGGCAGGACCGACGTTAGCGTACCCGGCAGCCACGATCTTACCGTCAGGCTGGAGGGCAACCGCCAGCGCGGCATCCTGAATACCAATTTTCGTCGTGACCCGTCCGCCTCTACCGAAACCCGTATCCAGGCTTCCATTTGGCAGATAACGAACGAGCGCGAAAACGTCGGTCGCGCCCGTGGTGCTTACTGAAACCAAAGCCTGACCGGCGACGATGATCTTGCCGTCCGGCTGAATGACCATCGCATGCGGAGTCGCGCGCGGGCCAAACGTGGTCGAGCTAATCGGAAAACGGGTCAGCACCTTGCCATTCGTGCCGAATGTCTGGTCAAGAGCGCCCGGCGCGGCCTGCACCCTATACGCCGCTGCCGTGAAGAGAACCGTGACGGCTAAAACCATCAACGGAGTTTTAGAAAAAATCGTTCGCATAAATCCATCCATGAGTTTATGTCCCCTTGAAAACATTTCTACTATCAATAAAGTTTCCTGGCCCCTCTTCTGTCGCCGAAGAGGCTCGTCCGTGCACACCAACCCGCCGCAAGGGGTAATAATTCCGCTTTTGAGGCCGAAATTTTCCCTGGAATGCTGAGCCACGAAGGACTGCACCGGGTTGGGCCGGTACGGAATCTATTCCTGCAAAGCCCGTGCCGCCGATGAAACAACCTCGCCAGCGCAGAAATGCCCGAAAATCGAGCTTATTAACGCATTCGGCTGACCTGGGAGATGTGGCGCGAGTGGGCCAAATGGATACTTGATTCGCAGCCACCTAAAACCATCGGATTGCCAGCGCTTTACGACCAGGCATAGGTGCGAACTAAATACACAGCGCGAATGAAGTACACAGACATAGAGCCTGCCCGTGGAGGGATGTCGTCAAGAGGAAATATAAAATCTTCAATTTTCTTTCCTCGGTGTTCCTCTGTGGTTAATCTTTTCTTAGTGCTGATTACCGCCGCTGCTTCCATTATCACCTGATATGATGCGACCCTCCGGATCAACCAGCGTGAGCGTCGAGCCGACTTCATCTAATGAACGCAAGCCCGGCTCGATGACTTTTCGGTCGCCGACGATGAGGATCGCCATCTTCGACGGGTCGAGGTAGCGATTCGCCACGCGCTCGACATCATTGAGCGTGACGGCGCGCACACGCGCGATGTAGTTGTTGAAATAATCGTCCGGGAGACCGTAGAGCACTATGTCCGTGAGACGGCTGGCGATCTGTTCGGGCGTCTCGAAGCTGCGCGGGAAGCCGCGAATGATGGCCTGACGTGCGAACTCAAGCTCGGCGGGGGTGACGGGGCGCTCGCCGCGCACACCCCTCAGCTCTTTCAAAAACTCTACGACCGATTCTTTCGTGACGGCGGTCTGGACGCCTGCCGATGCCGCGAATGGGCCAGCGCCGCGCCGGTAGTCGAAAGAGGTGCGCGCGCCGTAGGTGTAGCCCTTCTCTTCGCGCAGGTTCATGTTGACGCGCGAGGTGAACTGTCCGCCGAGCAGCGTGTTCATGACGAGGAGCGGAAAGTAGTCAGGCGTCGAGCGCGGAAGGCCGATCTGTCCGATGGCGATGACGCTCTGCGCAGCGCCCGGTTTATCGACAAGATAGACGGCTGCTCTATCGCGCGCCTGCGGCTGAGGGATGGAGACTTCGGGCACGTTCGCGCGCTTCCAGTTACTGAAGGCGCGCTCAAGCTTGGGGATGAGCGTGTCGGGCTGTGCATCGCCGACGACGACGAGCGCGGCGTTGTTCGGGCGATAGTAGGTCTCGTAAAAACGCTTGATCTCTTCGTTGCTGATCGCGCGCACGCTCGTTTCATCGCCGATCAGCGAGTGGCCGTAAGGGTGGCTGCGACCGTAAAGGAGCGAGGCGTAAACGACACCGGCGATGCTGTTGGCGTCGTCTTTCCTTTGGAGGAGCGCCGTCAGTCGCGTGTCGCGCTGGAGCTTCAGCTCGCTTTCGGGGAAAGTCGGGTTGGTGATGACATCTGCAAAAATCTCCAGCGAGCGATCCAGATGGCGCGAGAGCGTCAGCAGTTGAACGCCGCTCAAATCCCAGTCTGCGCCCGTTCCCAATCGTGCGCCGATGGCCGCGAGTTGATTGGAGATTTCCAGAGCGTTGCGCGTTCTCGTGCCCTCATCGAGAAGAGCGGCAGTCAGGCTCGCCAGTCCTGCGCGCTCCGTAGGATCAGCCGCCGCGCCCGTCCTCAAGATCAGGTTCATGCTGACGACGGGCAGCTCTTTATGGTTGACGATCAGGACTTCCAGACCGTTCGAGAGCCTGCGCCGCTCAATGCGTGGCAGCGTGAAGGATGGATCGGGCTTGGGCTTGGGCAGAACGTAGAGTCCGCCGAGTTTCGATGTGTCCTGAGCCGTCTCTTTGCTCGCGCCGGGAGCAGCGCTCGTCGCCGGGGGCGTCGCGCCTGCGGGGCGTGTCGCATCCGCCTCCGCTTTGGTCTGCGGCTGTGCACCGGCAGGCTTGTCCGTGCTCTTGATTTCGGGCGAGGGTTGCGTCGTCCCAACGCCGCTGCCGGTCGAGGGAGTCTGCGTCGGAGTTGGAGTTGAGCCGCCGGATTGCATGCCCGCCGTCTGCTTTGAAGGTGAAGCAATAGCCTCTTTCGGCCCTTCCGGGACAGGGTCGCCCGTCGTCTTGCCCGTCGGGCGCGGCGTCACGGTGAGCACCAGCCGCTTGTCAGTCAGATACTCCTGCGCGATGCGGCGCACGTCTTCAGCCCGCACAGAGGCATAACGCGCGAGGTCTTCCTGAAAATAGCCTGGCTTGTTCAGGTAGACCGCGTACTGGTTTATCAGGTCGCTCTTGCCGCCAAAGCCGCCGACGGTTTGCAGGCTATAGATGAAGGCGGCTTCACGCGCGTTGTAGGCGCGCTCCATCTCTTCCCTGGTCGGCGGTTCCGCCTTCAGCTTGTTAAGCTCATCATTGATGGCCTGCTCAAGCTCTGCGAGTGTCTTGCCGGGCTTGGCCGTCGCGACGATCTGAAACTGCCCTGCGATCTCGCGCGAGTTCTGAAAAGCGGAGATGTCCTGCGCGATCTGTTTTTCGTAGACGAGAGATTTATAGAGGCGCGAGCCCTTGCTGCCCGCCAGGACGTTAGCGAGCGTGTCAAGCTCTGCGTCGCCAGCCGTCCACTGCGGCGTGGTGTGCCAAGCCATGTAGATGCGGGGCAGCGAGACGCGGTCTTCCATCGTCAGGCGCACCTCTTTCTCAAGACGCGGCTGCGCGACTTTGACCGCAACGACTTCGGGGCCGCGCTTGAGCGGGCCGAAATATTTCTCGACCAGCGCGCGTGCTTCTGCGGGATCGAAATCGCCCGCCAGCACGAGGCTCGCGTTGTTCGGCGTGTAGAAGCGCCGGAAAAAGTCTGAGACATCTTCGCGCGTCGCCGCCGTGATGTCTTCCAGTTCGCCGATGGTCAGCCAGTGATAAGGGTGATCCTTCGGGTACATCGTCTCGGCCATCTTCGCGCTCACCAGTCCGTAGGGGCGATTGTCGTAGTTCTGCCGCTTCTCGTTCTTAACCACGTCGCGCTGGTTAGCGAGCTTCTCTTCCGAGAGCGCGTCGAGCAGGTAGCCCATGCGGTCGGATTCGAGCCAGAGCGCCAGCTCCAGAAAGTTAGAGGGCACGACCTCCCAGTAGTTGGTGCGGTCGGAGTTGGTCGAGCCGTTCAGATTGCCGCCCGCCTCCTGAAGCGGCACGAAGTAGTCCTTGTCGTAATGCTTCGAGCCTTGAAACATCATGTGCTCGAAGAGGTGAGCGAATCCTGTGCGGCCCGGCACTTCATTCTTCGAGCCGACGTGATACCAGATGTTGACGGCGACAATCGGGGTTGTGTGATCCTCGTGCATGATCACGCGCAGGCCGTTGGCGAGCCGGAATTCCGTATAGTTGATGGGCGGCAGCACGGTTGTATCTTTCAGCGCGGCGGTCGAGCCCGCCTGTGCGTTCCTCTCTTGCGCGAGCAGCGTCGATGGTGAAAAAAGCGAGACGGCAAGCATGAGAGCGGCCAGAGGTTTGAGTCTCATTGTCATCATCTCCTTTTACGCTCGGACGCGGAAGACTTGAGAAACGAAAGAAGCACAGGTCGAACGCGAGAGCACGCCTTAGAGTCTCCTTCAATGATTTTGGGGGACAAAAGAAGGTCCATTCTAACGCGCCGCTTGCGAGACGCGCAACGTTGCTCGTATTAAGCTTCATTCGTTTGCGGCTCTGCCGCCCACGTTGTGCGGAAAGCCTATGGCGTTCCGGCTAACTACTCTTTAATCCCCAGCGAGGCTACGCCTCGCGCATGGCAAGGCGCAGCCTTGCCAGTAAGGCAGAGCCGCACAGTCAATTACTCCAAATTGCATTTTGCTCCTAGCCTTGAGCTTGTTAGAATTTGGCACACTTTTAGTTCAAAATATCTAATGGCTCTCGAAACAGATTTCATCGTCGTCGGCAGCGGCATCGCAGGGTTGCGCGCATCAATCGAGCTCGCACAAAGGGGCGCGCGCGTCACCGTTCTCACCAAAGATCGCACGGATGAGTCCAACACGGAATATGCGCAGGGCGGCATCGCCGTCGCCCTTTCTGAGGAGGACGAGGTCGCGCTGCATGAAGAGGACACGCTCAACGCCGGGGCCGGATTGTGCGACTCGCGCGCCGTCGAGGTGATGGTCGAAACGGGACCCGCCCTGATTCAAGAGCTGATCGCCTGGGGCACGGAGTTCGACCGCGAGGGCGGGCGTCTCGCTTTCACGCGCGAGGCCGCCCATTCGCGCCGCAGAATCCTGCACGCGCACGGTGACGCGACCGGAAGAGAGATCGTGCGCGCTCTGATTGCCAGAGCGCGAGCCGAGCCGCTGATCGCTTTCGTCGCGCATGCGGCGACCGAATCTCTGCTCGTTCTGGACGGGCGCTGCTGCGGCGTGCGCTACCTTGACCCGCTGGTGCGTGCGCCGCGCTATTTGTGGGCACGCGCCGTCATACTGGCGGCGGGCGGCGCGGGACAACTATTTCTACACACGACCAACCCGGAGGTCGCCACCGGAGACGGGATGGCGATGGCTTACGCGGCGGGCGCAGAACTGGCCGACATGGAGTTTGTGCAGTTCCACCCGACGGCGCTCAACCTGGCGGGCGCGCCGCGCTTTCTGCTCTCCGAGGCGATGCGCGGCGAAGGCGGCGTCCTGCGCAACGAACAGGGCAAGCGTTTCATGGCACGCTACCATGAGCGCGCGGAACTCGCGCCGCGCGATATTGTCAGTCGCGCGATTGTCGCTGAGATGGAGCGCACCGCAACCCTCACGGTCTACCTGGATATGACGGAGCTTGAGCCGCGCTATCTCACGGCCCGCTTCCCTAAGATTTACGACACGTGCAGGCGCTACGGATTGGACATGACGACGGAGCTGCTGCCGGTTTCTCCCGCCGCGCACTACTCTATGGGCGGCGTCAGAACAGACCTCGACGGGCGCTCCACCTTGCCCGGGTTGTACGCAGCGGGCGAAGTAGCCTGCACGGGCGTGCACGGCGCGAACCGGCTCGCCTCAAACTCGCTGCTCGAAGGCTTGGTGTTCGGCGCGCTCGCTGGCCGCGCGGCGGCAGCAGATAATGGAAGCGCGACGACTTACGCGCATAAAGTTTTGCCAGTGGAAGCGAGCACGCAGGAGCTTTCACACGGCTTCGCGCAGAGGCCCGGCGAGATTGCACTCGCTGTGCGCAAACGTGTTAGGCGACTGATGTGGGAGCGGGTCGGCATCCTCCGCAGCCACGCATCCATGCAGCGCGCCCTGTGGGAGTTTGAGCAGATTGCGCGCGCGCCGCTCGGCCACGCGTCGCGCAACTTCCTGACGGTCGCGACCCTCATCGCGCGCACAGCCCTCTGGCGCGAGGAATCACGCGGCGCACACTTTCGCACAGACTACCCTGCGCGCGACGACGAGCACTGGCGCGTCCATTCAATCACATGCGCTCGCGCGCCGGATATCTACTCAAGCGCAGAGATAAATTTCAGAAAACAGATGTCAGATGCTAGATGTTAGATGCTAGTAAAAATCCGCCGACTAACATCTGGCATCCGACATCTAACATCTCTCTTTATTATGGCACGATACAAACATCTGCATGACTGGAAGATGACGCCGCGCGAGGCGGTCGAGCTTCAGAAGAGCTTGCGCGAAGGAGTAAGGCTTCGACCGCTCGCCAAAAGAATCGAGACGATTGCGGGCGCGGACATCTCTTTCAATAAATTCTCTTCGACGGTGTATGCGGGCCTCGTGGTGCTCAGGCTGCCCCGGCTCGAAGTGGTCGAAGAGGTTGGGGTGGTGAGCGAAACCAGCTTCCCGTATGTGCCTGGGCTCCTCTCTTTTCGTGAGACGCCGTCGGTGCTCGAAGCGTGGTCGAAATTGAAGACTGAGCCGGACGCGGTGATGTTCGACGGGCAGGGCATCGCACACCCGCGCCGCGTCGGCATCGCCTCCCACGTCGGTCTGCTGATAGAGCGCCCCACGCTGGGGTGCGCGAAATCCGTGCTCGTCGGAAAATATCAGGAGCCTGAGACGGAGCGCGGCAACTGGACAGAGCTGGTTGATAAAGGCGAAGTGGTCGGCGCGGCGCTGCGCACGAAGAACAACGTGCAGCCGATCTTCGTCTCCCCAGGCCACCTGATTGATCTTGAGGGCGCGATCCGGCTGACGCTCGAATGCGACGGCGGCTATCGCCAGCCGGAGCCGACGCGCCGCGCGCATCTCCTCGTCAATGCGCTGCGACGCGGTGAATACCAGCCGACAGGAGAAGGGGATCAACAAGGCTCACTGTTTTGAAGATCACCTTCAAGCAGGCCGCGATTGTCTACGATCAAGGATTAGAGCACTTTTCAATCGGGTGTCAAACTGTAGGGGCAGGGACAAGTCCTCTGCCCGCGTGTTTGCCAGCAACGGGCAGAGGACTTGTCCCTGCCCCTACTACTTTTTCGCCTGGAGCACTCAATCGAAATTTGCTCTAAAACACGCAGGACAGGAGAGGAGATGCAATGCGCGTTTCCCTCCGTGCCTTTTGCTCCTGTCCTGCGCCGGTGATGTCTTTCCTTACTGGCACGCATCGTTACCGACGACCGTATAGCTGGCCTGCGAGAGCACGACATCTATGCTGGGCGCGCTGTCCACGATGACCGAGCCAACACTCACATACATGTAGATTTGATCCAGCTTCTGGGGCGGATACTGATTCGGCATCGGACTGCCTATCTTGCTGGTCGAGACGGTGATTGTGATCGAGCCGTTTAGCGGGTCATAACTGCCCGCATCGGCGTCGCCCAGCGTTGTTCCGCCCGTACCGTACTTGTAACTCACCGCTCCAAACAGGTCTGTTCTCATATCGACGAAATATTGTTGCCCGGCGACGTTGGGCGTTCTGAAGTAGACGCGCCAGGCTGAGTTGGGCGGGAGCCAGTTGAGGTCGCGCACCTTCATGGTAAAGACCAGGCTGTCAGGCCCGGCTGACGCAGGCTCGCCGATGTAGATGGTGTCGATGTCATGGGCTGGCTGTGCGTCCTTCGAGTCTCCTATGATGTCTGTGAGCACGGTCTCTCCAGGCACGCCGCACGGACTCCCTGCGGGAATCGCTACGACGCTGGCCGAAGCTGCGTACTGGTCGGCTGCTGTCGCAGCGGTATAGACGACGAGCACCCTGTATTGCCCCGTCCCGTTGAAGCTCGGAGTGAGGTCTGTGATCTCATGCGTGGTGGCTGAGCCCGGCAGATTATGTCTCGATTCTGCGATGATGTATGCGCGGGCGGGTGTGTCTCTGAGGACGTAGAGATCGTAATCAGTGGTCGGCAACAGCCAGTCTATCCTGATGCGTGCGACCTTGCCCATCCAGTCATCGGTCGTTCCGGCAATATTCAAAAGGAAGCTATCGCAATTGACTCCCTCCACGCAGGAGGGAAGAAGATCTGGAACTCCGGCGAAAGAGGGTAGGGAGGGCGCAGCCGGGCCGGTCGCCGTGCCGCCCCATGTGACAGGGGCTGTAGCAGCCGGATCGAGTGTGGCGGACTCGGGCGAAGACGCCTTTGCGTCCAGCGCCGGAGCGAACATTAAAATCGCGACGGTCAACAGGAGCGTTGGAAACGTCCACCGTCCCTTTCGGCTGGCTCTTCCGGTCAACTCGTGCCTGGAAAAATGGCTTGAACCATTGAGGACTCTAGCGAGATACTCTGACAGATGCACTAACATGACAATAAACTCCTTTTACGGCGATCTATAGCTGGCATGGCCGCGCCGAACGGCAATACCTACGCCCGTGCTCGTTCCAGTGAAGGACTAGAGCTTACTTGACCAAGCAAGTACTTGGAGTGCAGTCCGATCTCGCAGGGGTGAGACATGTATCAACGCCTTGAAAAATTAGGCGCTGTCCGCATCGTCGTTACAATGTGCAGGGGCTTTCAGGCGGTCTGCGTACTGCATGCTGCGTTCCAGTTGCGGCGACCGCCTAAATTTCTAATGCTTTCAGCCTGGATGATGCGGCAGCGCGGTTGAGAAATTCTTGAGGTGAGCGCTGATTGACCAAAGCGTATGGGTTCGTTTCTGCTGCCGGTCAGCTTTCGAGTTCGATGAAAAACTATCAGGTAGCTGTCCACCTGCTTATCAGGTCATCGGCAGCAGTATGCGCAAGGTATTATTTCAAGACATTTTAAGGATGCGCCATTGTCAATTTGTAACACTTGATCTCCTGACCACAGGCGGACAATCGTTATCGCCCCCCTCAGTAAAGACGACGCGACTCCGGGTATTTTGAACCAATGTAAAAAGGTAAATCGCGAAGAGAAGACGATGAGTCGTCTCTTCGCGATTCAGGGGTCGCAGATTGAAGCCTAGCCTTACTGCGTGATCGTAAATTTGGCCGACTGCGTGAGCGTTTGGCTGGAGACGCGGTCGCGTATGCGAATCGCCAGCTCGTAGCCGCCGGGCGCAAGCTGGTCTGTGCGCAGCAGCCTGGCGAGCGTCAGGCGTTGACCGGAATCCGACATGCCTTTCCAGTCCTCGGCCTGCTTGCCTACCTCTTTGCCATCCTTCAAGATCACATATTCGACATCAACGGAAGGGCGCAGGGTGGTCTGGTCAACCCCTGCGTTGTAGACCTGCAAGTAGAGACCGAGCGGATCGCCCCGTCGATAGTTGCCCGAAACATTCGGGATCACCTTGTACTCGCCGATGGTGAACATGCCCGCCGGTGGCTGACCGCCGAGACCCTGAAGCCGCGCGGCCAGGATGAGCGTCGAGGTCGCGAGTTTTTCCGCCGTATACTTTGGAACCGTAAAGCCCATGTGGCGGACGCCGGTCGCGCCGGAAACCACGTCGCGCACGACCACGTCAACCTTATACGTTCCGGGCGCGAGCGGCACGGCTTTCTGGTACGCAGACTTGCGATCCTTCATGTCTGTCAGCTCTTCTGCGGTGGCGCTCGTCGTCACAGGGTCTTCAAAAATCCCTGCGCGACGGCCTGAGACGGCAGTGATGCGACCGAAGATATTGAGCCGCGCTTGCTGCACGCCGCCGACATCCTGAAAAACCAGGTCTTTATTCTCGGCTTGGATGGTAAAGGCCGTCAGCACGCGCTCTTCCGACTGGCGGAAGAAATCGACGCGCATATCGAAGCTGAGCGGATTGTCTTCGACCTTACCTGTATCCGAGCTGGTGAGTGTCTCCAGATCGCTGAACTTAACCGCCGGTGGCCGCTCAAGATTGGTCAGTATTGAGAGGCGCTCGAAAGGCTGATCCTGCACACGCGAACAGGTGGAGCAGCCTAAAAACTCCTGGCGGGCGCTTTGATCCGCCAAGCCGATCTGCTCGTGGAATGTCTTGCCATAACCGGGTATCCAGGCCATCGCATCCTTCTCATTCGGAGAACGCGCGATGCGAAACTCACCGCTGCCGGTCGGATCGACGAACTCTATCTCGATGCCGGAGCCGACGCCAGGCAGATAGCGATAGAACCAGATTTCAAACGGATAGGTCGTCGTAGAGCCGCCGCCATGATAGGCAGGGCGCTCGTAGAGGCCGCCGTTCGGATGCGACTCGACCTCATCGGCCTTGCCAAACTTGATGTAGATGCGCCCGCGATCCGTCATCCAGCCGGGGCGGCCTGAGGTGAAGTGCTCGTTGGCGTAGGCGATGCGCTCATAATAGATCTCGCGGTATTCGTTCTCTTCCGTATCCGGGTCTGGATCACGACGCCGCCAGAACTGTTCTATGAACTGCTCGCGCTCCTCGTCGGTGGCGAGCTTTTTGAATGCCTTACGCTCTTCATCCGTGATGATGTAGGCGACATCCTTTTCGAGCCACTCCTTGTAGGCTCGCTTGATCTCCGGCTTGATATTGCGAGGCTTGTCTTGCGGGTCCTGGCTCTTCTTCTGATCTTTTTGCGCCCAGGCAAGAGGGGACGCAAGCGCCAGCATGAAGAGAGCCAATGCCAGACGGCGTGTCAATTTTTGATAAGACATAACTGGAAACTCCCGTTCCGAGTCCAAAGGGGAAACAAGCTGCTGACGGCGCGAACCTTTGCGCACCGAAGATTAAGAGCTTGTCAGGTTTTAACCAAGTTTGTTAAGAGAGCGAGCCATTGGCTCAAAACGCGTCAATTTGCGAGATCACGAAACCTCCGCAGGAGGCGCGATCTTTTCGATTAACCTTGAATTCTAGAGCCTTGCTCAGAGTAGAGTCAAGATGCGAGACAGAGATGCGGAAAAGCAGGCCCTAAGTTGCCTGCAAAACAAGGGATGAGGGCGGAGGGATGAGGGATGAGTCGATAAAAAGAGAGAAAGCAGCGCGACGATTACTGCTTCCCGTTTTCTTTTCATTCATCCCTCATCCCTCCGCCTTCATCCCTGCTCTTCGCGCTCTGCCGAAGATCCAGGCGATGAAGATCGAGATGACATAGAGGAGGATCATCGGCAGGGCAAAGAGCATCATGTTGGGGATGTCGTTGGTCGGCGAGAGCACTGCGGCGGCGATCAGAATGACGATCAGAGAGGTCTTCCAGATGCGCAGCAGGAGGCGCGCCGAGACGAGCCCGATCCGCGCCAGAACGTACGTAATCGCCGGCATCTGAAAGACGAGGCCCATCGCCAGCATGACGAGAATGATGAAGTCGAAATAGTCGTCCGCCTTGAGCAGCAGCCGGAAATCCTGACCTAAGCCGAGCAGGTATTTGGCCGCCGGAGGAAAGATGATGCGATAGGCGAAGGCCGCGCCGATCAGGAAAGAGACGGAGGAAAGAAAGACGAACGGCAGTGCGTAGGTGCGTTCATGCGGGTAGAGGCCGGGCGAGATGAATGCCCAGATTTGCCAGAGCAGGAAGGGCACAGACAGGCAGAAGGCCGCATAGAGCGAAACTTTCACGTAGAGCGAAAAAGGCTCAATCGCCGTCGTCACAATCAATTTGTCGTCAATCCCGGGCAGCGCGTCCGGCTTCGCGTTGAAATCGAGCGGCAGGCGGATGCCTTTCGGAATCACTGTATTGCCCGCCAGCAGCGGCTCGTCCGTGAAGACGGCGAGGGTTCCCTGACTATCGCGCGCCACGCGAGCCTGCACGCTGGCTCCGGGCGGGATGATGCTCGCGCCGAGCTTCGTGGCTTCGGCGAAGACGTAACGCCCCGTGTCGCCCTCCTTCAAGCTGGTGAGGGGCTGTATGGTCTCCTGTCCCGTCAATCCGCCGAGAGGCAGGTCGCGTCGCTGCGCTTCGGCCAGCGCCTCTTTGATCGGCACGGCGAGAAAGTTATAGATGTGGTCGGAGATGAACCAGCACCCGACGAGCGCGATGAAGATGAAGAGGATCGAACGAATGAGACGCGAGCGCAGCTCGTCCAGGTGTTCCAGAAAAGACATCTGGCCGCCGAGTTCTTCCTCGCGGCCTCTCTCTTTAGAGCCTGATTCCAGAAGAGTCGCCATTGGGGTGGATCGCAGGGCGCGAAGCCTTTACAACCAGTCTCGCTTGCGAGTCGGTTCAGGGGCGGGAGCATCAACTTCTTCTACGGCGAGCGCCTCGGCATTCGAAGGTGACGCCGGAGCAGCTGTAGTAGCAGCGGCGGCGTCTACATCTACACGAGAATCGTTTGCAGCGCGTCGCGGCTCAGTCGTGTCCTCCGGGGTGGCGGCGTCCATGACGGCGCTGCTGCGCTCATGGCTCGCCCCCAGGATAGAGTTGTCTTCCGGGAGCATGGCCTCAGCGATGCGCGCCTCCTTCTGCATAGCTTCCATCTCGACTTCTCGCTCCCACGTTCGTTTGAACTCATCTGAATGGCGTCTGAACTCGGCCAGGCTGCGCCCGAGCGAGCGGCTCAATTCCGGCAACTTTCGCGGGCCGAAGATGATGAGCGCCACCACCAGGATGACGAGCAGCTCTGGAGCGCCGATAGACTCAAAAATTAAGAGCAACACTTTTATAACCTGCTTCCTTCGACCACCCGGAGAGGAATGGCGCTCTCGGCTGACAACCGAGATGACGGAGTGAAACCAGATGTGCCGTAAAAAATTCTACGCGCCGCTTCACAAAAAGGCAAAAGTCAAAAGGGCTGTCCGTGGTCAGTTGTCCGTGGTCAGTTGTTCTTTGAGTGTGACGGGCGCGCGAATGTTTAATCTTCAGCTTTCAACTTTCCACACACAAAACAACGGACAACTGACCACTCTAACCTCTATGTCGTTCCAGCAGAATCATCATCAGCAGGCTCAGGAGCGCCCGTTCCTCTTCCGCCCTCTCCATCTCCCCTTGCTTTTGGATGACGTACTTGCCCTCGAAGAAAGCAGGCTGCTTTTCCAGCCGCATCACGACCGCTCCATTTTGACGCGTGACGAGATAGGCCGGATGAAAGAGGTAGCCGGTGAACATCCCCAGAATCGGAATCTCGCCCACCAGGCTGTCCAGCACCTTGGTCCAGGGACTCTCTTCCTTGATCGTCATCAAGGGGGTCTCGCCGTCAAGAATATCGTAATGAGCTTTCCAGAGGGATTTCATCCCCTGCCGTTTGACCGAACCGAGCGGCCTCCCCTGGTGGTCTGTGAACGTGTAGCGTGCCGAGAAATCAAGCATCTTGTCGGCGTTGATCGAATAGAGCGGCTGCGTCTGCTCCGCATCGGCGAAGACCGTCACGGACTCCTTCAGCTTGAAGGCTTTCTGCTTAACGTAATAGATCAACTTGCCGCCAGCGTCCGTCACCGAAAGCTGCCGCGCCAGGGCCAGAATCTTGAAAGACAAATGTAGAGGGTAATTCATGTTCTTCTCCGAAGAGGTTTCGAGTTCGCCAGATCAAAGTCTTTCTTTTAACTCGAAACTCGAAACCTAGCTATGGCTTCCGTACTCAGGCGGGTAATAGATTACTTCGACGGCGTGCCCGCCGATGCCTTTGGTGTAGAAGGAGACTGAGCGGTCGCGATGCTCTTTGACGGGGCGGCCTTCGCGCGCGGCAGCCGCTTCGAGCGCCTCGCGCGTCGCCACGCGCAGGCCGAAGTGCGGGGGATGCTTCGAGCTGGGCGCGAGCAGCGCGAGGCCGAAGCCTCGCTCGTCGCGCAGCATCGCCCAATCGTGATAGAGAGTCTCCAGACGAAAGCCTATGCGCTCATACTCGCGCACGTCGCGCTCCAAATCTTTCGACTCCACGGCGATGTGATCCATCACACCTTCAAACCGTCGCTCAGCCTGTTCGGGTATCACCTCGATCTCCTCTCTTCAAGTCTGGAGTCCGGGAGTCCGAGAGTCAAAGGACGAAAACAGTTCTTTCTTTTGACTCTCGGACTCTCGGACTCTCAGACTATTCTTTCCATGCCTCGCCGTAGCGCTCAGCGTATACAATCCGGTCAAGCGAGAAGCGACCGGGGTAGGCTTTATCCTCTCCGGCGCCGTACCCTATGGCGAGCAGCGCGACAACTTCGGACTCTTCGGGAACATCGAATTCGCGTTTGACGCCTGCCGCATCAAAGCCCTCCATCGGCGCCGTGTCGAAGCCGTACGCTTCCGCCGCGAGCATCATCGTCGTGAAGGCGATCATCACATGGCGGTTGACCCAGACGGGCATAGACTGCGCGCCGGTGAGAAACTGTAGCGCGCCATCCCTGGCCTTTTCCCACGTCTCGACACGGCCAGCGCCGCGCTCCGCTCCCTCACGGAAGACTTCGCTCGCGCGCTCTTTCCACTCCTCTTTCATGCCGAGGAAGATGATGACGACGGGCGCTTCCGCGACCTTCGGTTGATTAAAGGCGACCTGTTGCAGCCGCTTGCGATTCGCTTCATCGCGCACGACGATGAAGCGCCACGGCTGTAGATTATAGCCGGACGGAGCCTGCGCCCCGAGTTTCAGTATCGCTTCGAGGTATTCATCCGGGATGGCATCGCCCTTGAAGTGATTCGTGGCGCGGCGCTCAAGCAATACCTGCGTGATCTGTTTAAGCGGCCTACCATCTGGCTGCGTCGATGGTAAATTCGTCGGCCTGTCCTGCATATTCGCCCTCCCGGCTTCGCGATCTGCTACCTGGAGCAAAGAGGATTGTAGTCATTCCAAAAGTAAAAAGGCAAAGGCATCGTCAGTAGTCAGTTGTCCGTGGTCAGTTGTTGGTTGAGCGAATCATCAGGTTGAATCCTCAAAGGTCAAGTGACCCAGGAGAAACAACGGACAACTGACCACGGACAACGGACAACGCTTTACATTTACATTTTTCCTTCTTACCTTTGCCTTCAGCTATGCCACACGAAAATTTGCCTGACTCTCTTGAGCGCTTCGCCGAGACGGCTGAACGGGTCGCGGCGACGACGAAAAAACTGGAGAAGGCCGCGCTCGTCGGCGCGTACCTGCATGAACTAAATGATGGGGATATTGCGCGCGCGGCGCGCTACTTCGCCGGGCATCAGTTTGCGATGAACGATGCGCGAACCACCAACGTCGGCACGGGCGTCCTGCGCGATGCTTTGAGCGCGGCGACCGGCCTCAGCCTTGAAGACCTCAGGCCACGCTACGTGCGTCTGGGCGATTCGGGCGAGGTGGCTTACGAGGCGATTCTTGAAACGCGTCCCGGTCAGGTCTCGCCCACCCTCACGCTCAGGGAGACGGAATCGCTCATCGCGCGCCTCAGCCAGATGAAGGGGACGAAGAACAAACGGGCGCTCATCGAAGAGGTGCTCGCCCGCGCGACCCCGCTCGAAGCTAAATATCTTGTCAAGCTGCTGCTCGGCGACCTGCGCATAGGTTTGAAAGAAGGGCTGGTCGAAGATGCTATCGCACGCGCCTTCGATCAGCGGTTGGCGGACGTGGCGCAGGCGAACATGATGCTGGGCGACATCGGCGAGACGGCCAGGCGCGCTCGCCTCTCTGAGCTACGCCATGTCGAGATGCGCCTCTTTCATCCGATCAAATTCATGCTCGCCACAGCAGCCTCCGATCTATCGGACATCGCGCGCACGATGCCCGAACAGTTTTTCGTTGAGGACAAGTTTGACGGCATACGCGCGCAGGCGCACGTTCAAGGAGGGCGCGTCGCGCTCTACTCGCGCACGATGGACGAGATCACGCATCGCTTCCCGGAACTCCACGCGCCTCTCAAAGGGCTGCCGACAGATGCGGTCATCGACGGAGAGATCGTCCCGTCGCGCGCGAGCGTTATCCTCCCTTTCAGTGAATTGCAGAAGCGCCTGGGACGCAAGACCGTCAGTGAAGAGCTGATAGCATCCACGCCCGTCTCTTTAGTCGTCTACGATCTGCTCTACGCGTCTGGCCGCGTGCTCATCGACGCGCCCCTGGATGAGCGAAGGCGCATCATGGAGAGGCTTGTGCCGCCCTCAGGCACGGTGCGTTTGTCAGAGGCCAAGCGTGTGAGCGATGTGATGCTCCTCGACGAAGAGTTTGAGAGGGCGCGTGCGCGCGGCAACGAAGGGCTCATGATTAAAGACCCGCGCTCCTCTTATAAGCCGGGCAGGCGCGGGCGCGAGTGGCTGAAGCTCAAGCGCGCGATGGCGACGCTCGATGTCGTCGTCACAGCGGTCGAAGTGGGGCACGGGAAGCGCCGTCATCTGCTCTCCGATTACACCTTCGCGGTGCGTCGCTCCGAGACGGACGCGGAGCTGCTCAATGTCGGCAAGGCTTATTCGGGTTTGACGGATATGGAGCTGGCGGAGCTGACCGAATGGTTTCGCGCACACACCATTCAGGAGTTCGCACACGGGCGCGTCCGTGTGGTTGAGCCGAAGATCATCCTCGAAGTGACATTTGATCGCGTGCAGGAATCGAAGCGACACAAGAGCGGCTATGCCTTGCGGTTTCCACGCATCCTGCGGCTGCGCGATGACAAGACGGTGGAGGAGATAGATACTGTAGACACCGTGCGCAAGCTCGCCGAAGGCAGTTGAGAGAAATGCGGAATGCGGATTTCGGATTGCGGAATGAAAAGAAGGCGCAGATTTCGGCTTTTCTGTTAATTCCGCAATCCACAATCCGCAATCCGCATTTGCTTTCTAATCTCCTCCCAGTGTGTGAAGGTATTCCAGATAAAGATCGCGTTCGCCCGCTTCCATCTCCGTAATGCGCGTACCGATGAGAAAGCCTATGTCGGTCGAGTTTTCGTCCAGGCGCTCCTGGCGCACCACGACGGCGCTCAGCGCAACATCCCCGAGGGGCAGCGCAAGGATGATCCGCAGCACGTAGCTTTCGCCCTCCGTGATGTCGCTGCCCATCCCGATAGAGGGCACGATCAGCGCGAGGCCATCTGCGCTGATGTCTCTGGTGTATCCGAGCACGGTCAGCGGGTGGTGCGGGCTTTCGGACGGCGCATCTCGCTCAATGACGGAAACGCTGGCCGTTAAACGCACTTTGCGACGCATCACGCGACGGCGATTATTGTCGAAAATTTCCGATATATGGCGATCCATTTCAACGCCCACTTGCTCGCGCAGAGCATTTCATACGCGCGCCGCTGAAGGCGGTGCGTCAGACTGGGGATGAAATTATGCCAATTAGCGTGGGAGCTAGTTGGTAATAGTGAGCGGTTGCGTGCAGCGTAGAACTACTGGCCGGATATGTCAACAGATTCACATCCATTGAGCGCGAGTAAGAGGAAGCCGTAAGCGGTAAGTTTATGGTTGATTTAGCGCGCCGCAGGCGTTAGGATGCGCCCTTGTACATGTGCCGGGTCGAACTCATAGGCTGCCCCCATCATGCTCCTCCAGTTTTTAGCCCAGAAGATTGCACGCGCGAAACCCTTTTTAGAGCCCAGGGCGTGACAGCTTAAAGACGGAGAGAGCCGGGCGGGTCGCCTGAAACGGCGTCACTACGCTTTGTCCGAAGACGAGGGCGTCCGATACGTCACACCAATCATCCCCAGCCGCGCACGCTTGCACCGATGCTGCAATCGAATTAGACGGCGGCGCAAGCGCGAGCAGCATAAGGCTTCGAGTTACGAGGTTCCGGGTTCGAGTCAAAAGAGTGAGCCCGGAACTCGAAACCCGAATCTCGTAACTATGGTAGAACTCTGACATGGATCCAGCATCACATCTGCTGCGTAGAATAGATGACCCGAACCTCAGTGTGATCGAGCGGGCGCAGCTTCGTTGCGAAGTCGCCCGTGATCTGGAAGAAGCGGGTGATTACGAGGCTGCGCGCAACGCTATGGGCGAGCTGTGGCGGCAGGTCGGAGAGCGCCCGAAGATAGAGGGTCTGGATCGGCACACGGCGGCTGAGGTGATTCTTTGCGCTGGCTCTTTATCCGGTTGGATTGGAGGCGGCGCGGCGCAGGCCGAAGAGATAGCGAAAGACCTGATTAGCGAGAGCATCGCGATCTTTGAAGACCTGCGGGAAGTGAAGAAAGTGGCCGAGGCGCGTATCGAGCTGGCGCTGTGCTACTGGCGCGAGGGCTCATTCGATGACGCGCGCGAGATGCTCGGCAAGGCCCTCAAAAAACTGGGCGAAGAAGACGCAGACCTGAGGGCTGTGGCTTTACTGAGAAGCGCCGTCGTCGAGCTGTCGGCTGGACAGTTTCAAGATGTCCTACGCATTCTGACGGGGAGCGCGTCTCTGTTTGAAGCGAGTCGCAGCCACGCCCTCCGGGGTAAGTTTCATTTAACCCTCGCCGGTGGCCTGAGGGCGCTCGCCGCTTCCGAACATCGCGAAGAGTACATAGACCGTGCCCTCGTCGAATACACAGCCGCGAGCTTTCACCTGGAGAGAGCAGGGCATACGAGCGACTGGGCTTCTGTAGAGACTAGTTTGGGAGTCCTGTGCTTCACACTTGGCAGGCACGCGCAGGCGCACGATCATCTTAGTCGCGCACGACGGCTGTTAGACCGTCTCAAAGATTCTCTTCGCGTCGCGCAGGTGGATGAGACGCGTGCGCGCGTGCTGCTCGCTGAGGGACGCAGCTCCGAGGCCGAAAAAGTGGCGCGCCTCAGCGTGCAGGCTCTGGAAAAGATGGACGCGCCGACGCCTCTCTCCCAGGCAAGGATCACGCATGGGGTGGCGCTCGCTCGCCTGGGGTTCCAGCAGCGCGCACGCCGCACCCTGCAAAGAGTACTGGACGAAGCCGCAGAGGTAGGCCGGGGCGAGGATGCGGGGCGCGCCGGACTGGCTATTCTGGAAGAGCTTGGAGCCTGTCTGACGGCTGACGAGATGCGCGCCATTTATGAGCGCACGGATCAACTGCTCTCTGATTTTCAGGATACCGGGACGCTCACGCGCCTGCGCACTGCTGCGCGCCAGGTGCTGGGGGCGGAACGCGCCGGAGCCAGGGCGTTCGCCCTTCCAACCTTCATCTATGCCACCGAGCAGATGGCCGGACTCCTGCGCGAGGCGCACCGCGTCGCGCCCACAGATCATACGGTGCTCATCAGCGGCGAGACCGGAACCGGCAAAGAGCTGCTCGGACACATGATTCACGAGTGGAGCGGGCGCGCCGGAGAGTTCGTCGTCGTCAGTTGTGCAGCGCTCACGGACGGGCTCATCGATTCCGAGTTGTTCGGCCACCGGCGCAGGAGTTTCAGTGCCGCCGATGAAGACCTTCCGGGCGTCGTCGAGCAGGCCGAAGGCGGCACACTCTTTCTGGACGGCATCGCTGATCTGAGCCTGAACGGCCAGGGCAAGCTCCTGCGAGTGATCGAGCACGGCGAGATTCATCGCATCGGAGCGCCAAGGCCTGAGCGCCTGGATGTGCGAATCATTGCCGCCACCAACCGTAAGCTCAAGGAAGAGGTGGAGCGTGGTCGCTTCCGTGAAGAGCTGTTCTATCGTCTCCAGACATTCAATATAGAGATACCGCCGCTCAGAGAGCGCGTCGAAGATATACGGGTCATCAGTGAGCATCTCATCAAAGAGGTGAATGAGCGATACGGCACGCGAGTGGCGTTTACGCCCGAAGCGATGGAAGCCATCAAGCATCTGCCGCTCAAGGGTAACGTCCTCGAGCTGCGTTCCTTGATCGAGCGCACGATGCTCACCGTAGACGCGAGCGCGACTGTGGGAGCAGAGTCCATCGCACGGGTCGCGTTGCGGCAGAGCGCAGGCGCTGGCGAGGCGAACCGCAGGGAAGGCTACTCGCTGGAGACGGAAGTCCGGCGCTATGAGGGCGCATTGATCAAACACGCGCTGGAGGCGGAAAAGGGGAGCATCACACGCGCCGCGCGCCTGCTCGGCGTCACACACCAGGGGCTGGCATTCATCCTTCACGGACGCCAGAAAGACCTGGCTGAAGCCAGAACGCCCGTCAAACGCCGCAGGCGCAGCATCCTCGGCACAGCGCGACGTAAAAGGCAAAAGTAAATAAAGGCTGTCCGTTGTCCGTTGTCCGTGGTCAGTTGTTATTTGAGTGTGATGGCTCGTGAATGCTTAATCTTCAGCCTTCAACTTTCCACACACAAACAACTGACCACTGACTACTGACCACGGACAGCCTTTCGCCCTTTTTACTTTCACCTTCTTCAGTTTATCATCGCTTCAGTCAGAAATTATTCATGTATGCACTGGAGAGAGAGTTTTTCAATGAAGTATCGAAAGATGTTCGTTACAGCCGCGCTCTGCACGCTCGCGCTCGCGACAACTATCGCCGCACAGTCTACGCAGTCCTCTTCCTCCTCGACGCCCGTCAAGCCTTCAGCGCTCGCCACCGTCAACAATGATCCGATCACGCTGGCAGACCTTGATCCGTCTGTGAGCCAGAAGGTTCAGACGCTTGACCAGAGGATCATAGAATCGCGCCGTCGGGTGTTGGATGCCATGATCAACGAGCGTCTGTTCGAGGTCGAAGCAGGCCGCCGCAGGATCAGCGTTGACCGGCTGCTCGACGTGGAAGCGTTCGACCGCATCAACGCCCCGACCAACGCGGAGATACAGGCGTTTTATGATGCGAACCGCGACAAATTTGGAGCATCGCCGCTTGAGACCGCGCGCCCGCAGATCGTCTCATATCTGCGCGGCCAGAGCGCGCAGAAGCTACTCTCTGAACTCGTCGGACGCCTCCGCGCCGCGCATAGGGTTGTGATGGGGGCAGACCCGAATGCGCCGCAGCTTGCGCCCTCGACCGTGCTCGCCACCGTGGCCGGTCGCACCATCACTGCCGGGGCTTTCAACGAGAGAGCCCGCCTGGCGGCTTACGACCTGCGCATGGAGGTCTACGAGGCCGAGCGAGGCGCTCTTGAGCTTGAGATCAACGACCGGCTGCTGACGGCTGAAGCCAGACGGCGCAACGTCACGGAGCAGGAGGTGATTCGCACAGAGGTCACAGCCAAGATGCGCCCCCTGACAGACGCGGACGTGGACAAGTTTTACGCGGAGAATAGATCACGCATCACGGGCGATCTCGCCACGATCCGCGAAGACCTCAGACGCTATCTGGAACGCGAGGAGCAGCAGCGCCTGGTCGCCGCGCTCGTGCAAACTTTGCGCAGCGGCGCAGACATACGCCTGTTCCTCACGGAGCCCGAAGCCCCCGTGCAGGCGATCAGCACGGATGATGATCCGTCGCGCGGCGACCCGCGCGCTCCCGTCACGGTCGTGATGTTCACGGACTTTCAATGTCCGACCTGCGCAGGGATGCACCCGATTATCGAGGAAGAGCTGAAAAAATACGGCGCGCGCGTGCGCTTCGTCGTGCGCGATTTTCCGCTCGTCATTCACCACAACGCGCGCAAAGCCGCAGAGGCGGCAGGCGCAGCCAACGCGCAGGGAAAATTCTTCGAATATATAGCGCTGCTCTATAAGAACCAGGCGGCGCTCGATGTGCCGTCTCTTAAAAAGTACGCCACAGAGGTTGGCCTCAACCGTGCGCGCTTTGATCGTGAGTTGGACGGCGGAGTTTACGCAGCGGAAGTGAGACGCGATATGTTGGAGGGGGAAAAGTACGGCATCAGGGGCACGCCTGCCATCTTCATCAACGGTGTGCGCCTGCGCGACATCACCGCCGAGGGACTCCATGCAGCCATGGAGCGCGCCTTCGCACAAGTGAACCGGACGACTGCCAGGTAAGTTTCGAGCTTCGGGTTTCGGGTTTCGAGTTCAAAAACCCTTTCTTTAACTCGAAACTCGAAACCTGAAACTGATATTATGCGACTGCGATTAATCGGAGCCTTATCGCTCGCCCTTATCTGCCTCGTTGCCGGGTGCAGCTCGGGCGCGCCCGCCTCGCCAGAGGACACCCCCATCTATACTTTTCAGGTCGTCAATAGCTGGCCGCACGACTGCAAGGCTTTCACCCAGGGGCTCATCTTTTACCAGGACGTTTTTTATGAAAGCACCGGTCAGTACGGAGAATCCAGCTTGCGCCGCGTGGAGCCGCTGACGGGCAAGGTGCTCAGTAAGATCAAGGTGTCGAAAGAGTATTTCGCCGAGGGCATCGCGATCTTTCAGGGGAAGATATTTCAGTTGACGTGGCAGTCGCACAAAGGCTTCATCTACGATCTGGAGAATTTCAAGCGCATAGGCGAGTTCTCCTACGACGGCGAAGGCTGGGGACTGACGCATGATGGCCGCTCCCTAATCATGAGCGATGGCACGAACCAGCTACGCTTCCTGGACCCTGTCAGCCTTAAGGTGGAGCGGACGCTCAACGTCTTTGAGGACAATCACCCGCTGACGCAGTTGAATGAGTTGGAGTACATCAAGGGCGAAATCTACGCCAACATCTGGCACACAGACCGCATCGTTCGCATCGACCCGGCTTCGGGCAAAATCACGGGCTCGATAGATTTGCAGGGACTACTCACCTCGAAGGGCGGATGCTCTGAGACAGATGTCCTGAACGGCATCGCCTATGACGAGGCGACGGATCGTCTTTTCGTCACCGGCAAGCTGTGGCCGAAAATTTTCGAGATCAAGTTGAAGAAAAAGGGAACCAAGGGATGAGGGATGAGTAAATCAAGAAGTCAGGAGACAGAATACAGAACACAGAAGAAAAGCGGTTTCAGCCTTGTTCTTCTGTCTCCTGTATTCTGTATTCTCTTACTCATCCCTCATCCCTGCTCTTTACGGTTGGATGTAAGCAGCGGGCAGGGGCTCATCGCCGGAAATGCCCCACTGTTGTGCGGTGAAGGAGCCGTCCGAACTTCTTAACACGTACCAGAAGCCGGTCGGTTCTCTCCACACGGCCAGATCGGCTTTGCCGTCGCCGTCGTAATCTTCCGGCACTGGCACGTCGCCGAGGCCCTGGCTGCCCCACGGCTGCGCCGTGTTTGAGCCGTCCGAACTCCTCAAGACGTACCAGAAGCCGGTCGGCGCACGCCAGACGGCCAGATCAGCTTTGCCGTCGCCGTCGTAATCTTCCGGCACGGCCACATCGCCCAGACTCTCGCTGCCAAACGGCTGTGCCCTCAACGATCCATCCAGACTATTGAGGATGTACCAGAAGCCTGTCGATGCTCTCCACACGGCGATGTCTGCCCGACCGTCGCCGTCATAATCCGCTGGCACGAGCTTATCCGTGCTCAGACCGAATTGCTGAACCAGTTGACTATTATTAGAGCTGAGCTGGATGTACCAGGTGCTGTTGCTGGTGCGGAAGACGGCGAGGTCTGTCTGCCCATCGCCGTCGTAATCTGCCGGCACGGGGACATCGCCTAAGCTTTGAGAGCCCCATTGCGGTGAGTCGACTGAGCCGTCCGAACTTCTGCTGATGTACCAGACGCCTGTCGGGGCACGCCATACGGCGGCATCCGTCTTGCCGTCCTTGTCGTAATCTCCCGGCACAATCACGTCGCCGAGACTTGCCAGTCCCCACTGCTGCGTGGTGCTCGTGCCGTCTGAACTCTTCAGGACGTTCCAGTTGCCGGTGCTCGGCTGCCACACGGAAAGGTCTACCTTGGCGTCGCCGTCGAAGTTGGCTCCCTTGTTCTTTCTGATGAAAGAGAAGTAGGCGACCTGCGGGTCGTGATCCGAAGCCTGTATGGCGAACTCGGAATTAACGTGCACCACGTCGTACTGGAAGATGACGTTGAAGAGGTGTGTGCTGACCGTAATGTGGTCAAGCGCCTGCGAATTGCCCTGGAAGTCGTAGGTATAGCGCTCCGGCACTGGCAGCGTATCCACGAGCGGGTGAAGCACGCCGCCCTTCAGCACGTTCATCGGGTTGGAGAACTGAAAATCGTTCAGGTCGCCAAGCACGACGATGTCGGCCTGCGAATCAACCGCCAGAATCGAATCGACGAAATTGTTGACGATCTGTGCCTGCTGTAAGCGCTGCGTCTCGCTCACAAGCACGGGCGGCTGGTGGCGTCCGTATGTCGGATCATCTCCACCCTTCGAGTTGAAGTGGTTGCCGATGACGAACAGGTGGTGTCCGTTGTAGCTGAACTCGCCCGCCAGCGGCTTGCGGCTGTTGTTGAAGGCCGAATTGGTCGGATCAATGCGACCGGGGCTAAACGACAGCTCCGGCATCCCCCCGTTATTGACCACCGAGACGGCGTTGCTTGAACCGCCGCCCGGACGATCTATGAAACTCAAGCCCCGATCCGTGCGGAACAGGAAGCCGACGCGGATGTTGCCGCCGGGTTCGCCGCCGTCCTGATCGTCCACAGGGTTGATCTGGCGGAAATCGTAAGTCGGCCCTCCGGCAGATTGAATGGCCGAAATCAGCGTGTTGAAAGTTAAAGAGGCGTCAACGACCGCATCGTTGGTCGCGCCGTTGTTATCCTGCATCTCTTCGAGCGTGATGAGGTCTGGCGAGCGCAGGTTGTTGACGATCAGGCCAGCCAACTGGTTGAACTTGGCGGCCCCGTCATTCGGGTCAAGGTTCTCGACGTTGAAGGTCGCGATTGAGAGTTGTCCCGCGCCGGGGACGTTTGCAATCTCCTGCGTCAGACCGCCCGAAGCGGTGGTCAGAGCCGAAGTGGCGTGCAGCAGGAACTTGCCGAAGTTGTAATCGTAGATGCCGACAATCGGGGAGGTGAACGTGTCCGCGACGTTGAAGTCTCCGAGCGTCTGGTACTGGTTCGTGACGACGATGCGCTCAGGGTTGAAATCGTTCGGCCTGATGACGATGCCGCCGCGATTGGTGCGCACGCTGGCATGAGCGCCGTTGTCGCCGATCACGTAGACCTCTCTGTTACCGGCTGATCCGTCGCCGAACTGCGCCGTCGGGCCGACCACCACGGCGTTGTTGACCTGCACGCGCATGTGCTCAAGGCTCTCGTGAAAGTCTATGCCGTCGTTGGCCGGGTTGAAGAGGTTGTTGGTCTCAACATCGCCGGTGGTCGAATCGTCCTCGATCACTTCCATCGGCGGGATGCGTCCACCCGTGCCGATGACGGTCGCGGTGGGCAGTGAATTGCCGGTCGATTGCGTAACGATGGTCGGCGTGCTGATCTCAGTGACCGTCAGGTTTGGCGCGCCGCCAGAGCCGCCCGGTCGGAACTCGGTCACTGTGCCGCTCACGAGTAGAGAATCTGCGACCGCAACGGCGGGAGCACTGGATGTGAAGACAAAGATGCCCTCCGACGTTGCATCATCGCTGTCCGGCAAGGAGTCTTGCATGTAGAAGCCATTGGTGCGCAGAGCGGTGACAATGCCCGGCACGTTCGTGACTGTTTCGCCATTGTGCGGCGAGATGTGGCTGGCTCCCTGTATGTCATGTATGCGGAGCGCCCCGGCGGCGGCATCATCGTTGGTGATCGTGCCCAGGCCCTGTCCGTCCCCGAGGGTCGCGCCTGCGCTGGGGTTCGTGATGTTGACGGTGAAGGTCTCGTTCCCCTCCGGTGTTGTGTCGCCGTTGACGGTGACGTTGACGGTCGTGGACGTGTTACCGGCACTGATGCTCCCGGTCGTATGCACGGCGATGTAATCGTTATCTTCGCCACCGGGCGTACCGTCCTGAGCCGTGCCGTCCGCTGTATCGACGTTGAAGGTGATGCCGCCCGCAGGGGCTGCCGAGCTAAGGCTCACCGTGAAGGCGAAGGTGGTCGCCCCGCCGTTGCCCTCGAGCTGCGTCACGTCGTTGATGGAGAGCGTCGGCGTGCCGCCACCGCCGTTGGCGGTCACAGAGAAGTCGTCAAGCGCGAGGCCGTGATCGTTACCTGCATCGTTGGTATCCTGCCATCGAAGCCAAATCTCCTGACCGGCGTTGACCGTCACCGTGAGAGTGCCCGACTTGGCCGTGCGATTGGCCGCCGCGTTGCCGTCCAAAGCAACCGCTGTTGCGCCCGTCGTGGGGCTGACGAAATCCAGCGTGTTGAAGTCTGTCCACGAGGTCGTAGGAGTGTTGGCGTCGGTAATCGTGCCCGGGCTGGCAACCTGGTACTGGAAGTCTAATTGTTGCGCGCTCGTGTTGCCGCCGTTGCGCCACTGCTCACCCGTATAGCTGATGCTGAGCGAGTTGATGGTCTGCCCCGTGTTATTGGTGAGCTGAATGGCGTAGAAAATGTTGCCCGGTGTGCCGGAGGCTGCCGAGCCAAACGCGCGTTCGGTCGCATTGACTGTGCCGTAGCTGTATATCGAGCCAGTGTTCAAACTCCCGTCGTCTGCGCGGTAAATCGTAGGGTTAGCAGTTTGCCCGGCCGCGCTGAACTGTGCGTACCAACCAGCGAGTGTCGTGTTGTCCGTCCAAGTGTTGGCCGTGCCTGTATTGGCAAGCGAATTGAAATTCTCCGTGATGGGGGTTCCCAACGTAGTGATACTGATGGCTGGGGCCGCCTCGACGGACGGCTCGATGTGCGATCTAAGTTTCAAAACAGCCGTCGTTAAGAGCAGAGCAGCGATCAGGACGGCGAGGAGTTGGCGGCGTGTGGAGGCACGATTGTGACGTGATGATATGAACACAGAAATATCCTTTCAGAGTTTTGCTTCCAGGGTCGCATCCAATGCGCTCGTGGCGGCAGGACGCTTTGATTAAGTTGACGACGCTTTATTTATGACGGAGACCGAAAGGGATGGCGTCAGCTTACTGCGAACAAACAAGTGTTGAAATTTACCAGATAACGGCGACCACGTCAATCTAACTGCCACAGACTTCGAGAAAAAAAGGTCGTCTCGAAAGTGCTGAAGGTTATGATGGTCAATACAAAACTTTTCTGAACAGCTTAAACGCGGCCAAAGAACGCTTTGAAGATTTCTTTCAACTCGGCTGCGCTTTCGTACTCACGCACACTGACACCGCTGCTTCCGGCGATCATCGCCGAGAGCGTCCGGCCAGGTTGTGGCCGGAAGAGGCATAGAGTAGGTTTGCCCCACTCTGTCGCTTTGCCGATCTCGTAGCCGACGCCGAGGCTGGGCATGGTCACTTCCGCCACCAGACATTCCGCATCTTTCAGCCAGCCAAGGTCTCGATCATGAATCTCTTTATCACAGCCGACCTCGCCCATGACACTTAACTCTGAATCACCAATATGCTCTGTGAGCACCTGGCCGTATTCACGTAGCTGGTCGATGATCTCAAGGTAGAGTGCCGCATCGTCACGCCCGCCACGGATCGAGCCCGCGAAATAGATTTTCACTCGGACACCCTCAAGGAATTTCTTCTAAGTACCCAACATGCAATGAACAAAAGAGCGTGAAAGAGAGGCTGCGGGAGCGCTCGGCTCACATAACTTCTTACGCATGATCGTTTTTGTTCCAGACGACAGTGTAGCGCCACAACAGGTGACGCTGCATAAAAGCCCCCGGCAGGTATCTTTTGCACATCTCTTTAACTTCGTTCAGCGTCAGATAGGACTCATGCTGACCATGCTCTTTCCATGCCGTTCGTAATTCCCTGGACGGGAGAAGATGGCCTGTGTCCCGAAACCGGATCGCCGCGTTGACCGGATATGCCAGCGCGCTGATGGCTCTGTCGATGAGCCCATCATCCGCAACCATGTCCTGGATGATGAGTCTCCCGCCCGGCTTGAGCGCATCCTTCATCTTCAGCAGTGCCTCGGCCAGCGGCAGGTGATGCAGCGTCGCGACGGTGACGATGCAATCGAAACTCTCAGCCGCGAATGAGAGACGCATGACATCGCCAGTCATATACTCTATGTGAGAGCGGGATGCTGAGTGCTGCTGCTGCGCCAGCCGGATCATCTGCGGCGACAGGTCGCAGCCGACAACGCTTCGCGCACGCGTGGCTAAGAGCCGTGTGAATGCTCCTGCTCCGCAGCCGATCTCCAACGCGCTTTCGCACCTCTGCGGGAGATGGCTGAGAAGGTAGCTGTGATACAGGGTGCGCTGGCCGCCGTCCCTCTGCGTCAGAAGGGCGATGCGGTCAAAGTCCTCGCGAACCTGAGCCGTTTCAGGAATCATTAACCAGCTTCCAAGGTTATTGCAGCCGCCTGAGTACCAAGGGCGCATCGGCTAGAATGATTTGGTCGCAGGTGCGAGCGCGCACGGGTCACTATCTTTACTCGCGCCCAAACCCTCTAATTCTGAGAAGAACCAATCATTCCTCTCTTTGTAAGCTTCGACGAAGGCAAGCTGGCTGACCTTTTGCCCCTTCTCCAGCACTTGTGAACAGCCGTAGATGAACCAGACTTTTCGACTGGCGTCCACCTGCACTAAAGCGACTTTGTATGGTGTGAAGGCGAGCAAAGGTGACCTCCCCCACCTGGTATATGCCTGTCGAGTGCGGCTCACAAAATCCCGCTTGCTTTCGGCTCTGGTGAGCAGGGAGGCCAGCAGATCATACTGCCTGGCCCATTGCTGCGTGCGCTGATATTCGACGAGCAGATTCAGCCTCTGGACAAGACGCGCGCGCTCGCCTTCGGGGATCGGAGCAAAGACTTCGTCCGTCGGAGTTTGCGCCCGCACCGCCGACAAACCGCAAACAAAGATGATCAGGAGCACCATCACGCGCCCATGTGAAAGAGCTAAATGTGAAGTTAAATGTGGCATGGCTGGCCTCAAGATACGCTATTGTAAATGAGTGTGACGGAGAAGGGAATTCTCGCCACCGCCGAAGATGTAAGAGCACCGAGAGGGAGCAGGAACGGGGTTGAAGTAAGACTGCTACCCGCTTAAAGGGAAGCTTGCCTTTCCGTGTAAAATCAGGTATGCAAATCGGGCGTGACGCAACAGTCTCACTTTGTTCTTATCAATAACAGAGCTTGAAACGGAGAGTTAAATGACAGCAGAACCAATGCGGCAGGAAGAGATGGCCGCTGCAAATCCTGAATCGTTGTTGCAGATCAGTTTTTCATTCGGCCCGTCGCGCGTGCTGGCGAGCGCTTTGCAGTTGAGAGTCTTTTCGCACATCAACGCGGGGCATAAGGGGGCGGAGGAGATAGCGCAGGCCGCAGGGGCTTCCGTGCGTGGGATGCGCTATCTGCTTGATGCGCTGGTCGGCATTCAATTGTTGGGCAAGACCGGGGAGCGCTACGAGCTGACGCCGCTCGCGGCGGAGTATCTTGTGCACGATAAGCCGGACTATATCGGCGGGGTGATGGAGAGCGAGAGGTGGTTTGAATCGTGGAGTCATCTGACGGAGATCGTGCGCACAGGAAGCCCGCCCGTGCGCATCGAAGCGCAGGAGATGGCCGAGCAGTTCTTTCCCCTCCTGGTGCGCAGCCTGCATGTGACTAATCGTGAACCGGCGCACCGCACCGCCCTTGCGCTCGGAGCAGGAACTTCGCAGAGGGGCATGAAAGTGGTCGATGTCGCTTGCGGGTCAGGTATCTGGGGCATCGCCATCGCGGAGGCGGACCCTGAGGCGCGCGTCACGGCGCAGGATTTTCCGGGAATCTTTGAGACGACGCGCGAGTATCTGAAGCGTCACGGCGTTGAAGACCGCTACGATTTTCTGCCTGGAGATCTGAAGGAGGTTGAGTTTGGCGAAGAGCGCTTCGACGTGGCGCTCCTGGGCAACATAGTGCATTCGGAGGGCGAGCGTTCTTCGCGCGACCTGTTCCGGCGTCTGCACCGTGCGCTCAGTCCATCGGGGCGCATCGTCATCGTCGATATGATCCCGAACGACGAACGAACCGGGCCGCCCTTCGCCCTCCTGTTTGCGCTCAACATGCTGATTAATACGGAGGAGGGCGGAACCTACACGCTGGCCGAATATACCGAGTGGTTGAAAGATGCCGGGTTCAAGCGGGTCGAAACCGCAGACATCGGGTCGCACTCGCCTCTCATCATCGGGTACAAGGATTGAGCCTTTGAGAGCGACCCCGGCGTCGCAGGCGACAAAAAAAATGATGCAAGTGCCATCACAGCAGGGAGCGCAGGAAAAGATACACCGATACCATTGTCCGGGCTGCGGAGCCGATCTCCTGTTTGAGCCCGTGGACGGGCGTCTCACATGCCCCTACTGCGGGCACAGTGAGCAGATACCGACGACCGCCGAGGAGGTCTTGGAGCGCTCCTATGAGGAATACCTGCGCCCGCGCGCCGATCAATTACAGACATTGGGGCAAGGCGCGCTGGAGGTGCAATGCTCCAGTTGCGGCGCGACTGTCACGTTCACCCCGCCGGAGGTGGCGCGCGAGTGCGACTTTTGCGGGGCAGCCATCGTGGCGCAGCCGAAGATAGCAGACCCGACCGTCGCTCCCGAAGCAGTCCTGCCGTTTCGTGTCTCGAAGCAACAGGCGACCGCTCAGATGAAGAACTGGATTTCGACGCGCTGGTTTGCGCCGAGCGCCCTGAAGAAGTTTGCCGCGCACGACGGGATCGACGGCGTCTACCTGCCCTTTTGGACATATGACGCGCACACCACCAGTCACTACACGGGGCAGCGTGGCGAGCACTACTACGAAACGCAGAGCTATTACGAAACGGACGCGCAGGGCAATCGCGTCGAGCGTACGCGGCAGGTGCAGAAGACGCGCTGGTATTCAGCCTCGGGGACGGTCTCGCGCTGGTTCGACGACATCCTCATCCCGGCCACGCGCTCGCTTCCCCAGCATCGTCTCGTCGCGCTTGAGCCGTGGGATTTGCCCGAATTGAAGCCGTATGATCCGGCCTTTCTCTCAGGCTACAAGGCGCAGCGCTACCAGGTGGAACTGGCAGAAGGCTTCGAGCATGCCAAGCAGGTCGCCGCGCAAGTCATCGCCAGCGACGTGCGCCATGACATCGGAGGCGACGAGCAGAGAATCGATAACATCTCGACGCACTATTCGGGAATCACTTTCAAGCATGTCCTGTTGCCCGTCTACGCGGGGGCTTACAGGTTGAACCAGAAGGTCTACCAGGTAGTCATTAACGGGCGCACAGGCGAAGTGCAGGGCGACCGCCCCTACAGCATCTGGAAGATCGGCTGCCTGATCCTCTTCGTGCTCTTCATCATCCTCTTCTTCGGTATGCTCATCGCGCTGCTCAAGAGCTGATGTGCTCTACCACACTTTTAGACCAAGTAGAAACGGCCACCATGATGGTGGCCGTCTCATTAGTGCAGGCATATCAATCGGCTCTGCTGCCGGGGCAGCGTTGAGGCTAATTCTGCGTGGCCGCGAAGTTGGCGGCTGTTTGATTCGCGCTCAGAGGAATGAAGGATGTCTTCACAGGGTTAAAGGTGTAGCCCGTCTTGACGGGTGTCACAGTGTAGTTGCCGCCCGCCGGTAGATTCGCGAACTTATACCCGCCGAGGCTGGTCGTCGTCGTGGTCAGCGTCCTTGTGCCTGTGAGCTTCATCGTCACCCCGGCGAGAGTCGTTGTGCCGACCATGACCCTGCCGCTGATGCTAAAGTTTTGCACGGCGGCAGAGAAGTTGGCGGTCGTTTGATTAGCGCTGAGGGCTGTGAATGTCCTGCTCACGGGAGTAAATTTGTAACCCACCTTCGACGGCGTCACGGTGTAGTTGCCGCCCCCCGTGAGAGCCGCGAACTTATAGTTGCCGAGACTGTCTGTGGTAGCGCTCAAGGTGCGCGAGCCTGTGAGCTTCACAGTCACCCCGGCGAGGGGCGATGTACCGATGAGGATGCGTCCACTGATCGTGTAGCTGTTCGCCGTCGCCGTGAAATTGGCCGCCGTCTGATTGGCGCTCAGGTTATTGAAGGATGCCTGCGCCGGATTGAAAGTATATCCCGCACGAACTGGCGTCACAGTGTAGTTGCCGGTCGGAAGACCAGCAAACGAATAGTTGCCCCCCGAAGCGGTCGTCTGTGTGAGCGTGCGCGAGCCAGTGAGCTTCATCGTCACGCCATCCAGCCCCGAGGTGCCGACCATGACGCGCCCGCTGATCGTATAGGTCGCGGTCGGAGTTGGAGTCGGCGTGGGCGTCGCCGTCGCGACTGCCACGCGACCCCACCATGTGCCCCAGAGCGAAGCCCCGGCAGGCATGGCTGCGTATTCCTGTATAACCCACATGTCCAGGTCGTTGACCGGATCGACTACCGTCGCGCTGTAATCGCCCCAACGATTTTCATCTCCGCTGAAGGTCTTGTAGTAAGGAGACTCCCCGGGCTTGACGACGTAGCTGCTCTGCATCGTGTTGAGCGGATCCGTGCCCTTGCGGAAAGAGTAGTTGGCGCTCGCATACTGCTGCGAGGAAAAGCTCGAGTAGCCGACCAGTACGTCGTTGTTCTTATTCACAGCGATGCTCGGAAAGGCGTAAAACTTCTGCCCCGTAGTGTCTTCAATGCGCCCGACCTGCTTGACCGTGCCGGCTGGGGTCAACTCCCACCACTGCACACCCGCGCGCGTATGTGGGCGAATGACGGGCAGGAACACCGTCTGCGCGCACCACAGCGAGCCGTTGCGATAGACCGTGTTCTGCATACGCGAATCGTTGTTCTGAATCTTATCCGTCGAGCCGAGTTGCGGCGCAAAGTCGCCGTCAATGTACGTGCCCCAGCTGGTTGAAGAAGGGAAAGCCACACCCGTGTTCAGCGACTCTGAGCCGACCGCGCCCGTGATCGTGCTGATGCGCAGGTAGCCCCTGCCGCCGCCCGAGTTGCCGGCCCAATCTTCTACCAGGTACATCGTCGAAAGCGTGTTGTCGTAAGTGATCGCCGGAGTGCTGGAAAAGCCCTCTTCAGCTTCGAACTTCTTGAACGTGGCACTGCCGAAAGCATACATGCTGGCCTTATTGAAGGCATAAATATTCTCGCGACTGTAACTGTTATTGCTAACGGTGAACATGTTGACGGCGACGACGATCCAGTTCTTGTTGAACCCGATGCTCGGATAATCCGCCCACAGGGTATTGGTCGAATCGACATCAATCTTATAGAGCTTCCAGTTAGCGGTCGGGTCGCTCGTCTGCGACACGCCGATCAGGAGCGCCGAGGCGGCTGACTCCGGATTAGCGCAAGCTGTGAATATCCAACGGTTGTTGAACGGATCATAGAGTACCTTCGGGTCGAAGGTATTAAGGCTACCAAGCCTCGACCAGAAGCTGTCCAGAGAGACCGTGCTGATGATGCCGCCAGTCCTGTTCTGTATGCGAACTTCGCTGTTGAGCGTGACCATCAGGTGATTGGGGCCAACCGCTCCATGCGTGTCTGGAGGAATAGTCGTGTTGTTGTCGCCAAGCGCCTTAAAGCTAGAAGCTGCCGCCGGAGAATTGCTCGTCACCATCGTCTCGGTCAAACCGGTAACGACGTTAGACGTGCTGGGAGAGACGAAATCTGTGCCGGAGCGAACTGCGTCCTCGGGCACTATCCGGTCACGCGGCCCTGGCTTGGGCTTGTCAATCTCTTTCTCTCTGGCTTCTCCTCCCGGCCCGCCGGGGGCGAGCCGTTGCTGTGAAGCTAGAGAGGCGAAGTTCACCGTCACCTCCCGCTCTGGCGCGCCCTGTGCTCCCGCCAATCTTTCCCGCACGCCTTTAATGCTTTGAGGAGCATTGTTCGGTTGTTGCGCCTGAACATAAGGGGCACTGCTGAAGAGTACGGTTAAAAGCGTCAGAGCAAGGAAAGACCAGAAGAGCTGGGCTATTTTCATCAATTTCTCCGATGGATTGTGAGATGCCTGTAGCGGCAGCCTGAGCAAAGGGGGTTAAAATATCAGGCGAGTTCGACGTACCGTGAGGCCTTAAAACTCACCCGTTCCTTGGACGTAATTTGTCACAAAAAGGTTGCAGTAAGGTCTCTGTTTCGGGCAGTTTCCACGCGTCTGGAGCGAGCCAAATAGAGGGGTCTGTGCTGCCCTGAAACCCCTTGCTCATAACCAGAGTTTTCTTCGACAGCGGGCGCGCTCGCAAACGCCCAGACCTAGCACAAGATGCGTGTGCCTCCTCGCTGGTAGCCAGTCAACAATCGAGCTATCTAGCCTGCCCTTAACACACTTTATTGCTGATTAAACATGGTTTAGTGATATTTGCAAGAAATTTGGGATATGTGCGCATTGGTACTTGACAAATTTGTGAAAATGAGAGAATATATGTCTCGTCAACCGGACATCGTTGATGACTTCACCCCCTCAATAATAATCATAACTAAACCCCATACAGGGGAGATTTCTGAGCACGTACGGATGCAACAACCTCGCATTGTGATCGATTGTCTTCGTCTACGAAACTCGATAGTAAGTCGATCATCTGCGCGGCTTTACTGTACAGGCAAGCGCCGCCTGTATCTCACAAAAGACCAGCAGGCTATAAGCTCCTGACAGAACGGGAGCGCCTGACCCAAAATACCTGAGGAGAATTTGAAAGAATGAAAAGAAGTATCGCTCTAATTTTACTGACAGCTTTGCTTATCCCCATGCTGGCGTTGGCTATCAGCGCGAAGGAAAGGGATAACGACGAGGATGCGGATATTCCGGCCATCGGACGTGGAAAGATAGATAAGCGCACTTACCATCGTTTGCGCGAAGAGCATATTGAAAAGCTTCGCGGCCTCGACAAAGGGAACCGCGATAAACAGAAGGAATCCCGCGCACGCGCCCTGCGCCAGTTAGATCAGCAGCAGAGACAGCAGCAAAAGAAGGCTGGTGCGACCATCGGTACAACGTCTGCCGACGCGACGATGACCTCGACAGAGAGCGGCACGGCTGCCGCCATGGCTGTCACCGGAAGCTGGACGCCGATTGGGCCTGCTCCGATCAGCAACGGCCAGACCTTCTCGGTCATCAATTCGGTCAGCGGCCGTCTGACGGCGATTGCCATCAACCCGGCCAACCGCAACGTTATCTACGCGGGCACGGCCATGGGCGGCGTCTATCGCTCGCTCGACGGCGGCGCAAACTGGACGCCGATCATGGACAGCGCGGCTTCACTCGCCGTCGGCGCCATCACCATTGATCCGTCAAATCCGACCAGGGTCTATGTCGGAACGGGCGAGCCGAACTTCGGCCAGCGCTGCTATTTCGGAGTCGGCGTCTATCGTATTGACAACGCCGAATCTGATGAGCCGACGCGCACCCTGACCCTTCTTAACCGTGACGCGGCGGGCAATGATGTTTTCAGTGGCCGTGGGGTCAGCAAGATTCTGGTCACTCCCTCGAACCCGGATGTTATCTTCGTCTCCACAGCTTCGGCCTACGGTGGCGTCAGTTCCGACGTAGCATATTCCGTGACGCAGACTCCTCCGAGTCCTCTGCGCGGCATTTATCGCTCGACCAATGCGACGAGTGCTTCGCCGACCTTCACCAAGCTGGCTACGTCTGCGACCGATAACCTAGCCGTGACGGATATGGTCTTCGATCCGGTCGATGGCTCTTACAACACGATCACCTACGCAGTGCTCAACAACGGCACGGTCACCGATGGCGGCATCTACCGCATGAGCGGCGCACAAGGCACTTCGAGCTTCGTGAAGCTCCTGACGGTCGGAACCTCCACCACCACCTCGCGCGTCAACCTGGCAGTCAACTCGACTGGCTCCTTGCTACTGGCGACCGCAGAGGAATCGAGCGGCACGCTGCGCAAGTCAACCGACCGTGGCACGACCTGGACGACGCTCACGGCGGCCAGCGGCTTCTGTGGCGGCCAGTGCTGGTACGACGCGCCCGTTGCCATCGATGCCAACAATAACATCTACATCGGCGGCAACGCCGACGGCGCATCGAGCGCCATCATCAAGAAATCGACCAATAGTGGTTCGACCTTCGTGAAGGCTCAGACGGGACTGCACGCCGACAGCCACGCGATTGCGTTTGATCCGGTCGATCCGAATATCGTCTACACGGGCAACGACGGCGGCATCTTCAAATCGACGACCGGCGGGACGGGCACGTGGCAGAGCTTGAACGGCGGCCTCAACGGCGGCACGCCCATCAACTCCATGCAGTACATGAGCGTGGCCGTGCACCCGACCGATCCGTACTTCACCATCGGCGGCACGCAGGACAATGGCACGCACCGCATCAAGACGGACGGTACGTGGACGCGCACAGACTATGGCGACGGCGGCTGGGCTTTGATCGATCAAAGCTCGACGAGCACGACCACCGTCAGGCAGTACCACACTTACTACAACGTGCCGGGAGTCGGCGGCCTCATGGGCTTTGCCATCACGACCAGCCCGACGGCCTTCGAGAACTGGTCTTTCTATGGCTGCGGCGGCGCGCGTAACGGCATCAAGTGCACGGACTCGGCGGTTCTCTTCTACGCGCCGATGACCCTGGGGCCGGGCACGCCCAACACGGTCTACTATGGATCGGATAAAATCTACCGCTCATCGAACGGCGGCACCTCGATGACTGCCGTGAGCCAGACCTTCACTTCTGGCGTGGCCGTGAGCGCCATCGGCATCTCGCCGCAGTCGGATGCTGTGCGTATCGTCGGCCTCGAGGACGGTAAAGTCTTCAAGACGACGACGGGCGCGACGACGCTCACGAACGTGACGCCCTTCGGCAACACCAAGTATGTCGCGCGTGCAGTGATTGATCCGAACAACCAGAACACGGCCTACGTCACGATCTCCGGTTTCTTCGGCGCGGACAACGGCCAGCACGTCTACAAGACGACGAACCTGAACGCGACGACGCCGACGTGGACGGTGGCGGGCGTCGGCATCCCCGATGTTCCGGTCAACGGGTTCATCGTCGATAAGGCGACCGGCAATCTCTACGCGGGCACGGACATAGGCGTCTACCAGTCGACCAATGGCGGGGCGAGCTGGACGGCGTTCTCGACGGGTCTGCCGCGCGTGGCCGTCTTCGACCTGGCGATCACGGCTAACCGCGTGCTGCGCATCGCAACACACGGGCGCGGGATGTGGGAGATTCAGCTTTAATCAGTAAGCTTGGCTGAGAGGAAAAAGTCTTAGGACTTCCTCATTTTGCGGCGGGTCGTTTAAGTGACGACCCGCCCTCTTTTTTTGGCGAAGGATGCGAGACGGCCACCTACTTCGAAGTGACAGCAATCCCGATGACGATCATCAGGAGAAGGAAGAGTGTGGGCATCAGGCTCATGAACAGTCCGATCAGGGCGACGGCTTTGCCACCGTAGCGTTCAGGATTTTTGAGGGCGATGCCAAACGCGACGACCCCGAACACGATGCCAAAGACGCTCAGGAACATGGCGGCGATAAAGCTGAAGCCGATGAATTCATCGCGCACCTTGAAGCCCGCACCGACAAAGGACATGAACATCATCAGCCAGGTCGCGATGCCGATGATCAAAGAGGTCACACCGGGCCATGATCGCTTCTTCTGCGCGCTCGCCTCTGGCGCCGGAGCTGTTGGCGTCGAGTTGTAAGGAGCGCTCCTCTGCTGGCCGGAATACTCTTTTCGCTCCCACGGTTGTGGAGTCGGCGGCGGAGAGACGTTGGGCGTTCCCCATGAGCGAGTCTGTGAGGCTTGATTGTTTGACGTTGGCTCGGAATGGAGAACTTCCGTTGGCGCTGATCTGTCGGTGCCGGTCTTTAATGGTGGAGAGTCGAGCAGGGTTGAAGCCATCGGATCGGACGCGCCGCCGAGCAACGTCGCACCATCTTCCAGGCAGAACCTCAGTGAGTCATCCGTATAGGTGCGCTGGCATGTTGGACAACGTTTCATCCAAAGTCTCCCGTACGATCTTTAATCTCAAGCGCGAGAGGTCTCCCTTCAAGTCAAAGAGGCTTCTTTAAACTTACGCATCTCGTGCTCGCGCGTCAAAAAACTTACCGCCTTGCTCCCGACGAATTTCACAGCACTTCCAGCAGGAGAATAATACCAGCCGTGACCAGTAGGCCGAGGATCAGCGCGTGCAGCCATGTGACGACGTAGCGGTGACAGGCATGACAGCGCGGCAGAATCAGGCGCAGCGGCCTGTCATGATCGAATGCGAACATGCGCACATGCCTTCCGCAATAAGGGCATTTCATCTCGCGCTCACCCTTGCTTCCTCTTGCAGTGATCGGCGACTTCCGTTTGAGACGCCGCCCGTGGCCTCGCTTTTGCCTGATAAGAAAAGCGCGAAGGATTAGTGTACCATTTAGATTCAGAAGTAGGACAATGGAGCAGGAAAAACAGACCACGGCAGCATCCCTTGATGCGGAAAAGACGCTTCTTTCGCCGCGCTTTGACGAAGAAGCCGTGAGCCACGCGCGTCCGGCCGTGCCGATAAAGGAAGCTGGGTCGCTGCCGCCGCGTCTGGGTCAGGCTATGAGCGAGTTAACCTCAAGCCGCCTGGCGCTCCTGCTGGTGCTCGTCTCGATGCTGGCATCGGGTGTCGTCGGCGCTCTGGCGACGCTGCTTTACCAGCGCCACGCCGCGCCGGAACGGCAGCCGCAGCCTTCCGCCGTCATTGTGAGAGATGAGGCGCGCGAAGGTTCGGTTCAAGCGGCGCAGCCTGCTTCCTCAGAAGATGCGCAGGATGAGAACGTGGCTCAACAGCGAACACCGCTTGTCGCCGAAGCGAACAATGTGGAAGCGGTCGAAGGCGCGGAAGACGAGTCGCAAGCGAGCCCGCAGGAATATGAGGAACAACGCACTTCTCTGCGCGGGGCGCTTAATGAATGGATCGCAACGACCAATGCGCGCGACCTCAATCGACAGAAAGAATTTTATATGCCGAAGGTCAGCGCCTTCTACCGCGCACGCAACGTCACGCGCGAAGAGGTGCTCGCCGATAAGGGGCGGGCTTTCGAGAATGCAGACCTTCTGGACGTGCGCGCCTTAGGTCAACCTGAAATCAGCATCCATCCGAACGGGCGTATGGCGACGATGCGTTTTCGCAAGCAGTATGCTGTCAGAAACGGGCAGCAGGATCGTCGCGGCGAGGTGTTGCAGGAACTCCGTTGGCGACGCACAGGGAAGGGCTGGAAGATCGTCAGTGAGCGCGACGTGAAGGTGATTCAATGATGAATCGAACCGGCGCGCTAGAGAGGATTTAAGCTGCATCAGCCCCGGGAATGCGCGCGTGGGCTCGGCCATTCGGCTGGCCGATATGGGATGAACGGCTTTCCCATATCGGGTAAAGGAAAGACACGCCTCATGGCGAGCGCCAGCGAGTGAGTATTATAATTTTATTGCAACCGTCTATTTCTGCGGACAAAATAGGAAGACATGCGGTAAAAGGGTGGCATCAAAGGGTATGCGCCATGTGAGGAACAGGAGTTGCCAGCAATCAGCACTAGACATCCAGCATCATTGCTGGACAGCAATATTAAATCTCGACTCAAGGAGCTATCTCATGATCACATCGAGTACAAAGGTTATTGCGGCGATTGCGCTGGTAGCCGCGCTTCTGGGCGCAACCATAGGAGGCGCTCTGGTGCGATCCAGCAGGACTCCGGCGCAGGCGGAGACGAACGCCGCCACCACTACGACGCCGTCACAGTCTTTAACGAATGACGGAACGCAGACCGGAACCGAGACGACCACGACCGAGCAGGCCAGCCTTGATACTTCGGCGACGACCCCGGAGGAAGCAGCGTATCGTGATGGTTTTGATGAAGGCTTCCGCACCGCGCGTGCGCGAACCTCAGAAGCTGCTACGACCCGCTATGCATCATCAGGCCGTTCGGCGACGCGTACGCGCGTGGTCTACCGCAATGGTCGTTCGGTGGCCTCTAACGGCTCTCGCCAGGCTTACTACGATTACAGCGAGCCGCGTCGTGGGCGCACCTTCTGGCAGAAGCACCGCGATAAGCTGACGGTGGCGATGGGCGCAGGCGGCGGCGCATTGATCGGCGGCCTGATCGGCGGAAAGCGCGGCGCAGGTATCGGAGCACTGGCGGGCGGCGGCGGCTCTGCGCTCTACACCTACAAGCTACGCAATCGCCAGCGCCGCTACTAATTGAGCCAAAAAGAGGAGCATGCGATGAGTGTTGGGTTCAGTAAATCAACGCTCGGCGCGATTTCGCTCAGCCTGCTCGCTGTGGCATCTATCACTTGGGCAGCACCTACGACAGGTGCTGCCCATTTGCGTGGGCAAGAGGTAGACCGAATGAGCCTCGCCGGTGGGCGACCGCTTTATGAGGGCTCAGTTACAGCGGCCAAGTACGGAAAGAGGGTTCCGTTCCCCGTGCGTTTTCGAGAAGTCGAAGGGCGCGGCCTCTTAGTCAGCGCCTGGGTCAACGGCGCAGGCCCGTACACCTTCGCCGTCGATACCGGAGCGGGCGCCACGATCCTCTCGGAGCGAGTCGCGCAAGAGGCGCGCGTGTCGGCAAGCGGCAATCGAGCGAGCATCAGCGGCTTGAGCGGGATGGGCGTTCGCGCCGGGAGAGAGGCGCGGTTGAGCAGCCTGGCGATTGGTGATAGGGAGAACCTCCTGCCGTCTGAGAGCCTCGTCATCGTCGCGGGTGGATTGCCAACAGGCATCGACGGCGTGCTTGATCCGACTGAAAGCTACTGGCCGCTCGGCTACAGCATAGACATGCCAAATGAAGAGATCAATGCTTTCGACCCGCGCGTCAATCCTGTGCGTTTAGGGGACGCGCCGCCGGACGGAGCAGTCGTCCCCTGGCTCACAGACGCGCACACTCGTCGCCCGTTCGTGATGCTCGATCTGGGAAGACGCGCGCTCGTCGATACGGGCTCAGGTTTCGGCCTCGCGATGAGCGAGAGCGTTGCCAGGGCGAGCGGCGTCAACTCTGTTGAAGGGCGAGATAGAGGCGGCGTGCGAGACCTCGGAGGCGGAACGATTGCGGCCAGGCGTGTTCCCCCTATCACGGTGCGTATCGGCTCGCTCGTCCTGCGCCGTGTCCCGACGGATGTCGTGTCGGGCACAGAGTCGGGCGCACCAATCCTGCTCGGACGCGAAGCGCTCCAACCCTTTCGTCTCACCTTCGATCCGGTCAATCGTCTGGTCAGAATCGCGCCCGGTTAAGAGGTGGGATAAGGCGTGTAAAAGAGAAACGGGAAAGCATCTCTCATGCTTTCCCGTTTCTACTAGAGAGCAGATTTCATTTGGTTGGACGGAAAACTTTAAACGCAAAGGACGCCAAGGAAAACTCGCAAAGATCGCCAAGGAGGTTCTTCTTTGCGCCCTTGGCGTCTTTTGCTTGGCGTCCTTTGCGTTTACACGTTCGCTCTTTCTATACACTCAATTGAAAAACGCTCTAATGAGCCGGTAATTGAGGAAAAGCGTCTGTCGCCGCTTTCTCCTCCGGCCTCCACTTGCGGCGCGCGCTTATCTCACGTTGCCGAGGGCTGCTTCATACTGCTTTGCCTTCTCTTCCGGTAACCGTCCATCGATTTGTACCAGTATGTTGTCCCTGACATAGACCCAGGAGAAATTGTCCGTGCTGGCGTTGGCGTAATATTGCACCATCTTCTCCAGATCATCTTCGGACGCGAAGCTATAGACGTGCCCGCCACCGCCGCCTTCGCCCAGAGATGGAATGGTGAACTGGGTGGCCTCTATGTCAATCGTCGGCGCGGCCCCGTAATCCTGCGGCTTGCTCATCGGTCGCGGATTCTCAACCTCCAGTCCAGCCGCTTTGAAGGCATCGACGACCTGTGAGTTCTTCCACTTCTGGAAAGAGGGGCTGGCCGCGTCTCCGGCTGCCTCTTTGGAAGAAGCATTGGGCTGCGGACTCGCCGGGGCAGCGGGCGTCGGGCTCGATTGCTTACCGGAAGTACAAGCAGGAATGAGAACCAGAGAAAGATATATGATGATGCTTCTGGTAGAAAGCCTGTTCGGGTAATTCAATGTGCGTTCCTCTCTGTTCACGTGTCTAGAGCAGGTTTTCAAATTAATGTACGGAAAAATCTAAACGCAAAGGACACAAAGGAGAAGACGCCAAGATCGCTAAGAACAACCGCTTTGCGTTCTTGGCGTATCTTCCTTTGCGTCCTTTGCGTTTAAATTTCTTCTTCGTTTCATGACGCTCAATTGAAATCCGCTCTAAGAGCTATTGCGTGTGCCCCATAGTCTACTAGAGTAGAGCGCCCACGTTCCACTCATATTCGAGACGATGGATTGATTATCAGCTTCTCAAGCGAAGTCTGGAATTGTCATGCCGACCGCACAGAAAAATAGCGCAGAGAGCTGCATTGCAACACTCTCTGCGCTACTTGAGTTGGCCGCTTCCTTTCAAACTCTAGATGAAGGAAGAGATGCCCGGCTCAATTAACCGTCAGCGTTTTAGTCTTGGTGATCGCATTGGCCGTCGCCTTGATGACCGGCGAGCTTGTCGCTGTGACATTGACAGTTCGCACTGAGAAGGTCTTGCTCCTCGCTCCTGCGAGGATGCTGAGGCTGTTGACGGTTGGCGCGGCGACCGCCGGGATGGTGCTCGCGAGCGCCACCGTGATGCCGCCAGCCGGGGCCACGCACTCAAGAACGACAGTGCCCGCGACGGGGTTTGGCCCGACCACGGGATTCGGCGTCAGGCTTACGGATAGCACCCCTATGCGACGCACCGTCAGCGCAGCGCTCTTTGTCACCGCTCCCGATGTCGCCGTGACGCTTCCCGCTTGATTGGCAGTCACAGGGACGGTCGTGATGCTGAAAGTCTTACTGGTCGCTCCCGCCGGAACCGTCACGCTCAAGGGCACGCGCGTCGCCGCGATGTTGTCCGAGAGGGTGACGACGACTCCGTTGACGGGGGCTGCCGCAGTGAGAATGACTGTGCCCGTCACGCTCAAACAGCCCGGAATGTTCGAGCGGCTGAGCCTGAGCGAGCTTAAGCTGGGCGCGGCAGTTACACCTGTTTGAGTGACGCTGAAGGTTTTACCGGCGATGGTCAGCGTGCACGTCCGAGAGGTCGAGGCAGTGTTGGCGGCCACCGTGTAGCTCGTCGCACCGTTGCCCGTGCCGCTGCCTCCGGCGGTGATCGTGATCCATGCCGCGTTGCTCACGGCTGTCCAGGCGCATCCGGCGGTCGTCGTGACGGTGACGCTATCGCTGCCGCCCGCAGAGGTCATACTCTTGCTCGTCGGAGAGATCGTATAAGTGCAGGTATTGTTCACCGTCGTCAGGCAGGTGGCATTGGCGTTGGTGTAGGTCTTAATCTGGTTAACTGAGTACGGGCAGAACTGTAGCAGCGAGTTCGAGCTGCTGATACTGCTCATAATCGTATTTGTGCACCCGGTTTGCCCGTCGGAGTGTGACGCGCTGAAGTTGTGGCCGATCTCGTGCGCTGTGACTGCGTACTTCACCGGAGCTGTAGCGATGCGCTGGGAGAATCCGTAAGAGTAAGTCGGAGCACTACAGACGACATTTAACCACGCCAGCCCGATGGTGCTGCTGTTGACATCCTTGCCAGTCCACATGTGCGCCAGATCGCGCTTGGGGTTGTTTGCGCCGCCGCCCGCAGGATAGTTCGTATTCCAGTGCTCCATGAATTCGTTGAGAATACCGCGCGGAACAATCTGTCCGGGATTCGGGCCACAGATGACATTGTTATAGCAGCCGCCCGGTTCGGTCGTCCCGTAAGGGTCATTGTTGGCAGGCCAGGTGTGCTGGAAAACAATCGTGAAGGTCAGGTCAACCTGCGACTGGTAGATGCCCTCGACCATGTTCATGATGCTCATGATCTCTGTATTAGCCGCTTGAGAAGTGCCGAACGCCGCGACGTATTCGTAATCGGCCTCTGTCGAAAGCTCCACATCGCGCACGGTAGCGATGGCCTCTGGGGCCTGTACGGCCTCCGTGACTCTCGGTGCCACGTCTTCAACCGTGTGCCTGAGTTCATAGTCTATAGGCTCTTCGCCCGCGCCCTCCTGCCCCTTGATGACATCGGACGCGCGGTAGAAGATGAAATCGGTCGCATCCGCCGTGGGCGAATACTTGCGCATCGGCTCAATCATGTAGCGCTCTTCCGGCGTGACGATCAATCCTTCGAGCTTACTGTCATTGATGGTGAAACGAGCCTGAGCATCATCACGGCCTGTCACCTTTCCCTTGTACGTGCTCACCGTAGCACCCATCTTGACCGTGCGGTCAACGCCATCCGCGCCTGCTTCCACAGCCCTGTAATTGCGGCCACGCATGTCACGGAGTTGTAGCTCGATGTCGAAGGCCGCGCTTGGCGTGTAGATCGAAACAGGCTGGTTGTGACGAACTTGCTCGGCCACTTCAGCCGTGGAGAGCTTGAGCCGATCATGCTTGCGGAAGAATTTGGCGAGGTCCCGCTCCTGACGGGCTGCCAGGTCGCTACTCGACAGGCTTTGATCCTGTGCGCGCACGAACAGGGAGGGGAAGACTATCGCGCATGCGGCGATGAAGAGGGTAAAAAGTAGAAGCTTTTTCATGAATTCTCTCTTTAGCTGGGTAAGCTACGGATTAGAAGGCGGGCGGTTGATACTGATGTTTGATCTCCCCCGCACGGGAGATTTTCAGTATATGATGTTACATGAAGAGGCGTCAACGTAAATTAGCGGACGGATTGGATTTGGACGTTGAGCCTGAGAGCGCGGGCACGCAGACCCCAAGCTCTCGGGCTCATGTCATCCTGCACGGCAGGATGCTCAACCGTCTTTATCCATCGAATTGCGACGTTCAGGCTACGAAAAGCAATTGGCGCTGTGTGGAAGGTAACTTTTACAACAGTGGGCGCGACACCTTTGAGCGTGCTGAAGAAATCTTTTGCTTCGCCTCATGATACATCATGGATAGAGCATAAGGGGCGCTAGTTGAGGCCACTTATCTTCAATTCCTAACGCCCGAATTAAACGGGCGAGGAGAATCTAATCAAAGCATCCGAGTCTTGCGAATGACATGCAAGCTGATTCCGCTCCGGTTGAATGAGTTGTTAGGCGCGGGGTGATGAATCATATAACGCTGCCGGAATCTTGTAATGCTCGGCGTATCTTCGAATAAAAATTTACAGAGGAATACCCGGCCCCAACACACCGATAAATGTCAGACCGATCAGCGCACCGGCCACAATCCACCCTCTACTTCGAGGGACCATGAAAGGATGCTCCACCGACGCCGACGCTTCAGGAATCGAGAGCGGCAGTAGTAAGAGCCACACTGTCAGCCCGAAAGTGCCGCCCGCCGCCTCAAGCTGCGCCAATTTAAACTCGAGCTGGCTAAACAAGCCGGACGTCACTGTCACGACCCCTCCGGCGACGTAAGCGGGCGCGACCAGCTCCCACGCAACCCCTCGCGCGGCACGCCCTCCAAAGCCAATTAGCTTGCTCAGCTCTGTGCGACAAAGCCGGAAAGAGAACCAGCAGATTGCCCCGCCGACTAACACGAGGGCGCTCCTCCAAAACAATTGTCCGGGAAGATCATGAATCAGAATGTACGCATCCCCGAACTTGATGATCGGAGCTGCCGCCATGTATGTGGAAGGGAGAAACAGATTCACACACATAGAGAGCCAGAGGAAGTAGCGTAGCGTTGGAGTCGTTCGCCAAGTACGCAGTAGTCCGAGACAGATAAGCCCAACCGTCCAGTTCGCCGCGCTACCGGCTACGACTATGATGTTGTACTTCCACGCAGGAGGTTGTGTGGCGAGTGGAATGTTGGTGCTGGAGATTAATTTGCATTTAGTACCTAAAAGGGCTGCCATGCCGCAGTGCCCGACAATCTCATGGCAGATGTTTACCGCTGCATAAGCTATAACCGCAATCGCAATCACAGTGAAGCGGTCGGATGATGCTGTTCTCTGCATACGGGGCCTTTAAGTCTGGCTGGTTGCACCACCAATGCTGAATCCGTCAAAGGCAACTTTGATATAGCAGACTGAATCAGTCAACCTCTCAAATTCGTTTACTGTTCAAAGAGATCGCCCTGCGCGGAAGGGCGTCGGAAGGTGTTTCGCTTCGGCGCGGACGCATAGCTTTCCTGGTTGAAGCCTAGACGCTGGCAGTGGAGCTTGAAGATTTGGACGGCCATTCGCCATTGCTCGCTCGTGCCACGCATGCGCGCGCCGAACTCGCTTGAGTTGAGGCGGCCAAGACGCTCTTCGCGTATGTGATTGAGGATGCGCCTCGCTTTGGTCGGAAGACGCTCGCGCAGGCGCTGATCGAAATAGGGGGCGACGCTGCCGGGCAGGCGCAGCATAGTGATCCAGGCCGTGGTCGCACCCGCTTCTCTCGCACGCTTGAGAATCTCGGGGATATGCGCGTCGTTGAGGCCGGGCGAGAGCGGCGCGATCCCGACGCCTGTAGGGATGCCCGCCTCGGAGAGTTCAGCCATCGCACGAAAGCGCGCTTCGGGCGACGGGGCGAAAGGCTCTAAAGCGCGCGCCGTCTCGTAGTCTCTGAAGGGAATCGTGAAGTTGACGGAGCAAGAGGCTTCGCGCGCCAGCGCCTGAAGTATATCTTTGTCGCGGCGTATGAGGGCAGACTTGGTGACGATGCTTACGGGCTGGCGAAACTCCAGACAGACCTCAAGGCACTTGCGCGTCAGCTCGTAATGAACTTCGAGCGGCACGTATGGGTCGGAGGTGAAGGAAAATACCAGGTCGTCCCCCTTCCAGGAGGGCTTCATCAGTTCCTCGCGTAGAAGCTCAGCCGCGTGGACTTTGACGACCAGCTTGCGCTCGAAGTCTGTGCCCGCCCCGAATCCAAGATACTCGTGCGTCGGCCTTGAGAAGCAGTAGCTGCATGCGTGCGTGCAGCCCCTATAGCAGTTGACAGAATACTCGAAGCCGACATCCGGGCTCTTGTTGTGCGTGATGATGGTGCGCGTCGAAGTCTCTTCAAAGACCTCAAGCTTCGCCTCTGGCGGCTCGCCGATCCACTCGACGCTCGTCGAGAGCCACGGATTATGAGGATTTTCTACGTAACGCATAACTCGAACACAGACAGCCCTTCATCCTCTCAGAGCGTGTCTAAAAAGGGGATTTAAACGCCAAGGACGCTAAGGGTTTTCGCAGAGGGCGCAAAGGAGGTTCAACTCTCTGCGACCTTGGCGTTTAAATCTCTACTCACTGAACCCCTCTGTTCCCTTTTTAGATACGCTCTCAACAAAACAGCCCCATGCGCCGAAAGAGATTGTGTACGCCGCTTGTTTGTATGATACACTGTCTCACACCTGAAACAAAGGGAACCTGGAAGAAATTGAGGAGGAGAGAGACATGTCATTCAACAAGATCATCGTGGTGGGGAATCTAGGTCGTGATCCAGAGATGCGCTATACGCCGCAGGGCACGCCCCTTTGCACCTTCAGCCTGGCGAGCAATGAGCGACGCAAGGCGAGCACAGGGGAACAGCAGGACATTACGACCTGGTTCAGAGTGAAGGTGTGGGGCAAACAGGCGGAGGCCGTCTCCAAGTACCTGACGAAAGGGAGAAGCGTCTACGTAGAGGGACGGCTCCACGTAGAGGATTGGACTGATCGTGACGGCAAGCCGCGCTACACGCTCGAAGTGAATGCGACGGAGGTGCACTTCATAGACAGCGCGCGTGGAGACACAGAGGGCATCCCTGTCAGGCAGTTCGAGCAGGCCGCCGCCGCCGGAAGCCAGAACAACATGCGCCCTGCTGGAGGCCGTGTACAGCCGAGGGCTACTGCGGCGGAGATTGAAGAAGACTCGATCCCTTTTTAATCCACAATGCTCAAGAGAACTGAATACCGGAGAGCCTGTGCCTTATGAGCGACGAGTTGACAGAAGAGATGAGCGAGATACGCGGCGCGCTCACGCCGATTGACCGCTCGCAGTTCATGCCCGCCATGTCAATTGAGGCGGCTGTCGAGCGTTATAACACGATCACGGAGTTCGTCAGTCGCGTGCTGCGCCGCGATGTCGATTACGGCATGATTCCGGGCACGGACAAGCTGACGCTGCTCAAACCCGGCGCGGAAAAACTGACCACCTTCTTCGGTCTCTCCACACGCTTTCAACTGATCGAGCGGATCGAAGACTGGACGGGCGAAGAGCATGGAGGCGAGCCGTTCTTCTATTACCTCTACCGTTGCCAGCTCTACCGCGACGAGCTGCTGGTCGCCGAAGCCGATGCGTCTTGCAACTCGCGCGAGACGAAGTATCGCTACCGGGATGCGCAGCGCGTGTGCCCGGAGTGCAATCAAGCGGCCATCATCAAGGGGCGCGAAGAATTTGGTGGAGGCTACCTTTGTTTTCGCAAGAAGGGTGGCTGCGGCGCGAAGTTTCTGGTCGGAGATCAAGCAATCGAATCTCAGCAGGTTGGGCGCGTGCCCAATCCGGACATCGCAGACCAGGTCAACACCATTCAGAAGATGGCGCAGAAACGCGCGTTAGTCGGAGTCTGTCTGCTGGCCGTCAACGCTTCGGAGTTCTTCACGCAGGATGTCGAGGACATGGCGATTGCGCCAGCCCCCATCGTCACAGCGCCTCAAACGGCTCCGGTTCAAAGAAATGACGCGAGCGCCGAAGAGAAAGGTCTTGAGGCACAGATGCTCGCCGCCTGCCACGCTCTGGGCAAGACGGAAGAGCAGCTTCTGGACTGGGTCAAGAAGAAGTACGGGCAGGAAAGCCTGTCGAGCCTGACGCCTTTTCATCAGCGCGAGGTGCTTCAATTTTTGAAGAACAAGCTTGCCAGGCAGGCTGCCGCATGAATCTTGAACCGTAAACGGACGCGCCGGTGCTTATTTTTCCATTGACGATTTACGTGCTTTGTTCTTCACATGCTGACTGCGATCAGACAATCGGACGGGCGGAAATTGGCTGCCTGGGAAGCGTTGAGGGATGATCGTCCTTTCGTGTGTCACTGTTGTCGGAGTCTGGTGACGCTCAGAAAGGGAGATGTCAAGGCTCCGCACTTCGCTCACCAGCCGCCCGTGACGTGCGAATACGGCGTCGGCGAATCCGAGGAACATCGCCGGTGCAAGATCGCCATCTATGAAAATCTAGTCCGTCATCCGCGCGTCACAAAGTGCGAGGTGGAGCGTAACCTTGGCACGGTCAGGCCGGACGTGAGCGCCTACATAGACGGCGTGCCGGTCGCCATCGAGGTGCAGTTGAGCAGCCTGTCGCTAGCCCGTATCAGCTATCGCACGGAGGAGTATGCGCGCAAGGGGATTTATGTGCTGTGGCTTCCGCTCTACACGCGCGCTTTAAATGATGAGCTGTATCGTCCGCGCCCCTGGGAGCGCTGGCTGCACGCGGCCTATTTCGGGAGAGTCTATTATTGGCTTGAAGGACAAAGGGTCGTCCCCGTTCATTTCCGCGATTATTACGTGAGCGTGAGAGGCCGCACGCGCGATTACCGGAAGCTCTCGCGCCGTAAAGTTCCGATTGAAGCGGAGTCTCTGCTGCTCACAGATGATTTCAAGCCGCTGCATAGAGAAGCCTGGTCAGGCCAGCATCTTTCGATTCCTCAATCGAAGCTCCTGAGGGACACGAAGAACAGTAGACAGTAGTCAGTAGAAAGAAAAGCGGTTGACGCTGATTGTAGGGGTCTATTGTAAATCCATAGTACGCAACGAAGCGCGACAACTCTGTTTTTCTACTGGCTACTGACTACTGTCTACTTCCTTTTGCACCGGGTCGAGTCCGAGCGCCTGGCGAATGGGGGCGAAGCTGCGGCGGTGTATGGGGAGGACTCCCAGCTCATTCAATGCCCTGTAGTGTGCGGGCGTCGGGTAGCCTTTGTGCGAGGCCAGCCCATAGCCCGGATACTGTTTGTCCAGCTCGGCCATCTGCGCATCGCGCGTCGTCTTGGCGATGATCGAGGCGGCGGCGATGCTGGCCGAAAGCAGGTCGCCGTGGATGATGCCGCGCTGCGGACAGGGGCACTCAGGAATCCTGCGCGCATCAACAAGGGCGAAATCCGGCTTGATCGTCAATCCCTCGACGGCGCGTCGCATCGCCAGTAGTCCCGCATGATAGATGTTGAGGCGGTCGATCTCTTCGACTTCCGCCCGCCCGATAGCCCAGCAGAGCGCGTCACGTTTGATCTCGGCGGCCATCGCTTCGCGCTTCGCTTCGTTCAGAATCTTCTTCGAATCGTTGAGCCCCGCCAGCTTATAGTCCTGTGGAAGAATGACGGCGGCGGCGACTACGGGGCCAGCCAGGGGAGCCATCCCGGCCTCATCCACTCCGGCGATGAGGTTGATGCCCTGGGCGCGCAGCTCGGTTTCGTACTGAAGAAGCTTGCGCAGGCGACTGGATTCGGCTCGCTTCTTTCGTCGCCGCTCACGAATCTTTCGTGCAAGCTCACGCGCGCCGCGCCTACGATCAGCGTCGAGCGCTTCCAGCAACCCACGCGGCACGGGTCTGTGCCGTTCAAGAAAAAGCTCTCTCAATTCGGGGACAGGCTTTGCGATGAGTTCTTCAATTGATGCCATGAGACAATCCCGTGACGTTATCTTTAATCGCATGAAACCTAATAAAACCACAAAGGCACAGAGAGACAAAGTTAAAACAGAGAAGCTTTCCTTAGTGCCTCTGTGTCTTTGTGGTAAGTTCTGTTAGCCGCTCGTAGCCGGATAAAGGAATCATGTCATGGATGCGATACTGAATGAAACGGAAGTGCGTGTCATAGGCTCGCTCATCGAAAAGCAGGTCACGACGCCGGAATACTACCCGCTCACGCTGAAGGCTCTGACCAACGCGTGCAACCAGACTTCGAACCGCGAGCCTGTCGTCTCATTGGACGAGAAACAGGTGGCGCGCGCGCTGGAGAGCTTGCGGGAGAAGAATCTGGCCTACGTCTTTTACGGCAGCGATAGCCGTGTGCCGAAGTACAAGCAGATGATGAGCGACATCTATCATCTGACACCGCCTGAACGTGCCGTCATGTGCGTGCTGATGCTGAGAGGCGCGCAGACCGTAGGCGAGCTGCGAGGGCGTACGAGCCGTCTCTACGAGTTCGCAGACCTGGCGGAAGTCGAGGCCACGCTCGAAGCATTGATCGCGCGCGATGATCCGCCACTGGTGGCTAGATTGACGCGGCAGGCCGGGCAGAAGGAGGCGCGCTTCGCTCATCTCCTGAGCGGAGAAGTGACCCTCCCTGAACCGCCACAGAGCGCGCCGCGCACAGATCCCGTCATGCGTGAGGTGCAGGCTGAAAATGAAAGAGTCGCCCGCCTCGAAGCGCAAGTGGAAAGTCTACGCCACCAGGTCGCAGAGCTTCGCCAGCAGTTGGACGACTTCAGAAAGCAGTTCGAGTAAAAAAGGTTTCGAGTTAAAGAACTTGCTTGAACTCGAAACCCTAACTCGAAACTATTAATGTCGCACGCGCCAGAGCATCAGGAGGCCTATGGCGAGGCCGATGGCGATGACTGCGCGGCGCACGATCACTCGTCCTACCCGGCGGGCGACGCTTGCGCCGAAGTATCCACCGGCAATCGCTCCTATAATCATTAACAGAGCCGTCGGCCAGTGAACGAGGCGTGAGATACTGAAGCCCAGGACGGCGACGAGGTTGAGGACGATAGCTAAGAAGGTCTTGATGCCATTTGCGAGGTGAATGTCGTTGAGACCCAGCAGACCCAGCACGGCCAGTATGAGGATACCGTTACCGGCTCCGAAGTAAGCGCCATAAATGGCCGCCACGAATTGAAGTGTCATCGCGCCGACCCACCAACTCGTTCGAGGATCAGTTCCCATAGGGTGCAGCTTGAGCCAGCGGCTGACGGGCTCTTGCAGCGTGAAGAGAATGGTCGCGAAAAGGATGAGGTACGGGACAAGGCGCGCGAACGTCAAGGCAGGGGTTGCAATCAGCAGCACCGTGCCGACGACACCGCCCAAGAGGCTGACCAGCCCCAGGCGAACCAGAAGGGCGCGGCTGCTCAACATCATCTCGCGACGGTAGCCCCAGAGACTTCCCATCAGTCCCGGCCACAGGGCGACGGTGCTCGTCGCATTTGCCACCTTGGCATCCAGACCGAGCCAGATCAGAGCGGGGAAAGTGAGGAGCGTTCCGCCCCCTGCGATTGAGTTGACGACTCCCGCCCCGAAGGCCGCCGCAAACATGATGATCCCTTGTGTTAATGACATCGGAATTGGACTCCGTGATGTTAACGGCGGTACATTCTTTTCGCAATCGGTCATTGGAAAGCAGATGTCGAGGGAAATGAAAGAAGGATTCACCACCGCAGACACCGCAGACACGGAGAAAACATTAAGAAAGGAATGTCGCTCTGCGCTTTTTCATCTCTTCTTCTTTTTCTTCTCTGTGTCTGCGGTGTCTGCGGTGGTGAATCATAGATGTCGGCTTAACTGAAGCTCATGCAGATCACCTTCTTAGGAACCAGCGCGGGTGTGCCGACCCGTTCACGCAACGTTTCGTGTGTCGCCCTGCGGCTGCCAGAGCGAGCGGAGGTTTGGCTCTTCGACTGTGGCGAAGGCACGCAGCACCAGCTCATCAGGAGCGATCTGAGAATCAGCCAGATCAAGCGCATCTTCATCACGCACCTGCACGGCGATCATCTCTTTGGCCTGGTCGGGTTGCTGGCTTCCGCAGGCATGGCGGGTCATGCGCGCGGCATAGATGTGTATGGCCCGCCCGGTCTCGAAGAGTACATGCGAGAGGTCACGCTCCTGTCCGAGACGCACTTTTCTTACAGGTCGGAGACTCATATGGTCGAGACGGGCACAGTCTTTGAGGACGACGAGTACAAGGTCACCTGCCAGCCGCTCAAGCATCGCATACAGACCTTCGGCTATCGCGTCGAAGAGCGAGATAAGCCCGGCGCTTTCGATGCCGGGAAAGCGCTGATGATGGGTATTCCGCCCGGCCCCCTGTACGGCAGGCTCAAACGGGGCGAGAGAGTTCAGCTTCCAGATGGTCGCGAGATAGACGGGCGGGATTTCTGCGGGGCAACCATCAGCGGGCGGCGCGTCGCCTATTGCACGGATACAATCTACTGCCAGAGCGCGGTCGAATTGGCGCGCGGCGTGGACGTTCTCGTTCATGAAGCGACCTATGCCAGCAGAGATGAAGACCTCGCGCATCGAAGCCTCCATTCGACAACCTTGATGGCGGCACGCGTGGCGCAGGAGGCCGGGGCGAAGCAGTTGCTGATCACACATATCAGCCCGCGCTACATGGCTGGCAAGCCGACGGAGACGGACGAGCTGATTGAGGAAGCGCGCTCCATCTTCCCGAACACGGAGATGGCTTACGACTTTCTCACAGTTGATGTGGCGCGTCGGCGCGACTGAGTGCTAACCGCTAAGTTTCTTCACATGAGAGCGCCACAGGTCAGTGATGCCTGGCCTCCTGTGGTCGCATGCCAGATAACTATGTCGAAACGAGCAGGTCATTCAGACTACGATTCGTTCGCCTGGTTCTACGAACGCTATTGGAGCAGGGAAGTCCCGCCGCAGATACTGACGGTCATAGACCGCTTGCTTGTGCCTCGGCTGCCGCGCGGCTGCCGCATCCTTGACCTGTGCTGCGGGACAGGGTACACGTCCGCAGAGTTGATCAAGCGCGGCTTCGAGGTCACGGGTCTGGACATCTCGAAGGGGATGCTACGCTATGCGCGCCGCAATGCGAAGGGCGCACGCTTCATACTGGCCGATGCGCGCTCCTTTCGATTGCCGCCTGTCTACGATGGCGTCATCGCGACCTTTGACAGCCTCAACCACGTCATCAAGCTGGCTGAGCTGGAGACTGTCTTTCGTAATGTTTACCGAGCGCTCGCGCCTTCCGGCCACTTCCTTTTCGACGTCAATATGGAGAAGGGCTTTCTGCTGCACTGGGTCGAGCACTTCTCTATAGTCGAGCCGGAAGGCGTCTGCGTCTTGAGAGGCGGGTATGACAGGGAGCAGCGGATTGGCCGCTACGACCTGACGATGTTTCGACGCGAAGACGGGACGCGGTGGCGGCGCACACAGACCTCGCTCTGCGAAAGATGCTACACGGCGAAGGAGATCAGGGGCGCGCTCAATCAAGCTGGCTTCAAAGAGATTTCAGCTTACGACGCCGTCAAGGATTTGGGGCTCGCAGAGCATATCGGAAGAAGATTCTTTCTCGTGCGTAAAAGTGGCTGAACAGAGAGAGGCAGGAAAATACGACAAAGCCCCTGACGGGCTCTCCAAGGCTTTGTTCCCGCCCATCTGAATTTTGCTTTAAGGTCTTGACAGTCGAGCGGCTGCTTGTCGTTTGCCGCCTACTGGTAATAAGCTTAGAGCACCGGAACTTAATTTCACTACAAGGAGACGAGGGAATGTCAGAAGAAGCCAATACCAGACTGGGCGATGAAAAGGAATCAGGACTATTACTCTCTGTGGAGTCGATGCAGGGCGGTGAGCAAAGAGCATCGCAGCGCGTAGACGGCACGGACACCGATACGGACAGACAGGATTCGGGCGACGCGCTGTCGGATGTCGACGGCACAGATGAATCGGACGAGGACGACACTGATACGCTCGGCGATACGGACAGCACGGACGCGGGCGGGGATTCAGACGGAACCGATTCAGGGGATTCGGACGCAACTGACTCTTAGGTGATTGACGAACTTGCAATGGAAGGCATGGTCTTCGATAACCTGGAAAAGCTTCTGGAGCCATGCCTTCAGGAGGAATTCTTCGCTTCCTCCTGGGGAAGAGGCTACAGGCACGTTGCGGGCTGGCGAGGGAAGTTCTCTCATTTGCTGCCGTGGGATCAGTTGAACCGTATCCTGCGTGAGCATCGTCTGGACTTTCCGCGCCTGCGCCTCGTGCGCGACGGTCAGAGTCTACAGTCCACAGCTTACCTGCGTCACAAAAGGGGTAGCCGGGGCAGGACACAGATCCCACGCCTCCTGCCGGTTAAATTGACGGAGCAGCTTCGAGGCGGCGCAACGCTCGTCCTGGATGCTGTTGACGAACTGCACCAGCCGCTCGACCAGTTGGCCGAAGCCCTGGAACGCTCCTTTCACGAGCACGTACAGATCAACGCCTATGCAGGGTGGCGCACCTCGCGCGGCTTCGACCTGCACTGGGACGACCATGACGTGTTCATCCTACAGGTGACGGGTCGCAAGCGTTGGAGCGTCTACGGCATGACGCGTCCACATCCTCTCACCCGTGACATAGAACCTAACGAGAAGCCAGGTGGTGAGCCGCTCTGGGATGCGATCCTTGAAGACGGAGACCTGCTCTATATTCCGCGCGGGTGGTGGCACGTCGCCTTCCCACTGGATGAGCCGACGCTGCACCTGACGGTGGGCATACATAACCGTACGGGGCTCGACCTGCTCAAGTGGCTCGCAGACCGTCTGCGCTCAAGCGAGAATTTTCGTATGGACCTGCCGCGCTTCTCCTGCACGCAGGAGGAGCAGGCCGCACACGTCGAGCGCCTGCGCCGTGACCTGCTGGCCGAGTTGGATGCCGGAGACCTGATTGAGCGCTACTTCAGCGACCAGGACGGAGCGGCAGCGGCGCGCGTCCATTTCAGTCTGCCCTGGAGCGCCACGCCGGAGGTGCTTCCGGATTCGAACAGCGCGCGCGTGCGCTTGACTGCGCCGAGGCCGCTCGACCTCAAAATTTCAGGGGAGCAGGAGGATGGCCGTGGCGTCATCGAATTCGCGTGCCTGGGGAAGCGCTGGCGGTTTGCAGAGGAAGCCATTGTGCTTTTAGCTCCGCTGGCGAGTGGCCGCGCTCTCTCCATCGAAGAGCTTTACGACGCGGCCAGGGACAGGCTCGACGAACGGACTGTACGTGCGTTTCTCTGCGAGTTGATCCGGCACGGGCTGCTTGCCCTCGAAGGCCGAGACCGACCACGGTAGTGATGAGCCAGCCCTTCTTCTATTGTTCTGAGCTGTCGCGTCGGCATGCCGAAAAGACATTTGGCACGGCCTCGACGGGAGAGGTGTGGCTGCTCATCGAATATCCGTACTGGTGGGGGGCGAAAGCTTTCCATGAGAGCGGCCTTTCAACGGCGGTCAAAGCGCATCTCAATAAAGCCCTCAAAACCATCCCGCGCTCGCGTCTTCTCTTTATCAAGCAAGATCGGGTTCGCGGTCGAGAGCTTAAAATCTTTCTCGTGCGCTCCAGCGAGACGCACCCTTCCGCAGTGCAACTCACCGTCAAAGATTACTATGAGCTGCTCGATGTTGATTTCGCTTCCGCCATCAGGTCTCCGCAGAATGAGACCATCTTGAGGAGTCCGCTGTACCTGATCTGCACACACGGCAGGCGCGACAAGTGCTGCGCCAAGTTCGGCTATCCTCTCTACAAAGCATTGCGCAAAGAGATGGGCGAAGGCGTGTGGCAATCGTCCCACGTTGGCGGAGACAGGTTCGCGGCCAACCTCATCTGCTTCCCGCACGGACTCTTCTACGCACACGTGACGGAAGAGTCGGCGCGAACGATCATTGATGAATACAATCGGCGGCGGCTCGTGCTGGACAAGTACAGGGGGCGAGCCTGCTACTCGCACCCGGCGCAGGCCGCAGACTTCTTCATCCGCAGGGAGACAGGGATTGCGGGCATAGACGGGCTGCGCTACCTGGATTGTGAGCGCCAGGATGATCTCACCTGGCGCGTCAGGTTTATGGCGAGAGATGGGGAGAGCATCCACGAGGCGAGTGTCAGCCGCGTGATGTCTGAGTACCAGAGCTATACGACCTGCCATTCAACGGAAGAGAAGAGCATGGTTCAATACCGTCTGGATGAATACCGCTCGATGCGTCTTTAGATGACCGCCGCGAGCATCAACCCTGCTCTAAGCAGAGTCTGAAAAGTTCGAGGCGCTTTCATTGCGGCTCTGCCGCCAGAGCGTAAACATTCCTGAACTTTTTAAACTCTACTTATTAAACTCTACTTAGAGTGGCCGCGCCCCTTTGAGAAGATTTTCCAAACATATTCGTGAACCGGCGCTCACACGCGCGCAATCCCAACTTAACGACGATGCAACGCCGTTGCAACCATACCCCTTCACGAAATACGTATCATTGCGTTCAACAAGCAGGCAACATATCCTTTCTGTTAGAAGTGAGCTAGAAGCGGAGGCGCTGGAATTGGGGAGTTCCAGCGCCTTTTTGCTGTGAAGATAGAGATTTCACTTGGCCGTTCAACTCTACCCAGGCGCTCTCGCCTTGAACGACTGATACCAGAGAGCAGAATAAAACAAGGCATGCGAACGTCCACGAAGCAACACTAAACGACACGAAAAGAGGGGGCTCTTTCGTGTGGTTTCGTATTGCTTCGTGTCGCTTCGTGGATCGAAAGGTTCCCTTCTTGTATTCTGTTATCTGGTATTATTTGCCTCTGTATTCCTCTAGGGCGCTCTACGATTAATCTTTAATCGTCGCTACGGACGAGGACTCGTTCGGGAGGGTTTCAGGCGGCTTCCTGTTTGGTCTCGATGGCCTTAATGTATGGCTCTTTCTCCGTTGTAGAGTCTGATTCCAGGACGGGAATCAACTCGTCGAGCGCGGCGCGCAGCGAAATGGCCTGTTCCTTCGTCAGCAGCGGGGTGGCCGTGCGCTCCGGGTAGCCCTTGAGCTTGATGGCAAGCAGTTGTCGTGTGTACAGCTCCAGTTGCAGAGTTCCGCCTAGCCCACGTCTTCCCGTGGCTACTTCTATGACGCGGTTGTTCATTGCTTTGTTTGACTTCCCCAATCAGTTCGTTTCTCGTGAGCCGGTCTGTTGCGGATCAGCCGGGTTCGGCTGGTTCGTAAATCCCTCATCCAAAATGCTTCAGATTGCTCACGTCTACTTGGATGGGGCGGCTGACGATTATGTTGCCACGAAAGACCGGCAGGCCGCCGCGCGTCACGCATGACGGAGGGCGAATGGGAAATCCGTCTACGTCCCTGATGACTTACGTCGAACCGATGTTAATCAGAACTCTATTTGGAAGTCCTGTAGTAGTGCCTTGGCCCTGTGCCTCAGCTCCAGGCTCTCTTTGACGCGCGCCGCCATCTCCAGTTGAGCCTCTTTCGGCGGGAGAGGAATCAAGATGTTTCTGAAGTCTTCGTCCGAGACCGAAGGGATGGCCGCGCCCGTGCGCAGACGGAAAATCTGTGAGAGGAATATTTCTGATCGGAGGAACATGAACAGGTAGTAGGGGTCAACTTCCTTTGCACGCAGGACTCTGAACCCGTTGGTGACGATGCTGCCGTCATATTCACGGCTGACGATAGCGGTCGCGTGACGCGCGGTTCCCGTCGAATTGCCCGCCACGGCGGTGATGATCTCGCCCTCGTGCACATCATATGAAGCCCGGCTCGGAGCTTCGTGCGCCCTCAAAGGGGTCGCCGAAACAATCTCGCCGTCCGCAGAGTTGATGTCGGAAATCTCTATGTACCTGATGATGGCTTCAGGGTTGCTCAATTTTCGACTCTTACGGCGGACTATCAACGCCACCTCGCCCAGGGTCTTCGCGCCGCTCTCAGAGAGCCTGTCTCTGATTCTACGGTGAGCCGGATGATAGAACTCGACATCGAATCGATCTCCGAGCTTGTCGTAATCGAGCGTGAAGACGGCCTCCTCGTCTATCGTCTTATTGGTGCGCCTGAATTTTCTATAGCGCTCTATGGTTGCGGTCACGTCTTCATCCACCAACGCGCTGCCTTGCGCGTCCCGGCAGATCGCGCCCGCTTCGTCGCGCTGATAGATCACCGTCCCATTCTTATTGCCCTCGTAGCCCACCTTGTTGATCCTGGCAAAGAAGATGCGTGCAGGCTCGACGAGCGCTGACTCCAAAGCTTTGCCTTCGAGTTTCTGAGCGAAGAGGATGGATGCTTTGACTCCCGTCCCGTGTGGGAGGAAGGTTTCAGGGGGCAGGGAAACGACCGATAGTATTCTCGCGCGGCGGCGGATGAATTCTCTGACGTAATCGAGCTTTGAATTTTCGAAATGACCGTTGGGCAGCACCATCGCGAGCCGCCCCCCGTCCTTCAACAAGTCGAAGCATCTTTCGATGAACAGTATCTCAGGAGCCTGCCCACTCTGGAGCGCCGAAGAGGGTTGCGGCCTGCCATCCACCTTCACCCACTTGCGCGCTAACAGGTAGTCATTCAACAGGCTTTGATTGGTGATTCTGCCCTGCGAGCCGAAGGGCGGATTGGTGAGTATGAGGTCGAAATGGTTGCGGCCATCAATGATCCCTGCCTGCGCGCTCAAGGCTTCGTTCAGGGACGCCCAGCCAGACAGCGAGTCCGTGTTGATGATGCAGGCGCGGCGGTCGTCCTCAAGGATCATCCTCATCTTCGATACTTTGGCGACCAGTGAGCTGATCTCCATGCCCAACACATGAGTGGCCGCGTATTCTCTCTCCAGACGCCGCCGCTCATCAGCCGCTTCGATCCAGCCGAAGTGTTCTCGCCAGACATACCGCATCGCTTCGACCAGAAAGCCGCTCGTTCCGCAGGCCGGGTCGAGAATGGTCTCGCGAGGCGAGGGCGCGAGAAACTCTACGCAGAGCCTGATGATCGGTTCGGGCGTGAAGAACTGCCCGCGATCACCACGCTGGCTGGAAAAGACAAACTTCTGAAATGCTATCCCCTTGACGTCTCTTTCCGAGCCGGAGAGATTGACGCTCTGTAGCCTGTTGACGACATAAGCGAGGGTCGAAGCCCTGAGGCGAATCTCATCATTCTCATCAAAGACCCCGGGATAGGTCTGCTTCGCCTTGCGGAAGAGACTTTTCATACGCGCGTAAAAGCCTGCGCCCGGACGAGCGTTGATCTCGGCCAGCTCGGCCTCCGTGATGTGGAAGCTATTAGTCCCGCGCGGATGCTTCTCGTCCTCGATCTTCAGGAAGAGAATGTTCAGAAACTCAAGAAACGCTCCCTGTGGAGACAGACCTTCATTGGCGTAGATGTGATTGTGTATGTCTCCGAAGAGCTTGAAGATGTTCTCGGCTCTATGACGCGCGCCCCTGTTGAGCCGAGCCTCATCGGTAAGTGTGGAAGGGTTCTCCATCAATGGTTGCTCCACGCGTTCGACGGTAGTAGCGCATAGGCCAGGTCGAGCGTCAAGCTTTGAGCGGGGCTGAACCTTGAGAGATTTCAGAAAAATGGCGGGCTCATGAAAAGAGCCCGCCACTCATCTTTAACTTTACGCTTTTCTCTTCTTAGAAGAGGAAGCGTATGCCGACCTGCGCCGCGAAGGGCGCGCCGACACGGTTCGTGGTGATGTAGTTGCCCTGCGCGTCGCGAATCTTCAGGAAGTCTGGATTCGAAGGAGCCAAAATCGCGCCGGTTCTTTCGTTGACGCCGGGATTGCCGTAGTTGGTGACTCTCGTTCCTTGGAATTCGATGTTGTCGAACCCGAAGACGTTGAAGAACTCCAGCGAAGGTATGAGCCTGTATTTTTCGCCGATGAGGATCACCTTCTGCAAGCGCAGGTCCACGTTATAGACCGGGCGATTGCGTAAGGAGTTGCGCAGGAAGGACACGCCCGGCGCAGAGTAGGGACGATCACCGCCGACGTTGGTTCCGCCCGCGTTCGACGAGTTGCCGCGATCCTGGTTGAGGTCGCCCGTCGTATTGCCGCACAGCACGGTAGGATTGCTCGGACACGGTGATCTCGGAGCAAGTGTGACCAGAGCGGCGTAGGCGGCGTTTCTGTCGGAAGAAGAGACCGGCGCAACGAAGTCAACCGGAGCGATAATGTTGCTGACGGTCGGATCAATCGGCAAGCCCGAACGCAGCCGTCCCAGCGTAGCTACCTCAATGCCGTAGGGCGCGTTCCAGACCGCGTTGAAGACTAACTGGTGGCGACGATCATTACGCGAGTAGTTGTACTCCGGGTGAAGCTCGAAGGCGTTGTCATACTCTGCGAACGTAGAGGTGCGCTCGCTCGAGTCGTCGTCCAGACTTCTGGCGAGCGTGTAGAAGGTATCGAACTGGTACTTGCGCCGCCGTACCTGGACACGCGCCGTGAAAGCCTGATACAGCGAGCGCGCTGAAGAATCACGCACCTGTATAAAGCCGGCATTGCCAAGGGCGCTGACGGGGCGGTTCTGAGCAAAGACGGACGGGGTCGCCGAGCCGATGCCGAAGAATGGCCGCAAGCTCTGGTCGCCGGGGCGGATGAACGGGGTCGGCAAATCTATATCGCGGTTGCGCATCAGGTGCTCCGTGTTGACCTGATCGTACTGCGCGCCGATGGTGACGCCCGTCCGCAGCTCATGCTCGAAAGCAAATCCGAACTGGAAGGAGCGCGGGTTCCTCAATTGCTCGCCGACTGTGACCAGACCTTGACCGACCAGCGGGCTGAACGTTTGTCCGCGCGCCAATGCCACATTCTGAGCAATCTGCAAGATCTGATCCGGCGTCAGGATCGGCAGGTTATCGAGTTCAAAATCATTCAGATCAATACCGATGGTCAGGAACTGCTTGTAGATCGTGCTCGGGCAGAGCGGCGAGGAGTTCGGGACGCCTCCCGCACAGCTTCCCGTGAACCCGGCGAGCTGCACCGTCACATCGCCCGGTGTGGCGCGGAAGTTATTGATCGCACCGGCAATCGGGAGTAGCGGTGTGCGCGCGTAGTAAACACCTGAATAGCCGCGAATCACCGTCTTGCCGTTGCTCCAGGGATCCCACGCAAAACCTAGGCGCGGCGCAAACTGGTTGTTCTGATCCGGGATGACTCTCGGGTCAACGTGGCCGAGCGGAAAGTTCGTGCTGGCTACGATGTTCGTCAGCGTTTGATTGCTCGCATCAGGTTGCGTGAAGGTCTGACCCTCCCAGCGCAGCCCGAAGTTCAAGGTGAAGTTCGGCCTGATGCGCCAGGAGTCCTGCGCAAACACTGCCAGCTCATTGCTCGAGAGCGAGGCAAGACCGTTGCCAATGTTACGGCGATAGGTGATGTTCGAGTTGTCAAAGCGGTTGACCGGATCGACGCCGACGCCCGCACTGCCGACAGAGAAAACTCTGAGGGTATCGAGCGCAAGCAGGGTGCTGTCGAAGTTGCCCGTCTGCCTCTGCGCGAAGAATTGATCGGCGAAAGTATGATTAAACTCGCCGCCGAACTTGAAGCTGTGCTGTCCGCGATTCCATGTGATGTTGTCCGCGATCTGCACGCGATAGTCGAACTGGGTCGTAGGCAGGAACGAGACGGTACCGAAGCTGCCGATGTTGCTGCTGCTCACCAGAGGCTCGAAAGCGTTGGCCGTACGCGGGCGGTTCTCACGCGAATACTGCGCGCGCAACTCGTTGACCACCGTCGGGGTAAAGAAGCTGATCAACTGGCCGACAATCGTGTGCTGGCTATCGCCTTCCGTTCCGTTATTGGAGAGCGCGCTGTTGGTGTTGGGCGCTAACTGTGTGCCAGCCGTGACGGCATTGAGCGCCGTGTTCTTGCTGTAGTTGTAGCGGATGTTGAACAGTTGGGTCTCGCTGAAGTTGTAGTCGAAGCGCCCGAGCAACGCCGTGGCATCGTTGGTCTGGATGTAAGGGCCTTCGAGGCTACGATACAGGCTGAGAGCTTCGGCGACGCCCAGAGTCGCAGGACTAACCAGGCCGTTGAACTGCACGATGCGCTGCTGGTCGAGCTTCTGGAACTCCCCGGCGAAGAAGAAGAAAGCCTTGTTCTGCTTGATGGGGCCGCCGATGGAGCCGCCATACTGCCGCTGCCTGGGCGAGGCGATCTGCTCGAATTCGTTGCGGGTCGCAAACTCCTCCGGGCGCGCCAGGAAGAAGCCCGAGCCGTGCCACTCGTTGGTCCCGCTCTTGGTGACGGCGTTGACGATGCCGCCGGTGGAGCGACCGAACTCGGCGTTGTAGCCCGAAGTCACGACCTGAAACTCCTTGATGGAACTCTGCGGGACGGTGAAGGCGAAATTGGAACGCTCGCCGCCGCGCAGGCCGCCAAAGAAGGGATTATTGTAGTCCGCGCCGTCAATCTGCACGTTGCCGTTGATGCCGCGCTGGCCGACCAGTGAAATCTGTTGACGCACAGGGTCAACGTCAGCCGTCGGCGTCAGCGACACGAAGTCCTGAAAGCGGCGACCGTTGATCGGAAGATTGACGATAGCATTATCATTGAGGTTGGTCGGCGTCTGCGTCTGCGTCGTCTCGACGGACGCGCTCGTGATGAGCACTTCAGCGTTGACGTTGCCGACCTCAAGCTGAACGTTCGCATCGAGCGATGAGCCGACTTCCACATTGTAGCCGGTCTGGGTGAAGGTTCCGAAGCCTTGCGCCTCCACCTTCAGATCATATTTGCCCGGCTTCAATGAGACGGCGCGAAAGCCGCCCTGATCATCGGTCGTTAATGTTTGTGTGAGCCCCGTCTCCGTATTGGTGACGGTGACGGTCGCGCCGGGCACGAGTTCACCATTAGGGTTTTTGACCGTGCCGACGATCTGGCCTGTGGTCGCCTGCGATTGAGCCATGCCCACTACGCCCAGGCATAGAATCATGAGCGCAATGAGGACTACTTGGGGAAATTTGGACATATCGAGGAACTCCTTAAGACAATCAGAGAGAAATTTGAAGCCAACTTCCGCGCAAGGCGATAGGCGCGGAAAACACCGTAGAACCCCTGAGAAAAATTTGCTTCTGCGTAATGATCTACAATGGAGAGCCGATCAAACGTAGAATCAAGCTTCTATCATGCCCGAACCGTTTTGCGCAAGTGTTAAAGAGAGATGAGGCCAATCTAAAATTTCGGCGGGACTGTATCGCCCGAATCAGGGCGCGTCAGCACCGCCAGCGCTCTCGACATTTTGCGCCTGTTAAATGGTCTTCAGGGGGCGTGGAGAACCCGCCCCGGGTGGTCTAGGCTTCACCCTTCGATCTTGCAAAGGCGTCGCGGTACTGATCGGGAATCCGAACGGCGCGGCGCGTGTCCAGATTCATCGCCACCTGTACCTGTGTGGAGCGTGAGCAGAGGGTGCCGTCGCTTGCGCGCCTGACGGTGTATTCGAAGGTCGCCGAGCTGCGCCCCACGCGCGAGATGAAAAGTTCGACCAACGCCTCGTCGCCGTAAACGAGCGGCACGAAAAACTCCACCTGCACATTGACCGTAGGAAAGCCTATACGCTCATCCTGCATCAATCGCGCATAGGTGATCCCGCAGCGCGCGGCGAAGAACTCCTCCATGGCGACGTGTAGATAGTGAAGGATGACAGGGTAGTAGACGAGCCCCGCCGGGTCTGCATCACCGAAGCGCACGGGCATGAGTGTGGAGAAAGGCATAAGAATGAGTAGACAGTAGACAGTAGACAGTAGTCAGTAGAAAAGAAAATCCGTTGATGCGATTGATACTGAGCCTTGAGGTCATAGTAGACAGCCAAGCGTCACGCTCTGTCTTTCTTTTCTACTGACTACTGTCTACTGTCTACTGTCTACTTGAGTGCCATCCTTCTTTACCAACTCACCGGTATCAAGTCCGGGCCGACGACGTGGTCGCCTGAGAGGATGTTCACCTCATGTGTGTCTACGACATTGGTGAGATTGCCGCCGTCTGTGTGATCGAAGTGCGCGCCGTACCAGACGACGACGTCCTGATTGATGACCGATTCATTGTTCAGCCAGGCATCTATGTTTGCCGCCGTGCTACTGTTGGGGTCATCAAGCTCTATCGGATTGGTGCCGGAGTTATGGTACTGAAGAACCCACACGTCACCCTTGCCATATTGCCAGGGGTCATTGAAAGCCGTCCCGTCATTGCCGGGTGCGATCCTGTAGCCGTCGCCGGTCGCAAGGTTCTTGACGAGCCAGCTTTGGATGCTCTGATTGCGATAGAACTGCCCTTCAGTGGCGATGGGGGGCGGCTGCAACCACGCGTCTTCGACGACCGGCAAGACGGCGTTCTTATCCGGCGTCGCAATATCGAAATCGAATCTCCAGTAGACGTGGTGATGATGGACGGCACAGACGCAACTGCTGTTCGTCGCTCCAAAGCCGTAACGCGGGCGAATCGTTCCATCCGCGTCCAGTCTCCATTCGTGTATGTAGCGATACCAACCGGCGTTGAGCTCTGTGACGAGGACGAGTTCCGTACCTTGAGTATAGATGGCGACGCCTCGGAAGTTGCCCGTGTCGTTGCCTGATTCGAGGGAGGTGGTGGCCGGAGCTTTACAGAGGGTGATGCCGGACGTGGCAGTTCCGGCCACGCTCGTACAACCAGCCGCGTCTATTTGGAACATGCCTTCCTGATACTGCCAGTCGCGGTATGGCCCACAGACATCGTTATCGTATTTGACGTTGAGGACTGGAACATGCGCGCGCTTGAGCACCATCTTGCCGCGATACTTCACATCCTGTAGCTCAATGCCGGATCGCTCGCCGGAATTGCCGGATGAGATGGAGGGTCTGAGGACGAGGAAGTTCCATAGCTCTGTGCCTCCCTGGCTGGCAGTCACCAGATACTGCCCGGCGGTTCCGTTGGCCGTCGTGCTTTGAGTCGCGGCGGCGATGCCGCAGGCCGTCGGCGAGGCGAGGCTGGTCGGTGGTGCTCCGCCTCCATACCGGATCAACATCTTGCGCGTCATGTTGACGCCGACGACCTCGTTGCGGAAATTGCCCGCGCCGCTCGGCATCAGCCCGACCATGATGGTGCGCTCAATGCGACTCGTCTCCGTTTGAGGATAGAGCACGGGCGGCATCGGGCGATACGTCTTTAGAGCTTTGTCGCGCAGGGCTGGCCCGAGCTTCGGGTCGCGCAATACCAGCTTCTCAGCGAAGGCGAATTCCTCTTCGCTCGGCGGCGGCTGCCCCGTAGACAGGCTGGCTTTGATTGCGTACGGCTTGTCGAAACTGCCCTCGACGATGACAGTGCGGTTATGAGTGTAGTCGTAGATCGTCGCACGATAGCGATTCGGCGGAGTCTGTGCCGCGCTCATTTTGTCATCAGGACTGATGAGCTCAAACGAGAGCTTTCGATAACTCGTTCCGCGCAGGTATTGAAGGACCGCCGGGTGTCGCATCAGGAGGCGCCAGGCCGTGCCGACGTCCGCCTGCGTCGGCCCCCAGGGGACGGCTGAGACCGTCAGCCCCTCCTCCTCCTGCGAAGCGGAAGCGACACTTCCCGCTTTTTCAGAGGTCTTACGCTTCAGTTCGCTCGGCTGTACAAGCTTTGCATCGCTTGTACTGCGAGCCAGCAGGGGTAACAGGAAGACCAGAATGAGCGCCAGCGTGACCACTGGTAGGTATAACCATCGACGCATCTTGAACTCCTCTTTCGGGGGGGCGGCCAACTTAAGAAGATAGCCGCTCATAACAAGGGTTTCGTGCGACGCGGATGGCTGTCGAGTAATGAAACATCCGACACGGCATCCGGGGAGCTGTCGAAGCGGCCAGCGGCCTGTATCTGCCGGAAGATCAGGGCCGCAAGCCCGTTCTCAACTCTGACATCTGAATCACAGGTGCCTGCCACCCGTGCAAGTCTCTAAAAGTTAAGGGTATTTAAGCGAGGGCTACACAGGCTGACCGCCGTCTTTAGCGAAACCGGAGACGCTACCCAAAGGTTGGCAACTTCTTTGAATAGAACGACGGGAAACCAGGACCAATAAAGTCCACAGAACGTCACCAGCGCCCCATGCGTACCACAAGCTCGCGGGTCAGGTCAAGCGGGAAGGACAATGAAGAGTAGGTCAGTAGTCAGTAGAAAAGAAAAATTAGTGGACATACTTTATGGGGGCATAAATATTTTGGAGTCACCAATGACAACCAACACCTGACAAGGTCGCCCGTATCTGACCAGTCGAACCTTGTCAGCTAACTGCCTGCTAATTACTACCTCCTGACTATGGTAAGTCAACTATATTATTTCCCGAACAAATTAGGAAGAAAGGCCAACACGGCGCATGAGGGAAAGGAGCATAGTTATGAATGGTAGGTTCTCCTACACTCTGACAGTAGGCTGTACTCTATTATAATGCTGACGAAAGTCAAGAATTTGAGTAAAACGCCGGGTGAGGAGTGTGAAAGTGAAGCAATTCATTGATCGCCGACATCTGACAACTCATTCAACCGGAGCGCGGGATTTCGTATTGCTGAAGATCAGCAAGAAACGTGTGACGCGCTGAATCCTTACACTTCCTTGCTTTGACTAAGAAGGAGTCAAAATGCCACGTAAAATAGTTTGTAATCTTTTGCTGCTTGCTCTGTTTCTTTGCGCTCACTCCGCTTTGGCACGCGAGACCGGCTTTCTCAACCGCACCGTCACGGTTGGCTCAACAACCTACCGCTATCAGGTCTACGTTCCAGCCAGCTATAACCCACATCACAAGCTGCCCGTGATTCTCTATCTTCATGGGTTGAGTTACAGGGGCGACGACGGTCTTTTGCCGACAGAAGTCGGCGTCGGAAGTGCGATCCGACTCCAAAGCGAGAGCTTCCCCGCCATCGCCGTCTTTCCGCAATGTCGCCTTAACGCTGCCTGGAGTGGCGACATGGAAACTCAGGCGATCAAAGCACTGGATGAATCCGTCAAAGAGTTCAATGGCGACTCTCAACGGCTCTATTTGATCGGACTATCTTTCGGGGGCTATGGGGCATGGTATTTTGCGGCGCATCATCCGGGGAAATTTGCGGCCATCGTAGCTATTTCTGGTGGGATTATTCCACGGCCAAACACTCCTCTTGCCTCTCTTCGACCGGAGTATGAGGCGATCATGAAATCATCAGACTCGTACGCGGCATTTGCCCGGCTCATCGGAAAGACACCTGTGTGGGTCTTTCATGGTGATGCTGACGCACTTGTTCCCGTAACGGAGGCTCGTCAAATGGTCGAAGCGTTAAAAGCAGATGGTGGAAACGTGAAGTACACAGAATACCCGCGCATAGGGCACGGGCACGCGGGTCCGCTACCCGCCTTCACATCAGAAGTGGAAAAAGCGCAAACCGATGCAGACTTTATTGCGTGGCTGTTCGCGCAACGGCTTGCCAAATAACGCGGTCGCGAGTTCAGGGACTTGTGAAAGAAAGTTGATTGGATTAGCAAAGGGCAGCATCACAACTCATTCAACCGGAGCGCCCATAGACCCCTTTCCCATCAGGTGCATCAAATATATTATTGCCTTTACGGTCTAGGATAATTGAGAGGCTCAGTACGAAAACGGATCAAAGGAATCTCTTTTCTGCTGCCTCCTGACTACCGTCCCTTCAGTTTTTTCCGATCAATCTTGCCGCGATCATTCTTGGGGAGCGAGGCGACGAACTCGATCCAGCGCGGGTATTTGTAGAGAGCGATTCTCGATTTGACGAACTCCTTGATCTGCTGAGCCAGTTCCTCTGTGGGCGCAAAGCCCGCGCGTGCGACGACGAAAGCCTTCGGCTTGACGAGGTGGTCGCCCGCGTCAAATCCAACGACGGCGCATTCGAGGACGGCTTCGTGTTGCAGCAGGCAGTTTTCGATCTCAGAGGGCGCGACGTAAACGCCGGACACTTTCAACATGTCGTCTGTGCGCCCGTGATACCAGTAATAACCTTCAGGGTCTACGTGAAACTGATCGCCCGTCGTGCACCAGTCGCCGGCGAAAGTCTCTTTTGATTTCTCGTGAGCCTGCCAGTAGCAGAGCGCCGCCGAATCGCCGCGAATGCGCAAAGTTCCCATCTCGCCCGCAGGCACTTCCCCCCCTTCGGCATCGACGATCCTGGCCTCGTAGCCTTCGACGATGCGACCGAGGCTGCCTGGCTTGACATCGCCCGGGCGGTTCGTGATGTAGATATGAAACATCTCTGCGGAGCCGATTCCATCCAGAATCTCGACGTTAAACGTCTCCTTCCAGCGCGTATATAGCTCGACGGGCAGCGCCTCGCCCGCCGAGTAGCAGAAGCGCAGGGAGGAGAGGTCGCGCCCCGATGCGCCCTCCAGATTGAGCATCGAGTTGATCATCGTCGGGACAGTGGTGAGGATGGTCGGGCGGTGGCGCTCGATCATTTCAAACATCTTTTCAGGCGTCGATCTTTCAGCGAAGAGCGCCGTCGCGCCCCCCACAGCGAAGGGGAAGAGAAGGTTCGTGCCCGTCGCGTAGCCAAAAAAGAGTTTCGGCACGGAGACCGTCAGATCGTCTTCGCGGACGCCGACCGTGCGTTTGGCGAAGACCTCCGTGTTGAAAGGCAGGTCGTGATGCAGGTGCACAGCGCCTTTCGGTTGACCCGTCGAGCCGGAGGTGAACAGCCAGATACTGATGTCGTCGCGGTGCGTGTCGGCGGGCGTCATGGTCTCCGGCATCTCAAGTATGGCCTGGTCGAATGAGAGAAAATCGCCGTTGTACTCATGCCCGACGACGAGCACGTGGCGCAGGTGACGCGCATCGACCACGGCTTCCGCAAACGTCTCAAGCAGAGATTCGTGTATGACGGCCACACGGGCGCGCGTGTATTCAAGATAGTATCTGTAATCTTCAGCAGGCAGCAGCGGGTTGACCATCGTGAGGACAGCGCCGATGCGACTCGCGCCGAACCACGTCCACACGAACTGCGGGCAATCCGGCAGCGCCAGCAGAACGCGATCCTCCATCTCAACGCCCAGCTCGCGCAGCGCATTGCCGACGCGGTTCGAGAGTCGCGCCGCTTCGCCGTAAGTGTACGACTCGTCCTTGAAGTAAAGGCAGGTCTTGTGCTCGCGTCCTTCCTCCACGTTGTGATAGAGGAAGTAGTCGGCCATGTTGAACTTTTCGGGAAATTCAATCTTCATAGTGGATGTTTATCCAAATCGAAAGTTGAAGCGGCTGCACGGAAAAATGCTCGACCCTTCGCGTCCTCTGCGTGCTTTTCCTTCGCGTCCTTTGCGTTTAAAGCCCCTTTCAAACGCAAAGGACGCAAAGGATTTCGCTGGAGGTCGCAGAGACATTTCCGACCCTTGATTCGCATTATTTACCGGCAAATGGACAGCCGCCCTGTCCATGTTTCGAGTCCAGATAGGTGCGCGCCTCCCACAGCTCCGGGAAAAATCTCTTATCGAGCGTGGTGCGCAGGTATCCGACGCCTTCCGAGCCGCCCGTCCCCCGTTTGGTTCCGACCATACGCTCGACCATCTTGACGTGATGCGCGCGCCACAGCGCGAAATACTCGTCGTGTTCGATGAGACTCTCGGCCAGTTGAAACTCCTCGTAGCGATCCTCAAAGTGTGTGACGACTTCGAGCACGGCGCGCGTCCTCTTTCCGTAAAGCCGCCGCTGCTCCTCCGCACTGAGCGAGGCATCGTCGGCTGGCGCGTCAAACCCGCGCCGCCTGAGCAGCGCATAAAAAGCGTCGCCCAGCGCCGCGCCTTCGTAGCGCGCCTTGAGCCGCAGGTAAGCGAACTCGTCGTCATGAAAACTGCGCAGGATGCCCTCGTCTTTGAGCCCGGAAGAGAACTCGATCTCGCGAAACTGCATCGACTGAAAGCCGCTCGCGGGATTCAGCTCATCGCGGAAGGCTAGAAAGCTGATCGGCGTCATCGTCTCCAGGATGTGAATCTGATTAACCAGTATCTTTTCGATCTCGACGACGCGATTGATGGAGCGCGAGGCCGCCGCCGCGCGGTCTTCATTCATCTGGGCGATGGCCGCATCGACTTCATGCAGAATCTGCTTGAACCATAGCTCATAGGTCTGATGGATCGTGATGAACAACAACTCGTCATGATGCGCCGGTTCGGACAGACACTCCTGCAACCCGATCAGATCGACGACGCGCAGATACTTGTTATAAGAGAGCGGCGCATTGCCGCCGTATTCATTCGTCATAAGGATAAGGGATGAGGGATGAGGGATGAGGGATGAATAAGAGATGCTTTTAATTCATCCCTCATCCCTCATCCCTCATCCCTTCAGAATGCTGCTCCTGCTGTTTCGTGCGCCATGTACGCCCGCGTCTCGATGATGTCTTGCATCTCGCGTATGACGAGTTCCAGTTCCTCGTCCTTCGTGTAGAAGTGTGGCGAGATGCGCACGCCCGCGCCGGGGCGATAATCGACGATGAACTCACGGCGGATCAATTCGCTGGTGACGGCTGCCGCGTGATCGACTGCGATGGTGACAGTGCCGCCGCGCCGCGCCGGATCGTGCGGGCTGGTCACGCGAAACCCGGCCTCTTCGGCCATCTCGATGAGGCGCGTTGTCTGCCGCACGCTCTTGGCGCGAATCCGTGGCACGCCGATCTCGTTGATGATGCGATAGCCGCTCTGAGCCGCGTAGAGAGCAGGAATGGCCGGTGAGCCGTGTAGAAACCGCGCGATGCCTTGTGCGTAACGGATCGCGCCGCCTTCAAAACTGAAGGGCGCTTCATGTGCCATCCAGCCTGTCGTCTTCGGCTCGAAACGCCGCTGGTGATCGGGTCGCACGTAGAGATAGCCTGCACCGGGGCCGCCGCACAGCCACTTGACAGAGCCACCCGTCGCGAAATCCACATTCAGCTCTTTGACACTGAAGGGGACAGTCCCCGCCGATTGATACGTATCGAGGACGACCATTGCGCCGACCTCGTGCGCGCGCTCGATGATGGCGTGCGCGTCCTGTAGGAAGGCGCTCTTGAAAAGAACATGCGAGATGGGGACGAGCAGCGTCTCTTCATCTATCGCCGCGAGCAGCCGCTCAAGCGGCACGGTGATGCCGTCGTCGGACTTGACCGTCTCGATGCGCAGCCGATGCGCTCGCGCGTGCGCTTCATAGACGTACATCACGGAGGGGAAATTCAGCTCCGAGTAGACGATCTTGTTCCTTGGGGGGGCAGGATCGAAACATGAGAGGATGATCGACTGGCAGATCGAGACGTTTTGATGCATCGCGACCGTGCCCGGATCAGCGCCGATGATGCGCGCCACTTCATCCCCGACCGTCAAGGGCATGTTCCACCAGCCTTCGGCCCACGCGCGCACTCCGCGCATCGCCCAAGCCTCTGCGTAATCCTGCAAACGCTCAAAAGTCCCGCGCGGCATCGCGCCGAGGCTGTGCGAGATCAGGTAAACGGTCTTCTCCAGGATGGGAAACTCCCCGCGCCACTTTACAAGCTCGTCGGTCAAAAAAATCTGTTCCTCCAGCTATGTAGACAATATATTGATTTACTCATTGAACGTCTATCGAAGCCATGCTGTCAATATGTAATCCGAATAGTCTCCCAAGTTTCATCTCTTCTCTGTGTAATCTCCGTGTTCTCTGTGCCTCTGTGGTGAGTGATTTTAGAAAAGACTCACCACAGAGGCACAGAGGGCGCAGAGGCGGCACAGAGCGTTAATCAACTCAGGACACTACCTCCGCCCGGACTCCTCACCTTACGCCAAACCTGATAAACTTCTCTCACCGAAAATGTGGCGCTTCAAAAACCCAATCAGACATTCGATTCCGGAGACGCGCTGGCCGACTGCGGAGGAAGCCGCCCGCTCTCTGCTTTTTCAGCCCATTCGGCTTGGCCCCCTCACACTGGAAAGCCGCACATGGGTTCCGGCGATGGTTCCCTGGCGTGCCACTGAAGACGGCCTTGTGACGCCCGCGAACCTGGATTGGTACAGGCGATTTGCGGAGGGGCAGCCGGGGGCGATTGTGGTCGAGGCGACGGGCGTGCGCGACATTGCGAGCGGGCCGCTTCTGAGGATCGGGCACGACCGTTTCATTCCGGGCTTGAGAAAACTTGTCGAGACGGTACGCGAAGCGAGCAACGGGCACACGCGCCTGTTCATACAGATCATAGATTTTCTCGCGGTCAAGCGTCGCCCTGAGAAGACCAAATTCTTCGACCGCTTTCTCACCTTGACGGGTCGCCACCGCGAGGCTCTGGCGGAAGCGACCGCTGATGACGGGTGGCTCAGGAGAGATGAGACGGAGGTGCGCGCTTTCCTCAAGCGTGCACCGGACGAGCTGCTTGATCGCCTGCTCGACGAGCGTGAGCTGGAATCGCTTCGCTTCGGTTATCGCGAACGCGTCACGGACACGCATCTATCGCACATACGCAATCTCCCGGAAGTGCTGCCGGAAATCTTCGCACAGGCTTCTGTGCGTGCGCGCGAAGCGGGCTTTGACGGCGTCGAGCTGCATTTTGCGCACGCCTACACGATGGCCTCTTTCCTGAGCGCACGGAACAACCGACAGGACGGTTACGGCGGGGCGCGTGAGAACCGCGTGCGGCTGCCTCTGGAAGTTTACAGCGCTGTGCGCGCGAGCGTCGGCCTTGATTACGTGGTCGGGGTGCGTTTCCTCGGCGATGAAGTCATCGAAGGCGGAAATCGTATTGAAGACGCAGTCTACTTCGGCGTCGAGTTTGCGCGCGCGGGTTTCGATTATCTCTCCATCTCGAAAGGCGGAAAGTTTGAGGACGCCGCGCAGCCGAAGGTCGGCCAGGCAGTCTACCCGTACACGGGGCAGAGCGGTTATGAATGTATGCCGACGGTGCTCTCGGACGAGCGCGGCCCCTTCGGCCGCAGCGTCCCGCTCGTCTCTGCCATCAAGCGCGCGGTTGACGGGGCGGGCTACGACCTGCCGCTCATCGCCACGGGCGGCATCGCCACCTTCGAGCAGGCCGAAGGAATCTTACAGCGAGGCGAAGCTGACATCGTAGGACTAGCCCGACAGGCGCTCGCCGATCCAGACTGGTTTCTGAAAGTGAGGCGCGGACGGGGCGCAGAGGTGCGACGCTGCACCTACACCAACTACTGCGAGGGACTAGATCAAGCGCACAAGCAAGTGACCTGCAAGCTCTGGGATCGTCTGCAACTGGATGAACCCGGAATCTCCCTCAGCGACGACGGTCGCCGCCGCCTCATACCACCAAGAGCAGGGATGAGGGCGGGGGGATGAGGGATGAATAAGAAAAACAGCTTTCTTTTTATTCATCCCTCATCCCTCCGCCCTCATCCCTTCGTTCAGCTTCCCGCCTGTTCGTAAGCGGCGATGAATTGCGGGTCGCGCTTCTTGAGGTTTTCGTAGTCGATCCTTTTGCTCCTCGTCATCAGCCTGTACGCGAAGGGCAGGGGGCTCAAGCTCATGTAGTCTTTGACGTTCTCAAACCAGATGAGACTCTCGTAGGCGGCATCCTGATACTCTTCTATGATGGGCTTTCGCACCCTTTCAAACTCGCGGAGCGCTGCACGCACGTCTCCGGTCTCACCAAAGCACTTGTAGAGGGCGATGGCATCTTCGAGCGCGAGCTTCGTCCCCGAACCGATGGAGAAGTGCGCCGTGTGCAGGGCATCGCCGAGCAGCACGACGCTCTGCGTGCTCCAGTGATCGTTCCGCACGTTGATGAAGTTGATCCATTTGGAATTGTTCGACAAGAGCGGGTGGCCGTGCAGGTCGTTGGCGAAGACCTCGGCCAGGTAGGCGCGCGTCTCTTCGTCTGACATCTGTTCAAAGCCCGCATTGTTCCAGGTCTGCGGGTCGCACTCGACGATGAACGTGCTGGTCGTCTTGTTGAACTTGTAGGAATGAGCGGCGAAGACTCCCGCCGTCGTCTCGCGAAAGGTCAGCGTCAGACCATGAAACAACTGGTTCGTCCCGTACCAGATATACTTGTTCTCACGTACGCTTAAGGTGGGTTGAAATTGCTCTGCATAGGTTTGCCTGACGGTCGAGTTGATGCCGTCAGCGCCGACGAGCAGGTCGCACCCCGCACGCAGCGACTCGACATCCGCCACTTCCGTGCGGAAGCGTAAATTTACGCCCAAAGCCTGGCAGCGCTTCTGTAGGATGTGCAGCAGCTCAAGGCGCGCGATGCCTGAGAACTTGTTGCCGCGAATCGTGATCTTCTGATCGCGGTGCACGACATCCACGTTGTCCCACGTCTCGAAACTGCTGGTGATGTCCGTGTACGACTCTTCATCGTTCTCTTTCAGGTAGTAAAGGGTCTTGTCGGAAAAGACCACGCCCCATCCGAACGTATCGTCAGGCGCGTTGCGCTCCAGGACGGTGATCTCGTGAGCCGGATCGCGCTGCTTCATCAGAAGCGCGAAATACAACCCGGCTGGGCCGCCGCCGATGATGTTGATTTTCATGGCGTCTTTAGAAGTAATATCGGATAGCCTCCTGCTGACTGTACAACTCTAAACAGAACGAAAATAAGAAGGAACGTGAGATTCAACTTTGGCAACTAACGAACCCTTTATTCCTTCAAGAGCTGACCGGCGATAATCAATTTTTGAATCTCCGACGTGCCTTCGTAGATGCGCAGGGCGCGCACGTCCCTGTAGAGACGCTCGATGACGCTCCCGTGAATGAGTCCCGCGCCGCCGTGTATCTGAAGCGCCTGATCTATGATGCGTCCGGCGGCTTCGGTCGCAAACAGCTTGGCTTCGCTCGCTTCGCGCGTGACGCGCTCGACGCCCGCGTCCTTGAGATAGGCGGCGCGGTAGACCAGTAGGCGCGCCGCATCCAGTGCGGTCGCCATGTCTGCCAGTTTCTCCTGAATCAACTGGTGCTCCGCGATGGGGCGTCCGAACTGGTTGCGGTTCTTCGCATAGTTGATCGCTTCGTCCAGGGCGCGCCGCGCCATGCCGCACGCCGCCGCGCCGACGCTGGCGCGAAACGTGTCGAGCGTCTGCATCGCAAGGCGGAAGCCGTCGCCCTCTCGTCCGATCATGTCTTCGGCGGGGACGCGCAAGTTCTTGAATTCGATCTCGCCTATCGGGTGCGGCGCGATCATTTCGGTACGCTCGCGCAAAGAGAAGCCGGGCATACGCGCGCCGACGACGAAGGCCGAAAGCTCTGCGCGGCCATCCGCGCGAGTCCCCGTCCGCGCGAAGACGGTGTAGAAGTCTGCCAGCCCCGCGTTTGAGATGAAGCGCTTGCGTCCGTCTATGATGTAAGAATCACCGTCGCGCCGGGCGGTCGTCCTGATGGCCGAGACATCAGAACCGGCGTCCGATTCCGTAAGCGCGAAGGCCGCGATGGCCTTTCCGCTGACGGCGCGCTTGAGCCAGAAATCGCGCACATGTTCGGGCGCGGCAAGGCTGATGGCATACGTGCCCAGACCCTGCATGACGAAGGCCAGGTCTGCGAGCGATGAAGAATAGGAGAGCGCCTCGCGTACAAGGCAGAGCGCGCGCACGTCGAGCGGTGCGCCGGTTGCGGCGACCGAGACGTGCAGCAGGTCGGCGCGGGCAAGCAGCGCGAGCAGGACGCGAAAGTGTCTCTCGATCTCCTGCTCTTCGCCTTCGAGCGGCTCAATCTCGCGCTCGATGAAGCCCGAAACGTTCGCCGCCAGGCTGCGTTGATCGTTGGTAAAGAAAGGAGTCTCTTCGACGAAGTTATCCATAATAGGTTCGTAGATCGTAAATCGTGAATCACGAATGGTAAAGCGTAGGCAGACGAACGGCTGTCTCTGACGCTATTTACGATTTACGAAAATCAGGCTCCCGCTTCTCGACGAAAGCTTCGTAGGCTTCACGGTAGTCCGGATGCTGCATGCATGTGGCCTGCGCCTGCGCTTCCCATTCGAGCGCGGTGTCGAGGCTCACCTCCATCTCGCGGTTGAGCATCTCTTTCGTCATCGCCAGAGCAAAGGATGGCCCACGCGCCATGCGCTCGGCTAGAGAGCGCGTGGCGGCGTCCAACTCCTCTGCGGGCACGACCCGGTTGTAGAGGCCGATCCGCTCGGCCTGCTGAGCATCTATGAAGTCGCCCGTGTAGAGCAGCTCTGTGGCGCGTGCCAACCCGACGAGGCGCGGCAGGAGATAGGCCGCGCCCATGTCCGCGCCCGACAGGCCGACGCGCACGAAGAGAAAGGCGATCTTGGCCGCAGGGCTGGCGATGCGTATGTCTGAAGCGAGCGCGATGCACGCGCCCGCTCCAGCAGTCGTCCCATTAAGGCTGGCGATGACGGGCTTGGGCAAAGCGCGTATGTTGCGTACCAGCTCGCAGGTCATGCGCGTGAACTCAAGCAGACCTTGCATGTCGCGCTCGAACAACTCGCCTATGATGTCGTGCACGTCGCCGCCCGAACAGAACGCGCGCCCCGCGCCCGTGATGACGACGGCGCGGACATCCTCTTCGCGCCGCAGAGCGCTGAACGTGTCTGTCAACTCGCGATAAACTTCAAACGTCAGCGCGTTGAGCCGTTCAGGGCGGTTGAGCGTGATCGTGGCAACGCCGTCGCGCGCTTCGTAAAGAAAGCTTTTCGGTTCAATCATAAAAGCAGTCTTCAGTTTTCAGTTTTGAGTTTTCAGATAAAAGCCATCTGCTTAAAACTGAAAACCGAAAACTATTTAATTACAGCGATCCCTTCAATCTCCACTTTGGCTTCGTCGTCAAGCAGGCTTTTGACTTCGACGAGCGCCATCGCCGGAAAATGGCGTCCCATGAGTGCGCGCCAACGCTCGCCCACTTCGCGCGTGCGGCGTTGATATTCGCTCTTATCCGTGACGTAGACAGTGAGCCGCGCGATCTGCTCAGGCGTACCGCCCGCGCCACGCACGACGGCGATAAGGTTAGCGAGCGCGCGATCAAACTGCTCGACGAAATCCGCGCCGACTATCTGCTGCCGCTCGTCCCAGGCCACCTGCCCGGCGATAAAGAGCAGCGCGCCGCCCTGTGTCAGCACACCGTTGGAATAACCACGCGGCGCGCCGAGCGATTCTGGATTGATGAAAGAAAAAGACATCCTGGAAATTTCAGATGTGCCGGTTTAGATTTGCGATTGGATAAAGATTAAGACTCTCTATCTGAAATCTCAGATTTGAAATCGCAAATCTCCAAATCACACGTCGTTAAAAGAGCACGCTTCCACCGTCCACGTTGATGGCCTGCCCTGTGATGCCGCGCCCCTCTTGGCTTGCCAGTAGCAGCGCCAGCGCGGCGACTTCTTCAGGCTCGATGAGACGATTCTGCGGGCTCATGCGCTTGATCACGTCGAGCGCTTCCTCTGCACGCTTGCCTGTTTTGGCCGTGATGTTCTCGACCGCACGGCTGGTCATCTCCGTCTCGACGTAGCCGGGACAGATCGCGTTGACTGTGATGCCCCTGGTCGCAACTTCGAGCGCGACAGAGCGCGTCAGGCCGAGAACGCCATGCTTTGAGGCGGAATAGGCGGCAATATATGGCGCACCTGTCTTGCCAGCGATGGAGGCGACGTTGATGATACGCCCCCAGCCGCGCTCGATCATCGCGGGCAGCGCGGCGCGCATGAAGTAGAACGTGCCGGAAAGATTGATCGCGAGGTGACGCTGCCAGAGCTCGTCATCCGTTTTAACCAGGGGCGCACTCTCCGCGATGCCCGCATTGTTGACGAGAATATCTACATCGCGTCCAAACCTTTCCCTGACCTCAGAGAACACGTGCGCCACGCTCTCCGGTCGGGAAACATCGCAGGCGACCGCGAGCGCCTCGACCCCGTATTCCGACCTGATCTCTTCGGCGACCATCTCGATCTGCTTAACTGTGCGTGCGGCGACCATGATGCGCGCCCCTTCGCGCGCAAACGCAAGGGCGACGGCACGACCGATGCCGCGTCCGCCGCCCGTCACAAGCGCGAGTCTGTCTTCGAGTATCTTCATAAGGACTGATTACTGAGTGCTGAGTGCTGAGTACTGAGTAAAAGCGGTTGTCTTTTAACTCAGTACTCAGTACTATCTTTACTTATCACTGTCTTTCACGTCTCTCTAAAAACGCGCGGACGCGGTCGCGTGCATCCTTCGATTGAAAGCACTGAATCTGGGCTTCCGTCTCGTACTGAAGCATGCGCTCGAGGTCCGACTCTTCGCTCATGTAGACGGCATGCTTGGCGGCGGCGATTGCTGTGTAGGGCGCATCGCGCAGGCGCTCGGCGAGCTTGCGGGTCGCACTTGCCAGCTCTTCTTCGGGTACGACCTGGTTGACGATCCCCAGTTGCGCCGCTCGCCGGGAGTCGATTGCATCGCCGAGGAAGAACATCTCGCAGGCGAGGTTGGTGGGCACGACGCGCGGCAGAAAATAGGTGCCGCCCCAGTCCGGGTGCAGGCCGACCTTGACGAACGACTGGCTAAAGGATGCCGACTCGGAAGCGATGCGCAGGTCGCACGCCAGCGCCAGGTTAAAGCCAGCGCCGTAGGCAGGGCCATTTACGGAAGCGATGACGGGCTTCGTCATCTGCCGGATCGCGTAGAGCACGCGGCGTCCCGCACCCAACAGGCGCGTGAACTCCTCCACGTTCTGCCGATCCATCAGCCCGGCCATGTACTTGACATCCGCGCCCGCGCAGAAACCACGCCCCGCGCCCGTGACGACGACGACGCGCACTCCACGGTCGCTCGCCGCATGCTCCAGCGCCTCGGCCAGATCGCGCCTCATGTGCCCGATAAAAGCGTTCAACTTTTCCGGGCGATCCAACGTGATCGTCCGTATACAAGACTCGGTGGCGACTTTAATGTTGTCGTATATCATATGTTTAGTAAGCAGTGAGCGGTAAGCAGTGAGCAGTAAAAGCAGGAACAATCTGCTTACTGCTCACTGCTTACCGCTTACTTTCCTTTGAACTGCGGCTGGCGCTTGTTGACGTAGGCGTCGAGACCCTCGCGTGCGTCCTCGGATTGAAAGAGCTGCTGTTGTAGCTCGCGCTCAAGGGCGAGCCCGGATTCGAAGGGAATCTCTGCGCCGGATTGGACGCTGCGTTTGATGCGACCGACGGCGCGCGCAGCCCTGTTGGGGAGCGTGAATGTTCGCGCGAACTCCATCACCTGCTCCATAAACGATGCGCTCGTATCGGCGACGTAGAGCCGGTTGATGAGACCCAAGTCGCGCCCCACCTCGAACTCAAAAAGCTCGCCGGTCGCCATCAACTCAATCGCACGCGATTTACCAACGATGCGCGCCAGGCGCTGCGTGCCGCCAGTGCCCGGCAAGACGCCGAGCGAGACTTCCGGCAGCCCCATCTTACCGGCTTTGCGGCGGGCGACACGAATGTCTGCGGCCAGCGCCACCTCCAGCCCGCCGCCGACACAGTGGCCGTTGATGGCGGCGATGACCAGTTTCGGCGTCTGCTCAAGACGCGACAGCGTCTCGTTGGCGTGGAGACAGAAATAGTATTTGAATTCCGGCGTCACACTGGAGAGCATCTGTATGTTTGCGCCCGCGCAGAAGAACTTCTCGCCCTGCCCTGTGATGACGATGACGTGCACGCTCTCATCCATGCGCGCCGCGAGAATCGAGCGGTCGAGCTCCTGCATCATCTCGTAGCTGTACGTGTTGGCCGGGGGATCGTTGAGCGTCAACAGGGCGATGCCTTCCGTGACACGATACCGGACGAGATTGCCCGTCACTTCAGACCCCTGAGCTGTTGCTTCCGCTTCTGACATTTCGGGTGTACTCCGACATTAGAAATTTGATTCCAAGATTATCACGGTTGCCAGCGTGTTTGATGCTGCTACTTGTGAAGGGTCTATTCATTCCAGTATTGGGATTCACCACAGAGACGCAGAGCGCACAGAGGACGCACAGAGATTTGAATGGCTCTCAATCCTCTGTGCCCGCTCTGCGTCCTGCGGCGCCTGCGGTGGTGAATTGCTCGTCGTCGTACCTTCAAGTATGAATAGACCCTGCGTTTTCTAAACATACTCTAGCACATTCGGCTAGACACAGTTAAAATGCGCTTGGCCGCATCAAGCACAATAACCGGCAAATCCCTCCACGCACATGGCTCTTGCAACCGGCACTCGTCTTGGCCGCTACAAAATCCGCTCGAAGCTGGGTGAAGGCGGGATGGGCGAAGTTTACCTGGCGGAAGACACAGGGCTCGAAAGAATCGTCGCGCTGAAAGTCTTGCAGGATGAGGTCGCTTCCAACCGACAGCGCATGAGCCGCTTCACGCAGGAGGCCAGAGCAGCCTCGGCGCTCAATCACCCGAACATTCTCACTATACATGAAATCGGAGAAGCCTCCGGCACACGCTTTATCGCCACGGAGTTTATTGACGGCACGACGCTGCGCGCGCGCCTGACTGAAGCGCGGATGGAGGTCTTTGAAGCTCTGGACGTGGCCGGGCAGGTCGCGGCGGCACTGGCGGCGGCACATGCGGCAGGCATCGTGCACCGTGACATCAAGCCCGAAAACATCATGCTCAGGCCGGACGGCTATGTGAAAGTGCTGGACTTCGGGATCGCCAAGCTGACCGAGCACAAAGCCAACACCGCAGCTACAGACAGCGAAGCCCCGACGAGAGTCAATACAGAACCGAGCGTGGTCATGGGAACTGTCCTCTACATGTCGCCGGAGCAGGCGCGCGGATTTGAGATCGATGCGCGCACAGACATCTGGAGCCTGGGCGTGGTGATTTATGAGATGGTCACGGGACGCTTGCCGTTCGATGGTGAGACGATGAGCGACGTGATCTCCTCTATCCTTCGCGACGAGCCTGCGCCGCTCGCGCGCTATCGCCAGCATATTCCTGCTGAGCTGGAACGTATCATCAGGAAGTCGCTGCGGAAGATGAGAGAGGAGCGGTACGAAGCGGTCGGGGATTTGGCGCGCGACTTGAAGAGCCTGAAGCAGCGGCTTGAGTTTGAAGCGGAGCTTGAGCGTAGCCTGACTCCCGAAGAGTCAAGCGAGAAGATACGAACGGCCAGAGCCGAAGTGAGCCGCGCTGTAGACCAGAGCGCAGAAACGCTGATCGAATCTTCGCCGCTCTCGCTGCATCGACATCCCAACAATCTCACAACAGACCTGACGCCGTTGGTCGGGCGCGAGCATGAGACGGCTGAGGTTGTGGAGATGCTCAGGCGCGCTGACGTGCGGCTCGTCACGCTGACGGGCGTCGGGGGAACGGGCAAGACGCGACTGGCGAGGGCGGTCGCACGCGCAATGCTGCGAGAGTTTGATGACGGAGTATTCTTCGTCGAGCTGGCTGCGATCACAGACCCCGCGCTGGTCGCTTCGGCAATCGCGCAAGCGCTGGGCGTGAAGGAGGCGGGCGCGACCGCCTTGAAGGACAATCTGAAGGCTTACCTCAAAGAGCGCAACCTGCTGATCGTCCTTGATAACTTCGAGCAGGTGGCGGATGCCGCCGCGCTCGTCGCAGAGCTTCTCGCTTCATCGCCGCGCCTGAAGGCGCTCGCGACGAGCCGCGTGCTGCTACACCTGAGCGCAGAACACGAATACACAGTCCCACCCCTGGCGCTGCCCGAAACGGAGCAGTTGCCGCCCGTCTCGGAATTGATGAGCTACGCGGCCATCGCGCTCTTCGTCGAGAGGGCGCAGGCTTCAAAGCAGGGCTTTACGCTGACAGAAGTGAACGCGCGCGCGGTCGTCGAGGTGTGCCGCAGGCTGGACGGGCTGCCGCTGGCGATTGAGCTGGCCGCCGCGCGCATCAAGCTCCTGTCGCCTCAAATGATTCTCGCCCGCCTCGATCACAGTCTGAAGCTGTTGACCGGAGGCGCGAGAGATATGCCCCAGCGCCAGCAGACGATGAAGAGCGCCATCAAGTGGAGCTATGACCTGCTGGACGAAGGCGAAAGACTCCTCTTCAGCCGTCTGTCTGTGTTCGCTGCGGGCGCGACGCTCGAAGCGGCGGAAAAGGTGTGCAACGTGGAGGACGATCTGGGTGTGGAAGTTTTAGACGGCATCGCCTCTCTGGCAGACAAGAGCCTGCTCATGCAGAAGGAGCAGGCTGAAGGCGAGTCGCGTATCAGCATGTTGGAGTTGGTACGTGAGTATGCGCTGGAATGCCTGGAGCAGAGCGGCGAGGCGGACGCCATCCGCGAGCGACACGCCAGCTTCTACCTCGCGCTCGCAGAAGAAGCCGAGCCGGAGTTGTTGGGTGTGCATCAGGCCGAGTGGCTCGACAAGCTGGAGGAGGAGCACGACAATCTGCGCGCGGCGCTGCGCCTGTTGCTGGAAAGGGACGCTGCGTCCGCGCTGCGCCTCGCTGTGGCGGTGCGGCGACTCTGGACCAGACACGGACACTTGACGGAGGGGCGCGGGTGGCTCGAAGCGGCGCTTGAGAAGTCTGTCGATGCAGAGGCGCAGGTGCGCACCAAGGCGCTCGTCGGGGCGGGCGAAATGACGCGGCAACAGGGCGATCTGGCGGCGGCGCGCAGGTTCTACGAAGAAGCCCTGCTTGTGAGCAAGGAGTCGGGAGAAAGGCGGCTCGTCGCCGCGTCGTGCAGGGGGCTGGGAATGCTGGCCTATATGGGAGGCAACCTCGCGGCGGCACGTCCCCTCTTTGAAGAGGCGCTCAACGCGTTCAGGGAGCTTGGCGACACGAGCGGAGTCGCCATGTCGCTCAACGCGCTCGGCGAGTTGGCGCGGCTACAGGGCGATCTGGCGGCGGCGCGCCCGCTTTACGAGGAAGCTATCGCGTTAGGCAAACAGTGGGGCAATGAGAACGCGGTGAGCGTCGATCTCTACAACCTCGGCGCGGTGGCCTGTTTGGAGGGCGACCTGGAAGAGGCACGCGCCTGTTTCCGCGAGACCATCAGGATAGATCAGAAACTGGGCGACAGGGCGCGCGTCTCCTACTCGCTCGACGGGTTCGGCGCGCTGGCCGTCGCGCGCCGAGAGATGCGGCGGGCGGCTCGCCTCTTCGGCGCGGCAGATCACCTGCGCCAGTCAAGCGGCTATGCGCTTGAGCCGCTCGACCGTCAGTTCCGCGACCGTTATGCGCAGGAGGCGCGCAACGGCCTGGGCGAAGGCGAGTATGAGATGGCCGAACGCGAAGGCCGCGCTCTGCGTATGCGAGAAGCCATCGCGCTGGCTCTGAACGAAGCGGGCGATGCTTAGATCAGATTTTATATGTGTGATCTGATATTCAACTGCTGTTTACGTTCCCTGCCCGCGCCAGACGCTGAGGCGTTCGGCGCTCTGTCTTTTAGGCTTCAAAGCCTGTGTGCCGCTCATCGTTCCGGCGAGGAAACCGTTGAGAAAGAGGCGCGTGATGTTGTCAACGAGGTCGTTGACGGAGAGCTTGCCGCGCGGATCATACCAGTTATAAATCCAGTTCATCATCCCGAAGAGGGCATAGGTCGCAACCGTCAGGTCGATCTTCTCACGACCCTGCACTTCGGCTTGCTGTACCTCGGATAGAATCCGGCGCACGAGGCTCGTGTACTGCTGCTTCTTGCCTGAAACATGCTCGTGCATCTCGCCTTCGAGCGAGTCGGCTTCGTGCGAGAGCACCTTCATCTCGGCCATGTTCGCGGCGAAGAATGAGAGGTGATTCTCGATGACGAGGCGCAGCTTTTCGATGCCGCCTGTCGTCTCCTTGAGGCGCCGCTCAAGGCGTTCGAGCACGCGCCCGAAACAGTTGTCCTGAATCAGGAAGAGCAGTTCTTCTTTCGAGCGGCAGTAGTAATAAAGCCCTGCGAGGCTGACGCCCGTCTCGCGCGAGATGTCGCGCATGGAGGTCGAGTGATAACCCTTCTCCGCGAAGATGCGCGCCGCGTTGCGCAGGATGAACTCCAGCTTCTGGTCGTAGCGGGAAAAATCTTCCGATTGCGGATTGCTGATTGCGGATTGCGGAATAATTGGTGTTTCGTTTTGAATGTTGCGCTCTTGTTTCATGGCACGATCCCTTGAATCAATCTCTCATTCTCGCCCTCTTACAATCCGCAATCCGAAATCCGCATTCCGCAATCGTCACAGCCTGACGTACTCAAACTCAAAGGGCTTGCCCTTGATGCCAGCTTTGGGCGTGGCGATCCAGTTGGCGATCTTGCCGGGCTCCGTGACGGGATGCATCAGGCTGCGTACGTACTCGCGGTCTTCTATTGTAGGTAGCCACTCGGCGCGGCGGCGCTCGAACTCTTCTTCGGTGATGAGATTCCCGTGCACGTCGAAGAAGTGTCCGGCGAATTCGCCGACGTGACGATGAAAGCGTGTGCTCGGCAGGTAGAGCCGTGTATCCAGACCCTCGTCCGCGATGGACTTGTTCCATCGCTCCATCGCGCGCTCGCAATCTCTGACATACTCGCCGCGTAGCACCTCGTTGAGCGCGTTGCGGAGAGGCACTTCGCGGGCTTTGAGCTGGCCGTCCTCGACCACCGTCAACGTGAAATGGTCTTGCGCGGCGATGTGATCCGTGTACTGATCCTGCTCCTTGTAGCGCCCCTTGAGTCCGGCGGCGAAGAAGTCCGCGCTGTTCGAGCTGATCTCGCCGCCGAAGAGATCGAGCGAGTAGCTGAACCAGAAGTTGATATACCTTTGAATGATGTCGAGCGGGATGCCGCCCATCTCGCGCGCATCACCGCTCTTGCTCTCGCGCGTCAGTTGCGCTGTCCGCTTGACGACCCGGCCTACTCCCGTTTCGCCGACGAAGAGATGGTGCGCCTCTTCCGTGAGCATGAACTGGCAGGTGCGCGCCAGCGGCTCGAAACCCGATTCGGCCAGAGCAGCCAACTGGTACTTGCCGTCGCGATCCGTGAACATCGTGAAGCAGAAGAAGTTCAACCAGTCGTCGCAGGGCTGGTTAAAGGCTTCGAGGATGCGCGGGCGGTCAGGATTGCCGCTCCTTCTCTCCAGCAGAGCGTCCGCTTCATCGCGCCCGTCGCGCCCGAAGTAGCCGTGCAGCAGGTAGACCATCGCCCACAGGTGTCGTCCCTCTTCGACGTTCACCTGAAAGAGATTGCGCAGGTCATAGAGAGACGGGCAGGTCTTGCCAAGCTCACGCTGTTGCTCGACAGAAGCAGGCTCCGTGTCGCCCTGTGTGACGATGATGCGCCGGAGCGCGTTGCGAAACTCGCCGGGCACTTCCTGGTAGGCGGGCATCCCGTAGTTATCGCCAAAGCCGACCTTCGCCTCCTTTTCGGCGGGCTTCAGAAAGATGCCCCAACGATAATCCGGCATCTTCACGTAATCGAAATGCGCCCAACCCTCAGGCTCTACGCTGACGGCTGTGCGCAGATAGACATCCTTCTCCTGAAAGCCTGCGGGGCCCATCTCGCGCCACCAGTCCAGGTAATTCGGCAGCCATTTCTCCAGCGCACGTTGCAGGCGCTTGTCTCCCGAAAGATTAACGTTATTAGGAATCCGTTCGTATAAGTCCATGCTCATAAAGCCACCTCTGTAAGTTTCAAGTTTCGGGTTTCGAGTTAAGAACAAGTGATTTGAATTCGAAACTCGAAACTAAGTCCTTCGATAGTCGAATTGCGCTTGCGTCGGTTTTCCGTAATTGGTGAGCGCGCCTTGCGGGCCGACGGCGTTCGGGCGCTGGAAAATCCAGTTCTGCCAGGCCGTCAGGCGACCATAGATTTTGGTATCGAGCGTTTCCGGCCCGGCGAAGCGCAAGCTGGCTTCCATCCCCGTGAGCGCGTCCGGCGAGAGCGAGGTTCGCTCTTCAATGGCGACGCGAATCTCGTCCTCCCAATCCAGATCATCCGGCGCGAACGTCACGAGGCCAGCCTCTTCAGCTTGCTCCGTGTCAAAAGCTTCTCCGTGACGAAGTGCCTCATCTGCCTTCTCCGGGGTGGCGAGGAAGCGCGATTGCAGGCGCGTCAGGCCATTGCTCATCGGAAGCGCGCCATCATTCAAAGGGCTGAGAGCGACTTCCACGCGCGCCTCCGGGTCGTTGAGCATATAGGTGCGGTCAGCCGAGAGCGCCAGTTCCAGCAGGTTGCCTGCGAAACAACTGCCCGGCTCGATCAGCGCAAAGAAGCTCTTCGCCGTCAGGTCAAGACGGCGTAGCACGCGCGCCATATGCAGCGTGATCTCGCGTACGAGCCAGTGGTCGCGCTCGGCAGCCAGAGTTTTATCGACCGAGAGGACTGCGCTTGCGTCTCCTTCTGTACGCAGGCAGACCAGCCCTATCTCCGGCTGGTTCATGCGCAGATGCAGGAGCGCGTCATCCAACTCTCGATAAGCCTGAAGAGGCCAGTAGGCATCGCCCAGTTTCTCGATCTCTGCAAGGCTGGTAGGCGTGTCTGCCTGCGGCGCGCGAACGGTCAGGTCTGCGTAGCGACCCTCGCGGTTCAAATTGAGACTAACGTACCTGTACTCGCGTCCCTCATCGGTCGTCTCAACTTGCAGCCGATTGAGCTTGATTCCAGAGCCATCCTTCCGACGCTCCTGTGCCTCGACCCCTTTTCTCACGCGCGCCGCCACTTCGTCCTGAAATTTGCTGGTCGGAAAGTAGCCGTCAATCAGTCCCCACTCCTTCGCGCGCTTGCCTTTGAGCCCTTCGGCGAGCGTCGAAAAGACATCGGCGCGATCACGCCGTATCTTGCGCTTATCGACCAGACGCGTTAAGCCACCCGTGCCCGGCAGCACGCCCAGAAGCGGCACTTCAGGCAGCGAGACAGCAGAGTTGCCGTCATCCACCAGGTAGATTTCATCGCACGCTATTGCCAGCTCGTAGCCGCCGCCCGATGCCGTACCGTTCAAAGCTGCGATGTAGCGCTGCCCTGAATTCCGAGAAGCATCTTCAATGGCGCAACGCGTTTCGTTCGTGAACTTGCAGAAGTTGACCTTGAAGCCGTGGCTGGATGTGCCGAGCATGTAGATGTTGGCCCCGGCGCAAAAGATGCGAGGCTTGAGGCTGGTGATGACCACAGCCCTGACTTCCGGGTGCTCGAAGCGCAGGCGCTGGACGGCGTCCGCCAGCTCTATATCAACACCCAGATCATAGGAGTTGAGCTTGAGCTTGTAGCCGTCGGCCAGCGTCACATCTTCCTGCACATCCATCGAAAGGGTGGCGACCTCGCCGTCTACTATCAGCTTCCAGTGTTTGTATTGTTCCGGTGACGTCTCAAAGTTGATCATTAAGAACTGAAACCCCTGTCAGTTAGTCGAGCGATTAGTAGATAAAGCCGCGCAAAGGCTCTAAGTTGCTCGCGCAAATTGTTCGAACGTTCGTTCGAAAATAGATGATAATCAATCGCGGCCTGACCGTCAAGACAGCAGCAGCTTGTGGCTCTCGGCAGGACTTAAACTCTTGACAGGCAATACGCGCCGCACGTAGGGTTTTTCTGCCGGGTCTGGCTAAACCGGGGAGGCGCATCTGTTCTGGTGAATGGCGCGGTCTTCAAAACCGTTCGTGAGCCTGTGAGAGCAGGCTCAGGTAGGTTCGATTCCTACACGCCTCCGCCAAACGATTTTTGATTGCGGATTGCGGATTACGGATTCAAAAGCATGATGCATTTCAATCCGCAATCCGCAATCCGCATTCCGCAATTCTTATGCGTGAGTGGATTGCGCTCAACATGACGCCGGGCATTGGCCCGCGCGCTGCGGCCAAGCTTCTGGAGCGTTTTGGATCGGCAGAAGCGGTCTTTAATGCGACGCGCGCGGAGCTTGAGCAGTTGCGCCTGCGACCCGAAGCCATCGAGAGTATACGCGCGCGCGACCTTTATGAGCGCGCGCAGCAGGAGATCGGGCGGGTGCGCGAGATGGGGGCGGATATACTGCTCCTGGACGATGGCGTTTATCCGGCGCTGCTCAGAGAAATCTTCGACCCACCCATCACGCTCTATGTGAAAGGGGCTTGGACGGCTTGCCTTGAGCAGCCATGCGTGGCGATGGTCGGCTCGCGCAGGTGTTCGACGTACGGGCTGAATGCTGCGACCATGCTGGCGCGCGACCTCGCGGAGCGGGGCGTGACGATCATTTCCGGGCTCGCGCGCGGCATTGATGCGGCGGCGCATCGCGGAGCGCTCGAGGCCGGAGGGCGCACCGTCGCAGTGATGGGGACGGGACTGGATCAAGTCTACCCGCGCGATCATAAAAAACTGGTTGAAGAGATTCTGGTGCGCGGCGGCGCGATTGTTTCGGAGTTTCCTTTAGAGACACCACCCGCGCCGCAGAACTTCCCGTATCGCAACCGCGTCATCAGCGGGTTGAGCCTCGGCGTCCTGATCGTCGAAGCGGCGGAGAACAGCGGCAGCCTGATTACGGCGCGCATGGCGATGGAGCAGAACCGTGAAGTCTGGGCTGTTCCGGGAAACATCACTTCGCGCAACTCCTTCGGCACAAACTACCTGATCAAAGGCGCGGGCGCGAAACTGGTGCAACAGTGGCAGGACGTCGCCTCGGAGTTGCCGCCGGAGATAGCGGCACGCCTGCTGCCGCCTGCAAACGAGAAGCAGAAGCAATCGGAGCAGGCCATGGTCGAGCAGTTACGACTCGTGCCGGACGATCTTTCGGCGACCGAAGATACCGTCTTGAGGCTGCTCTCGTCGGACGAAGCGACGCATATCGATGCGCTGGCCGAAGCGAGTCGGCTCTCAATACCTGAGTTGACGGGCGCTCTACTGGGTCTGGAAATGCGTGAGCTGATTCGCCAGCTTCCCGGCAAGTGCTTTGTCAGAAAGCTGTAACAGAGTCGGCGATTTGCGTTGAACGTCAATGGCGACCGCAACCGCGAGCGCTTTGCAAACGACGCCAACACCTCAAGCTTGTGCTGCCGTCTCCCCTCCATGACAGTCTGCTGACGGGAATCATGTTTTGATCTAGAGCCAAGCCCTTTCCGTCCTCATGGAAGACATCTGTTTCATCAAGCGCCGCTACTACTACTGCGTGCCGGTAAAGTTCGTCGATGCTCCCGGAGAAATGTTGCTGCTCAGGTTCGTGATGCTTCTTGTCGTCGGCGTGAACGTGAAGCCGCTCTTCGTCGGCTCAATCGTGTAGTTGCGCCCAGCCGGTAAGGCTGTGAAAAGGTAAACGCCGGTGCTGCTAGTCTCCACCGAGCGGGCAGGGAATCCGGCGGGCGTCGGACTCGTGATCGTCACCGTCACACCGCTGATGGGATAGTTCGTGCCCGTCGAAGTAATTTTCCCGGCGACGTTGTAGACCTTAACAGAGAAGTTGACCCCCGGTTGATTGCCGCTCAAGTTGATGAGCGATTTGCTGGTTGGATTGAACTGGAATCCGGCCTTCGTCGGCGTCACCGTGTAGTTGCGACTAGCCGGAACGCTGGTGAATGAATATGCTCCGGTGCTACTGGTGGTCGTGGTTCGCGCAGTGAAGCCAGCCGGAGTCGGGCTCGCCAGAGTCAGCTTGACACCCGCCAGTGGGTTCGCGCCATACTTTATCACGCCGCTGATCGTGTAAAACTTTAATATCGCGACGAAATTCTTATCGGTCTGGTTGGCAGTCACGTAATCCAGGAGAAGCTGCTTCGGCGTGAAGATATAGGAGGGCTTCGACGGCGTGAGGGTATAGTTGCCCGGCGTCGGCACGTCTGTGAAGGAGTACGCGCCGTCGCTTGCAGTCTTAACGGTGCGAGGAGTAAAGCCAGCTTCGCCCGTCAGGGTGATGGTCACATCACTCAAGGCGTAGCCGTTGGCAGTGCCTTCAGTAACCCTACCGCTGATGGCGGCGGGCGGAGTCGAATAGACAAACTTCGTGACGAAGAGATCGCTGCCACCTTGTTCACCCTGATACTGACTGGTCTTCGGGAAATCGGATGAATAGGTCTGGCCGGTCACGTAGGCGATGCCTGATGAGTCGACGGCGATGGCGTTGCCGTATTCATCCCTACTGCCCCCCAGATAAGTGCTGTAGACGAGCGCCGCCAGGCCGGATGCGCTCGTGTCCAGCTTCGTCACAAAAGCATCATTATACGCCACGTCCAAATCTGCCTGATACTGATTGAGCGTCGGGAAATCATCTGAATACGTATCCCCGATCACGTAAATGATGCCTGCCGCATCTATGGCAATGCCAATGCCCTCGTCATAAGCGCCGCCCCCCAGATAAGTGCTGTAGGCGAGCGCAGCCAGGCCAGTTGCGTTCGTGTCCAACTTCGTCACGAAGGCGTCAGAAGTGCCTTGAAATATCTGATACTGATTGAGCGTCGGGAAGTCGGATGACCAGGTAAGGCCGGTCACGTAAGCGATGCCTGACGAGCCTAAGGTGATGCCTTTACCCATGTCCTGGTCGGTGCCGCCCAGGTAAGTGCTGTAGAGGAGCGCAGCCAAACCAGCTGCGTTCGTGTCCAGCTTCGTCACGAAGACATCGCCGCCGCCTTGCTCTCCCTGATACTGATTGCGCTTCGGGAAATTGAAGGAATCGGTAGAGCCGGTCACGTAAGCGATGCCTGCTGCGTCCACAGCGATGTCAGCGCCCTCGTCATAAGTGCTGCCCCCCAGATAAGTGCTGTAGAGGAGTGACGCCGTGCCGGATGCGTTCGTGTTAATCTTCGTCACGAAGGCATCATAATAGAGAGTATCCCTCCTCCCCTGAAACTGATTGCGCCTCGGGAAATTATTTGAATTGGTATAGCCCGTCACGTACGCATTGCCTGCTGCATCTACGGCGATGGCCCTGCCGTAGTCATCCATACCGCCGCTCAGGTACGTGCTGTAGAGGAGCGACTCCGCGCCGGATGCGTTCGTGTCTATCTTCGTCACAAAGACATCGCTATAACCCCCGTCCAAATCTTTCTGATACTGATTGACCGTCGGGAAATCATATGAAATCGTATCACCGGTCACGTAAACGATGCCCGATGAATTGACGGCGATGGCGTTGCCCTGATCGTAGTCAGTGCCGCCCAGGTAAGCACTGTAGAGGAGCGAAGCCGCGCCGGATGCGTTCGTGTCTATCTTTGTCACAAAGGCGTTATATTGGTCTAACTCATAAGGCTCAGTCGCCGGGAAATCGAATGAAGAAGTAAGGCCGGTCACGTAAGCGATGCCTGACTCATCTGCGGCGATGCCGTAGCCGGAGTCATAGTCGCTGCCCCCCAGATAAGTCGAGTAGCCTAAAATCGGGTCGATCACCAATCTCTGTGTTCGATCATATTCTCCGACCTCGATCCCCACCTTGCGCTTGCCTTGCATCACGTACCGGCTCGCAACCTCCCGGCGTTCCCCTCCTACTTCCTGAAAGGCGACAGGCCTGCGCTGACGGACTTCTCCGCCTGAAGTCTTTAAGATCAGATCGCCCGTCCCCCGCTCGACCTGCACTCGCTTGACGCCCGTAAACTCCAAAGCAATCTGGCGCGAGTCCACCCCCGGCGCGACCTCGAAGTCATACTCCAACTGTCGCTGCTGCCCGTAGTAGATCATGTCGATACCGGGATAGACCTGCGCATATCTCACGCGCTCATATCGTGAGACCTCCGTGCGCCACTTCTCAGGGTCGTTGCCGATGAAGTAGTTCGTGCGGGCTCCCATCTCGCTCTCGCCTGTGACGACGGGTTCACTGTTCGCGCCTCTCAGCTTCATTCGCAAGACAGCCGATTGCCGATTGGGGATTGCGGAGTGCGTATGGAGAAGATCACGCGATGGCCTTTCATGCTGCCTGACTTCATCTGCCTTCCGCAATGTCAAGACCGCTTCGGTCGCAGTCAGGAAGAGCGTGTAGCCAGAGCCGCGCGAGACGTACTTCACCTTGTTATCTACTTGCCCGCGATTCTCTTCAAAGCTCAGCGGCAGCTTGCCGTAAGCTTCATGGACGCGCGTGCGTGTCGCTTCGTCAACCGTCTCGGCTTGCGGCACAGTTTTCTCTGAGGGCTCAGCAGCACTCGGAGTCAAGGAGCGCGGCAGAGAATTGTTAGAGGCGTGGCTCTGACGAGTCGTGATAGTGATTAAGCCGGTTAGAAACAACGAGAAGATCACTACGTAGGCGAGAGATGTTCTGAGATTCTGTACGGGGGACATCCTTTTTCTCCTTTGTAAGTAGGGATGGGCTCTTATCAAGGGCGGCTGGTGCAGCAATCACACTTCGAGGCGAAGTCATAGCCTGACGGCAGATGATTTCGATGCAGGACGTGGGAAGTCGCATCGCTTGTGCCTCTCTGGATGAAAGACCTGAGGCTACGCTTGTTGGCCTGAGGCTTCGGGTCAAGGAGCGCCTGCTCCTTTGTGGACGAGTAACGCAGCCAAGCATACGAGCATGGCTCACGGATGTCAACGGAGAGATATGAAGCACAAGGGCGGGCGAACGGACACGCTCCGCTTATCCCTGTAACGAAATAGAGATTACAGAAAACGAGTGCGCGTGAGACGGCTGCCGGGCAAGTGCTTTGTCAGAAAGCTGTGACGGCGGCAGTAGTAGCTACACTCGGCTTACAGGAATTATCACGTTATCTAATTCGTGCGGCGAAGCCTATGCTGCCTGATCCCCCGGCACCGAGGCTTCCGCTGAAGCGCCAACGTATATTCGTCACCAATCGATCATAACCCGCCGTCGCTCCGCCTGCGCCGCTCGCAGGGGTATACGTCCATGTAGCCCCTCCGTCCGAAGAGTATTCTATGGTCACGCCGGAAAGACCTCCCAGAGAGGCCGTGGCCGAAGCGAGTTTGAAATCAGTGTTGGCGGGGATCGGATCGGTGATGTTGAAATTGAAGGCTGGAAGCTGGCCTGAGTTATTAAAATTAATTGTGTAGGCGATGTCTGAATTCGGGAGCACGACGCCGCTCGGGCTGACGGATTTGACGAGGCCGATATTGGGCGGCAAATAGGCGGTCGTAGCTATGAAGACAGAATCACTGCCGTAATGATAGCTGCTGCCGGAGTAGTCATAGATGATCGAATCCATCTGTGCGGAGCCCGACCCGATTATTTTCACAGTGTAAGTCGTGCGGATCGTGCCACCGGCTTTGCCGCCCGAAAAGTTGACGGGGCCGATGCAGCTTCGATAGTTTGCGCTGAGCGGATCATTATCCCAACCGCAGGCGTCAGCATAGATTTGATTATGAGTTGCGCCCGACGGGGCCGTGTAGGTCGAAGATACCGCCTGCACCTGAAAGATGTTGTTCGGAAACGTCAGCTCGTTGACAAGCTGCTCGTAACCTCCGGTCGCCGTGCTGGCATCGACGACGAAGTTGTAGGTCTGGCCGACGAGGAGCGTGGTCGGGCCTGAGACGTTCTGTGTCGAGTTGCGGTTCTGAGAGACAAGCTTTTCGACGTACAGCTCACGCGGCGTAGGCGTGCTCACGGTCGCCGCGTTGGCGGCGCTGACCGTGATGTGATAGCGCCGCGTCGCGTTATAGGCGGCGCTGGTGCGTGTGATTCTGACGTTGAAAAAAATCTCGTGGCTCGCGCCGGGGGCGAGCGACACAATTGAGACGGTCGTCGCGTTGACAAGGTTGATATAGATGTTGGAGCTGTCCCAGTTGAAAGTGCCGACGATGCCTGTGACGGCCACTGAGCCGACGTTGCGAATCCGCGCGCCCACGACGAAGGTGTCAGGGCCGGCGTCCACATTGTTACTGTCGAGGCCGATGACGTTCCAACTGGACGGGGTGATGGTCAATTGCGCGTGGGCAGTTTCAAGGCCGAGGCCGAACAACAAAAGGAGCATCCAGAGACAGAGGCTCAACGCTCTCGCCCTTGAGCGAGTGACTTTCAAAAGCCATTGTTTGAGCGCCACTAACATCATCTTTGTCTATCTCTTTTATCCTTCGTTGCTGAAGAATCAACCTGTCAACACATGAAGGCTTTCGGCCTTCAAGGGCGGATGATCTTATTGCCTGTTGCTCGTCGGCTCCTTTTGATGACCGGTACTGGCCGGCTGCTGTGCCTCCGCGTTCCTTGATGTCCCAAAGAGATCGAAGAGGTTGGAGAGCTTCGAGGAGATGGTGAAATAGAAACCTCGCCGCCCGCCGTTGACGGAGCTGCCCGCAGGCTCTCTGACACCCGTGAAGTTGTAGCCGCCGCCGAGGCGCAGGTCGGGCAGCAGCCAGAAGCCAAGCTCCGCTCCAAAAGAGGTGCGGCGCGTCAGGCTGGCGGGTTGCGCGAGTAGGCGCATCTCGCCCGCCACGTCGAATTGTTTGCCGAGGCGATAGACGGCGCGTCCCTGCATCATGTAAGTGAGGGTCGAGACGCCCGGCAGCTCCAGCGTGCCGTTCAGGCCATACTTGAGTGCGACGCGCCCGTAGAGTTCCAGGTCTGCGCTCCATTGATAGTAGGCGTCGGTCGAGAGCACGTCGCTACGGTCGCGCGTCGATCCGGCGAACACGTAGAGGCCGCCCTGAAACCCATCCTGCGAAACGTCGCGGCGCGCGTAGCTGAAGAGCCAGCCCATGCGATCCGTTTTAAGTGGCCGCCAGGCGAGCGCCGCCGTCATGCTGAGCGAAGAGCTTTCACGCCCCTCAAAGTTTGTGCGCGCCATCTGTAGACGAGCGAGCGTCGTCAGGTTGTCGGCTAAGCGCCCAGCCGCGCCGAGCGTCAGCACTGTTCCCAGCCCGTTGCGGTCACGCAGCTCGTAGCGACCCGTAGTGCGGAAATTCTCAGTCGGAGTCCAGGCGAACCCGAGCCCCACGCTGTTATAGCTCTCGCCCTCGCCCGCCACATGAAAGCCGCGCTCGTAACTGAGGTCGAGCGAAAGCTGCTTGTTGATCGGCAGGCGATTCGTCAGGCCGATGATGGCGAAGCTGTCCGTGCCGTTGATGCCGTTCTCCAACTGATAGCGGCTCGTCAAACTCGTGTAACGACCGAGACGCGTCTCCACGCCGATGGCCGTCTCGCGGCGCGCGCCGGTCTGCGCAAAGCCCGTCACGCCCGCATCGCTGATGGGCACAATCGGCGCGGAAGCGAGGCGCTGCGTCAGGAAGATGCGCGTGAAATTGTTCCATTGATAGTTGGCCGCGATGGTGGTCTGGTTCGGATAGGTCGGATCGGCTTCGCCCAGGTTCTGCTCACGCTTGACCGAGAGCTGAAGCTTATCCGTGGCCTGCCACTCCGCGCCCACAGTGACGAGATTCGAGTCGGTTTCGCGCCCGCTCATAGAGTCATGCAAGCGTCGCAGATCGTAACCGAGGGTCGCCCGAAAGCGATCCGTGAAGGTCTCAGTCCAGAGCAGGGATGCTGTCAGGCGTTCGTTGTTGACGTTCGACGTGCGGTTGCGCTCGTCCATCACGCCGAAGCGTACGACGGATGTCGGGCGCACTTTGAGATCGACCTGTGCGCTCGCGCGTCGCGATCCAGGTGTCACAGATGCGCCGAACGGATTAGCGAAGCCCTCATCCGCACGCGCAAACTCGGCGCGCAATTTACCCTCCAGGAAGCCGAGCGGCTGCGCCCATTCAAGGCGCATAGCGTTGCCGTTATGGTCTGCCGCTTCGTCGCTGCCGGTCTGCAAAGTGTTTCCGCCCGCCACGACCTGCCCGCGACTCGTCGCCCACTCGAACTTGAGGACGCCGCCGCGCGGCAGCCGCTTCTCGCCGTCGATCCCGCCGAGCGTGAACGAGCCGAACTCGCCCTGACGTTGATTGACGAACGACAGGCCGAGCCTCAGCCCCAGGCCGTCGAAGTTTTTCAGAGCGCGTCCGGTGTAAACCGCAGACGACATGTCATCGGCGCGATGCTCGTAGGTGACGACCGTCTGCATCAGGTTGAGCGTGGAGTCGAACGCCGAGATGAAACGCAGGAAGAATATCTGACCGCTCGCCGCATCGAGGTTGTAGTCGATGGAGCGCACGAGCTGCTCGCGCGAGAGGATGATCTCCGGATTGCGGCGGTCGCGTGTCTCAAGCACGACCACTTCCGAGCCGGGCAGGATGTCTACGTGAGACAGGCTGAGCAGGCTTAATGATCCGCCCGGAAACACGTCGCGCGCAAAGGCCGTGTCGGGACGCGCGCCCGTGACCGAAATAAAATCTCCGCTCCCATTTTCGACGTGCACTTTGACGCCCGTCAGGCGGCGCGCGTAAGCGGCGAGACCCGCGTCCTTGTTCTCCGTCTCGAAATCGCCGAAGAGGGCGTAGGAGCGGCCACGGTCGAGGCGCGCGTAGAGCTTCGAGTTCGATTGCGCGTCCTCGTAGCGCGTCGAAGAATCGCCGAAGATCGGGTAGGCGCGCTCAAGCGGGTCAAGCTGGAAGAGACGGTCGCCGCCTGTCCGATTAAGGGGACGCTGGCTGTCGTAGGAGAGCGTCAGCAGATTTTTCCTGAAGAGCGCGCCGCGATAGAAGAAGGCCAGGTGGCTACGCACGTTCGAGTCCGTATTGCGCAGCGCCATCTCCGGTGCAGCGCTCCCGATTGATACTTCGGCGAGCCCGACGAGAATGGCGGGACGCAGCTCCGGCGTGATGCGAACTTTATGGCGTGCCTCAATCGTGCCCGCTGCCGCGCGTATCTCCGCCACACCCACGGCGTTGTCCGCGACCAGGAGGATGCTTCCTTCGCCGCCCGTCAAGGGCACGGCGCGCTGGGTGGCGTTTTCGTTCGCCTGTTCGCGAAGAGCGCCGTTCGTCTGCTCTGCGGGTGAACTTTGCGGCGCTGCGGCGTCGCTCTCTCTCGCTTCCGTCTTGTCGCTATCGACCGAGGCGACCAGCCTTCCGGCTGAGACTTCCAGCGCCACGGAGGTGTCAGCCGCAGGATGTCCCCACTGGTCGAAGGCGAGCAAGCGTACGCGCGTACGGTCGCGCCCGCCAGCGCTCAGCTCATTCTTCTCCGTCACAATCTCAAGACGCTTGACGGGGCCGCGACCGTAGATCAGCCGCTCAACCGTCTGGCCTGACACACCTTCAGGGCTGATGGCCGTCGCCTTGATATGGTTCGGGCCGGGACGCAGGTTGATGCCGACGAAGATGTAGGTCGCGACCCTGTTCTGACGGTCTATGCGGCGTTCGCCGATCTTTGAATCGGGGATGCGCGTGCCTTCGACCTCCATCGCGACTGACCAGCCTTCGGCGACGCGCGCTTCCACTTCGAGCGCCGCGCCCGCGACGACTTCGTCCGGCTCCGGTGAGACCAGCACACAAGCGCCTGCCGCCACGGGCTCTGTGCCAGCGAGCGCGGCCACTTCGTACGTGCCGGAAGCGGGAGGAGTCTTCGCCCTCGCATCGTCTTTGAGCGGCTCGCTCTTCGCCGCGCCGCCTGTCTTAACGTTCGTTTCGCTCCTATTCCTCTTCTTCTCGCCGCCCTCACGCTCGACCTTTAATCTAGCCTGCTCGGCGGCTGCGGGCAGCTTGTCGTCTTGCGGCAAGAGATTCGTTCGTAAGACGGAAGTGTCTGCACTGGCGCTTGCGCCCTCGTCCTGAAGACGGAGCGCGAAATTCTGGCGCAGCATCGCTCCGCCTCCGAGCGGCGTACGCAGCAATCTGGTCAGGCTCTTCTCTTCAAGCCTGTCGGTCGGAGCCAGTCTGTAGCCGTCCGGCAGCGTGACGGGGTCGAGCGCGATGACCTGCGCTCCGTCGTTCACTGAAGGAAAGCTGTATTGGCCTGCGGAGTCAGTGATGACAGACTGCCCGTTATCAAGGTAAAGCCGCACGCCCGCGAGCCCACGGTCGCCGTCATCGAACAGGCCGTTGCCGTCAACGTCTTCAAAGACGCGCCCGAGGATGATCTGCTGGGTCGAAAAGAGGCCGCGACGAACGCGCACGGAAGCGCGCGCAGGGCTCGTCGTAGTCCTCTCGCCCGATGATTGAAAGAGACCGGAAGCGACAGCCGAGTTGACCTGCTCGCCCTCGCCCGCGTTGACGCCGACCCGCACGCGATAGGTGATCACGACGCGTGCGTGGGCTCCAAGCTCCGCAAGATGAAAGGTCAGATCGTTGCCCGATATGTCCGGCTCGAAGCTGCGCGGCGCAGCAGGCAGATTCTCTAGACGCGCAGTGCCCGCAGCGTAGTGGAACGAAGCGGGAAGCCGGTCGCGCACGACCACATCGTTCAGCGCGCCGGAGGTCGCGTTATGCACTTCGACGCGATATGTGACGACATCGCCGATCTCGACAGACGGGCGGTCGGCCACCTTCAGCACCTCCAGCGCAGAGTTCTCAAACATCGGAACGTTGAAGGCGAATGCCCCCAGATTCGGTAGCTGTACGTTCTCTTCCGTCAGCTCGAAGCTGCCGCCCTGCGCGATGGGCTGGCCGTCGAGCGCGCGTAGGCTGAGCGTGAACAAAGAGGCCGCAACGGTCGGCGTGATCGTGGCTTCGAGCATCCGCGTGCGAAAGCCCTGCGCGGTGACGTTCAGGAAGTAGCGCACGGGGGCAGTAGGCGTGCCCATCTGTTCATTCGTCAGCACGAAGCTCCAACGCCCCTGCCCGTCGGTCGCAAACGGGTTGTCATTATGCTCGTTGGGGACGGAGCCCACGCCGGGAGCAAGCGTGGCCGAAGCGTCGCTCGCAGGGTCTGTCAACAGGCGCACGCGAGCGCCCGCGACAGGCGTCCCGGCGCTTCGCCCTTCGTAGACCAGACCGAAAGGATTGACGATGGCAATCGCATTGGATGAGGTGGCGGCGGGCGCATTGTCGGCGGAGACCAGCGCCTCGTTGACCAGACCTGTACCCGAAGGAACGCGTGCGTCGGAGCGAGCCTGGAAAGCAACCTGCACCAGCTCGCCGACGGCCACCTCGGCTTTGCGAACTTCGATGCGCCGCCCGTTGATGCGCCCGGCATCTGCGTCCGACGCATCGGTCAGGGGCTGGTTGTTCAAACTGAGCGAGCCCGCGATGTACTCAAGTCCTTCAGGAAGCTCGTCGCTGAGCAGGACGTTGAGCGCGCTTACGTCACCGTGATTGCGGAAGTTGACTGTGTAGGCCAGCGCCTGACCGTAAGCAGCGGTCGTGGAGGCGACGCCTTCGACGAGCTTGACGGGCGGCAGGCGCGCATCGTCCGGCGCATTGAAGTGCGCTCCTTCGCCCACCGCGTTGATGATCGCGCCCGTGTCGGTCGCCCCGCTATTGACTGCGTCCGAGACGTTCGAGCGTGCCGTGATGTTGATCGAGATGCGCGAGCCTTGAGGGCTCGCACCGGTATCTACCTGCGCCAGCAGCCCCGTGCACGCGCCGCGCACAAGTCGCGGGCTGAGGCTCGCGCCGATGGTCACGGCGCGGTCATCTGCGGTCAGCGTGCCGCTCGCGTCCGTGTCGAAGAAGAGAGCTGTGAGATGGGCGGGCGCACTCGCTTCGGCGTGCGTGATCGTATAGAAGTCTGGCGTGTTGCCCGTGTTGCAGATGCGGAAGAGACGCGTCACGCTCGCGTTCGGTGAGACCGTCGCCGAGGGCTCGGTCTCGTCCGGCGTGACGACCAGCGCCGAGACGGTGAGCACCGTCACAGAGATCGTCTTAGACACGGTCGAAAAGCCAGTGCCCGCCGCGTCCCTGTAAGTAGCTTCGGCGCGATTGGAAATGATCGTGCCCGCTCCCACGGAATCGTCAATCGCGCCCACGCGCCTGCTCGTCACCACTACGACGAGCAGCGCGAGGGCGATAATAGAGGCGATTCTCTGGAAGCGGGCGCTGAGCATAAGGGATGAACGAAGGGATGAGGGATGAGGGATGAGGGATGAATAAAAGACGGAAGTTCTTATTTCATCCCTCATCCCTCATCCCTCATCCCTTGGTTTACTTGATCGTGCGACGGAATTTGAAGATGCCGGACTGTCCCGGTGCGAGTGTTGCCACAGAATCTGTGAGCACCGTCGAAGCAGCCGCGTCACCTGTAATCGTGCCGCCGAGCGTGTCGGAAGCGGAACCCACAACCTGATCGGTCGTGGTGCCCCAGTTGTTCGGCGCGTTGTTGCCGTTCTCTGTGATGACGAGAGAGGAAACGGTCAACGTGGCATTGTTCGTTCCGCCGGATGACGAGATGTTCGTGTACGTGATGCTGTACTCGATGACCGCACCCGGCACGGCATCCGTTGCCCCGCCAACGCCTGTTCCGTTGATGACGAGCGCCGTCTTCGTCAATTGAAGGAAGCCCGTGTAGAGACGGTCTATGGTGTCGTTAGAGTTGGCGGCGGTGTTGGCCGAAGTCGCGCGAATCACTGTCTGGAAGGGCGTGAGCACGGTCTGACCGGCAGGTGCTGTGACGCGCACGATGATGTCGGCCTGCTGTCCGAAGCTGACCGGAAGCGTCACGCTTCCGCCGCCCGAAACAGTTGTGAATGGGCCAGCCGTCCCGTTAGTGCTGATGGCGACGGTGAAGCCGGTGGGCACGGTCGGCGCGGTCAGCGTAAAGACATCGTTACTGTTGCCCATATTCCTCACCGTGTTGGTGAAGTCAACTGTATCTCCGGCGGTGGTCGCCCCGAGCGGCGCGACGCCCGCGATACCGGCTGTGACGCTGCGGTTGGTGTAGTCGTCGTTCTGGTCGGTCGGGCCGGTGGCGGCGGGTTGACCCGCCGGGCCGATGAGCACGTTGCCGACGCGCTGGAGCGTGGTCGGCAACTGGTAGCCCTGCGTCGGGCTGGCCGCATCGTCGGCTGCGGGCGGGACGCCGCGCTTCGGCTCGTTGAAGTTGGCGTTGCTGTCGCCGCGATTCGTCAGTGTGTCGCCCGTTTGATCTGTCTGGGTCGCGCTGACGGTGTTCAGGGCAAACGCGTCGGCAATGGCATAGATGGGCGTCGTCGCGTCTGTGGTCGTCACCGTGACGATGAAGTTGAAGTTACTGCTGCACGTCGCGTCGGCCAGCGTCGCACCGACCCTGAAAGCGATGCGCGTGGTCGTCCCCGTCGGAGCGTTGCTCCACGTCGCCGAGAGCGGAGCAGTCGTCAGGAGGGAATTCGTGTAGAGCGTGCCCGCCGGAAACGAGTTGGCCGCCGAAACGGTCGTGCCAGCGGGAACCGGCACGATAATGTAGACGCCTGAGAACGCGCCGAGCGTGATGGCGCTCGCCACACGATTGCCGTCGTTGCAGAGCTGCAAAGTGTAAGTGATGTCCGAGCCGAGCGCGACAGGCCCCGTGGGCGCGTTCATCACGGCGCGCAGTTGCACGTCGCTCTGCACCGTGGCGCTGATGTCGCCGCGTGCTTCCGCTTCGCCGCCCGCCGGAGCGGATGCGCCCGAAGAGGTGCGCACTTCGTTGGCCGAAGTATTGGCCGTCTGGTTATCGAAGGTCGGAGAACCGGTGCTCGCGTCGCCCAGACGGACGTTGACGGTGTCGCCTGCGGCAGCCGTCCCGCTCACGTTGACACGGACGATGACTGTGATCGAGGCGTTGCGTGCCAGTGATGCGGACAGCACGTCAGCCGCATTGCCGCTAATGTCTGTGTCGCCAGTGCCGATGCCGTTGTTGTTGACGTCAATGACCGCCGCCTGCACAGTGGCCGGGCCAGTGACCTGAACGGACGCGCCCGATGCGAGGAACCGCACCTGTGTGGCGAAGTTGCTCGTGTTGGTAATGGTGAAAGAGAAGTCAACACTGGTCTGTCCCGGCACGACGCTCGGATTCGAGCCGGCGTCGGGCGTGATGGCTAATCCGGCGACGTTTGCGACCGTCACCGTGACCGTGTTCGAGACGGCGGAGAAATTGTTGCCGCCGCCATCCGAATAGGTGGCCGACGCCTGGTTTGAAATCACTGTGCCGCCGGTCGTTTGCGCCAGAGCGGGCGCGACCCCCAGGGTCACAAGAGCGAGCAGCACGATCAGGCGCGATGTCACGCCATAGGTGGAGTTGGCTTCATGTCTGGTGTTCATCAACATTCCTCGAAGGTTGGAGACGGGCGCAAATCTTTCCGTAGTCTCTGTGGGTGAATCTAAGACGAGCGCGCACCGAAAACCTCTTGACAGGGTTTTCGAGAAGGGAAGGAGTGCTATTACCTGACGCGCACTTTGTAGGAGGCCATCAGCTTACTGCCTGCGGCAAGCGCATCCGACCATTCGTAGCGAACCTCCGTGTACATCGAAACGGGCGCGGGAACTTGCTTCACAGACCCGTCCGTCTGCCTCTCTTCGATAATCGGAAGAGCGTTGAAGGTCTTGCCGCCATCAATGCTGTAGGTGACGGTCGAGCCGTTTTCTCCAGCGGCGCTTCCGGCCACGAACGTCGTGCCCTTCGGGATATGGCCGACCGCCTTGTAGTCGCGGGCTGCTGCCGTGCCCTCGTTCAGGGACGTGATGTTCCATTGAAGAATCTCGCCCGGCTTGACGGCTTCGACCTTTTCGAGCGCCAGGAGTCCTGCTTCGCGCTCGACCGCGCCCGCCATCAGCACCTTCACTTCCGGGCGACCCGTTTCAAGGCGGGCTAATTGTCTCTGCGCAAAGCTCGCGGCAGAGCCCAACACGAGGAGGCAGAAGAGCAGCGGCAATACACCGAATTTTTTTCTTAACCTGGTCATAATCGTCTCCTTAAAATTTGTGCTTGCGAGATGCAAGTCGGAAGGGCGAAGGGTTTCGTGAGCGTACACGGGAGGCCGAGCGCCTTGCCCGTCTGCGAAAAGTGTCCGCGCCAAAGAGAGCTAACGTCCCCTGAGCGCGCAGGCCACCGCGTACATGAAATCTTTGACGGCGACAGGGCGCGGCAGCACGGCGGCCAGACATGCATGCGTATCGGGGCGCATAATTTCGGTCGGGCGATTGTGGAAAGCGATGAGCGAAGTGCGCGGCGCAACCTCCCGCAGCGCAGCTATCGCGCCTGCGCGCCCGAGTCCAGGAGTGTCAAGATTGAAGGCGATGAGGTCGAAGCATTCATTGGCGGCGGCGCTGAGCGCCTCCACCGTGTGACCGTACATCTCGGCATCATGCCCGGCATCGCGCAAGGCGACCGCCAGCCCTTTAGCCATCCCAGGATCATCGTCGCAGATCATCACACGCGCCATCAAAAGCTCCCTGCCCTGTAATTTCCGACCCAAACGGAGAGGCCAGCCTCAGGAGAGCTAAACAATCGCCGTGCCCGGTCTCAGGCCGCCGCACGTTTGGCACGCTAAATGTTGAAAAAGAAACAGTTTCCGTCAGCGGCCAGAGACTACGGAGGGCATTCGGCGAAAGCCGAAGCTGACAACGGTGGCTGACTTTTTGTCAGCGCCTTGCCAGGAATGTCAGTGCTTTGCCGCTTCGGCGCAACACGGGGCGCGGGGCGCGACTTCGCCGCGCTCGACCTGAACGAGCGCGCGAGAGGCAAGCGACCGATCCACGAAGCAACACGAAATGACACGAAAAGAGGGGGGGCATGTGGTTTCGTGTCGCTTCGTGTCGAGCGCGTGGATCGTCCCCCGTCCTCTTTTGATTGCAACCTGGCACAAGTGCTGCATCCGACCGGCGTTTTCTGCTCCGCTACGAAAGGTCTCTCCGGCGCACTCTTGATACACCCTCTGTAGATTTCAGAGCGGAAAAGGGGTAGAATGGGCACGCGAACTGCCCCCTCAACGTAATGGATTGATTCGTCTAAAATACTGGTCGCCAGTAATCTTGGATGAACCTGGAATGGCTATCATAAATCCCCCAAGGTCATCTCAGCCTGCCGCAGTCAGTCAATAGCTGCCTCCGGCGATTCTCATAATTTTTACGCGCGTCAGGTTTTCCCCGCAAGACGCTGAAATACTGACTGGCTAACTACGGAGGCTCCTTTGGCTGAAGCGAAAAGCAACGGCAATTCCTTTCAAGATTTGATCTCGCTCGACACCGACGGCATCGGTGTGCAGGAGCTTGCGCCGCGCACGGACTGGAACGAGATGGGGGAGTCTGATCACTTCGTCCAGTTCTACGAGACGGATGCGTTCCTCATCGAGTCGCTCGGCGGCTTCATCGGCAAGGGCCTGAGCACAGGAGATGCGTGCATCGTGGTGGCGACCGCAGAGCACCGCGAGGCGCTCGAAGATCGCTTGCGAGCGGACGGGATGGATCTGACCGCCGCACGCGCCTGCGGCCAGTATGTCTCGCTCGATGCAGCCGAGACTCTGTCGCAATTTATGTTTGATGGACAGCTAGACCCCGTGCGCTTCAGGGAGGTCATCGGGGACATCATCAGCCGAGCCGCTGAAGGCAGGCATCGCGTGCGAATTTTTGGCGAGATGGTGGCGCTGCTGTGGGCGGAGGGCAACTACGACGGCGCGATCAGGTTGGAAGAGCTCTGGAACGATCTCAGCCACGCTCACTCTTTCCTGCTTTTCTGCTCTTATCCGATGGACAGCCTGGGCGGGGAAGCGAAAGCCGCCCCGCTCGGCCACGTCTGCGCAGGCCACTCGCGCGTTATCCCCGCCGAGAGCTACAGTGCGCTCGCCGACGCGGATGGACGCCTGCGCGCCATCACGTTGTTGCAACAGAAGGCAAAATCGCTTGAGGCGGAGGTCGCGGAGCGCAGGAAAGCCGAAGCGGCGCTGCGCGCTATGAAAGAGGAATTGGAAGTCCAACTCGTTCGCGAGCAGATGGCGCGGGCTGAAGCCGAATGCGCTAATCGCCTGAAGGACGAGTTCCTGGCGACGGTCTCGCACGAGCTGCGCACTCCGCTGCACGCGATCATCGGATGGTCTCACATGCTACGTCAGGGAAGGCTGGATGAAGCCACCGTCAGCCATGCGATGGAGACCATTGAACGCAACGCACAATCGCAGGCGCAACTGATCGAAGATATTCTCGACGTCTCGCGTGTGATTACGGGTAAGCTCCGCCTCAATATCGCGCCGGTTGACGTGGCAGCCGTCATCAACGCGGCCGTCGATTCCGTGCAGTTGGCGGCAGAATCGAAAGGCATTCAACTGGAGGTGACGCTCGATCCTTCAGCCCGTCATGTCTCAGGTGATGCTGGCCGCTTGCAGCAGATCGTCTGGAATCTGCTCTCAAACGCGATCAAGTTCACACACGCGAGCGGGCGCGTCGCAGTCCGGCTCGAGCGCGCAGACTCGTCTGTCCAGATCAGAGTGAGCGACACGGGCGAGGGCATCCATCAGGATTTTCTTCCCTACATCTTCGACCGCTTCCGCCAGGCCGACGGCACGAGCACACGCCGCCACGGCGGTCTCGGTCTGGGGCTGGCAATCGTACGCCACCTGGTAGAGCTTCACGGCGGCACAGTCCACGCAGACAGCGAGGGCGAAGGACGCGGCGCGGCGTTCACCATCAGGCTTCCTGCGGCTGGAGCGGATGAGCGCGCGAAAAATCGTCGAATTGAGAGCGCGAGCCTGTGGCCGAATGAAGAACCGAATCTTTACGAGCAGCCGCTTCCTTCGCTTGATGGTGTGCAGGTGCTGCTCGTCGATGATGATCGAGACAGCCTTCAAATTCTGACGGTCATGCTGACTGAGTGCAGAGCCAAAGTACAGGCGGTGGCTTCCGCCTCCGAAGCGCTCGAAGTGCTACAGCGGTACGAGCCGGACGTGCTGGTATCCGACCTGGCGATGCCTGGCGAAGATGGTTACTCGCTCATACGCAAGGTGAGAGCGCTCAATGCGGAGAGCGGCCAGCGGCAAATACCGGCTGTCGCCTTGACCGCCTACGTCCGTGTAGAGGATCGCGCGCGCGCAATAAAGGAAGGGTTCAATATGTTCGTCTCGAAGCCGGTCGAGCCGAACGAGTTGATCATGGCTATCGCGAATCTGGCCGAGACCGGCGCGAACATATTGCGTCTCTCACGCCCGTAGATTAGATAATCGCTGCCCCTTCAGTGACACACTATGGGCGCTCCTTTTGGGGGCGCTCATTTGCTTTTCAGAACAACTCACGGGCTCAATTATCGAAGCGTGGCAGCAGCGCTATCGGAGTATCCAGAAGCCCACGGTGCTCGGACGTTGCTGCGTACCTCACTTTTGACTGTGTTACAGTTAGGGTGATAGAACTATAGACGGTTGCATTTGCAAGCGATGAGGGATGAAGCTCTTAATCAAGCCTGTGAGGGCGGCTCAGTTGAGCCGCATGTCTGTCGCCCTGAAAGGGCTGATCCCGGCATGCCAGATACAGACCGAGGAGAGCGCGAGAGAACTATAAAGGCAGCGCCAACGAGGGGTTATAAGTAGCAGGGGGCGGCAATCGAACGGGGCTGCGCGTGCATCTAAAGAGTGTTTAAGAATATCATTTGATGAGTGATAGGTGATCGGAGACGGGCGCTCGCGCGCCCCTCAGACGCTCGCTTATCACTCATTGCTTGTCAATAAAGGAATCTAATGGCGAAGAATTTAGTCATCGTCGAATCGCCCGCCAAAGCGAAGACGATCAATAAGTATCTGGGAGCAGATTATCGCGTGATGGCCTCTATCGGCCACATCAAGGATTTGCCGTCGAAGGGACTGGGCGTCGATGTCGAACACGATTTCGAGCCGACCTATGAGGTCATCCCTGATACGAAAAAGCGCAACAACCGTAAGATCGTCTCGGACTTGAAAAAGGCCGCGAAGGAAGCGGAATCAATCTACCTGGCCGCCGACCCTGATCGTGAAGGTGAAGCCATCTGCCAGCACCTCGCCGAAGAGATCGTGCCGAAGCGTCCGCGCAAGCCGACCTTCCGCGTGATGTTCAACGAGATCACGAAGCGCGCCGTGCAGGATGCCTTCAAAGAACCGAAACAGATAGACCAGAACTTAGTCGATGCGCAGCAGGCGCGACGCGTGCTTGATCGCCTCGTCGGCTATAAAGTCTCGCCCCTCCTGTGCCGCACCATCGGAGGACGCCTGAGCGCCGGGCGCGTGCAGTCTGTCGCGCTCCGCATGGTCGTCGAGCGCGAGCGCGAGATAGAGGCTTTCGTCAAGACTGAATACTGGACGATCACGGCCAACCTGGCGGCGAAATTGCCGCCCGCCTTCGATGCGCGCCTCTTCAAAGTAGGCGAGCAGACGGTCAAGACCTCCGGCTTCGATCAGGATTTGAAGAAGAACGAAATCCTCATCGGCGACGAGGCGCAGGCCAAGGAGCTGGTCGCCGAAGCTGAGGTGCAGAGCTTCCGCGTCGCGGACGTGACGACGAAGGAGCGTAAGCGCAATCCCGTCCCCTCGTTCATCACTTCGAAGTTGCAGCAGGAGGCTTCGCGCAAGCTCGGCTTTCCGGTTAAGAAGACGATGATGCTCGCGCAAAAGCTCTACGAAGGCGTGGAGCTGGGCGCTGAGGGCGCGGTTGGGTTAATCACCTACATGCGCACGGATTCGACGCGCGTCTCAGACGCGGCCCTAAGCGAGGTGCGCGACTTTATCGAGAACCAGTACGGCGCAAACTACCTGCCCGAAAAAGCGATCCATTATCGCTCGAAGAAGGGCGCGCAGGACGCGCACGAGGCCATTCGCCCGACGGATGTCGCGCGCACGCCCGATGCGCTCGCCAGGTATCTTAATAAAGAGGAGCTGAAACTCTACCGCCTCATCTGGCAGCGCTTCGTCGCCTCCCAGATGATGCCCGCGATCTTCGACCAGACGACGATAGATATAGAAGCCGGTCGCTTCCTTTTCCGCGCGACGGGTTCGGTGCTGAAATTCGACGGCTTCCTCAAAGTTTACCAGGAAGGACGCGACGAAAAGTCTGAAGATGAAGATGAAGCGGAGCGCACTCTGCCGCTGGTCGAAAAGGGCGAGCCTCTACGCTTGAACTCGATCAATCCCGAACAGCATTTCACAGAGCCGCCGCCGCGTTACACGGAAGCGACGCTCGTCAAAGCGCTCGAAGAGAAGGGCATCGGGCGACCCTCGACCTATGCGGCGATCATGACGACGATCATCGACCGCGAATATGTCGAGAAGCACGAAGGGCGTTTTCATCCGACCTCTTTGGGGACGACCGTCAACGACCTGCTGGTCGCCAGCTTCGACGATCTCTTTAACGAGACCTACACGGCGCGCATGGAAGGCGAGCTGGACGAGATTGAAGATGGAAAGATGAAGTGGACGGAGGCGCTCCACGAGTTCTACGACAAATTTGCGAAGGACTTGAAGTCAGCCGAGCGTGAGATGCGCGCCGCCAAGCAGCAGGCCATCCCGACCGATGAAGTGTGCGAGAACTGCGGGGCTCCGATGGTCATCAAGTTCGGGCGCTTCGGCCAGTTCCTCGCCTGCTCGAACTATCCCGAGTGCCGCACGACGCGCGAGGTCGCAAAGCCTACAGCGGCGGCGGCGACGAGCGGCGAAGCAGATGGCAAGAGCGCCACGGATGCCACGGCTTCGACCAGGGGCGCGACAGCGGCACAGGCCGAAGGCGCCGCCGCCGCAGATGCAGAAGAGGCAGAGACGTGCGACTTGTGCGGCAAGCCTATGGCTTTAAAGCGCGGTCGCTTCGGCCAGTTCCTGGGCTGCACGGGCTATCCCGATTGCCGCAACATACGCAAGATCGCCAAGAGCGGCGCGGTCGCTCCTGCGCCCGTCCCGCTCGACGAGACGTGTCCGGTCGATGGGGCGCAACTGGTGCGCCGCCACGGTCGCTTCGGCGAGTTCGTCTCGTGCTCAAACTATCCGAAGTGCAGCTACATCAAGCGCGAGACGACCGGCGTGGCCTGCCCGCGCGCGGGCTGTCGCGGCGAGATCGTCGTCAAGAAATCGAAGCGCGGTAAAGCCTTCTACGGCTGCTCGGAGTATCCGAAGTGCGACGTGGTCTTCTGGGACAAGCCCGTCAGCCTGCCGTGCCCCACATGCGCCGCGCCCTTTCTTCTGGAGAAGACGACGAAAAAAGAGGGCACCATTCGTTACTGCGCGCAGGAAGGCTGCGGTTATAAAGAGCCAGCGCAGACGACAGCCGCCGTTATCAAAACCCCGGCTGAGCATGGGACGCGCCGCATCGCCGGCTGATACGAAAAACATTAAACGCAAAGGACGCAAAGTATAAAGACGCAAAGGAGATGATTCTTAGCTTTCCTTTGCGTCTTCTCTTCTGCGTCCTTTGCATTTAAATCTCCGCTCTCCCTCACATTCAATATTTGACACGAACGCGATAGGTGAGCTTCGTTTCACCGTCTTTCTCCACGGGCACTTCAAAGCGGGCGGCGAAGGCAGCCGTCTTCTCCGCGCGGTGGCTCGATGAGAGCATCCTCCAGTCTCCTCCGATTGGCTCGTTGACGATCACCTTCACGAGCCCCTGCTTGTGATTGCGAATCGTGATCTCGTAGGCATAGTCGTGGACGTAATCACTGATGATCCGGTAATCGGTCAGCTTCCTTTCGGCGACGATGTCGAAGGCGTCGCCGACCTTAACGCGCACGTCTTCATCTTTGGGCGTGTGGTCGATGCGGTCTTCGCCTATGAACTGCTGCCCGCCTTTGTCATCCTTTTTGTAGAGACGAATGGTTCCGGCTGGCATCGGCATGCCGAGATGATTCGGCTGCGAGTTGCGAAACTGTATGAAGACGCCGACCTTCTCTTTGATGGGTGCGCCCACGCTCGCGTAGCTCTGATAATAGTAGGGCTGGCCGTTGATGACGAACTCTTTGGAGACCATGAAGTCCGAGGCTTCGAGCAAGGAAACCTGCTTGGTCTCCTGTTCGCGAATCGAGGCCGGACGCTGCAAGGTGTAGAGGTGATACTCGAAGAAAGACTGCTCCTGGAATTGGGGGGCTGTTTCCGAGCGCGCCCGATCAGCACGCCGAGCCCCGGCCAGCACCTCGTCCTTGCTCTCGTGAACGCGATTGACATCGCCTGCGACCAGTTGCAGACGCGCTTCGTTGAAGCCCACGCCGCTCTGATTCACAAGCGTCACCCACCCCTGTACGTCTCCACGCGTGTCGTCCGCGTTGACCACCAGGACGTAGTCTGCCTTCCAGTTCATGCCGCCCGTCAGGTAGCTCGCCTCGACCGTCTGCACGCCGTTTGAAGCGCTCTCCACATCCCAGACGAGGGTCGGCGTCGCCACCAGGTTCTGCGGCAGGTCCGAGAATCTCGTCTCGACGATGTTCGAAGGATTGATCACGATCTGACCGCCAATCCTCCACACCTGCCCCTCATTGTTTGAAAGGAGCGTCGCCTGCACGGGCGTCAGCACTTCCGTGTTGTTCTCGAAACGCCTCAAGACCAGCGTCACCTCGCGCCCCACGTACTTATCCAACAGCTTAGAGGGATTGAGCAGGTCGTACTGGTAGTTCTGTTCGAGTATCCCTAAGGAAGCGGGCGTGGTCAGCGAGGCCAGATGGACGGTCTCCGGACGAATCTGCGCGGCGACATCGGCGAAGCGCAGGCTGACGCGGCCAGCAGGCAGATTCAGAGAGCGCGTTTCACGCACGAGGCCGATGTTGGAGTTGTAGACCGTGACGTTGATGGATTGACGCTCATGCGCCGTGGTCGTGAGCTGAGCGGTTTGCGCCGCGACGCAGATGGGAAGCAAAGCGAAAAGCGCTGAGATGAGAAGCGAAGGAAATAGTCGGGACATGTCGTCGAGTGACCTCCAGATGAATGATTAAGAGACGAGACGGACGCGCTTCACCGGCGCGTTGTAAATAGAACGCAGTGGAGGCAGATGGCTTGCGCTGTTGATGACGAAAGAAAGAGCCTCACGCAAAGACGCAAAGGCGCAAAGAAAAGATGCGCCTTTCTCCTTGCGCCTTTGCGTCTTTGCGTGAGGTCTATTTCATCTTCTACTATTTATGCTCATGATGGCACGCAGAAGATTTCATCGCATCGTCTTTTGTCTGGCTGGCCTCTATAACATCGCCTGGGGATTGTACTGCGTGTATGACCCGCAATGGCTGTTTCGTTATGCGGGCATGCCGCTCGAAAACTACCCGCAGATATTCGCGTGTCTGGGGATGGTGGTCGGCCTCTACGGCATTATCTACCTTGAGGTCGCGCGCGTGCCGGAGCGCGGCTGGCTGCTGGCAGCGGTCGGACTCTGTGGCAAAGTGCTCGGCCCCGTCGGGCTGGCCGAGTTGATCTGGAGCGGGCAATGGCCGCCCAAAACTTTAGTTCTGTGTCTCACGAACGACCTCATCTGGTGGGCTCCTTTCGCGCTCTATCTCTACGATGCGTGGCCTTTCTGGCGGCGCGATTGGCGACACGTAAACGTCTGAAAAGTAAGGGTTAAGATCAAACCCCTGGGTCTCCGTGAGCATCAAAGTTACGGCGCGTCCGAACTGTTTTGAGGGCGCAATTTTTATCTTCCGACTATGAGAGAGTGAGAGGAATTCAAGATGACGACTAAGAAGAAACAGGCGGCGAAGGTCAAGGAGTTTTCGCCCGCCGAGCAGCGTGCGGCGCGTTCGGAGCGTGTCATCGTCGATGAGGCTGAGCCTTACGGCTGGATGGCGCGTTCGGAGTCCGACCCTGCGAGTAACTATCATCTGTTTTGTGATCCCGACACGAAACAACTGGCCTGCACCTGCGCAGACTTTGTTTATCGCGGCAACGCCGAATCCGGCTACGAATGCAAGCACGTCTCGGCGGTGCTCAAATACATCGCGCGGCAATACCTCGCGCACGATTACAACCCTGAGCGGCAGCGCGCACGCGCGGCTTGATCTTGAGTGCCACGTTTAAGACGGAAACTTTTAACGCAAAGGACGCAAAGGAAGACGCTGGAGGCGCGCAAAGAGATTCAACTCTCTGCGCCCTTTGCGAACATCCTTTGCGTCCTCTGCGTTTAAATCTCTTCTTACGTTCCAGCGAGGGCGTTCAGAGCACAGAGCGCCACAACGTTCAACGGCTGATATTTCGGCGCAGCTTTGATGGATGACGTTTGACCTTCGCAGGTCTGACGGCTAAATTACCTACAACCGCTTCGGGTAACGCCATTTCGCCCATCGTAATTCGTGGTAGTTGTGGCGGCGGGGGAGGAATAGACTCAGGCTTACTGACAGCCATCACGCCCGTCTCCGCTAAATCTTCAAAGGGGTCGCTGTCACTCTCGCTCAAACCCGCGTAGATGCCGAGACCTGCAAAGAAGCTGAGGGCTGCCGAGATGATCGCCGTCTTGATGCGCGACAACCGCCGACGGAGGGCGCGTAGTCCGACGGGGCAGTTATCAGTCAGGATCGTGCCGTCAGCCCGCCGGTAGAACCTGACGCAGAGTCTCCCTTCGGAGTTTGCGATGAGTGACTCTGCCTCTTGCTTGGACATGCCTGAGAGGTTGTAGACGTTCAGGCTGCACTGGCTGCAAAAGCGCACCTGCTCAGAGCCTATCATCTCGTCCCAGTTGGCGGGACACGGGGCGGCGACTTTCACCTCGTCGAGCGGGTTGTCAGATGCGAACATGATTGTAAACCCTCCGTCTGGTCGAAACTATGAAGCCGGGCGGTGTCCGTTACATTAGACGCCCGTCGAGCGCGAATGTTCCACATCCTTTTTTGTCGGAGGGCGGCGCGCAATCAAACCGCCCTCCAATCTCTCTTGAACGCTTCTATTTTGTCATCACCTGCGGCGCAAGGTAACGAACCTGCTTGAGCTCTGCCAGCGCCTCAAGCTTATCGAGCGCGATGCGACCGATGACCAGTTTCGTAGTCTTCGGATCGAGCAGGACTTCAAAGCCGAGTTGTTTGAGCTGCTCGATAGTTTCGGGCGATTTGTCCACGAGCCAGACCTGAATTTCAGCCTTGCTCTCACGGACGAACTTAGCCTCCTCCGGTGCAGGTTGCGCCTCCTTCTTTTTCAATCGCTCCACCACGGCAGCAATCGACGGGTGCAGTTTTGCGAGCATCGTCTGCCGTTTCTCTTTCTCGACAGCTTCTGCGCTGGCCTGCTTGTCCTTCGTCCGGCCATCGACACCCGCATCCCCCGCGCCACTGCCTGATTTAGATTTTTTGGGCAGCCTCAAACGGATACCATTGGGGCTGTTGCGTCCCGGATTAATCTGATCCTCAGTGATGATCGTCGTGACGGCGGTTGAGCTCTGGTCTATTTGCGCGACATCTGTCACGTTTACCATTGCGCAAGTCCCGCATGAAGATACCGGTGTGGAGGTAAAAGTCCCTTTGCCTGCGTAGGCCGATCCAGACCCATCAGCCTGGCCGATGGCTTCGCCGCTCACACCCTCGGGTGTCTCGACGGGCACGTCTATGCGTCGCGGCTGACCGTTGTCCGTGACGATCATCTCTTCGACGGCGACAAAAGAGGTGTACGGTGTCATGAGGCGATATTCAAGACCGAGCTGCGTGATCGTCTCGCGCAGGCTGTCGTGCGTCGCGCCGTGTTGCAGCTCTTTATTGTCCTCTTTCATCAGATCGTCTATGCGCGTGCGCGCCCAGAGCTTCGCCAGCGTATCGTGCTGCGGCGCAACCTCCGGCAACTCGACCGCGATTTCACGCTCGAAGTCTCGGCCTGCCATCTTGCCTTTCAAGCGAACAGAGGCGCGCCCGACGCCCGTATAGCGTCCGGTCAGGACGACTGGCTTGGCGCTGAACAGATCAGGGATGCGCTTCGGGTAAACGTCCGCGACGGGCAGCCCGGCCCAATCAACCGAAATATCCGTCAGGAGCGGATTCCGCACGCGCTCGTGAAAGCGTCGCGCGGCGGCTGAGCCGTCGTCATTGAGCGTCACGTACTCGACCTCGCCGCGCCCGTACTCGGCCATCTTGTCAAGCAGAAAACGGTTGACGGAGCTGCCGATGCCGAACGAGAAGACGCGCGCATCGGAGTGTTTCTGCACCTCCGAGATGATCGCTTCATCGTCGCCGACGTAGCCGTCCGTCATGAAGCAGACGATGCGGACGTGATCTTGCGGCGCGTCCGAAGGGGCGAGCGCGGCGCGTACGGCTTTCATCATCTCAGTCCCACCGTCGCCGTTTCGGGAAGCCAGGAACGCCTGCGCCTTCGCAAGATTCGCTTTCGTCGCCGGGACGGGTTTCGGAAACAGAATGTGCGTGTCGCCCGCAAACGTGATGAGGTTAAAAGTATCTTGCGGATAAAGACCGTCGAGCGCGAGCTTCATCGTCTCTTTGGCCTTCTCAATCGGAAAGCCCTCCATAGAGCCCGACGTGTCGAGCACAAAGACCAGCTCCTTCGGCATCACGTCGGGAGCGGCGACCGCGTCAGGCGGCTGAAGGATCAAGGTAAAGAAGCCTTCCTTGTCGGTTCGATGCGTGAGCACGGCATCCTCTACGCGTCGGCCTGCCACGTCGTACCTGAGTATGAAATCTTTATTCGGAATGACGGATACTTTCCGCAGGCGCACGGTGGCCGACTGGCTGCCGCGTCTCTCGGTATCTATGGCGTGCGAGATAGAGTTGATCTCGTTAATCGGCACACCGGCATCGAGCGAGACTTCGATGGAGATGTCGTGACCGGCGCGTGTGCCCTGCGGCGCAACGGGCGGAGTGATACGCGATGCGTCCGCGACGCGTGTCGTATCGGGAGAAGTGCCTCCGCCCTGCCGCTGCTGCGCGGTCGGCGTCCCCGGAATGTAGCGCGGGCCGACGACCATCGGGAAGACGAACTCGTAGGAGCCGTCCTCGTACTTCAACCTTTCGACGTAGCTGATGACGACCGTCACGCGCTCGCCCGGCATAATGTTGGCGACAGATTGCGTGAAGATGTTGGGGCGTTCCTGATCGAGCAGGCTGGCGACCTGACCGTTTAATCGGGCGGCTTCGTAGGCGGCTTGCGCCTCTTCACGCCGTAGGATGCGGCCGCGTACGGTGCGCCCTCCGACCTCCATGGTCATGTCATCGACCGCCGCGCGCTGTGGCAGCGGAAAGGTGTAAACGGCTTCGATCTTCTCCTTGAACGGATTCAAGAACTCCTGCCTGACCGTCACGCGCGAGAGAAAACCGCTGATCTCTGCTTTGACGTCAGTATGCTTGAGCGGACAGAAGCCCGCAGCCTTTCCGCTCGCATCGATGGCTTGAAGCGAGCCTTCAGTGGCCGAATCTGATGCCGCACGCGCAGTAGTAGTAGTCGTCTCGACTCCAAGCCATGCCGCCAGCGCCAGCCAGACCATCATGTAGATGACAAGCGGGAACGCAGTATTTACGAAGAGCTTTCGGTACATAGTCTCCCTCTCCTCCAAAAAAAAGGCACACGTCCAGACCATGCACGGCGCTCTCTTTTCCTGACGCCGCGCCTCGAATTGATTGGCCTGTACAGTTGACCTGTAGCTGGGTGCTCGGCCCCGGCCTTCTGAAAAAACTTCCAGGGCTAGAACGTGGAATCAGGGGAGACCTTGCAACGTATGCTCGCATAGATGCGGTATACGTATGCCTATGGTTGCTTTTTGTCCCGTAAAAAGTTTCAGGTGATAAAGCGTGGCGTGAAATTCCGAAGCGGCGCTTCCCTTATTCAGAGAAGCGCCGCTTCGACTTCGCAATCACATCACAAGCTGCGAGACTGTTCAGTAGATGTTGAAGTTATACTCGATGGTCACATGCTGCGAGACCGCTCGCCCATCCTTCTGCGCCGGGATGAACTTGATCTGTCGAGCTGCCGCTATCGCCTTCTCCGTCAACCCGAATGGTAAGTTTGATACGGGTCGGATGTTTGTCACTTGTCCTGTTGCCGTTAATACAGCACGCAGCGTGACGGTTCCCGAAATCTGGTTCTTGCGCGCCTCCTCCGTATAGCCCGGCTCCGGCTTCGAGATGATCTTCGCCTTCTGCGTCACATCTCGCGGGTTGAAGACCTTGTTGTAATCGGTTCCGCCGCCGCCGCCGCCACCCGCGCCGCCGCCGCCGAGATGACGGTCGCCGCCTCCGACGTTGCCGCCACGACCAGGCCCGTAGCCTGCGCCTTCACCGGGGCCGACGCCTGCGCCTTCACCTGTGCCGATGCCTCCTCCTTTGCCAGGCCCTGAAGATGGGTCGGTCGAAGTGGACTTGTTATCGCCATAGGGGATCGGTCGGTCATCCCTCGGGATCAACAGCGAATCGGCGTCCAGAGTCGGG
>DASVVT010000016.1:0-15847 GCA_036386415.1 Pyrinomonadaceae bacterium
TTTGAAAAGTGAGGAGAGTGGTTGGGGTGAGTAGAGATTTAAACGCAAAGGACGCAAAGGAAGACGCGCAAAGAGCGCAAAGAATCTGCGACCTTTGCGATGAACTTTGCGCCCTCTGCGTTTAAATCTTCCCTTTCCAAACAGGCTCTCAGTAGCCAGTAGAAAAGAAAATCCGTTGATGCGATTGATACTGAGCCTTCAGGTCATAGTAGACGGCAGAGCGTGACGCTGCGGCTTTCTGTTCTCCTGACTACTGTCTACTGTCATAATCATGAGCGCGATCACCACACACATTCTCGACACGTCGCGGGGGCGTCCGGCAAGTGGCGTCACAGTCGTTCTTGAGTCTCAGTCAGCACAGGGCTGGCAAGTCTTAGGACATGGCGTGACGGACGCAGATGGACGGTTAAAAGAGTTATTGCCCGCCGACTTCAAGCTCTTGGCGGGCACGTACCGGCTCACCTTTCAGACGGGCGACTACTTCGACGCGCAGCACGTCGAAAGTTTTTACAGGGAAGTCACGATCAGCTTCATTGTCCGCGACCTTGCGGCACACTATCACGTACCGCTCTTGCTCAGCCCTTTCGGCTACAACACCTATCGCGGGAGTTAACGGATGAGACTCGACCCCAACTTGAGCGAATGGCTCAACCTCTTCGCGCGCTGGTTTCACGTCTTCGCAGGCATCCTCTGGATCGGCACGACCTACTACTTCACCTGGCTCGACGCGCGTCTCTCGGAAGCCGAAGCGGGTGCGAAGGCGGGTGACGCCGCGCCGCAGGTCTGGATGGTACACAGCGGCGGCTTCTACGTCGTTGACAAACGCAAGACGCCCGGCACGGAGACGCTCCACTGGTTTCGCTGGGAAGCGGCCTTGACCTGGTTGAGCGGCCTCTTCCTGCTCGTGCTGGTCTACTACATGGGCGGTGCACTCATAGACCCGGACGTGCGCGACATCAGTGTCTCGACCGCCATTCTGTTCAGCGTCTCTCTGCTCATCGTCGCCTGGCTCGTCTACGATCTGTTGATGCTCTCGCCCCTCGCCGGACACGAGACAGCATTCGCCGCGCTCGCCTACGCGCTCCTGGTCTTCGTTGCCTACCTGCTCACGCACGTCTTGAGCGGGCGCGCAGCCTACCTGCACATGGGCGCGATGCTCGGCACACTGATGGCGGCCAACGTCTGGATACGCATCCTCCCCGCACAGCGCCGCATGATCGCCGCCACACGCGCAGGCCAACAGCCCGACGCAGCCCTCGCCTCCCGCGCCAAGCTGCGCTCCAAACAGAACACCTACATGGTCATCCCCACGGTCTTCACCATGATCAGCAACCACTTCCCCACAGCCACCTACGGCAGCCGCTACAACTGGCTCATCCTCTCCGCATTAATTCTCGTCGGCTGGCTCGCCGCCAAGATCATCAGGCGTGCCTGAACGAGGCGCGAGCTTATGAGACGTAAATCTGAGAGCACAATCATCCGTACCAAACTCGCGGAACGGCATCGCCACCCCAAAACGTGCACTTCTGACTTCAGAAATGGCAATTCTTGTCTTCGGAATCGCAATTCTGAAGCATAGAATCACAATTCTGAGCCTTAGAATAACGATTCCGAAGCCCGGAATTACGATTCCCTGCCTGGGAATCACGATTCTGAAGCATGGAACTGCAATTCCAAGGATTGGTATCACGATTCCGAGGCATAGAATCGTGATTCTAAAGCTCAGTATCACGATACCGGGCTTCAGTATCGCGATACTGAAGCCAAGTACTACATTACTCAGGCTTAGTATCGCGTTACCAGACCTCGGAATGACAATACTAAGCCAGGTATCGTTCTACCAGACTTGAGCATCGCTCTACCAAGCTCAAGTATCGCGATACTAGAGCAGTTTGCAGATGAATTTACCAGCATCAGCAACATTGTAGGGGCAGGGCTTGTCCCTGCCCGCTTTTGTTCGACCGGCGGGCAGAGGACTTGTCCCTGCCCCTACTCTCATCTCTTACATGGTTAATTCATACGAAAACCGCTCTAAAGCTTAATAACGCGATACCAAGCCTGGTAGAGCGATACTTAAGCCGGGTACTGTGCTACTAAAGCCTGGTATTGCTCTCCTAAAGCCTGAAATTGCGTTACCGACAGCCAAATTCATGCTTCGGAGGCCGGAAAAAGAGGGGTTTAACAGAGGGAACGTGCTGTTTCTTGAGGGGAATGCAGGTATTGATGCGGGAAACTGGTAGCTTCAGGTTTTTGTGAAATCAAGGGTAATAGGTATTGTCTGTAATCTCTTCGATCTTCGCCTGCCATTGCTGGTAATAGTCGTAGAAGCCCGGATGGGTCAGGTCAAGCTCTACGCTTTCGGCGCGCATGTATTCGCGTGCTTTCGTCAAGTACCAGAGCCCCGCGCCGATAAAACCCAGCACCGCGCCTGCGAGTGAGATGACGAAGAGGGGAAGATAGCTCTGGTCACTCTTTTGCAGGTAGGCGAAAGTTATCGCAGAGACGAGAAGCAGGAGTGAAAGGGCGAGGAGAGCGATGACGCCTGCTGTCAGTGATGCGGAATAAGCCCTGCGCTCAAGGCTCTTGAGCATCTCTTTGTAGCCTGCTTGCGTCGCCTCTTGCTTGAGGTTTGCGCAGCGGTCGCACAAAGTTCCCCTGGTGTGCGTCTGGCAGTAGTAGCGTTCGCAAGGTGTGGTGCGACGATAGCCTGTGCATCGAGCGACGGAAATTCCGGGGCAACGGAACACGGGGCAACTGACGCGTGCGCTCATAGATTACACTCCTGTCATAACTCCATTAGAGTTTCTGCCTGTTGTTGAGAATCCTGACGAACGAGCCTGAGCGCAGCTCATCCAGAGTCAGGCCGGATAGCTGCAACGCCTCTTCTTCCTTGACCGCGCCGCAGTTGAGCGCACGCAGGAAGAAGTTGAGCAGTCCCTGTCCGGTCGCGGCGTCGTCAAACACGTCGCCGACGAGCGTGGCTTTGGCGGCCTTTTCGACGAAGTTGCGAAGGCGCGCGGAAGCAGCCGTGAGGCTTTCCAGAAAGAAGGCGTAGACGGCGGCGTAGCGCGTGGGGAGTTGCGCCGGATGCAGGTCCCAGCCCTGGTAGAAGCCGCCGATGAGCGAGTGCCGGACGTGCTCGTAGTGTAAGCGCCAGGCGCGGTGGACTGTGCGCCGGTTCTCTTCTGTCTGTTCGGGCGTGAGCGAGGAGTTTGCGCTCGCGCGGTGCGGCGCGACGGGCATGATGTTGGTCGCGCCGTCAGAGAGCCAGATGCCTGTGCCCGCGAAAGAGACCTGCATCATGTGCTTGGCGAAGTCGCAAGCGGGGTGCATCATGTGCTGGTGCTGAGCGGTGATGTTACAGGCCGCCGTGTAGTCGTACGTGCCGAAGTGTGCGGCTATGCAACGCCCGCGCGCCGCCGCGAGCAGGAGCGGCAGGTTGATCGCGCCGCCCTTGTTGATGATTGACTGTGTAGTCTCGATCATCATCTCCATCTTGAGCGTGCCTGCGCCCAGACCCAGTCGCGGCTCAATCAGGTCGAAGAGACGTGCGAGCGCGCCCACCTGTTCGAGCACGGTGATCTTGGGAAGGGTGACGACGAAGTTAGGCGGCAATGGCCCGCCCGAGGCTGCGACGAGCGTGGAGAGGAAGATGTCCAGCGTGCGAAGGCTGCGTGCGCCCAGCTCGTCCGTGAAGGGCTTGATGCGTATGCCTATGAAGGGTGAAAGCGTACCCGCAGCCATCCCCGCCGCCACTTCCTGCGCCGCACGCTCTGCGTCTCCATCCTCTTCCGGGTCGGGGCGATTGCCGTAGCCGTCCTCGAAATCTATGCGAAAATCTTCCACAGGCTCGCGGCTGAGCTTCTCCCGAACGCGCTCGTAGATGGTGCGCGCAAGTTGCTCTGAAGAGTGCAAGCCCGCACCAGCAGCGGGCGGCTCCTCTTCACCATCTTGCAGGAGACCGACGGCGCGCGCCAGCGTGTGTGCGTCGGGCGCAAACTGTTCGAGCGCGCCTAAGGCGAGCGCGCCGAGGCGTTGCGGTGTGTCCGCTTTGAAGAGGTGTGCGCCGCCATAGACTGTATGCACGGGCTGGCGTCGCCCCGTCTCGCCCGGATAGTCGCGTGAAAAATCTGCGTTGGCCTGTCGCAGCCGTGCGACCACGTCCCGTGTGGCTTCTGTTGTCAGCGATGTTTTCATGTTGAAGTCTCTGCTCGGTGAAGGGGCGGCCTTGCTTTCTTACTCCTCTTTCAGAAATGAACGGATTTGTTCGCGCAGCTCCTCAGTGTTCTCGTGTCCATGCGCGGAGACGGCATGCTGAACCGCCGCTTCCAACACCTCGTCTTCACGGCCTGAAATCTTCAAGGTGCAGTTCTTCTCACTCGGATAGTCACGGCAATCGACATACTTGCGCTTCTCAACTGTGGCTGACATAAGCTGCCTCCGTGAAATAAGTTTTCCGCGAGATTTTAGCTCAAGATCAAAGCAGAAGATAGAGACGTGATGCACCGAGTCAGCGTCTACTTAATTTAACGTCAGTTCGAGATCAGAGGCCGCGATGATCTGAGCCCCTGCCGGGCTCAGAGCGTGACATCCTCTTATGTCGAACTGACGTTAAGTTAAGAGTCGCGCGAGGCAGAATTCCTAAAGGCTGGACGTACGGCAGGACACGAATGGTCGTCAGAGGGTGACAGGAAAATCTCATTATGATTTCCTGCGGTCGTGAAAATTTCCTTCTCGGCAGCATTCATGCCTGATATAAAGCTGTGCGCACGAGCACGGGGTCGCTTGCGTCTCAACAATCAACTCTTACTCGGTTGACGAGTGTAGAAATCCGAAAGCCCTTCCTTTGATGACAGGAAGAAAGGACACCACCATGAGATTAAGTGCCGGAAAAAAGAGCATAGTGCTTTTAGCCAGTCTGGTTTTGATCCTGCTCGCAGCCGGTCGCGCGCAAACTACTATAACGCCACCGCCATTGCCGAACCCCGTGCTCATATACACGGGGGCGGAATTTTACGAGGCCGGTGGCAAAGAGTGGACGCGATACAGGTACATGGTCACAAACCTCACAGATTATCCGAACGAGATGTTCGCCGCCGCGCCGAACCTGCCGCCCTGTGGTAAAAATGTGAACGCCTCGCGCACCTGGGTAGACATCTACGAGGATCGCGGGCAACGGCTCAACGGATTCTGCGCGCTCGGAGATCGAGACGGGCTTGGTCAACTTTGGTTTGCGCTGGAAAGAGACGCGATTCCTCCAAGCTGGGTTTATATAGAGATGAACGACCGGCAGACAAACACCAAGTACAAGTCCAACATAGCTGCAACCAGTGAATAGAGCGGCAAGCTGAGCAAAACTTTCACTACCGTAAGGCACAGAGGAAACGAGAGAGCCTATTTTGATTTCTTCTCTGGTTCTGCGGCGGTTAATCCCTGGTCGTATCCATCTGTAAGCAGAACTTTGGCGGCGATCTTGATTAAGCCCTGCGCGCCGAGGATGATGAGCAGCATCCAGAAGGTGTAGCGCATACGGTAGAGTGCCGCAACGTTGGTCACGACCAGGCCGAGCGCCGTCACGCACAGGATGACGATTGAGAGCAGGAGCCAGGCCGAGAGACGGCGGCGCAGCGGCCACAGGCAGACGAGCGCCAGTAGCTCCAGGCAGTAGATCGCCAGTGTTTCCAGACCGCTCAGCAGTCTCCCGTAGAGACCGACGCGGTCTCCCGACGCCAACCACATGTCCGGGAAAGGGGCAAACAACCCGATTGCCATTGCGCGCGGGAGGTAGCCTATCACGTCACTCATGTTACTGAGCTGCACGTCCGTATCTATGTTCGAGCCTGCCTGCGGATACTGTCTTTTGAATCCTGCTCGCGCATCTCCGACGCGCGCCCCCAGACGCTGCCAGACGCTTGACGGCTGCTCTGCGCGCGGCTCGTAACGAAGCGCGGGCGGGCCTTGTGCCGCCGCAGGCAAATCTTTATTCTCAACGAGAGGAGCGCCGTTCGGCTGAGTCATATAGTAGACTGGTCGCGGCACAAGCTTCGGAACGAGAGCGGTCAATATCAGCAGTACGATGACACCCAACAGGTTGCCGACGATGATTCGTCTCTCATTGATCTGGCGGACTGTGAACCATGCGGCTCCGAGCAGGACGATTGCCGGGACGATTCCCCACATGTTGATTCTGATAACCCAGAGCAGGGCTGCAATCACCCCACCCATGACTCCCAACGCCAAAGCTGCACGCCATGAATAGTCTCTCGTCAACCAAGTCGCACAGGTGAGCACGAGCGTAAGGGTTGCGAGCTGGAACAGCGGGTCTCTCAAGACCTGCGTCGAATGCAGGAGCAGCGACGGCCACAGCGCGGCCAAAAAAGCTGCCAGCAGGCCGACACGGCGGTCGAAGACTTCCTCGCCCAGCTTGAAGATAAGGACGAGTGTGGCAAGGTAGCAGAGCAGGTTGAGCGGCTCTGCGCTCAAGACGTTAAAGCCGAAGACGGGGCTGAAGAGGGCGTAGGAGAGCGAGTAGGCGCAAACGTGAAACGGAGCAGGCGTTGCGAGCCACGCGCTCGCGCCCTCACGCGTCAGAATGTCGGCCATCGAGATCGACTCCGCACGGAAAGCGTAGCCGTCCGTAGCAAAGTACATCCCCATCCCATTGGCGTCGAAGACATCAGGCAGAAGCGCGAAGCGGCCAATCAGGTAGATCGTCAGGGTGAGCAGCAGATGAAAGCCTGCCGCCGCCCCGATCAGGTATGCAGTTCTGACCTGTGAGACGGACATCATCCGTCTTTCTATGAATGAAAATGCTTTCTGTTGCATCCGGGCTGCTCTAAGTAGAGTTTGAAAAGTTCGAGGATGTTTTCGCTCTGGCGGCTCTGCCGCAATAAAAGCGCCATGAACTTTCCAACACTTACTTAGAGCGTTTTCAGTTGAGTCTATGGAAGCTAAAACTTGCCCCGGTTTGGTCTCCGCACCCTGATGCCGGAAAGATTAGCGCCCGCGCCTTTGCGAGCCGCCTGCGAAAGCTTGAAGCCCGTTTATCTTGCGGCGAGAGCCCACCCGTGGTCAAGCGCGCTGGTGTAAATGGAAGTGTAGAGTTGTCAAACGCGGAAGAGTTGGTACATTATAGGGAGTGTTGACAAAAGTTTTGAAAGGTCATCTGGTATATGTGGCGTGTCCATTGAGCTCCCACCTATGATGAGGCTACGATTAACAAGCAAATCTTGACCGTTGGTTCGTCACATTCAATCATCTTAACTTTGATTCAGCTCGCGAGGTAATGAGAAGCATGGCGGAATTGCGTGGCATACAGGCAACACCTGAGGTCAAAGAGGAGTGGGTACGCGCCTACAAACTGTTCCAGCAAGCGCCTGGAGACGCTTATGATAAGAAGAAGGATCGCACCGAGCGCATCAATTATGTGGCGCGACTGATGAACTTGACGCGCAAGCAGGCCAAGCGGCGAATCAAGAACTACGAGGCATGGCAGCGCAACATCAAGAAGGGGCTGGTCAGTCCATAAGTAAACCCGAAGAGTCTCCAGCACCTCAGATAATTGAGCGTGCGCCCTAAAAAGGAGCGCCTTTTCTTCCACGAATGTCGGGTTATGCGCTGAGAGTAGGCGCTGGTCACGCGAAGGACATGAAACGGGCTATCAGTGAGATCGCCGGACGCGCCGTAGCGGATGCAGGCTGCGGCCAGGCTCCTGTCGAAATCTATCGCGCTCTGCGCCCCTTGAGATGCGCGTCGTGCGACCGATTGATGGTCGAAGGGGAACTGTTCACGCGCCGCGCCACCTCCGCACAGGGTCTACGCATCCTGCCACGCTGCCGTACGTGCGCCCCCTTCGCCCTCCAGCCGGAAGAGGCTTCAACAGGCCATCCGATGCTCGACTCACTTTTGTCTGCGGCCTCCGAAACCTCCCCCGTCTCGAAGAGGCGTGGAGCGCAGGAGGAGGAATTATCGTCCACGAATGCGCCTCCGGACGATGAGAAACAGAGGAGGTTGACTCAAGCCATGATTGAACGCCTCGGCCCTGCTCTCAGACACGCACGACGTCATCGAACTTGAAGCGGGCACTTGAAATGAAGACGGAGTGAGATCAGCTTCACGAGCCGGGCGCGTCCCTCGGCCTGCCAATTTCTTTAAAGGCCAATGCTATTTCAGAATCATTTGATCGACCAGCTTACCGCCCGCCGCGACGAATTCATCACCTTTGATCAGAAGTGGCGCGACGACATAGCCCGTTATGCTCGCAGACTTGCCGCCGTCGGTGGCGAGCGCTCTGATGAGATACGCCTGCGTGCGGCGACCTCCAGCCGGGCTCCGGGCGCGTTGCCCTCAGCAGAGCTAGACTGCGCGCAATCCGCCCTGATACCGTTTGAGCCGCGCTGGCAGTCGCACGAAGAGGCGCGGCGCTGGGCTCTCGACGTTCTGCTGGAAAGGGTGACAGCCGCCTCGGACGGGAGCCAGTACATACCCGGGCGCGACATCTCGCTTCCAGTGGCGGCGGTTCAGGTCGCCTTCTTCGAGAACCCGCACAGACGAGAGGGAGATTACATCAAGGAGGCGCGGCTCTCTCTAGTCACTCCGGCGGAGATCATGCAGGCGGAGACGGACACGGACTCGCTGGTGGGCTTGAGGCGATTTCAGGAGGAGATCAGGGCTCTCGGCGAATTTCTGAAGAAGCATAGCGGCTGGCAGCAGCGCGGAGAGCGTGCGCCGCTCGCCTTCTTCGACGGGACGCTTCTGATTTCGTACGCCCGCCCGCGAAACCCAGTGCAGGACAGGTACGTGCAGGCCGTCACAGACCTCATACAGCTTTCGAAGGAGACGCGCGTGCCAGTAGTCGGCTACATAGATCACAGCTACGCACGCGATCTGGTCAATCTCGTCGAGACGCTCGGAGAAGCGAAGAGCGCTTATTCAATCTACGATGCGCAGATTTTGCGCGCGGCCTTCGAACGCGGCCCGCTCCTCACAGCCTGGGGTGATCGAACGGCCTTCTTCTACTGCGAGCGTGAAGGGCTGCATGATGATTTTCTGGACGAGACGGGCGATCCGCTGGTCGGCTTCTGCTATCTACAGACGACCGCAGACGGGATGCCCGCACGGCTAGACCTGCCTGCCTGGGTCTTCGAGGCCGACCTGCTGGAAGCGGTCATCGACGCGATACGCGCCGAATGTGTCGTCGGCAACGGCTATCCTTATGCGCTGGAGGCGGCAGATGCCGCCGCCGTTATCACGGCTGAAGATCGCGCACGCGTCCTGCGTGCCTTGCAGGTCTTCTCCGAGAAAGAGAACCTCGCCTTTCGCGTCTCCAGCAAAGCCGCCAGCAAAGTCAGGCGCAGGTAAACCAAATGCGGATTGCGGAGAAAGAAGATTTTTCTTTTCTATCCGCAATCCGCATCCCGCATTTCTTTTTCCGTTCCTCGCAAAATGTTGTATACTTGCCCGTCCGACGCCCCCATATATTGGTTGGGGTCATAGCGACCATCGCTTCTCCCCCGTAGTGTGCTCGCTTGCGCTATGAACCAACGCCTCATGCTGGATGACATTTAAGAACCTGACATTGAAATCGATCAGTCTGTTTTTAGTAGCCAGCAGCTCGCTTGCTGCTTACGGCTTTGCCCTCGCTTTTCGGTGGGCGCAAACGAGTTTCGCCTCCGAACCGTCAGGCGTTACAGCGGCGTCTATTCTCGACAGCAATAAAGAGCAGGACGGCCTGGTCGGGCCGGTTCATAGAGTTCGCACAGAGAGGGCGCGGCTTCTCAACAAGTCTGGGAAGCTCTTTGAAGACGCACGCGAATTGATGGAGGCGACCACCTACGACCTACAGGGGAACAGGACGGACAACTCTTACTATCTGATACGGGGCAGCAGCAGCAGTCCAACCGCAGGCGAAGAGGAATACAAATACGACGATAAGGGCAACATGGTCGAGATGACTGTGCGCGACCGTCAGAACTCCATTGTGAGCAGGGAGGTTTACACATACGAGTTCGATGCGGTCGGCAACTGGACGAAGATGAACACCTTTCTGGTCGTCTTCGAAGCGGGCAGGTTGAGCTATGAGCCTGTCGATGTGACGTACAGGAATATCGCTTACTACTATAACCAGACCATCGCAGACATCACCAGGCACTCTCAAACGCAAAGGGTAGGCTCAAGCGGAGGGCGCGATTCTTCCGCGAGCGCCGTGGTCGGCTCGGCAGAGTCTGGCGCTGAGATGGAGGACGCTTCGGTCTCGCTCGGCAGCCTTCTCAACGAGTGGATTACTGCCACCAACGCGCGCGATGTAGAGAAACAGCTCAGCTTTTATGCGCCGACGCTCAAGGCTTATTACCGTGCGCGCAACGTTTCCCGCGAGTTCGTGCGCTCAGACAAGGCTCGCGTCTTCCAACGAGCAGACGTGATTGACATTCGCGCCGGCGCCCCGGAAATCATGTTTGAGGATAAGGGCCTCACGGCGACGATGCGTTTCCATAAACAATATGTCATCGAAGGTGGCGGGCAAGACCGTCGTGGTGAAGTGGTGCAGGAACTGCGCTGGCAGTTGATCGACGGCCTCTGGAAGATCACAAGTGAGCGCGATGTGCGGGTCTTACGCTGATTTGCGCGAGCAAAGATAAACCACAGAGACACCGCAGACACAGAGAAGAAGGTAAGAGATAAGCGATGATAGAACCCGTCGAATTTCACCTACGCATCTATTTTAATCCTGTCTTCTCCGTGTCTCTCCTGTCCCTGTGGTGAAAATTTGATGCTTAATCACACGGGAGTTTAATGCAAGGGACGAGTTTTGTAGTTTTGACGGGACATCTGAGCGATTACCCGCTCGCGAGCCTGATTGGAATCTTGCGTCGCCAGCGCAAGACCGGACGATTATTAATCGAGTATCCGGCTGCTCCCTGCTCGCTCTATTTCGATGAGGGCAATCTGGTCGATGCCCAGCTCAACACGCTGAGCGGATTGCAGGCTATCTATGTGGCGCTGTCGCAGCCCGATGCTTCCTTCAACTTTAATCCGCTCATCCGGCCGCCGCAACGCTCCATAGACGATCCGGCGCAGAAGGTTCTCATGGAATCGCTGGGCTGCACGGAAGAGAAAGTCATAAACGTTCAAGCCAGGACGAAAGATGAGCGGACGCCGACGGAGTTGATAGGGGTAGCGCCCGCAACGCTTGAAGCCGGAAAGGAAGCCTTACCGGAGGCCGCGCAGATACTGGCTTTACCGGCAGCCGCCCTTCCCGCTCGCAGCACAAATCTCAAACGAGAGGTATTCGCCGCAAGCGCAATCATACTGTCGCTCGTCAGCCTGCTGGCCGTCGTCGCTCTCGTGGGCGAGCGTCGAATTCAGAAAACGCGCGCTCTCTCTCTTCGTAGCCAGCTAGCGGAGGGCGCTCCCCGCTCGGATGAGGCGGCGAGCGGCGAAGACGCGCGCGCCGTCTTGGTCGTCGTGCAGATTGAGAACGGTCGCGTGTCAAAAGCCCGCATCGCTAAACCTCAGGCGGAGATGGAAGCTTATCAGGCGCTGGCGCTGCGGATCGCGCGCGCGCGGCGTTACCCCGCCGGAACGACTAGACAGGAGACCGTCTCAGTTGAAATCAGATCGCCGAACCAGCAGCAGCCGTCTAATGCATCAGGGCAGTGAAGAGGAGGAGATGAAGATATGTTATTCCTCGCGAGCAAAGTTCTGAGTCAGAGCGTAGAGGAGCGGGCGCGGCTGCTCATCCTGGAGAAGCTACAGGAGAAGGGGCTGATCCCGCTCATTCGTTCGACGCGGTTCGGCTGCTACAGGCAGGCGCTCTCCGGGCTGAGTGTTGAAAGCGAGATGGAACGCGTCATCAGCACCCTCGTCGAGCAGGAGGATCAAGACGCTTACTGCAAGGGCGATCTGTTCTGCTTCGACGATCATATGCTCTACCTCATCTTCGAAGACGGCGAGCAGCGACCGCAGGAGGGCGGCATCCGTACAGGGATCATTTACGAATCACAGACCACAGAACCGCAACGGAAACTGGACGCTTTCTGCCGCGAGGTGAGCAGCCTGCTCGCAGAGATGGCCGTCGGTGAAACGGGTTTGACGATTGTCAATGGCTCGCAGAATTTAAACGTGTGGCGCGATGGTCAGCCGGAGAGGCGGCGCGGGTTCGAGCTGTTCATCGCGCAACAAGACCTTGATTCACTCTACACTGTGGCGCGCAAAGAGACGGCTGTTGAACGTGTACGCGCAGCCGAATTGTTGGAAGAGACACAGGCCAGGCGCTTCTTGCATCGCGCCAAAGAAGCGTACGTCGAGGGTTGCGCAACGAAGCTGCTGACGAATGCCGCCACAGAGACTTCCGGGGTCTCCATCAACAGGCTGCTCGAAGCCGGGCTGCTGCGGCGAGAAGTGCTGATTAGCTGTCGCCAGATGGGACACATACTGCTCACACTGCCCTCGCCAGATGCGTTGGCGGTCGTGACCGTCAGCAACGCGCGTTGTAACGGGTGCGGTTCGCTCATCGCGGACGAGAAGGTTGAAGAGGTGGTCGCGCCGACTGCGCTCGCCAACGCTTTGCTGGAAGACGGATCGTGGCTCATCAATCGCCTCTACTCCACCTTGCGCGAGCTTGGCATCGCTCTGAGCGAAATCGCTATTGCGCCGCCCTCCGATAATGGCGAAGCGCACATGATGGCACATGTCTGCGGCGAATCATTCCTGCTGGTCTTGCGAGACGGAGATTTAACCCCCGTCTTCGCGCGACACGCGACCCGTGCGGTGGTCGAAACAGAGGCCACGCACCTGATGGTCGTCGCGACCGGAACCGTCTACGAAGAAGGACGCCTGTGGCTGCTCAATTATGCGCGCAGGCGAGCACGCAGCGGCGGCGATTTTGAGCTGCACATAGTCGAAGACGTGAGCGCGGCGCAAGCCGAGCTTCAGCATGCTTTCGAGCAGGTCTCGCAAAGGGCGCTCGCAGAGCAGTTGTGCGAGCTGGACGATAGTCTTGGACTCAGCCTGACGCGAGTGATCGCAACGCGTTTTGAATTGCTTCGGAAAGCAAGAGGCATCAAGAGGATCGCTCAAACGTCTAGCGCGTCGCGGCTGCCGGGCTTGCGACACATAGAAGCACAAAATAATCTGGTCGATCTGGCCTCCGCCGCTCTGCCTCAGGATTTAGTCACCGGCAGCAGCGATGACCCTCAGATGGTGAGCAGCGCAGCCAAGTGATCCTCAGCGGGCTGGCGGGATAGTTTAGCTCTCGCGCTTCAGTTGCTTGATGAACTGCACCACCCTGAACGTCTCTCTGAAGCCGAGCGCCAGGTGCGCGCGTATGCTCCCCTCGTTCTCAAGCTCTACATCGCTGGCGAGTTCCGTGAGGCCGCAGCTTTCAGTCCACTGCTCTGCCCTTTTGATGAGCTGCCGTCCGATCCCGCAGCCCCTCAAGTCAGGGTCTACGTACCATCCTTCAACATAGCCGACGCGCTCGGAATAAGAGCCGTCCACGCGGTCGCGTATGGATAGCTCTATGAAAGCGCCGAGGCGTTTGTCTTCCCTCTCGAAAACAAAGACGGCACTGTCCTTCTCCGCACGTCGCGTGTACTGCTTGATCTCAACGGAGTGCATATCCTCGCTACAGTCCGGCCAGAGCGCGTGGCGCATGCGCAGCCACTCGTCGTGATCCGAGTCTCTTATTCGGCGGATAGACATGGAATCTACCATCGACGCGGCGCGAAACACTCGGCCTCTATAGGCTCTGAAGTCAAGCGCGCCGGGCGAGCACATCGATGTGCATGAATCCGCCCCGGCACACGCCCACCCGATGAAGAGCGCTTTCCGATCCAATCGAATTAAATGGGGCGACGGCGTCTGCCGCCCCTTCCCACGGGGGCGAGCACCTCTCTCATTCTATCAACTTCGAGGTCGCGCTCTGCCAGCAGGCGCTTCAGCCGCGCGTTCTCCTCCTCGACACCCTCTCGTCGTCCTGCTTCGGCGGCAGCCGCCACGCCAGCGCCCTGCAAGCTACTCACTATCGGCCCTTCCGGTTGATCTGGATTATTGAGCGCGTAGTTATATGAGTTCAAATGGTCGTGGTTGCCGCCAATCGAGTCATACTGCGCCGTGAAATCCACCGGCGTGCCGACATGTTTGTAGAGCGAATCCAGGGCTACGGAGAGCGGGGAGTCGGGCACGATGTCTTCGGTATTGACGATGCGGTAGGTGGTCACCGCTTGGGAGTTATATTGATAGGCAAAGTCCGGGTCGCCGACGCGTGGGCTTGCCAGCGAATAGTGAAACATCTTCGCCCCGGAGTTCTGGAAATTGGAGTTCGTCAGCACATCGGGCACGGCCAGCGTCGAGAGCGCGCCGCCGAGACTGTGGCCTGTGAAGTAAAGGACGCTTCCACTGCCTGCCATGCCGAGTGCATTCAGGACGGCGCTTCTCATAGAAGAGTAGATCGTCATGAACCCATGGTGAACGTAGCCGTACCCTGCGGCTATCGTTGAGGGATAGGCCACCTGAAACACGTCCGCATCGTCAACCCAGTCAAGTGACGTCTCCGTCCCTCGAAAGACCAGATAGACCTCGCCGTCATCCGTCCAGGAGACAAATGCGAACGGCTCATTCTCAGAGAAAAAGAACCAGCTCGACCGCCCCCAGATAGGGCTGCTGTGGTGCATTGGGATCGCGCTGGCGTTCCAGTTGAACGAATTCGGCGCCGGTTTCCCCTGGGCCTGCCACTGGTAGTACATGTCATAGGCGATGTCCACCAGGTTCGAGCACATGAGCGCGTCCGTCAGGCTGAACGGGGCTGCGGGAAAATACATGGGAAAGCTAAACCTCGGAGTCGTCATATTCACCTCCTTAGAGCGTGTCTGAAGAGTTGAGGGAATAAACGCAAAGGTCGCAACGCCAAGGGAAATTTTTCTCTTTGCGTACTTTGCGAAATCCTTTGCGTTCTTTGCGTTTAAATCTCAATGCACCGCACAATCTGGCCGCGATTAAATCAGCTTCACTTGTCGAGATACATTTTAGCGGCCATCTTGGCGAGCTTCCACATCTTGCCCCACTCGATGCGGCCTCCGGCGTCCCGCCCCATAAATTTATCGGCGATCAGCTTGCGAAACTGTTTGCCTTCACGGCGGAGCATGAACTCCTTGGCGTAGGGCTTGGCCGTGTCGAAGAAGCTGAACTCCGGGTCTGTGACGATGCCTATGCCTTCCAGGGTCATCAGGGCGCGAATGACGTAGGTGAAGTTGGCGGGCAGACGGAAAGGGTATTCGTACATCACTTCGGCCAGGTCATAGGTCAGCTCCTTGAAGTTGACTTCGCCCAGCTTGAGATTGAGGTAGTGCTCGAACAGTCCTTCGACGACGGGGCGGATCAACTCGGGATCGACGCCGGGCTTGAGGAAATTGAGGTTGATCAAATCCTGGGCGAGCCCGTGCACGTCGCGCCCGACCACGTGAAAGAAAGCGTCTATCATCTGTGATTGCAGACGCGGCGTGATCTTGCCCGTCATCCCGAAATCGAAGAAGGCCAGTTGGCCGTTGTCCATCACCAATAGATTCCCGGGATGCGGGTCGGCGTGAAAGAAACCGTCTTCGAGGAGCTGCTTGAGATAGGTGCGAACCAGCAGGCGATTGACCTTGACGGGCGAGATACGGCGCGCGCGCAAAGCTTCAAGGTCTGTGACCTTAGTGCCTCGTATGAACTCCATGACGAGGACGTGGCGCGTGGAATGCGACCAGTGTATGCGCGGGACGTGTATGGCGCGCCAGCCGCGAAAGTTCTCGCGAAAGCGGTCTGCGTTGCGCCCCTCCTGTGCATAATCCATCTCTTCATGGATGGTCTC
>DASVVT010000017.1:0-32876 GCA_036386415.1 Pyrinomonadaceae bacterium
GTGTACCTCTCCCCTCTGGGAGTGTTAGGAGAAGCTTCGAATCAAAGTGTGCTTCGGTGAAAACGGTATGCAGCGAAGGCTTCGGGTTCTGGTGCTCTTGTTGGAGCGGCTTCTGAAGTTGAAATCAGCCTGCTCTCGAACTATCTAAAACGCCGCCGTCTGAATTAAGCACGGAGAGCGCATCACCGCTGATGCGCGAGAGAAGGAGTAACAGTTAGTGTGATGCGCTCTTTCCCTATATAGTTGCAAGACCCTGCCAAGCTATCTTTAATTCAGCGGAGAGCTTACGATCAACAGAGAGAGAGGAGTCAAGTTTTCCGGTTCATCACCAGCATGGGAAGAATGCTAAGGCGTGTGATGATCCACGAAGTAACACCAGACTACACGAAACAGCCCCTCATTTCGTGTCCATTCATGTTGATTAGCGGATCGTCCTCCCGTCCTCTTTTGTTTGCCACTTGGTATTAGAACCTGTTATAGCTTTAGCGCTTAAACCTGAGCAGGCTGCCCGAGGCGGAAAAGAAGATCATGGCTATTACCAGCAAGACACAGGAACCCTTCTCCGTCAGATTTATAGATGACGGATCGGAGATTCTTTTAGAGGTGACGAATAATGCTGAGGAAACCTTCAAGTCTATAGAGATACTGACCATCTTTCTGAAAGATGAAGAAACTCCAGGTGGTGGCCCCTCACGGGCGCATATTAAATTTGAGGCTGTAAAGTACCTACAACCGAAAGAGAAGGCCGTCCTGGCTCACAGAACCTGGATTGATGGCAAACCGTCAGACCCGGAACACGACCAGTTGAAGCGTCTGAAAGTGCAGGCCGGAGAAGTCAGACCTTACGTGCTGGATATTTCCTGGGAGGATGCGGAAGGGAAGTCACGCTTTCAACGGATACCGATCGGGCATTGAAGAATCTATTTTACAGTCTTAACTGCCTCTCATAACCCATCCACCACGCTTGTGCCTCCACGGGCAACCACACCGAAAAAAATTTGTAACCGCCAGCCTCCAGCCCACGTTTTCAGTTGTAAAGGTCAAAGTAGTTGATTATAGGCGGGGAGTGATTGGATGTCTGAGGATTGAAAACAGACGGCACGCAACCTGGTTACTACTTCTGACGCTTGCGGCGGCTGATCCCAATCAACTCATCGCGTCAACTCGCGGCCAGTAAGATGGTGTCGCACGGTGCTTAGTCTGTTCCTCTCTATCTAAGGGATGGCGCTCCGGCGGGGCGCAAGAAGATAGCGTCGCAGCAGCACAACCGATGCCTGGTGTGTGCTTCATCGTGGTGGGCGACACACTTGCCTTTAAGCGTGGGTTGAAGGGTCCCAAGCGGATCAAAGCGTCGCACCCCGTACATTTCGGGGCACGCGCCACAGATGCTGCACGTCCGGCGCGGGTTAATCCGAGCCTTTATTGATCGCTCATTCTCAACCAACTATGCCCCGAACAGGAAAAGCGAGCGATTCCTGTATCGGCTCCTGGTTTGAATTGATAGGAGGTGTAAACGTGAGAGTCTTACTCGTCTCTCTGCTGTGCCTGCTTTGTTCATCCGTCGCGCTGGCGCAAACCAGACCGGTCTGGCAACACAAAGGCGATTTTGGTTTTACCGATAAGGACGAGCGCATTTCGTGGGATCAGTATCTGGAGCATGAAAACCAACTCCTGTTGATTAGCCATAAAAATCTTCAACTCCTGGATGTGGGTCATGCGAAAGTGTTGGAACATCGTCCCACCACCTTGCCAACGCTCATCGGGGCTGCTAATTGCGGTTTCGACCGCTGGGTGATGAGCCCCGATCGAAGAAAAATTCTGATCATCGGAGAAACAGAGGGGAAAGGTGGCTCCAAGCAGAACGTCGCGGTCTGGGACTGGCGAACAGGAAAACGGATCGCCGTGCTGGATAAAAGTCCATACCGAATTCGCGCTGGTTCGTGGAGCGAAAATGGTAAGACCCTGGTCACTTATGACGTTGACTTCAACTTCATGTCGATGTCCGTCTCAAAACTGGGCGTCTCCTTCTGGGACGGCGAAACCTTCGAGTACCGCCACTCGATGTCCATAGAGAATCCCACCTGGATGCATCTGAGCGATGACGGCAGACGCTTCTTCGCTGCGTCAGGAAGAAAGAAAAGCTTCTTCGGTCTGAAATATGTCAGCGATTCGCGAGGCATCATCAACGTCTGGAACACGACGAGCGGGCAACTGGAAAAGACGATTTCGATGAGCGACGATGATTTCAACATCAGAACCAGTAAGATTAACGTGAGCCCCGACGATAAGCTTCTGGTTTTCGTCAACAAGCACAAATCAAAGTCCTCGGAGCACAGGCTGCTGGCCTGGGAGATGAACGGAAGCATCCACCAGAAATACGAGTTTAAGGCGAACCCGAAAATAGATAACTCTTACGTCAGGTTCAGCCCTGACGGAAAGTATTTCGCTTTAGATGCGGGGAAGAACCTGCAAATCTATGAGACCCAGACGGGGGCGAAGAGATTTGAGTTGTATGATGTCGAGCTGCCCGACTTTTGGCTCAACGACAACCAGACCATCATCAAAGATGATGTCGACCAAATGGAGGCTTTCGAGATCGCCAACGGAAAGAAACTTTACGAGCAAAAACTGATCTACAAAACTGCTTCTGTCTCCACGGGCGGGACGACGGATGTAAATGGCAGCTATACCGAAACCACAGAAACCATCACCGTGGACATCACCAGAATAGTTCCCCACCCGAGCGGCAAGATGTTCCTCACCTACAGCAACCAGTACCTTAAAGTTTTTGATTCTAGAACGGGTGGACTTTTGCAGACCATCATTTCTCCCGACCTGGCTGCGCCTTCAATGGACTTCTGTCAGAAGTATCCGAAGAAATGCAAAGGAAATCTGGTCTGGAAAGCAGGCTGGTCAAGCGATGGGAAAATGCTTTACGTCTTCGGAGCGAATCATCAAACAGTTTCGCTGTGGGAGATGCTTGAGAACTGAGGCGTGGCGAAGGCGAGACTGTGAACATTCGTGCGGAAAAACCTGAGGATCACTTAGCCGTTCGTCAGGTGAACGAACAGGCGTTCGGTCGCCCAGATGAAGCTGCTCTCGTTGATGCATTAAGGAAAAGCGCTGACCCTCATATCTCACTTGTGGCTGAGGTGGGTGGCCGCATTATCGGCCACATCTTCTTCAGCCCTGTTGTGATCGAATCGGAGGCCTCCGTGTCCACTGCTCTAGGGCTTGCGCCGATGGCCGTTTTACCGGAACTTCAGAAGCAGGGTATTGGCTCTCGGTTGGTGCGGCGGGGATTGGACGAGTGCCGGAAGATAGGTCATGACGTGGTCGTCGTACTCGGTCATCCTGAATATTATCCACGCTTCGGCTTTGTACCATCTACCCGGATGGGGTTGAGGTGCGAGTATCCTGTTGCTGAAGAGGTGTTCATGGTAGTCGAGTTGAGAGCAGGGGCTTTAGCTGGACGCACAGGAGTGGTCAAGTATCACCCTGAGTTTGGCCGTGTGTGATAAGTGACGGCGGCCAGTATGCGCTTCATAACTGATCCTCACCAGCACCTCAGAACAGTAGACAGTAGACAGTAGACAGGAGTCAGTAGAAAAGAAAAGCAGTTGGCATAGAGCTTCTAAATCGTAGTTAGACAACAAAACGCGCCTCTGCGGTTTTTCTACTGACTCCTGTCTACTGTCTACTGTCTACTCCCCCGCCGTATATTCCTTGACGCTTCGCAAGAGCGCTTGTTACACTTTCGTAAGATTTAAGCGAACCCGACGCTACGCTGCGTCGCCAGTCACGGGGGGGTACTCGAACCCGCATGTGCGGCGTAGTCTGATTTTTGTAATTCGATGGAGGTGTTATGGTGGGCTTTAAAGTCGGCCAGAAGGTTGTTTACCCTAATCACGGGATCGGAACCATCGAGCAGATCGAACAGAAGCAAATAGGCGCTGCCTCACTTCCTTTTTATACGCTTCGTCTTGCTGCCACTAATTCAATCGTTCTCGTTCCGGTCGCCAACGCCACGGAAGTTGGCCTGCGTTCCCCAATCTCATCCGGCGAATGTGAGATGCTCCTGAAGAATTTAGCAGATGATTTCTCATCCCCCGCCAATGATTGGAAAGATCGTTTCAAAGATTTCTCAGAGAGGATGCGCACGGGCGACATCTTTGAGGTCGCCGACGTGCTCAAGAATCTGACTTTCTTGAGCCACCTCAAGCCGCTCAGTTTTCGCGAGCAGCGGATGCTGGAGCGTGCGCGCTATCTGGTCATCTCCGAACTGGCCGCTGTCTGTCGCCAGCCCGAATGCAGTATTGAACCTCGCGTCGAACAGGCTCTGGCGCGCGCCTGCGCCAAGCATGAACGTCGTCCTGCGCGCGTCCGCGCCGCAGGCGCAGCAGCCGGTCACTGACCGGAACCTTTTTACACAACTCGCAACCCGTCCGTCCAGGCTGGAAGCCAAGAGCGCCTGTCAGAACTTCTGTTAGCGCTGGCGACCGTGGCCGCCGTAGTCTCGGGCTGGTAGGTGCTCGTGTCTACATGCTCACGCCGTGCTATAATCCATCGCGCGTCAAAGCTCTGCAAACTATATAGCGCAAGCTGCCGAACCCCCACCTTTGAATGTGATGGACGATCCTGCAAGTATCTTACTGGCCTTAATTCTTCAAGAGGAAGTGGCGCATGCGCCCGTCACTGTGACCGGAGCTCTGCTCAAACTCCTCGCCGTTTTCATTCTAGTCCTGGCTAATGGCTTCTTCGTCGGCTCGGAGTTTGCGCTCGTCTCCGTGCGCCGCCCGCGCCTCGAAGAGCGCGCCAACGCAGGAAGCCCGAGCGCGAAAGCGGCGCTGCGCCTCCTGGATAAGCCGACCATCTTCATCTCGGCCACGCAGCTCGGCATCACGCTCGCTTCGCTCGCCCTGGGTTGGATCGGTGAGCCGACCATCGCCGCGCTGCTCCTGCCTCTGGCCTCGCGCATTGCGACCGAGGGCTGGGCGGGCTACATAGCCCATGGCGCGGCCATCGCCATCGCTTTTGCGGCGATCACCTACCTGCATATCGTGATCGGTGAATTGATGCCCAAGATGCTCGCGCTCGAACGAGCCGAGCGACTGGCGCTACTCGGCGCTCGCCCGCTTGAGCTGTTCGCACGGATTTTCCGCGCGCCGATCTGGATTTTCAATAAGACGGGCACTACCTTGGGGAAGCTGTTCGGCCTCAAATCATCGCTCGAACACACAGCCGTCTACACGGAAACTGAGCTGAGGCAGCTCATAGACATCTCCGTCGAGAGCGGCCACCTGGGCGGAGCCGAGCAGCGCCTGATTCATCGCGTCTTCGAGTTCTCGGACACGCTCGTGCGCGAAGCGATGGTTCCGCGCACGGCGATGGCCGCCGTCTCCGCCGATTGCAGTCTTGAAGACATCGCGCGAGCTTTCCGTCAATACGGCTACTCGCGCCTGCCCGTTTACCGCGAGTCGCTCGACGACATGATCGGCTTCGTGCACAGCAAGGATGTCATGCCCTACCTGCTGCATCCTGAAAAGTTTCGCCTCGAACACGTCCTACAGGCTCCGCTCTATGTCGTCGATACCGCTCGTCTGGAAGACGTGCTCCGGCAGATGCAGAAGGCCAAGATTCATTTCGGCTTCGTGGTGGACGAGCACGGCGGCGTGGAAGGCATCATCACGCTTGAAGACCTTCTGGAGGAGATCGTCGGCGACATTTCGGACGAGCACGACGAAGAGGTCAACGAGCAGATCATGGAGGAGCGCGACGGAACCTACGTGCTCGACGGCGGCCTCGCCGTCCGCGACCTCAATCGCCGCCTCAAGCTTTCCTTGCCCGAATCCGAAACCTACACGACTATCGCCGGCTTCCTCATGACCGAAGCGGGTCATGTGCTTCAGCCCGGCGAGGTCGTCAAACACGACGGTCTGCTCTTTCACATCGAGCGCGTCGAGCGCCGCCGCGTCCTGCGCGTCCGCCTCGAACGCACAGAAGAAGCTGAGACGAAATCGAGCGAAGCATCGGCTGATGGGTCTGGCGCGACGGTTTAAGAACGCTCTCAAATGGATGATAAAAGCTCTGTACGGCGAGGCCGCGTCCGTCTCGGCGCTTCGAGACCATTGTGCAGCTCTCGCGCTAACCCTGCGCCTGCCGTGGTCAGTCTCTTTTCTGCCGTACTCCATCCGACCCAAGACCATCAAACGAGTAGAGTCCTCACGTGATTAGTGCTCTGTGCCGCCTCTGTGCCCTCTGTGCCTCTGTGGTGAGTGTTGCTTAGAGTTGACTCACCACAGAGACAGAGAACACGGAGATTGCACAGAGAGTCGAGCTGAAACCGGGACACTACTATCAAAGCCCTCGCTTCATTTATCAGCCTCACAAATGATAAAGTTGCCGGACACGTAATTAGAAATCCCTTGGCTGACAGGAGCTGACTTTCCGTCATGAGCATGATTGAGTACGTAACGGCGCGCGAGATTCTGGATTCCAGGGGTAATCCGACGGTCGAGGCCGAGGTGACATTGATCAATGGCGAGATGGGGCGCGCGGCAGTTCCATCTGGCGCGTCCACGGGCGAGCACGAAGCGGTTGAGCTGCGCGATGGTGAGGAAAAGCGCTATGGCGGGAAGGGCGTGCTCAAAGCCGTTGAGAATATCAACGACGTGATCGCGCCCGAGATAGAGGGCATGGATGCGCTGGATCAGGTGGAAGTGGATCGGGCGCTCATCGAACTGGACGGAACGGAGAATAAATCCAAGCTCGGCGCGAATGCGCTCCTGGCCGTCTCGCTGGCGACGGCGCGCGCGGCGGCTGTCTACCAGGAGCTTCCGCTCTATCGTTATCTGGGTGGGCCGAACGCGCGCACGCTCCCCGTGCCCCTCATGAACATCCTGAACGGCGGCGCGCATGCCGACAACAACGTGGACTTTCAGGAGTTCATGGTCGTGCCCGTCGGCGCTAATGTCTTCAGCGAGGCGTTGCGCATGGGCGCGGAGATTTTCCATTCGCTCAAAAGCGTCCTGAAAAAGAGGGGCTACGCGACGAGCGTCGGCGACGAAGGCGGGTTCGCGCCCGACCTGCGCTCCAACGAAGAGGCCATCGAAACGATTCTCGAAGCGATCACGCAGGCGGGTTACAAAGTGAGGACAGATTGCTGGCTGGCGCTCGATCCGGCGGCGAGCGAGTTTTACCAGGACGGGTCTTACGTCTTCAAAAAGTCGGATGGACGGAAACTGTCTAGTCCTGAGATGGTCGCCTACTGGAAGAGCTGGGCCGAGCAGTATCCGATCATCTCCATCGAAGACGGGATGGCGGAGAACGACTGGGACGGATGGAAGGCTCTGACGGACGAGATTGGTCAAAGCGTCCAACTGGTCGGCGACGATCTGTTCGTCACCAACACGTCATTCCTACGCAAGGGGATAGAGCTGGGTGTCGCCAATTCCATTCTCATCAAGGTCAACCAGATCGGCACGCTCACAGAGACGCTGGACTGTATCGAGCTGGCACGATTGAGCCGTCGCACCGCCGTCATCTCGCACCGTTCGGGCGAGACCGAAGACTCCTTCATCGCAGACCTCGCCGTCGCCACCGACGCCGGGCAGATCAAGACGGGCTCGCTCTCGCGCACCGACCGCATCGCCAAATACAACCAGCTCCTGCGCATCGAAGAGGACTTGCGCGACGCGGCGCGTTATCCGGGCATGGGAGCGTTTTATCAAGTGAGTAGACAGTAGACAGTAGTCAGTAGCCAGTAGAAAGAAAGCAGCAGCCTTCGCCTTTCTATCTACAATCGCTTGAGAGAATGAGCATCATTCGCATCAACGGATTTTCTGTTCTACTGACTACTGACTACTGACTACTGTCTACTGTTGTCGCGGAGCAGTGAGCATGTCTTCTGAGTGGCGACGAGGAGAGTATCTCATCAGCACAGCTCAAGAGCGGCTGGATGTCGGGGTGATACATGACTATCTGGCGAACACCTCTTACTGGGCGACGGGCAGAAGTATTGAGACCGTGCGGCGCTCAATCGAGAATTCGCTCGCGTTTGGCCTTTACAAAGGCGAGCGGCTGGTCGGGTTCGCGCGTGTGATTACGGATTACGCCACCTTTGCGTGGCTCGCAGACGTGTTCGTGCTGGAGCAGTTTCGCGGGCAGGGCCTGGGCAAGTGGCTGATCGAGGTGATCCTCTCGCACCCTGAGCTTCAGGGCTTTCGCCGCTGGGTGCTGGCGACCAAGGATGCCCATGAGCTTTATCGCCCGTTCGGCTTTGCGGAATTGAGCCGACCGGAGCGCTGGATGGAGCGCCCTGACCCGTCTATGCAGGAGAGGCCGGATTACTGGGCTAAGGATACCGAAACTTGAGATCAGGGGGTTTAGGCCATGCTCTTCTTCTTTATCGTCGGCACGAAATTTATCACGTGGGGTCGTGACGTGACTCCGCAGACGACGCGTTGCGGACAATGCGGCATGGTGGCGAATTTCATCGTCAAGAAAGGGATGCAGTTCATCACGGCGTTCTTCATCATCCCTTTGATTCCCATCAGCGGCGTCAAACATCTGATGCAATGTCCCAATTGCGGGGCGCGTTATCAAGCGACGGTCTGAGCGTCCGTCTTAATTATTCGGAAGGTGAGAGTCGCAATGAGGTTTTTCAGTACGCTTTGTCGAGCGGCTTCTTCTTTGATCGCGCTCGCCTGTTTAGCGGCTCTCTATTCGGGAGCTGAGGCGGTCGCGCAGTTCTCTCAGGATTCGAGCGCGGCACCTGCTATCGTGCGTCTTTACGGAGACGGGACTATCGAGTTAAACGGCGCTCCTTCAGGCTCGCTTTCCGATCTGAGTCAGGTCAAGGCTGGCGTCGTGCGCTTTTTCGCCGAGCGTAGAAAAGCCAAGGGCATGCGGATTGATCCCGAAGACTTGAGAAACCCTTGCGGAGATAAGCCCGTAGTCATTCAGGCCGATGCCTCCTTGAAATACGGCATGGTCGTCGATCTCATCTTAGCCGTCAGAGCAGCCTACGCCAACCCGCTCAAAGTTGAAGCCTCGGATGATCCCAATGACCCTTACGCGATGACGCCCGCCGAGCCGTGTCTACAGAGGGCAGCCGACATTAAACCCAATCCTTTGACGCTGGTCGTCGCTGTCACGTCCGAACGCAAGCTGGTGCTCAACGGTGATGAGATGGGAACGACTGATGATACTTCGCGTCTGGCGCAGAAGCTCACGGACATCTTTCAGACAAGAGCGGAGATGAGAGCTTATCGTCCCGGCACGGATAAGGTCGAAAAGACAACCTACATCAGGGCGGCGCGGTCTTTGTCCTTCGGCGAAGTGAAGCAAGTGATGGATGCTGTCAAGCAGGCTGGCGCAGACCCGACCGGACTACAGGTAGATGACCTCCCAAATTTAATAGTGAGATAAGAGGAGACCGGATTTTGAAGAAGCAAAAGGGGCCGCTCGCGCTCATCATCATAGACGGCTGGGGCTATTCGCCGGAGCGCGAAGGCAACGCCATCGCTCTGGCACAGACGCCTTTTTACAATGAGCTGATGGAGAAGTATCCCCACACGCTGCTCGAAGCTTCGGGCACGCGCGTCGGTCTGCCCGCTGGCGTGATGGGTAATTCCGAGGTCGGCCATCTGAATATGGGATCGGGGCGCGTCATTCGCATGGACGTCTCGCGCATCGACTATGCGATTGAGACGGGCGAGTTTTATCAGAACGAAGCACTGGTCAAGGCTATGGATGAGGTGAAGGAGCGCGGTCGCCCACTTCATCTGATGGGGCTCGTCTCGGACGGCCAGGTTCACTCGTCGCAGCAACACCTCTACGCGCTCCTGCGTATGGCGAAGCAGCGCGGGCTTCAGCGCGTCTACGTTCACTGTTTTCTGGATGGGCGCGACACGCCGCCGATGTCCGCTTACGGCTACGTCGAAGCCTTGCAGACGCAGATGGGCGTGATCGGCTGCGGGCGTATCGCCTCCGTCATCGGGCGCTACTACGCGATGGATCGAGACAAGCGCTGGGAGAGAACCGAACGCGCCTACAACCTGCTCGTCAATGCGTCGGGCGAGCGCGCGATTGACCCTGTCGAAGCGATCAAGCAATCTTATGAGCGCGGTCTGACGGACGAGTTTGTCGAGCCCATCGTCATCGAGCGCGAAGGCAGCGAGCCCACGGCGACCATCGAAGCAGAGGACGCCGTTATCTTCTTCAACTTTCGCCCGGATCGAGCGCGCCAGATTACGCGTGCACTGACCGAGCCCGGCTTCGGCGGATTTCCCACGCCGCAGCGCCCACGCGTGGATGTCGTCTGCTTCACGCAGTACGATGCCACGTTCGATCTTCCGGTCGCGTTCCCTCCGAAGGAACATCGCAATGTGCTGGCAGAAGTCTTCGGACGCGTCGGCGTGCGTAATTTCCGTCTCGCCGAAACGGAGAAGTACGCGCACGTCACATACTTTTTCAACGGCGGCATCGAGAAAGCGTTCGCTTGCGAGCGGCGTCTGCTCGTCCCCTCACCCAAAGTGGCGACCTATGATCTCGAACCCGAAATGGCTGCCTTCAAGGTGACGGATAAGATTCTGCGCGCCATCGAAGAAGGCGAGACGGATGTCTTCATCATCAACTTCGCCAACCCTGACATGGTCGGCCACACGGGCAAGCTGGACAAGACCATAGAGGCCGTGCAGTACGTAGACACCTGCCTGGGATGGATCACCAAGGGCATCAGGACGGCGCGCGGGCTGACGCTCATCACCGCCGATCACGGCAACTGCGAACAGATGATCGACCACACGACCGGCCAGCCGCACACAGCCCACACGACCAACCCAGTCCCCTTTCACCTCATCGACGAAGCCTCGCGCGGGTTGAAGCTGCGTGACGGCGCGGCGCTCGAAGACGTTGCACCGACGATCCTCGGTCTGCTCGACATCGAGCAGCCAGCCGAGATGACCGGGCGCGACCTCAGAGAGACATAATTAAGAATTAACTACAGATGTGATTCGATAAGCTACCCCCTCTTGCGGCTCGTCCAATCACTATTGAAACCCGAAGCGGCCTTTGCTCGTATGGCAATGACAGACCGTACTGGGAAGCACCGGGAGGCGTGAGTGGACAGTGAGCCATCGTTCATTCACGCCGCCCCTCAGCCATCTCGGTCGCGTTCCATTGCAAAGGGGCTGCGATGGATTGTCATAGTCTCCTCAAATAATCATTCCTGATTAAGAGCGAGTGCGGGGGACGCTTCATTTTCATCAATCTCATTTAACTCGAAGGAGTCTTTGAGCGCATGAACCATCTTAAACGTACGCTTGTCATCCTGACACTACTGCTCGCCCTCATGCTTCAGGCGGCCACGGCACAGCAGCCGGAGGTCAATTTACAGAGCGCGGCGGAGCGCATCACCGGTTCGATACTGGTGAACGGGCAGGCGATGAACTTTGTGACGGAGCTATCGGATACTTTTGGAGGACGATTGACGGGGACTTCGGCCTACCAGCGCTCGGCTGAATGGGCTGCGGCCAGGTTTCGCGCCGCCGGGATCAAGGATGTACGGCTCGAAGCTTTCAAGATTCCGAACGGGTGGGATCGCGGCTGGGCGCGCGCACGCATGATCGCACCCCTGGATCGTCCGCTTCACATAGAATCGCTCGGGTGGTCTCCTTCAACCCCGCCGGGCGGCGTTCGCGGCGAAGTGATGCTCCTTGGCGCATTGACGCCGGAGAAGATCAAGGAGCAGGGAGAGCAGATCAAGGGGCACGTCGTGATGATCAATACGGGGGCTGTCTTCTCGGATGGTCTGGCCGGATTCGCGCGTCTCATGCACGCCGTCCCGCTCATCAAAGAGGCTGGCGCGCAGGCCATCATGATGACAGACTTTGATTCGAACAACGTGCTCAACGCCTTCGGCCTCACCTTTAGCGCTGAGACGAGCGCGCTGCCTGTGGCGCAGGTGGGCTCGGAAGATGCCAAGCTGATTATGCGTCTGGCCGAGAAAGGGAAGGTCTCGGTCGAGTTTCAATTCACCAACAAGAACACAGGCCCCGTCGAGGTCAACAACGTCATTGCAGAGATTCGCGGGCGCGAGAAGCCGGATGAATGGATCATCATCGGCGCGCATCTGGATTCATGGGACTACGGCACAGGGGCGCAGGACAACGGCACGGGCTGCGCGATGGTCTTTGAAGCGGCGCGTGCGATTGCAGCGCTCGGGCGCGCGCCGCGTCGCTCCATCAGGTTCGCGCTGTGGGGCGGCGAGGAACAGGGACTGCTCGGCTCTACCGCTTACGTCAAGGCGCACGCCGCAGAGCTTGACAGTTGCGTCGCCGTGCTCAACACGGACAACGGCGCGGGTCATCCACGCGGCTGGAAAGTCCAGGGGCGCAGCGATCTCGCCGAAGCCTTGAAGCCAGTCACCCATTCCCTGCTCGCGGGTCTGAGCGGGGAAGGTATCTCGCAGAGCCTCTCCTACGATACGGATCACGGCCCCTTCATGCTCCAGGGCATCCCCGCTCTTGACCTCTGGGTGCGCATGGAAACTTACGAGGCCGTCCACCATAAGACGAGCGACACGGTCGATAAGATCGACGCACACAATCTGGTCAGCGGCTCGGCCATCGTCGCCGTCACAGCCTACGCCCTCGCCGAAAGACCGGAGCCAATCGCGCCCCACATAGACCACGCGGCGACCGAAGCCCTTCTCGACAAAGCCAAGCTGACCGACTTCCTTAAAACAATCGGCGCGTGGAAGTAGGGGGAGAACAGTAGACAGTAGTCAGTAGACAGTAGCCAGTAGGCGCTCCGCGCAACGCGCGCTGTTGCTGACACCATGACGATTAGATAGCGAAAGCTTTTCTACTGGCTACTGACTACTGTCTACCGTCTACTATTGTTTGCTGACTTGACATCTCGTCTGCGCGATGTCAGTTATAAATTGTGAGCTTCAGTCCGCGCAACATTCTCGTGATAGATTTCGGCCAACTGGGCGATGTGGTGCTCAGTTTACCTGCGCTGCGCGCGATTCGTGAGAAGTTTCCGCAGGCGCGTATCACTGTGGCCGCCGGGGCGGCGAGCGCGGCTGTGGTAGAGCTTTCGGGTTATGCTGATGCGACGCTCGTGGTTGATCGCGTCGGCTTGCGCGACGGTGCTGTGCCGTGGTCGATCCTGCGTATCATACGGCTGGTGAAAGATGTCAGGAGCACGCAGTTCGATTTCGTGATCGACCTTCATAGCCTGTCGGAGACGAACCTGCTCGGCTTTCTATCGGGCGCGCCCACGCGCCTCTACGCGCGGCGTCCCGGTCGCTCGCTCGATTTTCTCAGTAGCTTCCACGCGCGCCCTCCCGTTGAAGACCGTAACAAACATGCGGTTGATCGCTACCTGGATGTCCTCAACCCACTTGGCATTAAGGATGCGCCGCGCATCCCAAGACTGCGCACGCGCGCCGAAGATGATGCGGCCATAGAGAAGATGCTGAAGAAAGAGCGTGCGCACATGGGCGCACCGCTCGTCGGAATCTTTCCGGGCGCGGGGCATCCTGAGCGTCGCTGGTCTGTGGAGCGCTTCAGTGAGCTGGCAGACATGTTTGTGCGCAACGACGGCGTGCGCATCGTCGTCCTGTTGGGGCCTGAAGAACGCTCACTCGCGGCAGAGATACGGCGTACGTTCCCGCGCGAGGCGTTGATCTTCGACCGGCTCACGATCCCGCAGCTTGCCTCGGCGCTGGCCCGGCTCGCCGTCTTTATTGCGAACGATACAGGCCCGATGCACGTCGCGGCAGCCGTCGGCACATCCACGGTCGTGCTGCTCGACCGGCGCGCTCCCAGAGGCTATATCCCGCTGGGCGAGCACCACCGCATCATGGAGGGCCGCACCATCGACGAGATGACCGCAGATGAAGTTTACGGTGCGGCGCGCGAGCTGTTAGCCAGTGGTCGCACGGCTTCGCTATTCGCCAGTTGAGCGGGCGAGTTGTGTATTGCAATCAAGTGTCAAGTAGTCTGAATCGCTAACCGTCATAAGTCCCCCGCAAGAGATAGAAGCCTCTCCTCGGTTTCATCCGTTGACAGACAAAATGAGAAACAAAAACCGAAGCACGCAGCGCGTTTTAATCCTGAGCTTCTGCGTCTCCTTACTGTTCGTCTTCACGTTCGCGGCATCCAGCGCGCTCGAAGGACAGCGTGCGCGAAAGGCTGCGCAGAAACGAGAGCGCGCCCAAAAGGAGCGACCGCGAGAACGTGACAGGAAAGCGCAGCAGCAGCAGCAGCCGCGCGAGACACCAGAGCCGAAACAGCCTCAGACACCTGCGGCGGTCTCAGACGCGGGCGCGGCTTCCGATCTTGGCCGCAACATAGAGCGGGCTATAGCCGATAGCGAATTCGCTTTCGCACGCTGGGGCGTCGCGGTCGTCTCCCTGCGCGACGGGCGCGTCATCTATGCGCGCGATGCCGACAAGACGTTCACGCCCGCCTCGAACATGAAAGTTTATACGACGGCGGTCGCGCTCGACATGCTCGGCGCGGACTATCGCTGGCGCACGTCCGTCTATGCTGAGAGAGAGCCTGACCGCGAGGGGACGATCACGGGCGACATCATTCTCTATGGACGGGGCGCGCCAGATCTCAAGGCGCGCGCGGAGCGTGGAGGAGCGCCCAACCACCTGGCACAGCTTGCAGACGAGCTTTACAAGCGCGGCGTGCGGCGCGTGCGAGGGAACGTCGTCGGCGACGAGAGCTATTTTCGCGGCGAGCCCCTCGGTGACGGCTGGCTGTGGAACGACGTTCAGTGGTACTTCGGCGCGGAGGTGAGCGCGCTCACAGTCAACAGCAACGAGACGACGCTGACCATCACGTCCGCAAAAAAGACGGACGAGCCGGTGGCCGTCCGCGTAGATACCGCCGGAGACTACTTTCACGTCATCAACGACACGCGAACGGCCTCGCCCGGTGCGCCGTTGACCATCGGCGTGACGCGCGGGCTCTCCGACAATGACGTGCGTGTGTGGGGTGATTTCGGGGCTGGCGGCAGAAGCTACAGCGTGCGCCTCTCCGTCCATAAGCCTGCGCTGTGGGCGGCAGACCTGTTTCGCGATGCGCTCAGGGAGCGCGGCATCACGGTGGACGGTGAAGCGCGTCTGATTGATGCGCGCTCTCGCGCAGACGATCAGACGGCCTCATCCAGTGGCGTCGAGCTGGCTTCGATCAACAGCCGCACGCTCGGCGAGATCGTTCGCCCGACGAACAAGGAGAGCCTGAATCTCAACGCCGAATTGATCCTCCGCACGCTCGGCAAGGAGCGCGGCTCGCTCGCTCCCGACCCCAACCCCGCCACGATGCGCATGCGCGGCGACGATCAGGCTGGCACGGCGCTCGTCCGCCTCTGGCTTGAGCGCGCGGGCATACACGTCGCCACGCTCGCGCTTCACGACGGCTCAGGTCTCTCGCGCCTTGACCGCATCACGCCGGACGCGACGGCGCGCCTGCTGGCTGCCATCGCGAAGACGCCTTCGGCCAACATCTTCCGCGATTCGCTGCCCATCGCTGGCCGCGACGGCACGTTGCGCTCGCGCCTGAACCGTGTGTCCGGGCGTATCCTCGCCAAAACCGGCACGCTCACTTACACGAATTCCCTCTCCGGCTACGCGACGACCGCCGATAACGAGCCCGTCGCCTTCTCTATTATTTGCAACGACGAGACGATCAAGGACAGCAGTACGGAGGTGATAGATGCGATTGCCGTCCTGCTGACAGAGTACAGCGAGAAGTAGGAAGCAACAGGCGGTTTCGCGCAATAATACCGGGCAAGCATGATAAAAGAAGGCGTGCGGACGATCCACGAAGTAACACGAAACGACACTAACAGAGACGCTCTTTCGTGTTGCTTCGTGTCTATTCGTGGATCGTCCGCACGTTCATTTTCAAAGCGCTCTAAGCGATCCTGGCATGCCTTTGTATCGCTTCCTCGTAAACCTCTCGAATCGAGCGCGCGGTGCGCTCCCATGAAAACTGTGCCGCGCGTCTTAGTCCTGCCGATGAGAGATGCTGCCGCTCACCATCATCTTCAAGCAGCCGGACGATGCTCTGAGCGAGCGCGTCAACATCTTTCGGATCAACCAGCCGCGCGGCGTCTCCGACCGTCTCTTTGATGCTTGGAATCTCACTCGCAATGACCGGCGCGCCGCACGCCATCGCTTCCAGCGGCGGCAATCCGAATCCTTCATACAACGAAGGATAGACGAAAGCGCGGCACGACGAATAGAGCGCGCAAAGCTCTTCGTCCGTCACATAGCCCGTGAAGAGTATGCGCTCAGCCGCACGCGACTCCTTGAGATAAGCGTATAGATCATCCGTGAGCCACCCCTTCTTTCCGGCGATCACCAGTTGCGGGCGCAAAGGCGTGGTGCACAGGACATGATTGAGAGCGCGCACGAGCGTGAGCAAATTTTTACGCGGCTCGATGGTCCCGACATAGAGCAGGAATCCGTCTTCGACGCCAAACCGCTTTCGCGTCGCTTCCGTCTCCTGTGAGGTCAGCGGACGAAAGATGCTGCGCGCGGCTTCCGGAACGGCGACAACCTTTGCCGTCGTGACCTTCAGGTATTCGCAGACTTCGCGCCGCACGCTCTCGGAGGGCGTCAGGATCATCGTCGCCGTGCGCGCCATCAGCGGCAGCAGGAGGCGGGAGCGGCGCACAAAACGCTTTTCATGCGCCTCCGGGTAGAGGAGCACAGAGAGGTCGTGGATTGTCAGCAGGGTCGCACAACCCTTCCACAGCGGCACTTCGAAATTCGTGCCGTGGTAGAGCGCGAGCGGGTGTCGCTTGATGTATCGCGGCAGCCCTATCGCCCACCAGCGCCGCTGCAACAAATTTGCCTTGACGTGGACGGCGCTCAGATTCGAAGGCCATCGCGGCTCACACTCATCACCCGGCTGCGAGATAAAGGGATACGGCGAGATCAGCTCGAATTCATCCGACGGCGAATCAAGCGCGAGCGCGCGCGCCACTTCAAAAGTGTAATGCCCGACCCCAGTCTTCAGATACCTCAGAGGAATGCCATCAATCCCTACGCGCATAAGAGAACTTACCACAAAGGAAGAAGGTCAATCGTGAATCGTAAATGGAGAAAAGTAGTTCGTCGATTTGACGGTTGACGTTCTTAGTAATCACCGAGCGCTCGTACGAAGCGTTGGAGGGTCGCCGACCGCATAGCGCGTTTGAAGAGAGCTGAGTCCCTGAGCCAGGGCAGATGCCTCTCCTCCTTAGTCTTTCCGTAGATCAATGAATTTTTTCTCGCCAGAACTTGAAGCGTCTCGCGCGCCTTCGCGCCTCCTGTCCAGGCGCTCACCTCTCTGATGGCCTTGTGCGCCAGCCTCTCGGACGCAGAGTAGTTGCGGTACTGCTCGGCCCTGGCGACGAGATTCATGAGCGAGCGGGCATAGATTTCCGGCGCGTGTTGCTCTTCGAGCAGACGGTATCCCTCCTCACCCATACGCAGAAAGCGCGTCGGCTCGGAGAGAAAGGCGCGCAGATGCGCCTGTATGTCTTCGATCTCATGCGCAGGCCGGACGCGCGCCACAGTGTTCGCAGGAAGCGTCGCATACCATCCGACTTCTGTGACGAGGCTCGGCAGCGCGTGCGACCAGATGCGTAGCTGGCTGCCGGAAGCTTCGCCCATCGTCGGATAGCGTAGGTTGATAGCCAGGTGCGCCGCTCCGAGCGCCGCATCCAGCTCCGTCTCCGGCACAAAGCCATGAAGCCGCACCAGATTCTTCAGCCCCAGGCCGTGAACTAACGCGCGCACTTCCCTTTCATCACTGATCTGCCCGTAGACATCCAATCGAAAGCCGTCTCGTTCCGGCAAATCAGCCAGCGCTTTGAGCAGAGCATCCAGTCTGCGATTGTTGCTGATGTAGCCGAAGACGATGAGACGGTAAGGCTGACCGCCGGGTTTATCACGCGCGGGCGGCTGGCCTGGCTTGCGATCAAGCGCGGCGGCAAAAGGAAGCGGCGCGTAGGCCATAGGCCGCTGGCTCACGCCTGTGAGTTGATGGAAAGCCTCTTCTGTGTGAACCAGCACGCCGAGCGCATTTTCCAGCGCGAGCAGGGTGAGCGGATAACGCTCCGCCATCTCATCTATCTTCAGCCCTTGATTGCTAGCCCACAGGGCAGCGTCGCTCCGGCCAGCCTCGCCGTAGTAAAACTCCATCTGCGCCAGATAGGCTGCCGTGTCTCGCCAGCGGTCGCGATAGAGACCGGCGAAAAAGTGATGAAGGCGTTGGTCGTGCAGGACGACGAGGCCCGGATGACGCTGACTGACTTGCCAGATCGAGCCGTGAAAGAGCGGGTTGTTCCCTATGTGATAGATGCTCATGTCGCCGCGATTAAGCTCCGCCCAGCGCATTCGCCTGAGCTTGTAGCGGCGCACCTCTGCGTGCTCGTTGAGGCGGCTGTCCCATTTATCCTGGTCTGTCCAGAGCGTCACTTCGGCGTGACGACGCAGGGCGGCGAGCACCCTCGTCGTGTAATGAGCGATGTCCGTGCTCGCTGGCGGCAGCGGAGAGAACCAGTTCAGCTTCATGACAGCAGCCTTCGAACCACATGAGGCCAAGTGATGTCCAGCCTCTCATAGAGCGCTTTCCCGCGCTCGCCCCAGGCTTTGGCCTGTCTGGGATGAGCCCACAGTTTGTCCATCGCTGCGGCGAGAGCTTCAAGTGTCGGCTCACTGACGAGTCCCGTCTCTTCGTCGCGCACGAACTCCAGCGGGCCGCCGGAATCCGCGCAAGTGATGAGAGCCTTGGATGAGAGCATGGCTTCGAGCGTCACATAACCGTAGTCTTCATCCAACGGCGTGTAGATGACGCCGAGCGCATGAGCGTAGAGGCGGCGCTTCTCCTCTTCCGTCACTTCACCCAGCCACTCTACGCGCTCATGTACTTTTAGTTTCCGGGCGAGCGCTTGCAGCTCTTCTGCGTAATCGGGCTCGGCGGGTGCTCCGGCAAAGCTCACGCGAACCGCCGCGCGGGTTCTCGCCAGCGCTTCCAGTACCAGGGACTGACGCTTGAGCCGGTTCAGGCGGCTGGGGAAGAACAGGTACTCGCGCGCCTCTGCTGCGCAGTAGAAAGTGGAGGCGTGCGGCGGCGGATGATAGAGCGGGACGGCTTCAATCCCACAAAAATCTTTGAGCCGCCGGGCGACGTTGCCCGAATTGGCAAAGATGCTTTTCGCTTCAGGGAGAATCTGGCGGTCGGCCTGGCGTATGGCGTCGCGTATCTCCGCGCCATTGGGCCAGTGGATCAGGTCGCTTAAGGCATGATCCCACAACTCGTAAGCCGTGCGGTACTGGTGCAGAATCCAGAGGACTTTGTTGGGATGCGGAATAAGATAAGCCGGAAACTTCAAGCCGATGAGGAGATCGACCCGAAGCCCTGCGGCCTCCGTCACATCCAATAGGCGGCAGGCCAGCATGTGATCCAGAATCTTGTCCGGCGGATACCATTTAAAAGGTATCCAGATGATCTCGGCCTCATGCCCCTCTGCCCTGAGCGCATCGCGCAATCCTTCCGCATGAGCCTCGGCCCCGCCGCGTATGAATGGCACCTGCGCCGTCGCGATCAGAATTCTCATCTCTTAAGCTTTATACATGAGAGCGCATTGACGGCCAATCGAGCAGGCATGATAACATCAATGTTGGTCAGTTGTCCGTAGTCAGTTATCCGTTGTTGGCCGAGTGAGCCGACAGGTTGAATCATCAGGGATCAAGTAGTCAAAGCGAAACAACTGACCACGGACAACTGACTACGGACAGCTTTTTGAGGTGTGAGGGGTGAGTGAGCTCGAAGAAGAGTGGGCGCGGGCACTGGCGGAGGCAGAGAACCGTGCGCGCGCAGCCGGACGTGGTGACATAGCTGAGTATCTCAGTTTGCGCGCCTCGAACGATCTGGCGCGTAAGGCCGCTGTGGACTGGCTCTTCAACGCCTTCACGGATTTCGCGGGCTCGGCTAATCGCACAGGGGCGAGCGTCCAGCTCACGCGCGCCGATGCGCACAGATTCCGCGTGGGCAGTACGACGATGGTCGGTACGCTCCTCACATTTCGCCAGGGCGTGCGCGCATTGATGATCGAAGCGGGCTGGCCGCGCGCTCCCGTCGATGGCTTCATGCGCGGCGGGGGTCTCGCCAGCGGTCGCGTACGCCACTTCGGAATTCCCTCGGCAGACGAAGAACTCCTGCTCATACGCTCGCAGCCCGCAGATGCGCCGCAGTGGTTCGTGCTCGAAAAAACCGGAGCGAGATCGCAGTTTCGGGAGGAGAGAGTGCGTCGTCACGTCGAGCGATTTCTAGGCGAAGGCCAGGATAAGTGAGGGCTCGGGCCTGAGGGCTAGAGCCTCACGATATGCGATACACCATGCACGTTTTCGCACGAAGGCGGACACCACCTGCGTTCATAAACCAGACAGCCCCAGAGTAAAACCTGCGAGTGTTCAACTTTTAACTGCCCGCAAAAGCCCTTTTCATCTATTTTTTGCCGCGCGGCATGGGGCTTGCCAAGGCTTGGTCATTAGATACTTCTCATCGCGGAAGCAGTTAATGGATGAGAGGTTGAAAATGGCAGACCGGACTTGCCGACACCTTCGATGAATCGGACGCGCGGTCGCCTCAAAAAAAGTTTTCTTATGAGGAGATCAAAAGAGATGAGAAACAGACGTACAATTCTTCTGACCGTCATCGCGACCGCACTCCTGGCACTCAGCCTGCCCTCGCTGGCAGCAGCGCAGGGAGGCTACGATCCATATGGACGAAACAGAGATTACCATCGCGACAGAGATTACCGCCGCGACGACCGCTACGGTCGATATGACAATCGCTACCTGCGCGATAGCATACGCCGACTTAGGGATTTGAGTGGCCGTTTCCAGAGGGATATTGATCGCGCTCTCGACCACAGCCACGAGGATGGCTCGCGCCACGAGGATCGGCTTAATGACATAGCCCAGGATTTCCACAGAGCCGCAAGAGAGCTTGACAATCGCTTTGATGATAGGCGTGATCTGTATCGCAGTGCAGATGAAGCGCAAAGGGTGCTTCATCTTGGTGAACGCGTGGGTCGCGCCGTCCAGCACCACTTCTACGATGGTCGATTGAGATCGGATTGGATGCAGATTCGCAGGGAACTGAACGTCATCGCCGACGCTTACGGTTATCGCAACGGCGGCTACTATGGTGGCGACGACGATTACTATCGCCGCAACGATCCGTACCGCCGCAACCGCAACGCGCAGAGGGTTGGAGATATCTTGAGGCGCATCCCCTGGTAACGGGAACCCCTTTATTTAGACCAACTCGATAATGAAAGCCTCGCTCACTCTTCTTGCAAGAGTGAGCGAGGCTTTTGCTTTTTCGCGTCAGCTTGAAAAGAACCGGCGCGCTTGCACTTCAACCGCACACGGAAAGCTCTGCCGACGATATGCGATACGGCGTATACCTTTTAGCACGGCACTCATCAAAGATCAGGTTATCAGATCGAAGCTGCTCGCGACGGCTACTTCCGCGCTATTCAAGTCTTTTACGACTCTAGATCATCTCTCACTTACCTTGAACCTTCTCGCGGCACAAAGCTTGCCATGAGGCGCAACAGAACTTGCGCGGCATCTCAAACATTGCCCCTCGAGATGAAGCGTTTGAAGAGAGGAACGGCTGCCAGCAATTCCCAGGGTGAAACCCCGCAGCCGCCCGCTTCCAAAAAAATCTTGCGAGGAGATTAAGCCAATGGCCTACAGACGTAGAACTATCCCGACCGTCATCGCCGCTGCTCTGATTGCCTTATGCTTACCCCTGCTGGCGTCGGCGCAAAGCAACTACGATCCGTGGGATTATGGACATGACAAAGCGCATCACAGAGGTCTTGATGGTGATCATCGCTACGACGCCTCTGATCGTTACAACCGTGAACGCCTGCGCGACAGCGTGCGCCGCGTCAAGGAGCGAAGCAAAGAGTTTGAGAGGCATCTCGACAGAGGGCTCGATCAGAGTCGCCATGACGGTGACCCGCTCGAGGATCACGTCAACGAAGAGGCACGGAAGTTTCGCGAGGCGGCATCAGACTTGAAAGACAAGCTCGGCGACGCGCGCAATTTCAACCACAGCGCAAACGAGGCGCGCAAGTTGTTGCAGTTGGGGGCGCATCTAGACCGTTTCATGTCACGCAGTCGGTTAGGGCGTGCCCAGTCGGATTGGACACAGATACGCCAGGACCTCGGCATCATCGCAGACGTTTACGGCTTCCGCATGACCGACTTCGATCAAGGCTACTACCGGCGCGATGACGACACCAATCGCCGCAACGAAGGCTACTATCGCCGCAGCAGCAGCAACTATCCCGGGGCGAGTACTAACCAGTACATCACCTGGGGACAGTCACCATTCTAAAAACAGTAGACAGTAGCCAGTAGCCAGTAGCCAGTAGAAAAGAAAGCAACAGCCCTGATTTTCTTTTCTACTGGCTACTGACTACTGTCTACTGTCTACTTCCTCTCATTCGCCTTTTGAGCGGCTTGATGCCAAAATATAGCTATGGCAGGCACGCTCTATCTGGTGGCGACGCCCATCGGTAATCTAGAAGACATCACGCAACGCGCGCTACGCGTGCTCGCAGAGGTGGATGTGATCGCCTGCGAAGACACGCGACGCACAGGCCTGCTCCTGAGCCATTACGGCATCAAAACAAAGATGCTCAGCTATCACGAGCATAACGAGCAGGCGCGCGCGCGCTCACTCTACGAGATGCTGCTCGAAGGAGCGAGCATCGCCGTCGTCTCGGACGCGGGCACACCCGGCATCAACGACCCCGGCTACCGTCTCGTCAATCTGGCGACTACGGCGCGCAACATACGCGTCGTGCCTGTGCCGGGCGCGACGGCGCTCATTGCCGCGCTCATCGCTTCAGGTCTCCCGACAGATCAGTTTTTCTTCGGCGGGTTTCTTCCCGCACGCACTCAAGCGCGCCGCACGCGGCTTGAAGATGTGCGCGCATTCCCCTCCACGCTGATTTTTTACGAAGCGCCGCATCGGTTGGGGGCAGCCCTCGCTGATGCGCGTGAAATATTAGGCGAGCGCGAGGCTGTGGTGGCGCGCGAGCTGACCAAGCTTCACGAAGAGGTGGTGCGCGGGCGTTTGAGCGAGCTGGCCGAGCGCTTTGCCGCCGAAGATGCGGCGCGCGGCGAGATTGTGTTGGTCATAGACCGGGACGTGATCGAAGGCTGTGACACTTTGAAGAGTTCCACGACAGACGTTGCGACGCGCGTGGCCGCGCTGGAAAATGAGGGGCTTGATCCGCGCGCTGCATTGAAGAGGGCCGCGCGCGAGCTGGGTCTCAGCCGCCCGGAGGCTTATCGCCGATTGACGGCTGCGAGGCGCGTTCAATAAGAAGTTTCGAGTTACGAGTTTCGGGTTGCGAGTTAAAAGAAAGACCTGTTCTTAACTCGCAACTCGAAACTCGTAACTCGAAACTCGAAACCTGAGTTGAGTGAAGCGAAACGAAATTATGCAATTCTCTCCTCAGACGCCTGATCGCTCCGAGTGCCAAATCTGTCACACTTTATTGCGGCCCGGCTCCGCCTTCTGTCCATACTGCGGCGCGCGGGCAGACGAGATGCCTGAAGAAGAGTGGCGAGGCGTCACCTATTTGTTGTCTGAGCTGGCGCGATGGGAAGCGCAGGGCATCATCGGCGGCGAACAGGTCAAGCGGCTACGTCAAAGATACGAGCGTCGCCGCGAGGAGCTGCGCGGCGTCATTGAATCTGACGGGGAAAAGAGGCCAGGCTCTGCGCCCCTTTCAAGCCCCGCTCGCGAGCCTGAAGCGGGCGCAACGTCGGCAGCCGGATCGACTCCCTACACACAGGCGACCGAACCGGCTCCGCACGCGGGCGCATCCGAAGGGGCGACACCCGATTACTCTGTCGCGGCGGCCTTCTCTCAATTTCTTTCCACCTCGCCATCGCCGTCAAAGCAGCCGCCACCAAGACCATCGAGCGACCTCTTTGAGCCAACGCCGCGCCGCACGCTGATAGAGACTTTATCCGACCCCTACATCATACGTCTCCTCTCCTTCATAGGGGCTTCCATGCTCGTGGTCGGCGTCGTCATCTGGCTGAAAGACATACTCTATCTCAAGCTGCGCGAGCCTGTGGTGCAGGCTTCGCTGCTCGCGCTGGGCACGCTCTCCGTCACAGTCACGGGCTGGTATCTCATCTTACGGACGCGACAGAAGTTGACAGGTCGAGCCCTGACGCTCATCGGCTCTGTTCTCGTTCCCATCAACTTCTGGTTCCTGGTGCGCTCCGGCCTGATCTCAAACAACGGGCGCGCGTGGGTCGTCTGCGCGTTGTGCGCTATGCTCTACGCGCACACGGCGGCGCTCTTGCGCGAGCGTCTCTACGTTTACCTCGCCTGCATCGCGACGATCAGTACCGCCTGGGCGCTCGTTTACCGCACCACTCCCGAAGCATTCGGCCTTTATGCCCTGACGCTGATGGGCGCTTCCTTCGTTTTTCTTCACCTCTCGCGCCTGTTTCCGATCTTTAGAGAGAGTCGCAAAGATGGGTTCGAGCCTGCGGGTGGCGACGAAGAGGAACGAGAGAGCGTAGCCGATACGCCCTCTCACTCGCGTCTCAGTTACGATTTGTGGGGGCCGCCGCTCGTGCGTGTGGCGCTCGCGGGCTGTGCGCTCAGCGCGCTTCTCTACATGCCGCTGCGCCTGTGGCCGTCGCCCTCTCTTTACGACGGAATATTTCGCCTGCGCGCCAGTGATTATGACGCGAGCGTCGGCATCCTGCTCTATGCGGCTGCCGCTTATATCTGCTGGTTCACGGGGCGCTACATCTATACAGACCTGCGCGTTCTTTTCTACACGCTCAGCACGCTCGCGCTCTTCTGGACAGCGCTGCTGACGCTCGACGGTTTTCGCCTGCCGGGCTCGGTGCATCTACTCGCGCTCGCAGGCTGTACGCTCGTCGTCGCCATCGCCGCGCGCCGCGCGCGAGAGGCGGAAGCGGGGATGGCATTTCATCTGGCGGGCGTAGTCATGAGCCTTGCGCTCGCGGTCGCCTCCTTCAGCATCCTGCTGACGACTGGCTCTTACACGCTGACCTTGAGCGCGGCGCTGGCCTGCCTGTCCCTCTCCTTCGCGCTTCTCAGCACGCCGCGCTTCTCGGAGATATTGGCGCAGGCTACTCTCGCGCACGCTTCAGCTATCTTTGCATCGCTGGCATACCTGACCTTACTGGCTACCCTTCCCCTACGCTCCGAGGTTTTGTATGTCGCAGCATGCGCGGCTTTGCCCTTTGCGCTTTATGCTTGCGCGCAGTTTGCACGCCGTAGATTGAGCGAGGCGCAACTGACAGCGCCCTTCTTGAGGATAGCCGACGCAGAGTTCGTCATTCTTCTCCTGTATGCGAGCATCCTGGCGCTGCTTCTGCATGACCGGACAATCGCGGCCTCGCGCCCGTCCATGTTCTGCGCGCTCGCAGCCGCTATTCTTTACGGCACGCTGCGCAGCCGACGTGAGAGTTCCGCTTTCGGCGCGACGCTTCTTTCTCTCGCCGCGCTCATCTTGGCGGCAGCCGGATTGGATTCATTAAAGATGGCTGGGCTGTGGCCGAGCGCCTGGCCGGTTGCGGCGGGCGTCATCTGTGCGGCCTTTCTGCTGCGCAGCTTCGTCCCCGGTCTCCTCCATGAAGATGGCGAAGCGAATGTCGCGGGCGCGCGCTCGCTCGGACGTGTCGTCCGCTTTGTGATGGACAGCGCCGTGCTGATCTGTGCGCTGATGTGGTTTGTAGTAGCAATCTCTGGCACTGATTACCAGGGCTTTGGCGCTGCGTTCGTGATCGGGCTGGCGCTGCTCTACTGGTTCGAGCGCGCAGCGCGCAGCCACCTTGTGCGTCACACGCATCTTGTGACGGCGCACCTGGGCGCGTTATTCATTACGCTCCTCATCGCTTTGCGGATAGATACACAGTGGTTCGCGCTCTTGCTTGCGCTCGTCCTCTTCCCGATCTTCTTCGCGGCGGGGGCGCGTGCGCGCCAGCTTAACTGGGTCGTCTTGCCCGCAAGCTTTGCAGCCGCAGCGACCTTGGCGCTCGCTTCTATTCTCGCTCTCGCTCACGCAGCGCCGCATCTTCAGGCGGGCGACCCTCTCTTGCTTGCGCCGTGTGTGTCTGTGGGCGCAATCGCCCTCGCATCTTTCTGCGCCAGCCTTTTATCCACAGCCCATGCGCGCGTCGCCTACTTTCGCGCTGGGCTCTCGGCCACGGTCGTAGGCTTCGTGCTCGCATGCCTGCGCGCGGGCTACGACCCGGTCTCCGACATAGAGATTTACACCTCGCCGTTGGCCGTGCTGCTGCTCATCATCGCGTACCTGTCTGCGCGGCGCGCGTGGGAAGAGTACGACCGCGATACGGACATCCTCTTATGGCTGGGCAGCCTGCTGCTCGCCATGCCGCTCCTGTTCCATGCCCTCTACTTTCGTCTGCTGCTCGACGTGCCTGCGCCCGGGCGCGACATCGCGACGCTCTGCGCCTCGCTCGCACTCATCCTCTTCAGTCTCTTCGGCAGACTCCGCGCGCCCATGATGGTCGGCGTGTTCGCGCTCGGTTTGGAACTGGCCGCGCTGACCCTGACGAGCGTCGACTGGCTGCAAGTGCCCGTAAAGTATTACCTGATTACAATCGGCACGCTGATCGTCATCCTCGTCTGGGCGTTCGAGTATCGGCACGAACAAATCCTGCTCGCACGCCAGCGATTCAACGAACACCGCGCATACGCGCGCGAGCGCTTCGGAGAATGGAGATGAAACAGTAGACAGTAGCCAGTAGACAGTAGCCAGTAGAAAAACAAAGCACCCTCTTTCTTTTCTACTGGCTACTGGCTACTGTCTACTGGCTACTGCTTCATCTTATTTCCGCAGGCAGCGGTTTATCGACGCGCGGGCGGGTTGCGGCGTTGGACAGTTCCCACATCGTCATGAAGATGGTGCGTGTGACCCTCTCCATCTTCTGATAGTCGATCTTCTCAATCGAGTCCGACGGCCTGTGATAATCCTCATGGACGCCGTCGAAGTAGAAGATGATGGGAATGCCTTTGCGCGCGTAGTTGAAGTGATCCGAGCGGAAGAAGAATCGCTCCTTATCGTTGGGATCATCGTAGCGGTAGTTGAACGTCAGGTTGAGAAAGGAGCGGTTGACCCTCTCGCTCAATTCACCAAGCTCTGTGCTCATCATCTTCGAGCCGATGACGTAGATTTCGTTCGGCCCGGAGAGCGCGGCGTTGGCCGGATTCGTGTCGCCCTCTTTTCGACTTCTCCCGATCATGTCGATATTGAGCTGCGCCACGATTTGCTGTAGCGGAACGGTCGGGTTCTCCGTGAAGTAGCGCGAGCCCCAGAGACCTTTCTCCTCGCCGCAGTGCCAGATGAAGAGAACGGAGCGCTTCGGGCGCGCGCGTGTGTGCGCCAGCGCGTCGGCTATCGCGAGCAGCGCCGTCGTCCCAGACCCGTCATCATCCGCGCCGTTATAGATGTTGTCGCCATTTACCGCCGCGCCTATCCCGACGTGGTCGTAGTGCGCGCCGAGCGCCACGTACTCGTTCTTGAGCACGGGGTCGCTGCCTTCCAGCACGGCGACCACGTTCTGCGTCACGACCCTGTCATCTTCGCCGCTGATGGTGAAGCTTGCCTTCTTGTTGACGGTGAGATCGAAGGCCGCGCCCGGTTGGCCTGCGACCGCATTATCGAAGAGGCCGGACGCGCTCTGCGACTCTCCGCGAAAGATTGTGTTGAGCATCCCCGGAGAGGCGATGATCGTCGGCACTTGAGGCTCATTGCCTTCAGTCTGAAAGTTCTCGACCGCAATGATGCCCCGCTCGGAAGCCGCGCGTCGTCTGCTATCCCAGAAAGCCAGGTTCTGAAATCCTGGGATGATGATAATGCCCCGTGCGCCGTGCATCTGCGCGTAGGTCTCAGGGTCGGCATAGTCCACACCGGGCTTGCCCGTGAGGTCTGCGTGCGTCACGCCCTTTGGCAATCCGCTGCCGGAGACTACCATCACCTTATCTTTGACCTCGATCCCACGGTAAGCGTCTATGTTCTTCGACTTGACCATCCACCCGTTGCCGACGTAGACGAGTTGGCCGCTGGCACTCATGGGCAGCGCTCCGCGTACGGGAGGCGGCGCGGCGAGAAAATCGTTGCCGAAGCCAAAGCGCTGGCCGCCCATCTCGGCGCTCGTCCTGGCGGGGTCGATCTTGAAGCGACGAAGCGCGATGCGTTGAAAGTAGGTGCCGTTATCACCCGCGGGCTTCAGCCCCCAGCGCGACAGGTTGAAGGCGATAAACTTGGCCGCCGTATCGAGTCCTCTGGAAGGCGTGTCGCGCCCCTCCATCTCGTCCGCAGCGATGAAAGTCAGAAAGTCTCTCAACTGCGCCGCCGTGATCTGATCTGCGATCTGCCGCGAGGCAGAACCGGACGCGGTCGCCGCCGCCGTACTGCTTTTCTGCTGCGCATAAACTCCCGAAAGCGGGCTGATCATCGTGCTCAAGAGCACGACCAGGATGACGAATCTTTTCATATACCCTCTGCCAGTATGTATTCTTATAAAGTTGGGGTTCGACTGCATGGATGGGACTTTGATGATAGCCTGCTTGATTTAGTTCACCGTCGGCGTGCGAACAAACCAAGTCGCGCTCATAGAGGAATCCGCTATCAGCAGGAGGCGGCAACACTGTTTCACGCCTGCTGAACCGCCTGCACCAATCTCGTCAGAGAATCCTTGGCATCGCCGTAGAGCATGCCCGTCACGGGTTTGAAAAAGAGTGGGTTCTCGATGCCTGCGAAGCCACGTCCCTTGCCTCGCTTCAAGACGATGACGGAGCGCGCGCGGTCAACTTCGAGGATCGGCATCCCGGCAATCGGGCTCTGTGGATTATCACGCGCGTCCGGGTTGACGACATCGTTGGCTCCGATGACGACGGCGACATCTGTGGCTGGGAACTCCGGATTGATCTGCTCCAGCTCGTAAAGAGATGAATAGGGCACGTTCGCTTCGGCCAGCAGGACGTTCATGTGCCCGGGCATGCGACCCGCCACGGGATGAATCGCATACTTAACCGTCACGCCCTTATGCTCAAGTATGTTCGCCAGTTCCCTCACGATATGCTGTGCCTGCGCCGTCGCCATGCCGTAACCGGGGACGAAGACCACCTGCTTGGCGTACGCCAGTTGGACGGCGACATCTTCGAGTCCGACTTCCCGCATCGTCCCCTGCTCGCCGTCGCTGGCGGCCACTTCTGTAGTGCTGCCGAATGCGCCGAACAGCACGTTGGTCATAGAGCGATTCATCGCACGGCACATCAGGATGGAGAGGATGAAGCCTGAGAAGCCGTCGAGCGTGCCCGCGATGATGAGCACGTTGTTTGAGAGCGCGAAGCCGGTGGCGGCGGCTGCCAGTCCCGCGTAAGAGTTCAACAGCGACATCACCACGGGCATGTCTGCGGCTCCGATGGGGAGCACCAGCAGCACGCCGAAGACGAACGCCAGCCCGACCATCACGTAGAAGAAGGGGGCGGCTCCGGGCACTATGAGCAGGTAGAGAAAGCACCCTATGGTCGCGGCCAGCAGCGTCATGTTGAAGATGTTCTGCCCTTTGTAGGTCATTGGAGTCCCGCGCACCATCCCCTGTAGCTTGGCGAAGGCCAGGAGGCTCCCCGTCGTCGTCAGCGCGCCGAGCATCACTTCAAACCCGATAGCGCCCATCTTGAAGCGTCCCAGGTCAGCGCCGAGCCTGTAATACTCAGAGATTCCGACCAGGGCGGCAGCGAACGCGCCGAAGGCGTGCGAGAGCGCCGTCCGCTGCGGCATCGCCGTCATCGGAACCCAGTAGGCCATCGCCCCGCCGATCATTGAGCCGATGAAGAGTCCTGCGATGATCCACTCGTAGCTGATGATCTCCTGATGAAGTAGCGTGCCGACGATAGCCATGAACATGCCGAGTTCGGCCAGGTGCATCCCGCGCCGCGCAGTCTCAGGATGGCTCAAGCCCTTCAATCCGAGGATGAAGAGGACGGACGCGACAAGGTAGGTGAGCTCTATGAAATAAGTCTTCAGCATTATTTCTTATCCTTTGCCACGGTCTCTTTATCTTTCACCACCAACGCATCTTTCCTCTTAAACATCTTGAGCATCCGGTCTGTAATCATAAAGCCGCCGACGACGTTGATGGTCGCGCACGTCACGGCTGTGAATCCGAGAATCGTGCTCACAGTGTTGTACTGCGCGCCCGCCGTCACGATTGACCCGACGAGCGAGATGCCGCTGATGGCATTGGTCGCAGACATCAAAGGCGTATGCAGCAGCGGCGGCACGCGCGAGATCACCTGATAACCAAGAAAGGCCGCCAAAGCGAAGACGTAGAACGCCGGAATGAGGGTTTCGGCACTAAAGGTTGTTTCAGAAAATATAAGTATTACTAAACCCATGTCACGACTCCTCTGCGATTGTGTTGGAAAGACGAGCGCCTGACGGATCGTTCAACGGCTCGCCAATGGTGACAAAGTTGCAGACCCGTATGAGTCTATCCGCTTCCATCTAATGAATGTTTAGGCAGAGCTTGAATTTCACAGGCTATCTTCCGCGATGCCTGCCAATTTCATCAAATGTCTGAGTAATCCTGTCTTGAGGGCTTGATTTCCATGAATAAGAACAGAGAGCCGAACGTCGCTTCCAGCTTTCCCGTAGATGTGATGGCTGCCCTGGATACGCAATAAAGACCAGCCGTGCCCCTCCAGGGTTTTAGCAAATTCTTTGCCGGAAACGGACTTCATATTGCGATTTCCAGCACGCGGTCTTTTCCACTCATCTGTTCAGGTGAAACTTCGACCGATAGACAGCCCTCAATGGCCTCATACAGGTTCTGTAGCAATTCTTCAAAGGTATCGCCCTGAGTAGCACAGCCGGGAATCGATGGAACTTCAGCCCAGTAGCCCCCTTCTTCCGCTTCATGCACTATAACTTTCAGTTTCATAAGCTTTATTATACGTATGCGCCATTCAAATTTCGATTGCCGTCAAGGCCAAAATGTCTCACGTATCGTTCAACGGCTCGCCAGTTGTTCCAGGGCGGCGGCCACTCGCGTATGAACATACTCGCCCTTGTGCGTGACGCAGGACGGGCCGACCACGTCGTCCGTCATATCTATGTTCAATTCCCCGTCCTTGATTAAGAGATTCAGAAACGCTGTGACGTTGCGCGAATAGAGCTGGCTCGCGTGGACGGGCACGGTGGCGGCGAGGTTGAGAGGCGTCATAATCCGAACGCCGTCGTGGCTCACTGTCTCACCCGGGCGACTCAGAGCACAGTTGCCGCCGGTCGGGCCAGCCAGGTCAACTATGACCGCGCCGCGCTTCATTCCCGCGACGGCCTCTTCCGTCACCAGCAAAGGGGCACGCTTGCCCGGCACCTGAGCGGTGGTGATGATGACATCCGCCTGGCGTGCATGCTTGGCGATGAGGTCGCGCCCACGCTTCATGGCCTCATCGCTAAGCTCTACGGCGTAGCCTCCTGCGTCCTCGGTCTGGATGCCGCCGAGATCGACTTCGAGGAAAGTTGCGCCCAGAGATCGCACCTGCTCGCCTGCGGCGGCGCGCACGTCGTAGCCCTCTACGACAGCGCCCAGGCGTCGCGCGGTGGCGATGGCCTGAAGTCCTGCGACGCCAGCGCCGAGCACCAGGACGCGCGCCGGAGGGACAGTCCCGGCGGCGGTCATCAGCATCGGGTAGATGCGCGGGATGCTCTCTGCGGCGACGATGACGGCCTTGTAGCCGACAATCGTCGCCATAGAAGAGAGGGCATCCATCGCCTGTGCCCGCGTCGTGCGCGGAATCAACTCCATGGCAAAGGCCGTGAGCCCCTGCGTGATGATCTCTTGCAGCGCGGCTGGATCGTCGAGAGGCCGCAGGAAGCCCAGCACGACCGCCCCCTTTTTCAGCCGCGCAAGGTCTTCGAGCGGCGGGCGGTTGATCGCCACCAGCACGTCAGCCGATTCCAACAGGCTCACCCGATCCTGACTGACCTGCGCGCCCGCGCCCTCGTAATCGGCATCAGCAGCGCCCGCCTCAAGTCCTGCGCCGCTCTCAACCATGACCGTGACTTTCAAGGCTACAAGCTTGCGCACCGATTCAGGCACGAGCGCCACACGCGCTTCCCCAGCCTGCGTTTCCCGCAACACCGCAATCTGCATTCTCTTCTCCTTCGCCGCCGCTTGATGATCGATGGTTGGCAGACTTCTCCGACCAAAGCCGATCAAGTGTGCTTTAACTCACCGCCGCTATAATATCGTATATGCCATGAAGCGTCGTCAAAAGGTTTTGGCGTGTCCTCATCATGTGGGCGAATAGATTGTTAAGACGAAGGGTAAATCGAAAGCTCAGGCATTCCACACTCATCACTCACACTCAGCTATAAAGTTGCTTTAAGCCCGCTTGCCAAGTGTGAACGGAGGATTCTATAATTTGATTTCGTTTTTGGGGCGCATTGGTGTAGTTGGTTAACACGCTGCCCTCTCAAGGCAGAGATCACGAGTTCGAGTCTCGTATGCGCTACCAACCTTCCTTTAATATCAGATCATCAGTTATCCAACATAGCTCCGCTCGCAAGAGCGCCCCTTTGGTCTGCTTCAGGCAATCTAGAGCGGTTTGCAGATGAATTTACCAGCATCAGCAACATTGTAGGGGCAGGGCTTGTCCCTGCCCGCTTTTGTTCGACCGGCGGGCAGGGACAAGCCCTGCCCCTACTCTCATCTCTTACATCGTTAATTCATACGA